>JAHJZX010000037.1 GCA_018826295.1 Gammaproteobacteria bacterium
GCAAAATCCTCAGTCGCAGTTAAAACTCCTGATCATCAAAGGTAAAGAGCAAGGCTACCTTACCTTTGCGGAGGTGAACGATCACCTGCCACAAGACATTATCGATTCTGATCAGATAGAAGACATTATCCGCATGATCAACGACATGGGTATTCAGGTGTTTGAAACCGCACCCGACGCCGATGATCTGATCATGACCGATGCCACCACCGATGAAGACGCGGTTGAAGAAGCGGCGCAGGCGCTGGTTAGCGTGGATAAAGAGCTGGGCCGCACTACCGATCCGGTACGGATGTACATGCGGGAAATGGGTACAGTTGAACTTTTAACCCGTGAAGGCGAAATAGACATCGCCAAACGGATTGAAGACGGCATTAATACTGTACAAAGCTCAGTTGCCGAATATCCGGAAGCTATTACTTACCTGTTAGAGCAATGGGACAAGTACGAAGCCGAAGAAATTCGCTTAAGTGACATTGTTACCGCCTTTATCGATCCGAACGACGTTGACGAAGCACCTATCGCTGGCAGCCATATCGGCTCGGAAGTACCGGAAGACCAACTGGACGACGATGACGATAGCGACGACGATGACGATGATGCCGACTCTGACGACGGCGACAGCGGCCCGGATCCTGAAGTTGCACGCGAAAAATTTGGCGAACTGCGTACCCAGTACGATGTTACCCGTAACTCTATCGTGCAAAATGGCCGTGAACACGCCACCACTAAAGCTGAAATCGAAAAATTAAGCGAAGTATTCCGCTGCTTCCGCCTGGTACCTAAGCAATTCGATCGCCTGGTTAAAAACATGCGCGAAATGATGGACCGGGTGCGGGTGCAAGAGCGCATTGTGATGAAACACTGCGTTGAATACGCCAAGATGCCGAAGAAAAACTTCGTTAAAGCCTTTACCGGTTTTGAAACGTCAACCGCCTGGTTAGATGCTGAAATAGCTGGCAATAAGCCCTACTCCGCTAAGCTGGACGAGCATAAAGAAGAGCTGGTCCGCAGCATTGAAAAACTGAAAAAAGTTGAAGAAGAAACCGGCTTAAGCATCTTTAAAATTAAAGATATTAACCGTCGTATGTCGATCGGCGAAGCTAAAGCCCGCCGCGCGAAAAAAGAAATGGTTGAAGCCAACTTACGTCTGGTAATTTCTATCGCGAAAAAATACACCAACCGTGGTTTGCAATTCCTTGATTTAATTCAGGAAGGCAATATCGGTCTGATGAAAGCGGTAGATAAGTTCGAATACCGCCGTGGCTATAAGTTTTCAACTTACGCCACCTGGTGGATCCGTCAGGCCATTACCCGCTCAATCGCGGATCAGGCGCGCACCATCCGTATTCCGGTGCATATGATTGAAACCATCAACAAACTGAACCGTATTTCACGGCAGATGTTGCAGGAAATGGGCCGCGAGCCATCACCGGAAGAACTATCAGAACGCATGCAAATGCCGGAAGATAAAATCCGTAAGGTGCTGAAAATCGCTAAAGAGCCGATTTCAATGGAAACGCCGATTGGTGATGATGAAGATTCGCATCTGGGCGACTTTATCGAAGACAGCAGTGGTGAATCACCGCTGGATTCCGCCACCATGGAAAGCCTGAAAAACGCGACTAACGAAGTACTGGCTGGCTTAACCGCCCGCGAAGCCAAAGTACTGCGGATGCGTTTCGGTATCGACATGAACACCGACCACACGCTGGAAGAAGTTGGCAAACAGTTTGACGTAACGCGTGAGCGTATTCGTCAGATTGAAGCTAAAGCGCTGCGCAAATTGCGCCACCCGTCACGGTCAGAAGTGTTAAAAAGCTTCTTAGACGAGTAAGCGGCGACGTTAGCCACTCTGCAAATAAGGGCGCCAATACGGCGCCTTTATTATTTCTGCTGCATTACGTTTAAAAAAGCAGCAATTAACCGCAGTTAGGTCACCTTGGCGGATGACAAAGCCAATAAAAGTTTTTATACTGCCTGCCGCTTCACCTATGATGGCCCCATAGCTTAGGTGAAGAGTGGTCACCACAGGTGATGAGAAGTGATTTAACATCTCTTCGAAAATGATGAACGCGAGGCCGTGGATGGCCGAGCTGAGTGCCGATCATCATGGACGTGTTAACACTGCACTCAAATTTAGTTTTTATATGGCCCCATAGCTCAGTTGGTTAGAGCGCTCGACTCATAATCGATCGGTCGCTGGTTCGAGTCCAGCTGGGGCCACCATTTCAAGCTTCACTTTCATGCTAACCCTCAGCGGACTATTCCCTCTTGCAGCTAAAGCTGCTGCGCGTTCAACTCGCGCAAAACAATGTTTTGCTACGACGCGTTTAGCCCGCACAAACTGGTTTCCCCTGCACAAGCTCTGCAAATAGTCTGAATTTAAGTTGTTGCAACTAGTTGCCATTATCGCTAAAGTCCAGCTTGTTTTTAATTTGTGCATCTTTGTTGTTTTGTATAGGGAAATCATGAAATTTTCATTAATAACGCCGCTTGCTTTAGTAAGCTTGCTAAGTTTAAGTATCGAAGCAACAACATTTGCACCACACCTAACCAAACAAAGTACTGCAGGAAAATTCCACATTCGTGGCGTTGAGCCGATAGGTATAATTCACCATAAGCCGTCGCGCACGCCATCAGTTGCCGCATTAGAAGCATCATCGGCAAGCAGCAACAATACCGCCGCCTGTACTGCGCAAGAACTGGCAGAACTTGCTGATAGCGCTGTAGTTAATTACTTAATATCAAATGAAACCCGGTGCATTGATCATTTATATGGCAACGGTGGTGCTGGTCTGCCGGTGTACTCAGAGCAGCGGTATGAATTGGTGGCCGCAGCCATTGTCACTGCATCCAACAACTATAACCCACTGAAAGAGGATATACGCCGCTTAACCAACTACATTCGTAGTTATCATTACCATGCGTTTTATACTCCCGCTTCATTCCCGGTCACAGAGCTGATGCGTGCAGCGGAACACACTGCTATTACCGCATTTTTTGCCAAGGTTTCGTTATCAGCATACTCAGATGCGGCACATTATTGGAATGTATCAGAAGTCATTTCGTACCTTGATGGCACTGAACGGATGTGGTTGTACCATGACTATCTGTATCGCACATTGCAACAGATAGATGGTTTGATGCTTACTGGTGAACACGGCTACGAATATAAGTGGGTGGTATTTAGTAGCATTGCCGGGTTGTCCCGCACCATAAATAATCACCGGGACACCTACGAGCCTTACATAGTGGCGTCAGCAGGTTTGCCTTCCGTATTACAATATATTGCCACAGACGCGCATTTCCGCACCCTGGATACAGATAATGCTACTCTTGCTGCTAGCAGCCTGGCTCAACTGCTCGCATACGAATCTATGTTTGACATCACAACTGCTCAACTCAATATCGTGCTGGAGACTGTACAGCGGCTGGATGATATGTGGTTCAGCATCGTATCGCAGGTTAACTATTATGCGCCGCAATTGTGCGCAACCTTTACACTAAACCTCTGTGATGGCGCAGAATTACGTAATGAAGTAATGAACAAAGCCTTTCCGCATACCTATGAGTATGACGGCGGTAAACTGCTGGTGCATACGCCATTGTCACGTGATCGTGTAAATCAGTTGGTTTATCAATTAAATGAAGTTAAATCCAGCTTCTTCAATTTAACCGGCCAAACTAGCGCTGTAACGGATGATCCTAACGAAGTAGCTCAGCTGTATGTGTATGACTCACCAACTAACTACCGTACATTTCAACCCTATCTCTTCAATTTAGCTGTCAATAATGGCGGTATCTACATTGAGCCATGGGGTTCTATGTTCACGTACGACCGCCAGCCGTGGGAGTCGTCATTAACACTGGACGAGCTGGTTCGTCATGAATACGGACATTATTTGACCGCACGCTATTTAGTGCCGGGGTTCTGGGGACAAACTGACATGTATGCCCACGAACGGCTCACCTGGTTTGATGAAGGTATTGCCAATGTGGTGGCTGGTGGCATGCAATACCAGGGTATTCAGGTATTGCAGTCAGTAATTTATCCGTTAACCGGGGCAAGTCCGCTACCAACAGCGCGCGATACCGTTAACGCAACCTATGCCAATTCAATGATATATCCATTTGGTTCTATTATTCTGAATTACTTAATCGACACTCAGTCGGTTCTGTTGGCGGAGCTATTCAGTGCACTGCGCAATGATAGCGAGGTTGAATTTGAAGCGGTGCGAGAACGGATTGCGCAGTTGAATACTACCGGATTTCACGACTATATCAACAGCCAGGCAGAGGCAGCAGATAGCCTGTTGGTGCCATGGTCAGATACGCTATACCCCAACGCCCGCTTTTTGCAGCACAGCAAGCCAGAAGATGTTGAATCAGACTACAGCAATATCTTGGGTGAGGGCGTAACTTGTAACGAAACATCTGCATTTGAGTTTGTCTGCGATATTAATGTACAGATTAATGCTGCGACACAATTTGACAGCAAAACTCAGGTCGATGCTATCACAGAGAAATTGGTCAGCAGCAACACCTCATTCAATGTTGCCACAAGTAATTGCTACGCAACAGAAGATAATGTGCGCTGTCTGGGCGCCCTTCGCCCAGGCGATGTGCAGTTTGTCCAATTGCCAGACTTTGTGGTTCCGAATGCGCTGTATGATGGTGAAAATGGCAGCACATTTCACGGTAAATTAATGTCGTCTTTTGACCAGTTCGGTATGCCGGTAAAGTTTAGCGGGGTAGACTGGCCGCAAGAAGGTATCGTACATATTGCAGAAAACGGCGATTTTGAATTTATATTCGATCCAAACCACAGTGTTGCGCAGCTGTCATTTACCTACAAAGCCACCAGCGGCTTAGGCCTAACATCTAATATTGGTACTGTAATTTTCAAATTGGCGGTTATCCAAAAACCGACCGCCGCCAATATTAGTATTGATGTAATTAAGGGTAATAAAGCTGTCGGCACACTCAATGGTAATGGCTACGGAGCAGAGATTACCTATGAAGTATTAAACGCTTCAGATATCCAAAATGGTACCTTTGGCTACAATGCAACTACCGGCGCTTTCGAATTTACACCAACGGCTAACTTTGTTGGCACAGTGACAATTAACTACATTGCCAAAAACCTGCATGGCGACACATCCGACACTGCAACACTTACGATAACAGTGAAGGACACAGCCCCACCCCCCAACAACACTGCAGCACCTAAGTCCTCTGGCGGTTCTGTTGATCCGTTTATGGCGCTGCTACTGATTTTAACAGTGATGCTATTGCGTTTAAGTCAGTCGAAAATACGCAATTAGCCGCTATTTTTCACTGACACTACGCATTTAAAATCCACTTTAGCTACACTCTGGGTTTGCGTATTCGCTACGGGGCTTTATAGCAGATGCAACTACCGCCACAACCACACAACGAAACTGAACGCTTGCAGGCGTTAACCAGCTCTGGCTTACTTAATAACCTGGCTGATGAAGGTTTTGACCGTTTTACCCGCTTGGCGCAGGCGTTATTTGGTTGCAAAATTTCGCTGTTTACTTTGATTGATGAGCAAAAACAGTGGTTTAAATCGCGCCAGGGTACAGCACTAAAAGAAACCCCGCGTGATGTCTCTTTTTGTGCCCACGCCATTTTTAATGACGATATTCTCTATGTGCCCGACGCCAGCCTGGACCAACGCTTTGCCGATAACCCCCTGGTAACCGGCGCACCGGCAATCCGCTTGTATGCCGGTATACCGCTGCATTCACCGCAGGGCTTTCCGCTTGGCACCCTGTGCATTATTGATGACATACCGCGCGAGCTAAATGCGCTGCAACTCACCTTGTTGCAAGACTTAGCCGCACTGGCTGAGACAGAAATTGCTACACGTTTTAGTCAGCTTGCCCAGCAACGTAAACAACTGGAGCTGCAAGCAGCCGACAATACCATTAAGCGGCTGCAAAGTATTATCGATACCTCACTGTTGGCAACCTGGGAGTGGAATGTGCAAACCGGCGACGTTATTTTTAATGAACGTTGGGCACAACAGCTCGGTTATGCACTATATGAGCTGCTGCCACTGCATTTTGATACCTGGGTACAACTGGTGCACCCTGAAGACAGAATTAAGGCAGAGCAACTGCTACAGCGCCATTTTGCCGGCGAGCTGGAGCACTACAAATTGCATTGCCGGATGAAACACAAAGATGGCCATTGGGTGTCTATTTTAACCCAGGGCCGTTTAGTAAGCCGCACCGAATCGGGCGCACCAAGAATGATGGCGGGCACCCATCAGCCAGTCGCTGAAAACACTGACCAATAAGGCATACGCCATAGCCGCTAAAACGCTGTAATGCTATAGTCACACCACATTTTACGCCGCTGACAGCGGTTATAAATACAGGGTGACAGCATGAACACTATCTATCATATCGGCACTGTGGGTCAACGTTGGGGCCAGACAGAAATCGCCCAGTGGCTTGGCGAGCAACAGATTAAACGCAGCTTTTTCGACGACGTACTACCGGCCATTACAGCGCTGCAGCACGACTTTGATCTTGAGCAATACGGCGAGCTGGATTATCAGGCGGTGTGCGGTAAATGCTACCCGCTGTTTGCCGTAAAAAGCCGCAACTGGCAAAGCGATAAGCCAACTGTTTTGGTAACCGGCGGTGTGCATGGCTACGAAACCAGCGGTGTGCATGGTGCACTGCGTTTTTTACAAACCGAGGCTGCCGCCTACAGTGACAAACTGAATGTTTTGGTGCTGCCCTGCATCAGCCCCTGGGGTTATGAAACCATTAACCGCTGGAACCCGGAAGCAATAGATCCGAACCGCAGCTTTAGCGCCGACGGCAAAGCCGCTGAAGCCCAACTGGTAAGGCAATATCTGGCCGGCCTGAATGTACATTTTGCGCTGCATATTGATCTGCACGAAACTACCGACTCGGATAACAGCGAGTTTCGCCCGGCCAAGGCGGCGCGCGATGGCACGATAAACAACAACTGGAATATACCGGACGGCTTTTATCTGGTAGACGATGCCGAACACCCTTGTCCGGCACTACAAAAAGCCATTATCGACCGAGTGGCTAAGATAACCCATATTGCCGAGGCTGATGAAAACGGCCAGCTTATCGGCGAAAACATTGAACAATTTGGTGTAATAAACTATGCCAAAGCCAGCCTGGGTTTATGCGCCAGCGTAACTGAGGCAGCGCTGGTTAGCACCACTGAAGTATATCCGGACAGCCCAAGTGCCACGCCAGAGCAATGCATTCTGGCCCAGGTTGCCGCCGTAACAGCCGCGCTGGATTACATACTGCGCTAACCCTTTTGTTTATCGGCAAAGGCTTTGGCCCGGCGTAGATACTTTATTACCCGGGCTTCATCTTCATTAATCGGATCCTTGCCAATATAGGTCGACTCGCGCTCAAGCTTTTGCTGCGTCTCAATGTTTTCTTTAAACAGCTGCATTTCGGCTTCGGACAGTTGCGACCACATACCGGTGCGGTCTGACGCCAGCTCACACTTACGCGGCAAGGCTTCCAGCAGCAAAATAGAACCCAGCGAATAAAACCGGCTGTCGTAAATACAACCCAGTAATTTACCGCGATCGACAAACAGCTCCCACGGGATACCGCCATTACCTATAGCCGCACCATCTTCTTTTTCGACAAAGGCTTGTGACTGTACGCAACAACTCAGCAGCAAAAACGGTAAGTACCTGCGGTTCAATAGAAGTATCCTTAAAAAGGGTAACGAAAGGCAGCATTCTAACCAGGCGGCAATGGCTGCATTTTGTAAATTTAATGTGCCAAATGTACAGCGGCATACCTAAAACTACAACAGCTTTCTTTGCCAGATAACAGGCAGAAAAAAGCCCCTGAACAGGGGCTTGTATCAACGCCGGTGCTTAACCGCGTTCAGGGATCCGTTCCAGCACTGCTAATAACAGTTCCCAGTACTGGCCTACGGTGGTGATATTAACCATTTCATCCGGGCCGTGCGGAAAACGAATAGTCGGGCCGATAGACACCATATCCATATCCGGGTAAGGCTTTTTAAACAGGCCACACTCCAGGCCGGCGTGAATAACCATAATCACCGGCTCTTTATGATAAATATCCTGATAGGTATCACGTACTATCGCCATAACCGGCGAATCCGGGTTGGGCTTCCAGCCGGGATAAGCCCCGCTGAACTTCACTTCTGCGCCCGCTAACTGCGCCAGCGAACTTAGCATGCTTTCAACCTGCTCGCGGCCGCTGTCAATTAACGAACGGATTAAGCACAACACCTGCACACTGTGATCTGTAGTGGTAATCACACCCATATTTAACGAGGTTTCGGTTACACCGGCAACTTCGTCGCTCATGCGCATTACGCCATTCTGGCAGACATTTAACAGGTTAATAAGTGTACTTTGTGCTTTGGCGCTAAGCACCTGTGCCGGTATTGTGGTTTCGTTCAGGCTTAGCTTTAATGCCGGTTCTACTGCCGCCAGTTCAAACTGCAACAGCGCCTGATACTCAGCAACCGCCTGCTGCAGCTGCGCCAGTTTTGCCGCTGGTAGCGTTAAAGTAACACTGGCTTCACGCGGTATAGCATTACGCAAAGAGCCGCCGTTAAAGCCAGCTATTGCCAGGTCTAACACCGTTGCGTTGTCGGCTAAAAAGCGTGCCAGCAATTTATTGGCATTACCACGGCCCAGATGGATATTTACACCGGAGTGGCCGCCTTTTAAACCAGTTAAGCTTAAGGTAAATGCCGTTACGCCGTTTGCCGGCGCCTGCCACTGCGCGGGTAGGGTAAATTCCGCATCAACGCCACCGGCACATCCCATATAAATTTCACCTTCCTGTTCGGAATCGGTGTTAATTAATATTTCGGCATCCAACATACCCGGCTCGACGCCAAAGGCACCGGTCATGCCCGCTTCTTCGTCTACCGTTAGCAGTACTTCCAACGGGCCGTGTTTAATATCGTCGCTGCCTAAAATAGCCAGCGCAGAAGCCATACCAATGCCGTTGTCGGCACCTAAGGTAGTGCCCTTGGCTTTAACCCAGTCGCCATCGACATAGGCGTCGATAGGGTCGGTGGTAAAGTCATGCTGTTTGTCAGCGTTTTTCTGCGGCACCATATCCAGGTGTGCCTGGATCACTACCGTTTTACGGTTTTCCAAACCCGCTGTTGCAGGCTTTTTAATGATCAGGTTACCAACTTTGTCTTCCAGCACGCTTAAACCTTTATCGCGGGCCCAGGTTTGGATATGTTGGCTTAATGCTTGTTCGTGCTTAGAAGGATGAGGAATGGCACAAATTTGCGCGAACCACTGCCATAACGGCTGCGGATATAAACTGGCTAATGCTGACACTAACGTCTCCGGAATACCTGTTAAAGGCGGCCATTTTAACACAGGCCGCCTGATAGCAGACAGACGGCAGCGCTACTTATCCTGCGTAGCTGCCGTGTCAGCTTTTATTTCCACATTTACGCTGGCTTTAGGCTCGGCAGCCTTGGTAGCCTCGGCTACGGTTTGCTTGATGGCATTGACCGGAAAAAACAGGTTAAGCGGCTGCTGTTTTGCATGCTCCCACAGGCTTTTTAATAGCAAAGGTAACTTGCTGATACTGGTACCACGGGCGCGCAAAGCCACGGTCAGGGCCAGCGTAAAGCTTACCCACAAGTTTACAAAACCAATGAGTAATACAAACAGCAAATTGACTAAAAAGCTCAGTATGCCAATCTCACCACTTACCGCGCTGTAGCCCAGATTAGCCGACGAAAATGCCACATGGCGGATATCCAGTGGCAAGCCACTTAAATAGCCAACATAGCCGGTCATGCCTAACAGCACGCCAAACAGAAAATTACCCGCCAGAGCACCGTAGTTATTATGCAGGTAGTCAGCAAATTTTTGTCTGGCAGCATCTGGCAGTAACTTTTTCAGCAACGGGTGCTGATACAAACGCAGGCGCAACTCCAGACAATTTGCCCGGTTGTCAAAAAAGCCGGCGATGATGCCCGAGCAAAACAACCACAAGCCGGCGATAGCGGCATAAAATAATGCCAGCCCGCTAACCGGCGACACAGCCTTTAACTGATACGCCACTATATCGGGTGTCAGTAACGCCGAGCCGGTTGCCAGTCTCACTACCAAAGCGATAGTGCAAGCCAGCATAATGGCGACGCTAACATTGCCCCACACTGCCGCCCACTGCGACCGGTTTACGTCTATCAGCAGTGCCGCCAGCTTTTTATTCACTGCCCGGCCATTTTCGCCACGCTCAACCTCCTGGGCAAAACTGGCGGCTGTCATTGCCGGTTGCTTAGTGGCAATGACGAAGTGCAGCATATGAATAAGCACAAAGCCCAGGCCATAATTCAGGCTGGCCAGTACCGCGGTATAAAACGGGCTAAAATTTTGCTGTTGTATATAAATTTTAAGCAATGCCATCAGCGCAATAATAACGCCGGCCCCCGCCGCCGAGCGCATCAGGGCAAAAAAGCTGCTTTTATCGCGGGCAATGTAGTGCTCACCGTGGCCGCTTTTATTTACGGTAATACTTTTTGACAGCATTTGGGTACTGCTGCGCCACAAGGCACCGATACTATTTTGCTCGGTACTGGCCTGCGCCAACAGGCTGAATAAGCTGAATAATTTACTGCCTTGCGCAGGCGTATCAGCTTGCAACAGGTCAACCAGCAACACTATGCGATCCAGCGTTTGCTCTAATCGTTCCAGCAAATGCGCTACCGATACCGAACTCCCCACACCGGCACCACGCCGGCGCAACCGCTCCAGCTGATCGCGTGATTGTTCAATCATCACATCCAGATGGGCAGTATCCAGCAATGGCAAATCAGGATCATGCAGTTTGTCGCGGCCACTTTGCACAAACAGGTTCATTTCGCGGCTTAACGCAATAAATGGCGAGTCGAGACTGCTTAAGCGCCGGTCCAGCCGCATTAAATCCGGCTCAATTTCCTCTGCTGCCACCCAAATGCCCAGCATTTCCAGCGCATACAAACATTCTTCCTGAAAATGGCCACGCATTTTTTGCAGCAAACCGGCGTCGGCATTGGCACACAAGGCGGCAAAACAGCCCTGAACAGCTTCGCTGCTGGCATCAGCCAACCAAACCGGCTGATCTTTGCCGTTAAACATCTGCACCAGCATATCTTTAAAGTCGTGTTGATCACGTGGTGCCGGGTTTATCCTTTCATACAGCCGTGAGGCCATTTCCCGTAAAAAACCGCGGCGGGAAAACAAACCGGAACTTACCAGCGCCGGATAGATATTGACTTCACTTAACCAGCTAAACAGCACTTGTGCTATGGCGGCACTATGCTTGGGGTTAGTAGTCAACGCCTCCTGTAGCTTTGCAGCCCGCTGCGCCTGATCCACTCCAAGGCCATCGTAGCTCAGCCAATCGACCAGGGCCGAAGCCAGCGTAACAGGACAGCGCTGTTCGGCAATGCTACGCACCAGTGTCACTGCACCCAGTGTTTGCATATTGGTTTCCTGTTTTGTTAAATAATGCCGACTATACCGGAAAAGCGGCCATACCCTTTAGTGCCAATTACACTAACATCACAACACTTGCTTTTGGTCTGACCAGTGTTAAGCTTCGATTTGTTAACCATTTACACTGACGGACCTATTATGTTTTCTGCTTTAACCAAAGCCAACTGGGGCTTACGCTTTTTTGCCTGGCGCTATATACCGCTGATTGGCTTTTGTAAGCCTAAAATTATCCGTATGGACAGCACAACGCTGGAAGTTACCATGCCACACAGCTGGCGCACTAAAAACCATCTGGGCAGCATTTATTTTGGCGCCCTGGCCATAGGTGCCGATTTAGCCGGAGCTTTTCTAGTTTTCAGCAAAGCCAGTGCCCGGAATGTAAACGCTAATTTTGCCTTTAAAGACGTGCAGGGCCAGTTTTTAAAACGACCGGAAGCAACAGTGCACTTTACCAGCCATGACGGAGCCATCATTGATGCGATGATTGATGAGTCGCTGGCCACAGGCGAGCGCATTAACAAGCCGGTGTCGGTGCTGGTAACCTGCCCCAGCCTGCACGGCGATGAGCCCATGGCAAGCTTTACCCTGACGCTATCGGTTAAAGCAAAACTAAAAAAGTGATCTCATTTGCAGCAATAGCCAACAGCGTCTAAAATCCGCAGTCTTTGCGCAAAGTGCCCAAGCGAGCCTGAACCCTATGCAACATCTAGCCGGAAACCTGTTTATTATCTCAGCACCCAGCGGTGCCGGTAAATCCAGCCTGATCCAGGCGTTGTTAAAACGCCACAGTGATATGCAGGTTAGCGTATCCCACACTACCCGCGCGCCGCGTCCGGGTGAGCAGGACGGCGTGCACTACCACTTTATCAGTGTCGATGAGTTTAAAGCGCTGATAGCCAAAGACGAGTTTTTTGAATGGGCCGAAGTATTTGGCAATTACTACGGCACCGCTAAAAGCAGTATCCGCGATAGCTTAAGCCAGGGTATCGATGTGTTTTTAGATATCGACTGGCAGGGTGCACGGCAAATTAAAGCGCAGGAAAGCTCGGCTCTGGGGATCTTTATTCTGCCGCCCAGCTTAACTGAACTGGAGCAACGGCTGAACAATCGCGGCCAGGACGCCAGCGATGTCATCGCCAAACGCATGGCCCAGGCCCACAGCGAAATGAGCCATGCCAATGAGTATGAATACCTGATTATCAACGATAATTTTGCTACAGCTTTAGCAGAACTGGAGCGTATCGTACTGGCGCAACGCAATGGTTACGCCAGTCAGGCAGCACGACAGCAGGCATTACTATCGCAACTGTTGGCGAAATCAGCAAATTAGCGTAAACTATGCGGTCTTGTGAATACCCGCACACTCGGAGCAATAGATGGCACGCGTAACTGTTCAAGATGCAGTAGATAAAATTGGTAACCGTTTTGATTTAATTCTGGTGGCTGCACGCCGTGCCCGTCAGTTAGCGGTAGAAGGTAAAGATGCGATGGTAGAAATCGAAAACGATAAGCCTACCGTAGTTGCACTGCGTGAAATCGAAAAAGGTTTTATTACTAATTCCGTGTTAGACGAGCAGGAACGCCGTGAGCAAATTCAGCAAGAAGCCTCAGAAATGGCGGCAGTAGCTGCAATTATCGGCTCAGAGCAAGAATAAACCCCCTCCGGATGCAGCCAGCGGCGTTTAGCCGTTGGCAACTGCGCTAAATAGACGTATATTCTTAATAAATCACTCGCTTAACGCCATATTGGCTTTGCTGTCGCAGTTTGGGAGCACAGGTGTATTTATTTGAAGGTCTGAAAAACCAGATTAGTGCTTACTTACCCGCCGAGCAGGTTGCCCTGGTGCAACAGGCTTACATTGTGGCGCGGGATGCGCACGCGCCGCAAACACGCTCCAGCGGTGAACCCTATATTACTCATCCGGTCGCGGTCAGCAGTATTTTGGCCGACATGCACATGGACCACGAAACCCTGATGGCGGCGTTGTTACACGACGTCATTGAAGATACCCCCGTCAGCAAAGAAGAGCTAGCCAGCCAGTTTGGTGAAACCGTTGCCGAGCTGGTGCAGGGCGTCAGTAAGCTGGACAAGGTAAAATTTAAAGATTATCACGAGTTTGAAGTCACCAACCTGCAAAAAATGTTTATGGCCATGACGCAGGATATCCGGGTGATCTTAATTAAACTGGCCGATCGCACCCACAATATGCGCACCTTAGGTGCACTACGGCCAGAAAAACGCCGCCGCATTGCCAAAGAAACGCTCGAACTATACGCCCCCATCGCTAACCGGCTGGGTATTCATAATATAAAAAACGAGCTGGAAGACTGGGGGTTTCAGGCGTTGTACCCCATGCGTTACCGGGCCTTATCTACAGCCGTAAAACAAGCGCGTGGCAACCGGCGTGAACTGCTGGAAAAAATTCAGTTTGAAATTTTAGGCCGTCTTGAGCAGGCCGGCATTACTGCCGATGTCAGTGGCCGCGAAAAACACCTGTACAGCATTTATCGCAAGATGAAAAACAAAGAGCTGATGTTCAACGATGTGATGGACATCTATGCTTTTCGGGTAGTGGTAAGCAGTATAGATAACTGCTACCGCACCCTGGGTGTGGTGCATAACCTGTACAAGCCAATAGAAATCCGTTTTAAAGACTATATCGCTATTCCAAAGCAAAACGGCTACCAGTCGCTGCACACCTCGTTAATTGGCCCGCACGGCATACCGGTAGAAATACAAATGCGCACCCGGGAAATGGACGAGACTGCTGACATGGGGATAGCAGCGCATTGGTTGTATAAAGCCAATGGTCAGGGCCAGGATACCACGGCGCAGCTACGGGCGCGGCGCTGGATGCAGAGCCTGCTGGAATTACAACAAAACGCCGGCAACAGTGCCGAGTTTGTCGAGAACGTTAAGTCTGAGCTGTATCCGGACGAGCTGTATGTGTTTTCACCTAAAGGTAAAATTGTCGAGCTGCCAATTGGTGCCACTGCGGTAGATTTTGCTTATGCCGTCCATACCGATATCGGTAACCGCTGTGTTGGTGCCAAGGTAGACCGCCGGCCCTATCCGCTGAATAAACCTTTGGAAACCGGCCAAACGGTTGAAATTATTACCAGCCCTGGCGGTAAGCCTAATGCCAACTGGCTTAATTATGTCGTCACCAGCCGGGCGATACTCGGCATACGTAACTACCTGAAAAAACAGCAACAAAACGAATCAATCAGTTTGGGCAGACGTTTGCTCAGCTCAGCGCTGGGTGAAGTAAAACTGGAAGATATCGCGCCCGAACGGATTGAACAGGTACTGCAAAATACCAAGCAAAAATCACTCGACGAATTGTGCAGCGAAATTGGCCTTGGCAATCAACTGGCCATAGCGATAGCCCGCCGCCTGTTGGGCGAGTTTGAATCTGACGATTCCGGCAGCAAAGAAGCCGCCGGGCCTCTACCGAAAAGTAAAACCTTTATTATCGGTTCTGAAGGTATGCTGCTAACCTTTGCCAAGTGCTGCCGGCCAATACCAGGCGATGAAATTATTGCCAGCGCCACCCCCGGCAAGGGCCTGAATGTGCACCGCGCCGATTGTCGGAATATTAAAGGTTGGGATAAAGAACCGGGTAAATTCTTCCCGGTGCGCTGGGATAAAACCGGCGACAAGCAATTTTTATGTGATATTCGCGTCTTTATCGTCAACCGCCAGGGTGTGTTGGCTAAACTGACAACGCTGATAGCGTCGCAGGATTCCAATATTCAGGATCTGGCCACCGATGACAGAGACACCGGCGAGTATGTAATTAAAATAACCCTGTCGGTGCGCGATCGGATACATTTGGCCAATGTAATGCGCAAAATCCGCGTCATGCCAGATGTACAAAAAGTTTACAGAAGGAAATAAACAAGATGTCTAAAGTGATTATCCGTACCAGTGATGCCCCGGCGGCTATCGGCACTTACAGCCAGGCAGTAAAAATTGGTACCACGGTTTATCTGTCTGGTCAGATCCCACTGCTGCCAGCGACCATGCAAATGGTGTCAGAAGATTTTGCCGAACAAACCCATCAGGTATTTAAAAACCTGGCAGCGGTATGCGATGCAGCCGGTGGCAGCTTAAATGACATGGTTAAAGTAAATATCTTTCTCACCGACTTAAGTCAGTTTGCTAGCGTTAACCAGATTATGAGCCAATATTTTGCCGAACCTTATCCGGCCCGCGCTGCGGTGCAGGTATCGGCGTTACCGCGCGGCGCGCAAATTGAGATTGATGGCGTCATGGAAGTGCCTTCAACACACTAATGATGAAGATCCTACCCAGCCATAGGTTTTTTTATCCGCTGAGCCTGGTGGTCGGCCTGCTGACCAGCACTTTGGCTTATGCTGAAGAGCCGGTAGCAGCGGGCAATGCCGCTGAGCCGCAACTAGTCTGGTGTCTGGATCACTTTTCACGCTTTCATCATTATGAAGACACCCCCGAACCTTATGGACCCTCGGTTGATTTAATGCAGGAGTTGGCTAAACGCGCAGGTTTCAAATTGCATTTTACGCCCCGCACCCCCACAGCCCGTTGTTTGCGCATGATGGCTGAAGGTAAGGTCGATTTAATGTCAAACCTGAAGTATAGCGACGAGCGCAACAGCAACATGTTTATGTTGCCTTACAATAAGACAGTGCCGGAAAGCTTATTTTTACGCTATAACGACAGCCGTATTATCGACACTGAAGCCCAGCTGCAACATTTAACCCTGGTGAGTATCCGCAGTTATTTGTACTCCCCCAGCGTGATGGCCTTTTTGCAGCAGCATCCGCGCCAGGCGGTTACCGTAGATTCCATAGAGGCCGGCTTGGAAATGCTACTACGTGGCCGGGTTGATGCGTTAATATCTCCCACCATCAGCACGTCGGATGCCATCAACACCACCAGCAGTTACCGGCATCGCTTTCGTATCGCGGCGCTGGATTTAGGCCGTAATAATCAATCTTACATTCACATAGCCTTATCCCGCAGCAGCGCACATGTCTCTTTGGAGCCGCTACTGCGTAAACACCTGGCAGATATGGTGACAGACGGCACAGTCGCGCGGCTGTATGATCAGGCCGTAGCGCAAAGCATGTTGCTGCCACCTTTACCACTACAGCCCTGATGCCAGATCTTTCTCCGCTGGCTGCTCAGGCCGTTACCACTATTAAAGGCGTTGGCAGCAAGGTTACTGAAAAACTGCATAAGCTGGCTATCACCTCAATACAAGATATCTTATTTCATCTGCCGCTACGTTACGAAGACCGCACCCGCATTTATGCCATTGCCGATTTAATGCCGTTAATGCACGGTACTGTGCTGGGCGAAGTGGTCAGCAGTGACATTCAACTTGGTAAAAGGCGCAGCTGGCTGGTGAAAATTAAAGACGGCAGCGGTTATCTGACATTGCGGTTTTTTCATTTTAGCGCCGCACAAAAAAACGCCATCAGCCCCGGCGTGCTGCTGCGCTGTTTTGGCGAAGCCAAACGCGGCCCTCGCGGGCTGGAAATGCTGCATCCGGAATACCGGCTACATAACGATGAGCTGCTAACCGAAGTAAGCGAAACCCTGACGCCGATTTACCCAACCACTGAAGGCCTGCGTCAGGCGACCTGGCGCAATCTGACCGATGCCGCTTTGCAGTATTTACAGCGCAGTCAGCCGGATGAATACCTGGCCGGTAGCCTGACACAAAACTGGTCGCTTAGCGAAGCATTGCACTATATTCACCGGCCGCCGCCGGATGCCAGTTTGCAACTGCTGGAACTGGGTAAGCACCCGGCGCAGCAGCGGCTGATTATTGAAGAGCTAGTGGCGCAGCAGCTAAGCATGTACAAACTGCGTAGCCAAAGCCAGCAGCAACAAGCCATAGCGCTGCGTATCGATAACAGCCTGCAGCAGCGCTTTTTAGCTGCGCTGCCGTTTTCGCCCACTAAGGCCCAGCAAAGGGTAACTGACGAAATACGCCATGATCTAATGCAAAGCCTGCCGATGTTGCGACTGGTACAGGGTGATGTAGGCTCGGGCAAAACCCTGGTTGCTGCATTGGCAGCGCTTACCGCCATTGGCAATGGTTTTCAGGTCGCGCTAATGGCGCCAACAGAGCTGTTAGCCGAGCAACACGCCGCCAACTTTGCCCGCTGGTTTACGCCACTGGATATCAGTGTGGCCTGGCTTGGCGGTAAAACCAAAGGCAAAGCGCGGCAGGCTGCGCTGGCCGCCATTGCCGATGGCAGTGCACAAATGGTGGTGGGCACTCATGCCTTGTTTCAGCAGCAAGTTGAATTTAATGCCTTAACCTTGATTATTATCGACGAGCAACACCGCTTTGGCGTGCATCAACGCCTGGCCCTGCGCGAAAAAGGTGGCATCGAAGGTAAGTATCCGCACCAACTGGTGATGACTGCCACACCGATACCACGCACCCTGGCCATGACGGCCTATGCCGATCTGGACACTTCTATTATTGACGAGCTGCCACCGGGTCGTACACCGGTAACCACAGTGGCGATACCGGATACGCGGCGCGATGATATTATCGAACGGGTGCGCAGTGCGGTAAAGTCCGAGCAGCGCCAGGCTTATTGGGTGTGCACCTTAATTGAAGAGTCTGAAACCCTGCAAAATCAGGCCGCTGAAGATACGCTGGTTATGCTGCAACAAGCTCTGCCCGACTTGCGCATTGGCCTGGTGCATGGCCGGCTAAAAGCCGCTGAAAAACACGCGGTCATGCAGCAATTTAGCGCAGCAGAGCTGGACTTGCTGGTCGCTACTACTGTGATCGAAGTCGGCGTAGATGTACCCAACGCCAGTTTAATGATTATCGAAAACCCCGAGCGACTGGGTTTAGCTCAATTGCATCAGCTACGGGGTCGGGTTGGCCGTGGCAGCACCGCTTCGCACTGCGTACTGCTGTATCATGCTCCACTGTCTAAAACCGCTCAGGCCAGGCTGGGTGTGCTGCGCGACAGTAACGATGGCTTTGTTATTGCCCAGCGCGATTTAGAAATTCGCGGCCCGGGTGAGCTGCTCGGCACCCGCCAAACCGGCGTACTGCAGTTTAAAATTGCCGATTTAAGCCGCGACGCCGACCTGCTGCCACAAGCGCAGCAGATTGCCACCACGCTCTGGCAGCAAAACCGCAACGCCAGCGAGCAGCTAATTAAACGTTGGCTGGCGAATAAAGAAATATACGGCAATGCTTAACGCGTTGTATTAGAACTGGTAGCCCATTTCAAACGCAATAACACCTTTAGTTTGACGCTCTCCTAAGTCGGCAAAGAAACTTGCTTCATCCTCTCGTCTAACCCCTGCGGACAATCCCAAGCGCCAACCAGCTTTTGCAAAACCTGACGGGTAATACTGGTAAGTTGCTACCAGAAAGCCATCTTCCGCTGTAAAATCTTCTACGCCTGTAGCCAAGCCAATACTGTGTTTACGGCTTTCGCCCAAACTATGCTGCACACCAATAGCAACACCGACTAAGCCAAGTGCAGCCGTCCATTTAATATCGTCCTGTAACCACTGATATTGCACGCCTATCACGCCACCAGAACCATAACCATGACCAACAGACCAATTACTCTCGTCACTAGCAGCAAATGTCGACAGCGAGACGGTAAGCAACAATATCGAGCCAGCTCTATTTAATAAATATTTCATAACATCCTGTTTATTTTATTATTTAAAGCAGAGCACAATAATTCATAAAGAAATAAATACAACTGTTTTATCGCTTTAGGCTATTACAGGTTACTGTCTAATCTAAATCAGCTGCAGTACACTGGCTTTAGTTCGTCTGCCCGGAGTGATTTATGTCAGTGCTAACCCCTTATCAGATACGCCAGCAGTGTCGCAGTGGCGCCTTTAGTGGCAATACCTCAGGGTTTGCGCCGGGTTTTGTGCAGGCCAATATGGCAATACTACCCAAGCAATACGCGGCGGATTTTCTGCAATTTTGCCACTTTAACCCCAAGCCCTGCCCGTTGCTGGGTATGGCAGCTGCACCCGGCGCCATTGATATGCCCTCTCTCGCGAAAGATCTGGATATCCGCAGCGATTTACCCCGTTACCGTATTTTCCGTGAAGGCCGCCTGATTGAGGAAGTCACCGATGTGCGTGACTACTGGCGCGATGATCTCGTCACCTTTTTAATTGGCTGCTCGTTCTCGTTTGAAGAATCGCTGTTGGCTGATGGCCTGGAAATCCGCAATATCACAGAAAAAGTTAACGTGCCGATGTACCGCACCAACATAACCTGCACGCCGGCTGGCGTATTCCATGGCGGTATGGTGGTGAGTATGCGGCCTATGCTACCGGCCGATGCGATACGGGCAATCCAAATTTGCTCGCGCTTCCCGCAGGTACACGGCGCACCGGTGCACTTTGGCGATCCGGCCGCTATTGGTATTACTGATATTAACAAGCCGGATTTTGGCGACGCGGTAACAATAAAACCGGGCGAAGTGCCGGTATTCTGGGCCTGCGGTGTGACGCCTCAGGTGGCGATAGCCAATGCCGGGCTGGATTTTTGCATTACCCACAGCCCCGGCCATATGCTGCTAACCGATATTGCTAACAGCAAGCTGGCGATGCTGTAACAAAATAGCCACGGCCAGCGAACTTAACAGCAGTTATTGCGCCCTAGCCGATCTGACTTACTACAGATCCGCTGGTATCGGGATAGTGTCGAGCAATGCTTTAATTTGCCGTTGTTTTTCAACGGCGTTTTCTAACTCTATTACAACAACATTAAGATTGTCGGTTCTGGTGTCTTCGTTTTGATCATTGGCCGACGCCAGTTGAAAGGCCGCTTTTACGTTGGCATCCAACGCTTTGATATCCTGAAACAGCTGCGCTATCTGGCCGCGCAGCGGCTCGCCGATATTTAGCCCTTTTAGTTGCGTCGCAAACTGTTGGGTTATCTGCACCAGATGCTGATATTTTCCGCGCGCTTCAGCTAGTACATTCTCAATCTTAATATCCGGATGAATGTGGGTGTTTTGTTGCATTTTATAGGTGACACCAAAGTTTTTAGCGACATCCAGAACTTCAAACAAGGTGTGGTAAGCAAAATCCGAGCGGTGATCATAATCTTTACGCCAGTAAGCAAATATTGTCATGGCTAAGGCAGAATTTTCCAGTTCACTGGCTCCCACCCATTGCGCCAGCTTCATCATCCGGACGGTAGTCATGGATTGTCCGGCCCATACCGGCAATTTTAGATATCTTGCCAGCACAGTGCTCGGTGCCGCTTCGTCGCGCGATGCCGTGGTTTTGCCCATGCCACGGGCGCGCTTTTTTGCCCCCGCATCACCATCACTCATCGACACCGCGCCGGTGCGCTCGCCTTCTGCATCGACCGCTGTGGTTACCATGGTGTCATCACGGGTTTCAACCGGCAGTAAATCTTCCCCGGCGGTGGTCGGGTTCCAGCTTTGACGCCGGCCAAAATACTCCATCAGATCATGCAACAGCAGCATTTTATCTTTTAAGCTGTAGGCCACAGGGTTGCGCAGCACCTCAAGCTGGTTGTCAGGCACGCCATGGTCAATATTAGCATTAGCATCCTGCTGCGCTGTCGCGCGATGATAACGTTGATAATGGCCAAGTTTGGTGTGCTCGCCAGCGTTATCCTGCACCCAACGATGATGTTCATCAAACCGGCCTTTGGCATTTGATAAACCAGTTTGCAGCTCCTGTAAAATAGCTTGCTGCCTAACCGGATCAACCAGGCCCTCAGCCGCCAGATTGTGAATTTTGAAATACAGTTTACCTAATAAGCCATTAAGAGCAGCTTGCAGCGGTGCATTTTGATAAACCTGATTAGCCAGGTCTTTTTCGACACGGCGCATCGGCTTACTTTCTACCCAGCCCAATAAGCCCCTGGCAAGGTTGTAAAGACTCTCATAGGCGCGGTTCTGCTGTTTACGCCCGTAATCAGGATGCGATTTATCTGACGCTGAGGCTTTGCCTGGTTTATTCTCAATCCACTTAGATAGCTGTCTTTTAATTGCTGCCGCGTTGCCCTGGACTGCAACAAGCAGTTCAGCATCAGCGTTAACATCCGTATCTGCACACATCTGCCGATACACTTCGTTCACAGCAGCTTCCAGGTTGTTTGTTTCCGCCCAGGCGCTTACATTGAAAGTACCAATAACCAGTTTACGCTGAATCGGATGCTGCTTAGCCAGACTGCCAATAGCATGCCATTGCTTAACCTGGCGACTGTTATTTGCCAGCTGCTGCAGCTGCATATGCTTAACCAGCTGATGGCGCGCGTCGGCAAACTGAAACGCGGCCTTGTCTTCGCCCTGTTGCTGCGACAGCACTGCTGCAGTTGGTTGGTTGTTATTGCGCGGTGTTTTTTCAGCCTGTGGCATAGTACCCTCATCCGGCACCAGCGGCTTTGGCGCCAGTTGTAAACTTAATGTAGTTAAACGTAGCCAAGATTAAGCGTTTTAACCATCCGCAGGCTGTATATTTAATAAAACAGGGACACCTTTGCTACTTTTTACTGTTTCGCTGGCGTATTTTCCTTTGCCAACCGCTGTTGCAGGCGCTGAGTTACAGCGTCGGCATAAAGTTGGCAGCCTTTAGCATCGGATAAACCGCTTTCGCTTTGCAGCCGCGTGCGCATATTGCTGGCTGACGGATGCGGCGTTAGCAATATCTGACAGTCCAGTTTAGCCAGTTTGCTCAGCCCGGCCCGGTAGGCATTCAGGTAGCTAAGATGCTCGCTAAAGCGATAACTGTCGCTGCTTACCGGTGATAGGCTGTCGGCATACACCAACACCTGACACTGCTCGGCCTCACAGCTGGTCCATTGCCAGCTTAAAGCGCCCGGCGTATGGCCCGGCGTTGCAATCGGCAGCAGGCTAAGCTCGCCTAAATGTACCGCCTCGCCCTCCGTTACCTGACCATCCACCCGCGCTGCAGGAAACGGCTGATGCATGCCAGCCTGCGGATCGGCGGCATTAACCACACCGCTGGCCAGCACCGGTGCCGCAGCGGCAGAGGCCAACAACCTTGCGCCACTAAGTTGCTGCAGCTTGGCTAAGCCGGCAACATGGTCGAAATGCTCATGGCTTTGCAGCAGCAGTTTGACATCCGTCAGCGCAAAGCCCAGCGCACGGATATTAGCCGCAATGACATCAGCACCGGCTGCGGTGGCACCATCAATCAAAATATGGCCGTTAGCACCGGTGATTAAAATCGCGCTGATGCCACAGGTGCCAACATAATAACTGTTGCCATAAATGCGATACGCCGGCCCGGCTTTGTCCCAATCATCCCAATCACTACAGCTGTTTACCCAGGCTGTTGCCGGTGCAACCGGCTCCGGCTCTGCGGCATACACCGGGTAAGCCTGGTAACCTGTGATTAGCGTTACCATGGCGAGCATACTGTAAATGGAAAGTCGTAGTAAGCGCATTAGTTAGTCCCTAAGAATAAAACGGTGGCAGACTTTTTACCGATATAGCAATGAATGTTAGGTGAACAACTATTTTAACTATAACACTTGAGCTGCACCGCTATAGCGCGCACAATTGTCATGTGCCGTTTTGGCACACCTTATTCAGGAGTTAACTGATGACGACCAGCGCGCCAAGAATCACCGCCAGGGTTGATATTGATACTCAGGATATGCTGTCACAGGCCGCCGCAATTGCCGGCATGCCAAGTATTAATGCCTTTGTACTTAGTGCGGCGGTAGAAAAAGCCAAACAAATTATTGAGCGTGAACAGACTCTTAAGCTATCGGAACGCGATGCCACTCTGTTAATGCAAGCGCTGGATAAACCGGCTACTGCCAACGCTAAATTAAAAGCCGCTTTTAGCCGCTACGATACCACGTCGCACTGATGCAATCGGTTGCGCTGGATAAAACCAAACACGACCGCAATCGCTTTGATTGCGGAGTAGCGCCACTGAATAATTACCTTCAGCTGATGGCTGGACAGCAAGCGAAAAAAGACAATAGCCGCACCTTTGTGCTGCAAGATCATGTCAATCCGGCGCATATTGCCGGCTTTTATAGCCTGACCATGGCACCAATTAACCTCAGCTTGCTACCCGCAGCATTGCAGAAAAAACATCAGGCCTGTACATCGGCCGGGCTAATTGCCAGGTTAGCGGTTGATCGGCGCTATCAGGGCTTGCGTCTGGGCGAATGGCTACTGATGGATGCCTTGCAAAAACTACTACAAGCCAGTGATGTTGTTGGCTTTCCGTTGGTAGTAGTCGATGCCAAAGACGGTGCCGCACAGTTTTATCAACAGTATGGTTTTACTCCTTTTGTCGACAATGAGCATAAGTTATTTATAACTATCGCCGATATCCGCGCCAGTTTAGCTTAAACCGACAACCACAATCATGAATAATAGTGGTATATTTTTACCATTTAATGAACCTTATTCATAGGCAAGCCCATGATTGAAAAAATCCACCTGAGTATTTTGCGCGAAATCAGCCGCAGTGGCTCGCTGACCGCGGCAGCCGGCCGGTTAAACCTGACCCAATCGGCGCTAAGCCATAGCATAAAAAAGCTGGAGCATCAGGCCGGTACCAGCCTGTGGTTAAAAGATGGCCGCCGCATCCGCCTGACTGAAGCCGGCAATTACCTGCTGGAGCAAGCTAACCGGCTGTTGCCGCAGTTTGAACGTCTGGATGAAACCCTGCGCCAGTTTGCCGGTAACGAAAAAGGCAGCTTGCTGGTGGGCATGGAGTGCCACCCCTGTTACCAGTGGTTGCTTAAAGTCGTACAGCCGTTTTTGGCGCAATCGCCCGGTGTCGATATCGATGTAAAACAGCGGTTTCAGTTTGGTGGCATGGCCGCGTTGTTTAATTACGATATTGATTTACTGATCACACCCGATCCCATCAACAAAGCGCGCATTGAATTTGAAGCGGTGTTTCCGTATGAACTGGTGTTGGTGGTTAGCCAGCAAAACCCGCTGTCTGCAATGGCAACCATCAGCCCACCGCAACTAAGTGACCAAACCCTGCTGACTTATCCGGTAGAAACGGCACGGCTGGATATATTTCAGCAATTTTTGCTGCCGGCGCAATGCATGCCCAAGGTGCATAAAACACTGGAAGCCACCGACATTATTCTGCAGATGGTGGCAGCCAACCGCGGCGTAGCAGCTATGCCGAAGTGGCTGGCGCTGGAATATGCAAACACCCTACCCATTAGCCTTATCCGCTTGGGCGACGAGGGTATTCATAAGCATATTTATGTCGGCTACCGGAAGCAGGAAAAACTAAACCAGCATATTCAACGTTTTATCGCATTGGCCAAAAGCCACAGCGCGGCATAAGGCTACAACGCCTGTCGCTGCTGAGTTTATGCTTGCTGCTGTGCCAGTTAATAAAAAAAGCAAAAAGGTAACGCATTTTGGCAAGTTCCCCACCGTGACAACATTACTACAATGGATGTCGGGAGTTGGCTATCCGGCAGCTAAGTGCAGGACGCCGCTACAGTCAGCACCTGCACAAACGAATATGTCGGCAGCGCTTATCCAGTGTAAGGTGTCACTGTATTACTGGCCGATGATTTGCTTTGAAAGACTTATAACAAATCACGAGGGGATGCAGAGAAAATGGATAACAGGAAAACCTTTCGCAGAACAGCACTGGCCAAAGCCGTGTCTTTACTGCTTGGTGGTGCCGCCAGTATGCCGTTGTATGCGCAACAGGCACCCAGCCAGGAGCCGACCGAAGCGGAAGCAGTAGAAGTGATTATGGTACGTGGCGTACGCTCCAGTATGCAGGAAGCCGCGTCAATTAAACGTAATTCAATGGGGGTGGTAGATGCCATTTCCGCCGAGGACATCGGTAAATTCCCGGACACCAACCTGGCCGAATCATTACAGCGTATTACCGGTGTATCGATAAGCCGTACCAACGGCGAAGGCGCTGAAGTCACCGTTCGCGGCTTTGGTGGCGACAACAATATGGTAACGCTAAACGGCCGTACCATGCCGTCAGCCACCACCTATGGCGCAGGTTCAGGTGCCGATGGCACCACCCGTGGCGGCAGTGCCCGCGCTTTTGATTTCTCTAACCTGGCTTCGGAAAGTATCCGCGCCGTTGAAGTGTATAAAACCGGTAAAGCCAATATTGCGACCGGCGGCATTGGCGCCACATTAAACGTAAAAACCGCCCGGCCGATGGACACCGGCGAAACCGTAGCCAGTGTTGGCGTTAAAGCCGTGCACGACACCACCAACCGCGCCGGTGACGATATAACACCGGAAATTTCCGGCATATTCAGCCATGTGCTGGAAAATGGAAAATTTGGTGTCAGTATCTCTGCCAGCCATCAGCAACGTGACTCCGGCTATACCGGCGCCACCGTTAACGACTGGCAGGTCGATTACTGGGACGACATTGCCGATGCCGACCGGCTGTGGAACAACGCCAATACCCAGGTCGTTAATGCGCCAGCGCAGGGCCAGCTGTATACCCGGCCCAATGATATCCGCTATGCGTTCTCCGATACCGAACGTACCCGCGACAATGCCCAGCTTACGTTACAGTTCCGCCCGAACGACAACTTTACCGCTACCGCCGATTACACCTTTGCTGAAAACAATCTGGTAGAACATCGCGGCGAAATTACCAACTGGGTACAAACCGGTAGCAATACCCGTATTGTTGAATTTGATAACAATGCAGTGAAAACGCCATCTTACATTCAGGAAATATATTCCGGCGCTGTCGATGAAGGCTACGAGCAACAATGGCGTGAGCAAACCAACACGCTGAAGTCGATTGGTTTAAACCTGGAATACCGGGTCAATAACGACTTTACCGTGCAACTGGATGCGCACAGCTCAGAGCTATACAGCCGCGGCACCGGCCCGCGTGGTTCAGGTGAACTGGCCGTTGGTCTGGGCGCACCTATTGTTACCTCGCGTGAATGGTTCTGGGGTGCCGACTTACCCACTTACCTGAACGTATATGACGACACTGTGCCCGGCAAAGGGGCCAATGCAAACAACATGGTTGACCCAGGTGATGTTGGCTCGTCTATCGGCCGCATCCGCAATGCCAGCCAGGAAAGTAATATCGATCAGGTTAAGCTCGACGCCAGTTACCAGCTGGATGAAGGCCGCTTTGATTTTGGTTTAGAGATGCGCAAGATGGAATCACGTTCCATCCAAACCGCCGGTAACAATATCGCACTGGGTAACTGGAACGTCGGTAACCCGGGCGAATTTGGCGATCTGATCCAGCCATTTGACTTACCCGGCGAGTTTGACGATTACAATGTCCGCCCCGGCGGCTATGGCTTTATTGCCGACCCGCGTGCCTTATATACCGCGGCTGAAGCGCTGTACCCTGGTATTCCGTCCGGCGTGGAAAGCTCCCTGTCGTACGACAATATCGTGCAGGAAGATACCCTGGCGCTGTATTTCCAGATAGCACTGGAAGGTGATATCGGTGGTATGCCGTTTGATGTGTTAACCGGCCTGCGCTATGAAAAAACCGACTCGAAATCCAGCTCGCTGGTTAGCCCGGTATATTTTAGCTGGGAAGATAACAACGACATTATCGCCTATGTCGATTCCAGCTTGCCTGCCGAGCCGGCCAGTGCAAAAAATGACTACGACTACCTGCTACCTAGTCTGGATGTCACGCTGCACCTGAGCGATGACTTAATCAGCCGTTTCTCGTTCAGCAAAACCATCGCCCGTGCCGGGCTGGGTAGCTTAGGCGTATCGGCTTCAGATTTTGGCGGCGGCGGCGGTTCTACCCTGTTTGGCGCTCAGCCGGTTGCCGATGCCTCTAACCCCGGCTTATTACCGCTGGAGTCCAGCAACTTTGATTTATCACTGGAGTGGTATTACAACCCGTTTAGTTATATGTCGGCCGGTGTATTTCAGAAAAACGTGATTAACTTTATCGGCAGCCGTCAGGTCGATCAGCCGCTGTTAGGTATCCGCGATGTTACCGCCGGGCCACGGGCCTTAGCCGCCGCCCAGGATGTACGCGATGCCGGCTTCCCGCTGGATGATACTTACCTGTACGCGATGATGGTATTTAACGAGTACCGCAACCATCCGGATATGATTGCCGAATTTGGTGCTAACCCGCAGTTTACCGGTACTCAGGCACAAATAGACTTCCTCGCTAACAACCCTGGCTTCGATTTGCGCGCCACCGACGCCGATCCTGAGGTGATTTTCCGTACCAGTACACCGGACAATAACCGCGAAGCCAAGATTTACGGTGCCGAGTTTGCTATTCAGCATTTCTTTGGCGAAAGCGGTTTTGGCGTGCAGGCTAACTACACCATAGTGCGCGGCGATGTCGGCTTTATAAACACCGCTGATCCGGGTGAGTCACAGTTTGCGCTGGTAGGCCTCAGCGATACTGCCAATCTGGTGGGTATTTACGAGAAGGACGGCTGGCAAGCACGGCTGGCCTGGAACTGGCGCGATAAATACCTGGCCGAAGTTAATAAAGGCGGCTCTAATAACCCCAGGTATGAAGAGGCTTACTGGCAAATCGATGTCAACGTCAGTTACGACATCAACCCGCAACTGACGGTATTTGCTGAAGCTATCAACCTGACCGGTGAAAACAGCCGCTCGCATGCCCGTAATAAGGCGATGCTGTGGTACCTGACCGACCTGGGTCCGCGTTATCAGCTTGGTGTACGTTACGACTTCTGATTGCCCTTGCCGCCAGCACAACTGGCGGCAATGCTCTGTTCGTTGTACTGTAATAGCCGGGCAACTGCTGCTACGGCTATTACCCTTTAAGTTGTAATAACAGAGACAGGAAGCAGACATGAGCCAGCACCTACTGTTAAATAATATCGACCACCAGCACACCCGGGTATTACACCGCTTTGCCGCCGAATATGGCGACAACCTTTGCAGCGTACCGGTGTTTGCCAGCGAATTTAGTGCTCTGCAACACGAATATCCGATCCTGGTGCAGCATAAGCAACAGGACGACAGTTTTCAGGCTGTCGCCTTACTGGGGCTGGCAGCAGACGAAAATCTGTACCTCAAGCCACAGCTGGCTAATGGCTGGGATGGCCGCTATATACCGGCGCTGATTGAAAAAGGCCCGTTTCGTATCGGCTTTCAGCAGCAAGAAGGGCAAACCGAGCCCGAAGCCGTGGTGCATATCGATTTGGCCCACCCTAAAGTCAACCAGCAATACGGCCAGCAATTGTTTCTGCCACAGGGCGGCAACAGCCCTTATCTGCAGCATATTGCCGACACCCTGCAACGCATTCAGCGCGGCATGGCGCTGGCAGGCCCGCTGTTTAAGGCCTTTACTCAGTTAAACCTGTTGCAGCCGGTTAATATCGAGTACAGCCTGCATAATGGCGAAAAACACCGTTTAAGCGGCTATTACTGCATTAATAGCGACGCTTTGGCCGCACTGCGCGCGCCTGAGCTGGAACAGCTGCACCAGGCCGGCTTTTTGCAGCTGGCCTTTGCCATGCAAAGCTCACTGCGCCATATCAGCAGTTTAATCGAGCGTAAAAATCAGCTGCTGCACGCTGCAGCCCAACCGGCATAGGGCCAGCTCTATGCTACAGGTTAGCCGCCACTGCCGTATTATCGATAACTGCCAGCCGGGGGTCGTACCGGCGCAGCTGCTTAACAGCACCGAACCGCTGCTATTAAAAGGCCTGCTCAGCCACTGGCCAATAGTGCGGCTGGCTCAACAGGGCGCGGCGCCGCTGGCCGATTATCTGCTGTGCCATTACAACGGTGCGCCAACCCAGGTATACCGTGGCGAGCCGGGAATGAACGGCCGCTACTTTTATAATGATAATGCCACCGCGCTAAACTTTAGCATCAGCAATGGCCAGATCGATGAGGTGCTGCAGGATATGCTGGCCTGGCAGCATAGCGCACAGCCGCCGTCGGTGTATATTGCCTCTAATTTGCTGCAAAGCCATTTTCCCACCCTGCCCGGCCAATTGCCGTTGCAGCTGGCAAAGCCAGAACCGGCTTATGCCACCGAACCCGACCGGGTCAGCATCTGGCTGGGTAACCGCTCTGTTGCGGCTTGCCATTATGATGCCTCAGAAAACCTCGCCTGTTGTGTCGCCGGTAAGCGGCGTTTTACGCTGTTTCCGCCGGAGCAAGTCAGCAATTTGTATCCGGGGCCGCTGCAACCGACGCCAGGCGGCCAGGTGATCAGCATGGTCGATTTTGCCAACCCCGACTTACAGCGCTATCCCAATTTCCCCCGCGCGGTTGAAGCCGGCTGTATTGCCGAACTGGAGCCGGGCGATGCGTTATATTTACCCAGTATGTGGTGGCATCAGGTGGAGGCTCTTAGCAGCTTTAATGTGCTGATTAACTACTGGTGGAGCACAGCACCGCGTTATACCGGTTCGGGTATGAAC
Source organism: Gammaproteobacteria bacterium (assembly GCA_018826295.1). Taxonomy (GTDB): domain Bacteria; phylum Pseudomonadota; class Gammaproteobacteria; order Enterobacterales; family Alteromonadaceae; genus Alishewanella. The sequence goes on from JAHJZX010000037.1 coordinate 29,944, forward strand.
CTGTTGTATCACGCCCTGCTGTGCCTGCGCGATAAACCGGCGCATGAGCGCAAAGCCTGGCAGGCGCTGTTAAATTACTATGTATTTGATGACCCAAAGCAAGCCGCAGCGCACCTGCCAGCAGCAGCGCACGGTGTACTGGGCGAGCTGGACGAATTACACGCCCGCCAGCTCAGAGCCATGCTGCTAAGCCGGTTAAACCGCTAACATAAGGACACTGCTGTGCATACTGATGCTGAACAACGCCCAGAGGTAAAAAAAGTGGTGATAGCCGGCGGCGGCACTGCTGGCTGGGTTGCTGCCGCGGCGTTGTCTAAACGCTTACAGGGTCTGGTGCAGGTCGTGCTGGTCGAGTCGGAAGACATCGGTACTGTCGGTGTCGGTGAATCGACGATACCGCCTGTGCAGCTGTTTCATAATTTGCTGGGTATCGACGAGCAGGACTTTATGCGCGAAACCGATGCCACCTTTAAACTCGGTATTTCGTTTGAAAACTGGGGCCAGCTTGGCGATAGATACCTGCATCCGTTTGGCACCACCGGCAAGGGCAGTTTTCTGGCCGATTTTCAGCATTATTACCTGCATGGCAAAACGCTTGGCGTTACAGCGCCGTTGGGCGATTACTGCTACGAGTTACAGGCAGCATTGGCCGGTAAGTTTGGCAAAAGCGCTAACTCAATGATCAGCTACGCCTACCATCTGGATGCCGGCCGCTATACCCGCTTTTTACGCCGCTTTAGCGAAGCGCAGGGAGCGCAGCGCATAGAAGGTAAAATCAGCCAGGTGCAGCAACACAGTAACGGTGATATTCGTGCCTTAGTGCTGGAAAGCGGTGAAGAAGTTAGCGGCGATCTGTTTATCGACTGCACCGGCTTTCGCGCCCTGCTGATCGAACAAACGCTGCACAGCGGCTTTGAGCGCTGGGACCACTGGCTGCCGTGCAATAAAGCCGCCGTGGTACAAACCGCACCGGGTGCCAACCTGCCGCCGTATACCCGCGCCATCGCACACGACAGCGGCTGGCAGTGGCGCATTCCGCTGCAGCACCGGGTTGGTAATGGCCTGGTGTATGCCAGCGATTATCTGTCTGATGCAGCAGCCAGTGACCGGCTGCTCAGCAATCTGGAAGGCGCGCCGCTGTTTGAGCCGCGCATCCTCAGTTACCAAACCGGCCGGCGCACGCAGTTCTGGTTGAAAAACTGTGTCGCGCTGGGTTTAGCCAGCGGTTTTATTGAACCACTGGAGTCGACCAGTATTTACCTGTTTATGAATGGCGTGATCAGGCTATTACGCTTATTTCCGTTTAACGGCGTTAGCCAGCCGCTAATTGACGAGTATAACCAGCAGTCGATCGGTGAACTGGAGAAGATCCGTGACTTTATTATTCTGCATTATCATCAGACCGAACGCAGCGACAGCGAGTTCTGGAACTATTGCCGCACTATGCCGATACCCGACTCTTTGGCGCACCGCATCGAGCTGTTTCGCGCCAGCGCCCATGCCTTTCAAACCGGCGACGAAATGTTCCGCCTCGAGTCCTGGACTCACGTCATGCTGGGCCAGCGCTTACAACCCAACAGTTATCATCAGCTGGTCGCCAGCCTGCCACCGCAGCAATTAAAGGCGCATCTGCAGCAAATTCGCGACACCATCAGCCATGCTGTGGCGCGTTTACCGCAGCATAGCGACTTTATCCGCCAGTACTGTGCCGCCAATACGGACTAACCGCTATGCTGGCTGCTAACCCCGCTATGCAGATCCACTGCCTGCGCCCCGGCAACGAGCAATCGCCACTGCTGATAATCGATAACTTTATCGCCGAGCCTGAGCAGTTACTGGCAGATGCCGGCCAGCAGCGCTTTGTTGCCAATTCGCCGTATTATCCCGGCGTGCGCGCGCCGGCGCCGCAGACGTATCAGCACGTGCTGCTGCACAGCCTGACGCCGCTATTGCGCGAGGTATTTGCCCTGCCCGCTGGCGCGCTGAGTTTTTCGGTCTGTCATTATTCACTGGTGACCACGCCACCTCAGCAGTTAAAACTGCTGCAGCGCATACCGCATTTTGATACCACCGAACGCCATGCACTGGCGGCGGTACATTATTTATTTCACGGCAATCAGGGCGGCACTGCCTTTTACCGCCACCGTCAGACGGGTTTTGAAACCATAGATGACAGCCGCGCGCCGGCCTATTTTGCCGCGCTGGAAGGCGAAAACGACGGCCCCAATATCCCCGGCCCCGATGCCGGCTATATTAACGGCGACACGCCGCTGTTTACCCAGATAACAGAAGCCGAAGGCGTATTTAACCGGCTGATTATTTACCGCCGCCACGCCCTGCACAGCGGCGTAATCCCGCATAACGCCAACCTGTCAGCCAATCCGGCAACAGGCCGGTTAACCATCAGCAGCTTTATCGACCTGCAGCCATAAATGGATTAATCGGTATTTGTCGCCAATCAGCTGTACCGATAAGTTATTGTAAGTTTTAAATAAGCAGTGTAGTGTTTTGTACATTAAATTTACAAAGACAGGTTAATCCGTATTTAAAAGCGGGGGAAAGGTCAACCCGCCGGATAAGCGTTAGCTGCACAAAGGAACACTATGAGCGATCCTCAAAAAACGTGGGACGAGTACTACGCAGGGATAAAAAATCGAAAAACCGATGAAGCTTTGATGCTTTGGAACCAAATTTTGAGCGCTGGTGCGAGAGAAGAAACTATTTTTGCAATGGACTTTTCACATTTTTGTGATCGTCCTGAAAGGTTAAAAGAGCTAGCTGATCAACTCAGTGAAAACTATGAGATTGAGTTTTCAGCTATTGATGATAAAGGCTATCAATTTCTCAACTGTACTACTCGACCATACGGAAACGAATTGAGTAAAGAGGACTTTATCAATTGGGTTGAGTTTATGTGTGATGTTTCCCAGTCATATAGTTGCGTGTTCTCAAGCTTCACTTTAGAGAGCCCAGAATTAGGCATGAAATGGTCCAATAAAAACATTGAATCTAACAAATATAGCTAATAACGCGCCCAAGTAAGGACGCCCTAACGCGCGCCGCTTAGTCTGGCGTAATGCCGCAAGAGTTAATCATGGAATATAGTGAAGTTATAGAAAATTGGAAGACTTTCGCTGAAGCTGTCAAAGCTATTGGAGGTGATCTTCGAGCTTTTACTGTAGAAGAGCCGGCAACTGAAAAAGACATATTAGGATTAGAAGAAAGGCTTGGATTTTCATTGCCCGCATCGTTGAGAGAGGTGTTAGTTAACTTCTCAAGAAAAGTCGAGTTCCGCTGGTTTTTCCCCGACAAGTACGAACTTGAAGGTGAGTTGTCGGCGATTTTTTCGGGTGACAGACATTGGTCACTAGATTGGATCTATGATTTCAATGAATCTAAAAATGGATGGGTTGAGCGGTGCTTCCCAAACAAAGACGATCCATACGATGTTGTCTGGCACAACAAACTTGCGTTTCATGAAGTGGGTAACGGCGACTATTTAGCTATTGATTTATCTTCTCCCGGTTCGGAGCCCGTAGTTTATTTGAGCCATGATGACGGTGATGGGCACGGTGTCGAGTTAGCTAACAACTTCAAAGATTTCCTTTGTGAGAGTAGCCTTATTGGCTGTGTTGGTGGTGAAGACTGGCAGCAACTGCCATTTATTGAAAATGGCAAAAAACATATAGATGGTAATTGCGGAAATGCTATTAGGCTTAGAAAAGCCCTTGGAATCAAGGCATAATAAACGGCTACATATGACAAATTTACACTGTCACCTTTTTTGCAAAAACACGCAAAAAAGCCACCATCAAAAATTTGCTCGGTGAGCCGCACGTTAGGTATGGTATGTCTGAAAAACTTAATGCTCTTTTAACACAAGTAAACGACGAACTGTCATTCATTGAGTTTGTTCAGGCACTTGCAGCCGACTTTGAAGAAGAAAAGGAGTTAGAGTTATCTCAACCAAAATTGCCTTATTCAACGGGAACGCTTGGTTGGGAAAATGGCTCAATTGACTCAATGCTAAGTGCTGCAGCAGCTTGGGGCTTCTCAACTGCTATGAATCCGTCTAATAAAACTAAAGAACAAAATCCTTGGCGCCGGTGTGCACACATTCTGTATGCAGGAAAGTTTTACGAATAAAATACCTAACAAAGTGTACCAACACCGCGCAGTATACCTAATGTTATTGGTTTATTGGGGAGTGGGAATTTACCTCAATGATGAGTATGAACCTGAGATGGTGATTGGCTGGTTTATTTTCGCTAGCTTAACTAGCTTCTTAGTTGTTCCAGCATCAATCACTTTTGCTTGGGTTATGCGTAAATTGAACTATAGGTTTAACAATGCAACGTAACAAACCCAGTTACTATCGGCCACTGAGTGGCCTGAACCCCAACCTCTGCGCGGGTTTCGGGCCTGTACGCGAGCATTACATTTCAAGGTAATTATGTCTAAACTCTGTGCAAATATGTTTAAATTCTCTGACATCACTTCCGGTGGCGTATTTGGACTTGTAAGTTTAGCCACATTGCTTTCATTTTTCGTACCGCCAGTTTCGCTAATCATGGCAACGATAGTTCATGGATTATCTTTGGGTAACTGGGGCTTTCTTTATTTAGTGGTATTTATAGGGCTAAATTTTCTCACGTTTCAACATAAAATTGGCTCCTTGTTGGGCCATGTTTTCCTAATTCTACTTTTGGCTGTATTAGGCAGTGGTTTTTCGTACTTATACACAACGCTGTTTCTAATATATTTATCGCCATACATCTTTGTGTACATTGAGGTGCAGAAATCGTCGCCTGGAGCAAGCTGCAATAATTGATGAGAGGTAACCGTAAATACTCAGCATTAAATAAACGGGGGTTGCGATTAAATTGCTCGCAAGCTCGTTGGGACAGTTATACGCAGGCGCTGTCACTTCGAACCAATTTTCAGACTATGTATTACTGCCCTTTATGCGGGCGTTGGTTATTAGGCCAGAGGTAACATGATTCAAGAATTAGCAACAGTCATATCTATAGTTGTCGGTATTGCCGGTGTCGTAGCATTAGTTCATCGAATACTTTTGCAGTCTATGGTAAGTGGAATGAAACAGTTTGAATTGTTTCGGCAACTCCAAGAATTGTGTGGTTCAGACGCAAGGAACAACTTAGCAGCTATACGAGTAGCACTTACTTGCTTCACAAAACGCGAACTTACAACGACAGAGATAGAGTTGTTTTTATTAGTTCCTGGCGCATTTTCTTTTTTGCGGTCCTACGGAAAGTTACGGCGTTATGTAACTATTGACTTCAATAGCAATGAATTTGTATTTAAGCCAGAATTTGATTCAAAAAGAAAACAGATGATTGAGTGGGGGAAGCTGGTTGGACTTTATCTAACTTCAGGAACACTTGGAGCAATGCTTGTTTTGGCTGTGCCAATTACTTTGAATACAGGTAAATTAAACCCTTGGGGCAGCTTACATATTGCTGGCTACTTTTTGTGTTTAGTAGCTATATTTTTGCTGTTCATGGGTATGAAACTAGACGATGCGAAGCGGTTGGTTAAAAAAAAATTACCCTAACACATTATGAGTCCCATCGGAGTCAATAGGTAAAACCGCTCTTCTGGCCCCGTTAGCGGCCAGTTCTTTGTCCATCAGCAAGAATAATTAGGGAGCTGGGGAAATGGTTGAACTTAGTCTTGCTACCCTGATGGTAAGCATCCAGCCAGAATACCACGATAACTCAAAGGAGTGAGCCATCAAAACCTGTCCATACTGCACAAAGATGCTGCCGTTCTTTAACATTGTTCGGCAACGAATGACATCATCTAAAACCAAGCCGTTAGTTTGTCCTTCATGCAAATCGGTTATATCGGCAGAAGGTGGAGCAAGCTTGTGGGCGTCGTGTGTGATGTGTTCATCTGGCGGCTACGTCTTGGGTAAAATGTTAGGTGGTTTCAGCCCTTTTGTCGTGGCTATCTCCGTCATTGTTGGCCTGGTACTCTTCATTGTTTCATCGTACTTTACGGCGCCAATTCGAGATGCATAGCAAACGTTATAACCAGGTTAGTCGGCCGCTGTTGGCGGCGTTATAGGTACTCATTAAGGATGAATATGAAATTTAGAGCAGAAATTTTCGTAGCAGGACTTTTGTTTAGTTCTTTATCATTTGCCGAAGACGAGGCTCCGCATTTGTGGTGGGGTCATGAAGCTTTGGCAAGCGACGTGGAGCAGTGTGTCTTAAAGTCGCAAGTGGCGCTATTGAAGAATGGTTATAAAAATATTTCCTTGAATGAACAGTATCATTTTTTATACGCGACAAAAGAAAAAATGAGAGTTGGCATTCAATGCCTTGCTCAAGGTAATGGGTCATTTGTGTATGTCAATGTTGCCGGTGGTGATATCAAAGCAGTAGAACAGAACCGCAATAACTTGTTATCTGCTATCAACTAGAAACCGTATAACCAGCAGTAATAAACGGTGTCAGCTCAAAATATATGCCTTTATTGATAGCATTGCCTCACCCGAGAAGTGATACTATAGTGTCACTTTAAATTTAGGTTAGGGTGAGTCCATGAAAGTTGAGCTAGTTACCAACCTCAAGCGCCAGGCGACAAAGATACTGGCAGATCTGCATTCATCGAAAGAACCCGTATTAATTACAGAGCATGGTCAGCCATCGGCATACCTGGTTGATGTGCAGGATTATGAGTTTATGCAGCGTCGGCTTACGCTGCTTGAGGGGCTCTCGCGCGGAGAGCGTGCTGTACTTGAAGGCAGAACCTACAGCCAGAGTGAAGCCAGAGAGAAAATGAGTAAATGGTTGAAGTAATCTGGACAGAGCCCGCTGTTCAGGAACTGGACGCCATAGCCGAGTACATAGCTTTAGATAATCCTGCTGCCGCAAGCAATCTGGTTAAAGATATTTTCGATAAAACCGGACGGTTGGAAAATTTTCCCCAATCCGGCCGCATTGCGCCAGAGCTGCCTGATTCGGTATACCGGGAGCTGGTGATTCCTCCCTGTCGCATTTTTTATCGTCAGGAACAGCAGCAGGTGTTTATCCTCTATGTCATGCGGGAAGAAAGACAGCTGCGCGCATACATGCTTGAAAACCGCTAGCAAACTGCGGCGAATGCTTCGCCGCGCTGTAACTTAATTACTCTGCCGGATAAATAAACGGCGATGCCGGTAAGCCGGCAGTGTTATACAGCACCGCATCCGGGTTATCGGCCCAGGCGTAGCGTACTTGCTGCGGCGCTTTGATATCCGCATGCGACAACACTAATTGTTTACCTTGTAGCTTTACCTGCGCCCAGCGGTAGTTACCGTCGCTGCCGGCGATGGCGAAGCTTTGGCCGGGTTTAAGCACCAGTTGCTGATCAAAGCTAAGCAGCAGTTTATCGCCCTGCGCCTGCACCGACTGTAACTGCGGCCCCTGATACTGTACATCCTCACCCAGTGCTACCGCGCGTGCCGCCAATACCAGCCGTTGACCTAAGGTTTTTTTATCCACCGGATGAATATCGTTCCACTCGCCGACATCAATCGCCACCACCATAGCGGTGTTAGGTTCATCCTGCACCTGCCGTTGTGCTTCACGCAGCGCCGCCCAGCCACTTTCGCCAGGCTGTGGACTTTTCTCCAGATAATTGGCCAGTTGTACATATAAAAACGGCAACTGTGGCTGTTGCCACTTAGCGCGCCAGTCACGAATCAGCGCACGAAACCGCTGTAGATACTGTACTTCGCGGCCAACGTTCGACTCGCCCTGATACCAGATCACACCCTTAATTGGCAGCTTGGTCAGCGGCGCCGTTAGGCCGTTATATAAACCCAGTGGCTGCCAGCGGATAAAAGTATCGCTAGGTAACGGCTCTGCTGTGGCGCCCTGCCGCATTTGCCACTGGCCACTCAGCGTTATATTGCTCTGATCTGTACCTAACCAGTAAGGTTTATCCGGCATCAGGCCGGTTTTGCTGTTGGTGGCAATAACCCGCACCGCTATCAGGTTGTTGCCGGCTGTAAGCAGCCCCGGTGGCAGCGCATAACGCCGTGGCGGATACTGATAAGTGGTATGGCCGACCTTAACGCCGTTGATATATACCTCATCGGCATCAACGACAGAACCCAGCCGCAAGGTATCGGCGCCAGCGGCTTGCTGCGCCGTTAACTGCACGGTTTTACGCAGCCACCAGGCGCCGGTAAAAGGCTCAGGCAAAAAGCCCGGCACGTTAAAGCTTTGCCAGTCGCTGTGATCCAGCGTTGGTGCATACCAGGGCGTATCGCCGGTTAAACCGGCATCGGCTTTAGCCAAAGCGCCATACCACTGCGCGTTTTTCGCCTGGTCTACTGCGGTAATATCAGCAATAAGCTGTTTATCACGAAAGCGCAGGCCTTGTGCCAGCGCATCCGGAAAGGCCTGCAGCGCTTCTTCACTCAGCCAGGCTTCGACCGGCGAGCCGCCCAGGGCATTATTTAACATGCCAATGGGCACGCCGTTATGGTTAAACAGGTCGCGGGCAAAATAAAACGCCAGTGCGGAAAACTGCGCAATGGTGTCCGGGCTGGCGGCTTGCCACTGCCCGGCGCTTAAATCTTGCTGTGGCGCGTCAAAGTTATACTGCTGCGGTACGGTAAACTGGCGGATTTGCGGGTAATTGGCGCTGGTTAAATCCTGCGGATAGGCCTCAGCGAGGCGCGCCATTGGCAGTTCCATATTCGACTGGCCGGAAGCCAGCCAGACATCGCCAAAGCATATATCGTTTAGCGTAATGCTATTTGATGCGCTAAACGTAAGCCTATGGCCGCAGCCGGCACTTTGCGCCGGCAGGGTAAATTGCCACTGGCCATTATCAGCGCGCGTTTGCCCCAGCACAGTATCGTTTAACCGCACTGTTATCTGCTCGCCAGCCGTGGCATACCCCCATAAGTTAATACTGCTGTCACGCTGCAACACCATATTGTCGCTGATTAATGTCGGTAAACGAATATCGGCCTGCACACTCAGGCTGCACAGCACGGCGGTTAACGGCAGTAGGTTTCGCATCGGTTGGCTCCGGCAATATTATTGCCCTAGGCTAACATGTAGTTTTATCACGCCAAGCCGCCAGACAAGAATGGCTAAGCGCTTAGCAAAAAACGTAAAACCGCCGTGGGCTTTCTCAATTGCCCTGCCATAACGCCATGCTAGCCTGAGCTTTTCGCTAACAGGGTAACCACAATGAAAATCATTGCTGCGCGGGTGATTGTCTGCAGCCCCGGCCGTAACTTTGTCACACTGAAAATTGAAACCGATCAGGGCTTGTACGGCATTGGCGATGCCACGCTAAATGGCCGTGAGCTGGCGGTGGCCAGTATACTGAACGACCACATGCTGCCCTGCCTGATTGGCCGCGATGCCAGCCAGATTGAAGATATCTGGCAATATTTTTACCGTGGGGTGTATTGGCGCCGTGGCCCGGTGAATATGACCGCGCTGGCCTCAATAGACATAGCGCTGTGGGATATTAAAGCCAAGGCTGCCGGCATGCCGTTATACCAGTTACTGGGCGGGCGCAGCCGCGACAAAGTGCTGGTGTATGGCCATGCCAATGGTAACGATATCGACCAGACGGTTGAGGCAGTGGCGAAATACCGCGAGCTGGGCTATCAGGCCATTCGCGCTCAGTCCGGCGTGCCGGGGCTGGCATCCACTTATGGTGTGTCAAAAGACACCTTGTTTTATGAACCGGCCGATGCCGACCTGCCGACAGAAAACCTGTGGTCTACCAGCAAATACCTGAACCATACACCAAAACTGTTTGCCGAATTGCGCCGGCAATTTGGTGATGAGCTGCACCTGCTGCACGATGTACATCACCGGCTAACCCCGATTGAAGCAGCAAGGCTGGGCAAAGAGCTGGAGCCGTTTAAGTTGTTTTGGCTGGAAGATGCGGTACCGGCTGAATTACAGCAAGGTTTCCGGCTGATCCGCCAGCACACCACTACGCCGCTGGCGGTAGGCGAGGTGTTCTCTTCCATCCATGATTGTCAGCAATTGATCAGTGAGCAGCTGATAGATTATATCCGTACTACACTGGTACACGGCGGCGGCATTACGCATTTACGCCGTATTGCCGCGCTGGCAGAGCTGTACCATGTAAAAACCGGCTTTCACGGCGCTACTGATTTATCACCGGTTACCATGGGCGCAGCGCTGCATTTTGATAGCTGGGTGCCGAACTTTGGTATTCAGGAATATATGCGCCACACTGATGCAACCGATGCGGTATTTCCGCATGACTATTATTTTGAGCAGGGCTTTTTACACTGCGGCGAAACGCCGGGCCATGGCGTGGATATTGACGAAAAGCTGGCAGCAAAGTACCCGTATCAGCGCGCCTACCTGCCGGTAAACCGGCTGGAAGACGGCACCTTATTTAACTGGTAGAGCACTTATCTGGTAAATGGGTACGGCGTAGTAAAGGTGTAAACACCCGAACAGGTTTGCCCACGCCAACACGCCGTAAACCCATCCCTGGGGGCTCGATTATGAACTTCATCCCTGAAGTTCACCCTACGGGCCAGCAGAGCTGTTCAAATTCGTTCCGGACGAATTTGTCAGCATCCGGGGCTTCAACGGTTAGCTTAGGGCAAAACCTGTTCTCCTTACTCAGTCGCGCCATTCCGACCCGACACCATCGTTAGTTGCCGCAGGTAGCATTGCCTTCATTTTGTGCCAGCCGCACATTGGCCAGTTGTAATACCAACCCGGCGCTGCTTTGCAGCCGCATAGGCTGGGTTACGCGGCTGATAGCAAAGTTGCTGTCGATCTCACTAAAACAGCGCAGCGCAATTTTAATGCTGTGCCAGCCTTTATCCTGCATCTGCGCCAGATGAGCGCTGATATCCAGCATACCGGCGCAGTTATCGACGCATTGCATACCCAGCGTCACCGCACTGTCAGCGCCCATCGCCAGCACCTGGTATTCCAGCTCCAGCGCCATATCGCCATTGGCCTGACGGGCTAAATCCAGCACAGCGCCGTCAGCCAGGCTAAGTGCCACCGTACCCGCCTTGATGAAGCTTAGCGTCACCGAATCTTCCTGCTGCAGACGGTCGGTGGCCTGCGCCGTTACCGCGCCATTGGCTGAGGTGTGCATCGCATCAGTGACCACGGTAACCTTACCCTCATCCAGCAGTTGCAGCTGCCACGGCGTTACTGCCTTGCCGGCATACAGATAACGGCTGGTATTCAGCATCTCCGCCGCACTGATACCCGCGTTTTCATGCAGTGTTGCCAGCGTGGTGTTATCGCTGTAGCTCAGGCCATAGCCGTAGGCAAACAGCGGATTGTAGTTAGCATCACCGATATTCAACGGCTCACCTGTAGCGTTATCCGGCCAGGAGAACGACAGCCGGCCCTGAAAATCATGCCGCACACTGCCATCAGCGGCGCGAAACAATACATCGGCCACTGCACCGCCTTCTGAACCTGGCAAAAAGGCGGCAACAAAAGCATCTGACTGGTTCAGCTCCGGATTAACCCACAGCGGCCGGCCCGACAAGAACACGCTTATCGTCGGGATGCCCTGTGCTTTTAGTGCCGTTAGAATTTGCAGGCCGCGGTTATCGTCGAAGGCTAAATGGCTGCGATCACCGATAAACTCGGCATAGGGCTCTTCGCCAAATACCACTATTGCTACATCCGGCTGAGTACTGAAGCGGCCGTTTTCACTCAGTTCAACACTGCCACCACCGGCCTCAACCACCTGTTTAATGCCACTGTAAATTGACTCGCCATTGGGGAAATCACTGTTGCTGTTGCCCGAGCCCTGCCAGCTGAGCGTCCAGCCACCGCTTTGTTTGCCGATATTGTCAGCGCCATCACCGGCCACCAGCACCCGGCCGCTTGGCTTAAGAGGCAATAACTGCTGATTATTTTTCAGCAGTACCAAAGACTTACGCGCTGCTTCACGCGCCAGTGCGCGGTGCTCTGCATTGCCCAGCAATTCATAACGGCCGGCCAGCGGTCGCGCTGACGGCTTCACCTGCTCAAATAAGCCCATTTCGGCTTTAATGCGCAAAATACGGCTTACCGCTTGGTCCAGCCGCGCCATGCTGATACGGCCAGCTTTTACCTGCGCCAGCGTATTGGCATACAGGGTTTGCCAGCTATCCGGCGCCATATACATATCCAGCCCGGCCAGCAACGACGCCGCGCAATCGGTTGGCGTACAGCCGGCTACCTGGCCATGGCCGTTCCAGTCACCTACCACAAAGCCATCAAAGCCCATCCGACCTACCAACACATCGGTTAGCATCGGTGCAAAGCCATGCATTTTGCTACCATGCCAGCTGTTGTAAGACGCCATTACCACCCGCGCGCCGGCTTTAACCGCACTGTAATACGGCACGGCGTGAATATCACGCAGCTCTGCTTCGCTATCAATGCTGTCGCCCTGATCTTTACCGCCGACAGTGCCGCCATCACCAAGAAAATGCTTTACCGTGGCCAGCATATGCTCGCCGCGCAAAAAGTCGGCCGCGCCGGGTTTACCCTGAATACCCTGCAAAATATAAGGCGCATAGCTGGCGACCAGTTCCGGGTGTTCACTGTAAGACTCATAGGTACGGCCCCAACGGTCATCGCGCGCTACCGCAATAGTGGGCGCAAAGGTCCAGTCCAGCCCGGTCACCTGCATTTCAATGGCCGTAACACGGCCAATTGCCTGCAGCAATTCCGGCTCATGCATGGCGCCAAGGCCGATATTGTGCGGAAATATCGTCGCGCCTTTAACGTTGCTGTGGCCGTGCACCGCATCGGTACCCCAGAACACCGGTATATAAGGCCGGCCGTCGCTGGTGTCGGTGCTGGCCTGCCAGAAGGCATCTGCCAGTTCCAGCCAGGCGGCTGCGCCAACGCGGTTATCCCGCCCCGGTGCTGAGTTGCCGCCGTTCAGCACTGAGCCAAGGTAGTAATCGCGCACCTGCTGTGGTGTTACCGAGGCTATATCGGCCTGAATAATCTGGCCGACTTTCTGCTCGGCGCTCATTTGTACCAGCAGCGCACTCACCTTCGCCTCAATGGCGGCGTTGCGCGCTATCGGCGACGTTTGCAACGGCCAGTTCGCCGGCTGAATAATTGCCCCCTGTTGTGCTGCTACCTGCGGGTTCGCTTCCGTCGCCGGCCGGCTGCAACCGCTGAGCAACAAGGCCGTAGCCAACATCATTACCGAAACTTGCTGTGCCCTGAACGTTACTTTGTTAAGTTGTCGCATTGTGCCTCCCGGTTCGCTTTAGCCACACAGACCCGGCTAAGATACGCTTTGTTATCACTGACTTCTGTCAGGGCGCCATCAATAGTAAAACTGCCTTGCAAGCGGATATCCGCCGAAGAACTGCCAAGCTGCAACTGTATTTCGCCCGGCTCAACCACCCAGCGCATCTGCTGGTCAAAAAACGCCAGTAAGTTAACCGGCAAAGTAAAACTGACGGTGGCCTGCTCGCCACGTTTAAGCGCAACCCGGGCAAAACCCTTTAACTGCTGCACCGGCCGCGTTACGCTGGCGACAGGATCCTTGATATACAGCTGCACCACTTCAGTGCCGGCGCGTGAGCCGCTGTTTTGCAGCGTCAGGCTGATCTGCACCTCGCCATTGGCGCGGGCCTTACTGGCGTCAATTTGCAAATCGCTGTAGTTAAAGCTGGTGTAACTTAAGCCATGGCCAAACGGGTATAACGGGCTGATATCGTCAAACAGGTAGCCGCGTTTGGCCGAGGCTTTATGGTTGTAATAAGCCGGGATATGGCCGGCACTGCGCGGGAAGGTTAGCGGTAACTTACCGGACGGATTGGCATCACCAAACAGTAAATTCGCCACCGCAGTGCCGGTTTCCTGGCCCAGATACCAGGCTTCAATAATGGCCGGCATGCTGTCAGCCAGCTCGCCCAGCGCCAGCGGCCGGCCGTTTTGCAGCAGCAGTACCACAGGTTTACCGGTTGCCAGCAGCGCTTTAGCCAGTTGCAGCTGATTGCCCACTAACTGCAGGCTGGTGCGGTCACCTACATGCGTTTCAGCCCAGGCTTCACGCGACAGCCCTTCGTTTTCGCCCAGCACCAGCACTACCGCATCAGCGCTTTTTGCCAGCGCGACTGCTTCATCCAGCAAGCCTTTGCGGTCTTGCTCATCGGCCAGCGCTATAGCATCATGGTTCCAGCGCTGCATCGAAAATGTGCCGGCAGCCTGGCTGCGCTGGCGGATATCAGAGGTAATAAAGGCTTGGCTAGTATCTTGCTCTGCTTGGGTTGACGGCTTTGTCAGCTGTTTTGTAAGCACCGTACCACGGGCAAATACCACTTCAGCCTTGCCCTGCAGTTTTTGCTTTAAGCCCTGATAAATACTCACCGTTTGGCGCGGAATACTGCTGTAACCGCCAAGCAGAGTTTCATCAGCGTGTGGGCCCATTACCGCCAACTTACCGATTTTATCCGCATTTAGCGGCAAGATGCCGTTATTTTTCAACAGCACCATTGAGCGTTCTGCCACCTGACGGGCAAAGTCACGCTCGCTGGCCGCGCCCATTAACGCATTCGCCGCTTTGGCATCAACATAGGGGTTATCAAATAAACCAAGGCGAAACTTTAACGCCAGCACGCGGCGCACGGCCGTGTCTATCGCCGCTTCATCTAACTGACCGGCTTGCACTAAGGCTGTCAGGTGTAAAAAGGTGTCGGGATCAGGCAATTCCATATCCACCCCGGCCAGCAGGGCGGCTTTGGCAGCTTCAGCCGGCGTACTGTATAAGTGATGGCGGCTGTTCAGCTCGTTAATGGCAAAATAGTCGCTGACAATCACACCGTTAAAACCCCAGTTGTCGCGCACTACACCTTGCAGCAGTGGCTGATTAATATGTGACGGTATACCGTCAATTTCATTGTACGACGCCATAATACTGCCGGCGTGCGCCAGTTTTACTGCCGCTTCAAACGGCGGCAAAAATACTTCATGCAGCTCGCGCGGGGCAATTTGCGCCGGGGCTATATTCAGCCCGGCCTGCGGCTGGCCATGGCCGGTAAGGTGTTTCAGCGTTGCCACCACTTTATCGGGCGCAAAAGCGCCCTCTTTGCCGGCAGCGCCCTGAAAACCGCGCACGGCAGCCACGCCCAACGCTGACATCAGATAAGGATCTTCGCCCATGGTTTCTTCGATCCGGCCCCAGCGCGGGTCGCGGGCAATGTCCAGAATAGGTGTTAACGCCCAGTGCGCGCCGGTAGCGCGCATCTCACGGGCAGCCAGCGCATAGACATCATGCATAATGTGTGGTGACCAGCTGCTGGCCAGGGCTATTGCCTGCGGCAGGCTGCTGGCATCAAAGGCAGCATAACCATGCAGTGCTTCTTCGTGCATCAGTGCCGGAATACCCAGCCGGGTATGCTGCTTTAACCAGCGCTGCAGCGCGTTATTAAATTCGGCCGTTTGCTCTGGTGTTTTAAACTCGCTGGGCCGGCCAATATGGCCGATACCGTGCGGTATCAGTTTAGCGGCGGCGTCAGTTACAAAGCGCAGCTGCGGATCTTCCAGCGTACGTCTTTGCTGCCACACCGTTTGCAACTGGGCGGCTTTTTCGGCCAGCGTCATTCTTGAGAGTAAATCCTCCAGCCGCTGCTCTGTACTCAGGCTGGCATCCTGGTATGGCATCGGTTGAGCCACTAACGTTGTAGCAGCAGATAGTGGCAGCAGACACAGCAACGAAACAAGCGGTAACTTATGCATCATGCCTCCGGTTAATCGCGGTACGGCGTTAAGGTTTGGATCCGGCCCTGGTCGCCATGCTGCAGTTCGGTCATTTTCACCGAGCGCAAATGCGTTACTCCTGCAGATAACACCGAGTCGTGATAAAACAGATACCAGCGGCCGTTAAACTGACAAATTGAGTGGTGCGTGGTCCAGCCGACTACCGGCTCCAATATGCGGCCGCGGTAAGTAAAGGGGCCATAGGGGCTGTCGCCGGTGGCGTAGCAAATAAAGTGCGTATCGCCGGTAGAATAAGAAAAATAATATTTACCGCGGTACTTATGCAGCCAGGAGGCTTCAAAAAAGCGCCGCTCGTTATCACCGGCCAGCAAAGGGTTGCCGTGCTGGTCCAGAATAATAATTTCACGCGGCGCTTCGGCAAACTGCAGCATATCGTCAGTTAATTTGGCCACCTTTGGCCCCAGCGCCGGCTCAGTGGCTGCCGGCTCGGCGTAGTGCGTTGCATACTGGTTGTCGCGGTACTGCTGCAACTGGCCGCCCCAAATGCCGCCAAAGTACAGATAATAACTGCCGTCATCGTCGGCAAACACCGCCGGATCAATAGAATAACTGCCCTGTATCGGCTCAGGCTGCGCGGTAAAAGGTCCGGTCGGGCTGTTGCTGCTGGCTACCCCTATCTGAAAGCGGCCGGCGGCGTTTTTCGCCGGGAAATAAAAGTAGTAGTTATCGCCTTTTTTCGCCGCATCCGGCGCCCACATTTGCCGCTGCGCCCAGGGCACATCGTTAATATGCAGCGCCACGCCGTGGTCAATCGCTTTGGCATCGGGGCCGTCCAGCGACAGCACATGATAATCCTGCATGGCAAAGTGATCACCGTTATCGTTAAAGGCAATACCGGCCTCGATATCGTGCGACGGGTAAATATAGATGCGACCGTCAAACACATGCGCCGACGGATCGGCGGTATAAATATGTTCGACCAGCGGCTGCGACAGGGCGCGGGCTTTTAACGCGGTATAATCAACATCAGACATAGTTTAGTCCCCTTGTGCCACAGCAGCCCGGCGCTCAGTTAATTCGCGCTCTATCTGCGTTTCTTTATGTTTATTAATTTCGTATATCAGCATGCAAGCCACACCAAGCAAAAACGGCAGCGCCGCATATAAACTAACCGACAATTTAATGCCGTTAATGGTGTCGGCGCTTTGCTGCGCCAACAGAGCGTCGTAACCGTAGTGCGCCAAAATACCGGCCACCAGCGCACCGCCGATACTCAGCCCCAGTTTTAAACCGAATATCATCGCCGAGAAAATAATGGCAGTAGCGCGACGGTGGTTTTTCCACTCAGAATAATCGGCCACGTCGGCAATCATCGCCCATAGCAGCGGTATGGTGATGCCATAAAACAGGCCGTGCAGAATTTGCGCTAAAAACACCAGGCCAATGGCGTCGGCCGGCAACAGATAAAACAGCAGAATAAACAAGGTCGAAATAAACAGTGCTACGGCAAACACATCGCGCTTACCAAAGCGGTCTGCCAGTGATTTGGAAAAGCCAATACCAATAATCATGCAGATAATGCCGCCGGCATTAAACAAACTAAAACCTGAAGTTGCCGCATCTTTCGGCCAGAGAAATTCATTTAAGCCGATGCTGGTTAACAGGCTGTTTAAGCCGGCGATAAAGCTATTAAAACCAATATCCTGCAGAAATTGCGCAACATGCGGCGCACTGAGGTAATGCTCAAAGTAAAAGATGTACATGCCGCCTTTAAGCGCCAGCGTAATAAACACCAGCACCGTCAGCAGCAGCATAATGGCCCAGGGCTTGTTGCCAGCCAGATCGGTTAAATCCTGCCGGATGCTGGATTTTTGCAACTGCGGCGACTGCACCCGCTCTTTGGTGGTAATAAAGGTGATCAGAAAAAACACTATGCCGGTGATGGCAAACAGCAGCATGGTATTTTCAAAACCGGCGGCTTTGTCGCCATCACCGAGGATTAACACCAGCGGCAGCAACAGCGCCTGAATAATAAATTGCGCTATCATCACCGCGACAAAACGGTACGCCGACAGGCTGTTGCGATCGGCCATACTGCCGGTAAGTACACCGCTTAATGCCGAGTACGGTAGGTTATTGGCCGAATACACCAGCACCAGCAGTACATAGGTAATAAAGGCATAGATAATTTTGCCCTGGGCACTGAAATCCGGCGTGCTAAAAGCCAGCAAGGCAATAACGCCAAAGGGTACCGCTGTCCATAAAATCCACGGCCGGAACTTGCCCCAGCGGCTTTGCGTGCGGTCGGCAATTATGCCCATTACCGGGTTAAAACAGGCGCCGATAATACCACCGGTAAAGATAATGCCGGCTGCAGCACCGGGCGGGATCTGGTAGACATCGGTGTAGAAAAACGCCAGAAAGGTCATCAGCGTCTGAAAAATAAGATTTGCCGCCAAATCGCCCAGGCTGTAACCGATTTTTTCTGTCACACTGAGTTTTTCTGCCGTGTCGGGCTTTACTGTGGCACTGCTAGCTATTTGCATCGTTGTCTGCCTGTTAATTATTGTTTTTTATTCTGTTTTATCAGTTTGCTGCACGGGCAGCCAGGCCTGAAACTGACCACTGACATGTAGCATGCCCAGCAAATACAGCATGCCATCGTAGTAGCGGTACTGGCCGGTGGGTATAGTTTGCTGCCATAGCGCCTGAACAAACTCAGCCGAGCGCGGGTGCGAAGCGGCTAAGCAGGCTACCGCATTCATTGCTACCAAGCCGGCAGTTGGGCCGGCCTGTTGATTAGTATCGAGTTTTTTACCCGCCAGGCTATATTGGCCGCCATAGTGGTTTAACCCTTCGCCGGCAAAAAACGCCTGCAGCCGGTTGCTGCGCTCTACTGCCCGCGGATCTTTGCGCCACCAGCTCCAGTCAAATGACCAGTTCATTGCGCTACGCCAGGCATCAAAACGAAAATCGGCCGACTCAGGCCGCCAGGGTGCGGCCCAGGGGCTGCCATCAAAGTTGCCATAGTCTGGCGTCAGGCCGGTTTTAGCGTGCGCCGCTTTGCTAAAATAGTCGCGGCTAACCTGCGCCGCCTTGTGCCAGAAACTGCGGTCAGCCTCTGGCCCGACTCTGGCCCAGACCTCGTAAAACGCCGGTAAATGATAAGAGGCATCGGTATGCTCAGCATTAGCCAGATCGGGCGTAAAGCGCACCATGGCATAATCGGCATGAAACAAATTGGTGCCGGTTTGGCTGCCGCGCTGCGTAGTGCCGCTGATCAGCTGACGGTGACGCATAAGGTGCAACAGCTGGTCTGCCTGCACCTTATACTGATAAATGCCCTCGCCCTCACCCCAGCGGCTGGCAGCAAAATACAGCGCGGTGGCAAAGTAAATTTCACCGTCCGGCGCCGGCATTTCATCCAGCGCTACGCCATCGCTGCGCACCGACCAGGCAAAGTAACCATAGGCCGGATGCGCCGGATCACTATGGTACATATGGCTTTTTGCCCAGTTCCACAGCGCATTAAACTCGGTTTGCTTATTCAGCTGCACCGCGATCATCATGCCGTACGACATGCCCTCAGAGCGCACATCATTATTGTTCACATCGAGAATATAGGCTTTGCCGCCGGCGGCATTAGTGCCGGCCGTAAAATACACCGCCTCTGTTGCTGCATCGCCATAAAATAACTGTTTAAAAGCCTGGGCAATTTTGTCCTGCACCGCCTGTTCGCTAATGCCCTGCGCGGCAAACAAATTAGGGTATTGGCCGGTGATGGCTGCGGGCTTAGCTACGCTGTTATCAGGCGCTGACGTAGCGCTACCAGCCAGGCTGCCACTAGCCAGGCTAACCCCCAGCAGCAGTATCAAAGCAGGTAAAAACGTCATTAATCTGCGGCTTAAACTCATTTATAGTCTTCATTTGCAGCTGTTAATCTGACCTTACCATACAACGGCAGTACGCCTGGCGAACTAACGAAATGTACTGAAAGATTTATGTTTTTTAGCAAGCAGACTGTACAGCAGCTGATTAAACTTTATGCTGCTAACAGATAACTACAATAACAGGAGTCACTATTTTGCAGCCTAACTCAGATACCGCAGCGCTTACTGCGGCTGAAGCCGATAACCGCGGCTTTATTTTATTTATTACCATAGTTGCCACCCTGGGTGGTTTTTTGTTTGGCTACGACAGCGGCGTAATTAACGGCACCGTTGATGGCCTGCAGCAGGCGTTTAATTCGCAAAGTGCCGGCACCGGTTTTAATGTCGCCAGCATGTTACTCGGCTGTGCTGTCGGTGCCTTTTTTGCCGGCCGGCTGGCCGACATCAGAGGCCGGCGCACCCTGCTGCAACTGGCAGCTGTGTTTTTTGTTATCAGCGCCTGGGGTTCGGGCATTGCCGACAGCTCACTGGAGTTTGTGTTTTACCGAATTCTTGGCGGTTTGGCAGTGGGGGCGGCGTCGGTAATGGCTCCGGCTTATATCTCCGAAGTGGCGCCGGCGCGCTATCGCGGCATGCTAACCACAGTGCAGCAAATTGCCATCATCTTTGGCCTGTTTATGGCCTTTATCAGCAACTACCTGCTGGCCAAATTCGCCGGCGCTTCTACTGCCTTACTGTGGCTGGATTTTGCGGCCTGGCGCTGGATGTTCTGGATGGAGCTGTTACCGGCACTGCTGTTTTTGCTGATGCTGCTGTTTATTCCGGAAAGCCCGCGCTTTTTAGTACTAAAAGGCAAAACAGCGTTAGCGAAAACGGTACTAAGCCGGCTATATGGCGACGTTGCCTCGACACGTAAGTTAAGCGAAATCCAGCAATCGCTGGACACCAATCATCAGCCGCAGCTTAGCGATCTCATTGATAAACCAAGCGGAAAATTGCGCCGCATTGTCTGGGTGGGTATTGGCCTGGCGACCTTTCAGCAACTGGTGGGTATTAATGTGGTGTTTTATTACGGCGCCGTATTGTGGCAGGCGGTGGGCTTTTCCGAATCGGACGCCTTGCTGATTAACGTGATAAGCGGCGCACTGAGCATTGCCGCCTGCGTTATTACGCTTATGGTTATCGATAAAATTGGCCGCAAGCCACTACTAAAATGGGGCTCGGTTGGTATGGCCATAACGCTGGCTCTGATGGTGCTGGCCTTTGCCAATGCTGAGCAGGACGCCAGCGGCCGCCTGCTGCTGGGCGACTGGGGCATAGTGGCGCTAATTAGTGCCAATGCCTATGTGTTCTTTTTTAATATGTCCTGGGGCCCGGTAATGTGGGTAATGCTGGGTGAAATGTTCCCGAATCAAATTCGCGGCTCTGGCCTGGCGGTAAGCGGTCTGGCGCAGTGGAGCAGTAATTTCCTTATTACCATGACCTTTCCGCTATTGCTAAGCGGCATAGGTTTAGCCGGCGCGTACGGTTTATATACCCTGGGCGCATTCTGCTCAATATTTTTTGTAGCCAAAATGGTGCATGAAACCAAGGGCACCGAGCTGGAAGATATGCCAGGCTAAGGCGCCGTGGCCTGAATAACAAATGTGATGGCAAATTCCGTAATAGCAGCGGCAGCAAACGCAATACTGCCGCTGCGCTGACAAGGTTAGGCTGGGTTATTTGCCAGAGCAGCCAAGCCAATGCAGCAATTTATGTTAACCAGCCCGGCAGGCGATAGCCTGACGATACTCGAGCACGGTGCCAGTATGCAAAGCTGGACAGTGCCACTTGGCAATAGCCGGCGCGAGCTGATCCTCGGCTACACCAACCCACAACAATATTTGCAGGATAACAGCTATCTGGGTGCTGTGGTCGGCCCCTATGCTAACCGTATCTGTCACGGCAGGCTGCAGCTGGCCGGGCAACGCTATCAGCTGCAGTTAAATGAAGGTAAGCATCATTTACACGGCGGTGCCAACGGCCTGCACCGCCAGCACTGGCAAGTACTGCAGTACAGCACATCCAGTGTGAAACTGCGTTGCACCTTAGCCGATGGCCACAGCGGCTACCCCGGCCCGACAGAGTTTAGCGTGCTGTATCAGCTACATGCTGACAGCGCTTTGGATGTCACGCTTGAGGCCACCTCAGCGCAGCTAACGCTGGCCGGGCCAACCCTGCACCCGTATTTTAATCTGTCAGGCAAAGCCGGGCCAATAAACCAGCACCTGCTGTGGCTTAATGCTGAGCACTACACGCCAACCGACAGCGCTAAAATTCCGACCGGACAGCTCCTGCCGGTAGAGGACAGCGCCCTGGATTTTCGCCACTGCAAAAGCATCGGCGCGATAGCGCTTGATCACAATCTGGTGGTTAGCGGCACTATGCAGCAAACGGCAGCAATACTAACCAGCCCGGACCAGCAGCTCAGGTTGCTGGTAAGTTCAGACTACCCCGGCCTGCAGGTTTACAGCGGCGATTATCTGGCCGCGCCCTTTATCCCACGCCAGGGTATTTGCCTTGAACCACAGTTTTACCCTGACGCACCGAACCATAGCCATTTCCCATGCCGCTACACCTCACCGGAGCAGCCGTTTGTGGCGCATATTCGTTATCAGCTGGAGAAGGGGTAAAAGCACTGATTAAAAGCAACGCCTCCATCCACCCGATGGTGGCAACTACCGCAGATCAGTCGCCATAGACAGAGTGTATTTTAACGCCGACGGCAGCATTAAACCCATAGTTCGCACGGCGAAACAATAGACGTCAGTCAGACAGAAAATAGCCAGCTAAAGGATACCCTTGCTATGAACATAACTAAAAACCGGCTCAGCGAGCCTTGCTGTAAACGCTTAGGTGTAAAGCTTGAATTGTTCAACTTAATTTTACTGATAGCAATATGTTTCGTTGCAGCCCAGGCGTTAGCGCAGCCGGACGACAGCATGACGGTAATTGCGACGCCCGATCAGCTTGATGCTATCGACCTTGGCAGCGGGCCACTGCCCGGCGCTACAGAGCAGGAAGCCTGGCATTTGCAGTATGGCAGCCGGTTTGTGCGTAATGTCACTGTAGCTACGCTTACACCCTTTTTACCTGATCCGGCAAACGCCAGTGGCGCAGCTGTCATCGTAGCACCCGGCGGGGGCTTTCGCACCCTATCAATGGAAAACGAAGGCTGGAATGTCGCCCGGGCCCTTGCCAACCGGGGCATTGCGGCATTTGTGCTGAAGTATCGTTTACACCAGACACCCTCAGAGATGGCGGCATTTAAACGCGCAATGGACGAGATGTTCTCTAACACCGGGCGCAGAGCACCGCTACTTGAGCCAGAACAGATGAAAATTCAGCTTGCGATACAGCTTGAAGACTCCCGCGCAGCGTTCTCATTGATTCGGCGCCGGGCCGCGGAGTGGAAAATCGACCCGGAACGTATTGGTATGCTGGGTTTCTCTGCCGGTGCTATGTTAACCATGGCCACTGCGCTCGCCAGCGAGGATGCCAAACCGGCCTTTATTGGCAATATTTATGGCCCGATCACAGCAGTTGCGGTGCCGGCCGATGCGCCGCCTTTATTTGTCGCGCTGGCGGCAGACGATCCCTTCTTTGCCGGCAGTAAATTTGGCCTGATCGAGAGCTGGCAAGCGGCGAGGAAACCTGTGGAGTTTCACTTTTATGAGCAGGGCGGTCACGGCTTTGGCATGTACCCGAAAGACACAACCAGTACCGGTTGGTTTAATGCATTCGTCAGCTGGTTAACGATGCACGGCATGCTTCAGCGTAAAACGTAATAACCAGGCAGCTGTTATTGTCCGGTAGCAGACGGACCGGTTATTAGGGACGCACCCCATTTATCCATATCCCAGCCAATCTTCAACACCGTGCGGTGGTAGCAGTGAAGGTGCCGATACACTGAGCTTTAACGTTTTTTGCTTGCTGTTTGCTGGTACAAATTTATTGTCGGCTGGTCTGCATTTAAACGACGCCAAACTTCAATACCGGTATCCTCATGACCTGAGCAATCTAACCGCGGCGAAGCAGGCTTACGTTAAGATATCGACTTGTCTAACTCATGGCTCGCAGCTACCTGCAAAAAATGTGATCTGCTTTTATAGGTTTGATGCGTCTTCACTAATTCGTCGATTTTCCGCGTCAGCAAGTTTGGTAAAGTGACATTAATCTTACTGGCCTTACCCATAAACGGCTCGATATCGATATCTACCAGCGCCCATACCCAGCCGGCGAATGCTGGATTGGTATAGTGGTTTTCAATATTGCTCGCCAACGGCGGTAGTTCTTCCTGCTCTGCTAACAACTCAAAGTGCGCTTCTAACGCCTCTTTCGCATTGATAAGTGCTGCTTCGAATGTATCTCCGGCACTGTAGCAGCCTGGTGCATCCGGAATAACCACACCAAATGCTGTTGTGTCAGAGCCTTTCTCTATGGCTACTGGGTATAACATAGCTGACATTCTCCGATTTAATGATGTACTGTACGCGCTTAAAGCCCTGCATCTTTTCTTATTTTTTTAACCAAGCCGATTGGCAAGTCTTTCTTTGGAAGAGGCACCGTTAAAGGCAACTTATGCTCCGGGTGTTTAAACTGATGATGACTTCCCTTTATCCTTACCAGTACCCAGCCGGCCTTTTCCAAATCTTTAATAAGTTCGCTACTCTTCAACCGTCCTCCACTCGCCGGCCCAGCACAGAGTTACTATAACCCCACACTGTTAAATCCGCAACCAGATAAATAACCCTGACAACCCTTTAGGTCAGACAAGCACCGAATCAAAGCACACCAAGCAGCAAAAGCTCACACTCTGCTGCTATGCATAAAAAAGCCCGGCAAGCCGGGCAACACACAGGACTACGGGAGTTAAAAGCTTTAGCGGTACAGCACCAGATTCAATTGGTTTTCCAGCAGTTCCTGGCGGCCGCTGACCGGTTGCGGATCAAACTGTTCGCGGCTTGTTAGCTCGGCCAGGGATTGCAGCGTGTGTTCACCGCCCTGAATGGCTTTGCCCAGGCTGTCGCTCCAGCCGGCGTAGCGCTTGGCCACAGCGGCGCTGAGAAAATCTTTCTCTATCAGTGCGGCAGCGCGTTTTAGTGCCATCGCCAGATGGTCCATGCCGCCGATATGACCGTGGAATAAATCGTAGCGGTCGAGGCTCTGGCGGCGCAGCTTGGTATCGAAATTAAAACCACCGGTTGAGAAACCGCCGGATTTAAGAATTTCGTACATCACCAGGCTTAGCTCTTCAACATTGTTCGGGAACTGGTCGGTATCCCAGCCGTTTTGCGCATCACCGCGGTTGGCGTCGATACTGCCGAAAATGCCGAGCGAAATAGCGGTAGCAATTTCGTGGTGAAACGAATGGCCGGCCAGCGTAGCGTGGTTGGCTTCGATGTTTACCCGGAATTCTTTTTCCAGGCCGTACTGCTTTAAAAAGCCGTATACGGTGGCCGAGTCGTAATCGTACTGGTGCTTGGTTGGCTCTTGTGG
Source organism: Gammaproteobacteria bacterium (assembly GCA_018826295.1). GTDB lineage: Bacteria > Pseudomonadota > Gammaproteobacteria > Enterobacterales > Alteromonadaceae > Alishewanella. Next base: position 55,106 of record JAHJZX010000037.1, read on the forward strand.
TTTCGGCTCTATTAATAAGCTGCCTTTAAAACCGATTTTATGTTTGTGCTCTACCACCATTTGCATAAAACGGCCCAGCTGGGCGCGTTCCTGACGCAGGTCGGTGTTTAGCAGGGTTTCGTAGCCTTCACGGCCGCCCCACAGCACGTAGTTTTCGCCACCGAGGCGTTTGGTGGCGTTCATCGCATGAAACACCTGGGTGGCACCGTAACTGAACACCTGGGGGTCCGGGTTTGAGGCCGCACCGGCGGCATAGCGCGGGTTGCTGAACAGGTTAGCGGTGCCCCACAACAGTTTAACGCCGGTTTCGGCCTGCTTTTGCTCCAGCACATCCACCATAGCAGCGAAGTTGTTAATGTAGTCTTTAATGCCGCTGCCTTCCGGCGCGACGTCGGTATCATGAAAGCAATAATACGGAATGGTTAATTTACTGAAGAACTCAAAGGCGACACCGGCTTTATGTTTGGCCTGCTGCATAGCATCACCGCCGGCCAGCCAGGGCCGGTTAAAAGTAGGCTGGCCGAACACGTCCTGGCCGTTCCAGCAGAAGTTATGCCAGTAACAGGCCGCCATACGTAAATGCTCGGCCATGGTTTTACCGAGGATTTTTTCACTGGCATTATAATGTTTAAACGCCAGTGGGTTGCTGCTGTCGGCACCTTCATAGGCGATTTTGTCTAGCTGATCGAAATACTGAGCCACGCTGCTCTCCTTGGTTTTGCTCTAAATGCTACAAGGCTAATGTTGGGCATAGCGATGGCTTCGCACAATTATGTTTTTTAAGAGCTATCTTGTGCTTTTCAACATATTGCCTTAGGCAATGCTTAGAACAGGTCGGCCAAACGCTGGTACAGCACGATAAAACGCTGATAGCGCGGCGATAACAGTGCTGCACGTTGCGGATCGGGTTGATGCCGGCTAAGCAAGGGCGGTTGCGGGCACACATTCTCCAGCGTAGCAGATGGCTCCATAGCCAGTTGCGCCAGCCGGGCTGCACCTAACGCCGGCCCGACTTCGCCGCCTTCGCGAAAGCTTAACGGCAGTTGCAATACATCAGCCAGTAGCTGGCGCCAGTAGGGGCTGCGGGCGCCGCCGCCAATCAGGTTAATGTCGTCAGGGTGTAAACCGCTGGCATGCAGTGCTGCCGCGCCCTGCGCTAAGGCAAAGCTGACGCCCTCGAGCACCGAATAGGTTAACAAGGGCCGGTTACAGCTGTGGCTTAGGCCAAACCAGACACCTTTGGCATTGGGGTTATTATGCGGCGTACGCTCGCCGGATAAATACGGCAGAAACAGCGGCGCCTGGCTGATATCGACAGCGGTTTGTTCTAATTCTGCCAGCAAGCTGGCCACCGACGCCTGGGCCACATTATCGGCATACCATTGCAGACAACTGGCCGCGCTCAGCGTGACTGCCATCAGGTGCCAGCTGCCGGGCAAGGCATGACAAAAGCTGTGTACCGCCGATTGCGGATTCGCTTTAAAGCCGTCACTAACAGCAAAGTACACGCCGGAGGTACCCAGCGATAACATCGCCTGGCCCGGGCTGACAATACCGGCACCAACAGCACCGGCAGCGTTGTCACCGCCACCGGCCACCAGCGGCACCTGCGCCATACCCCAACGCTGCGCCAGCTGTGGCAGCAAAGTACCGGTAATTTGATTACCTTCATATAACGCCGGCATCTGGCTGCGGTTTAGGCCACAGGCACTGAGCAGTACGTCGCTCCAATCGCGTTTGGCCATATCCAGCCACAAGGTACCGGCCGAGTCAGACATATCAGAGGCAAAGTCACCACTTAAGCAAAAACGTAAATAGTCTTTGGGCAGCAGCACTTTGGCCACCCGGCTAAACTGCTCTGCTTCATGCTGGCGCAACCAGAGCAATTTTGGTGCAGTAAAGCCCGGCATCGCCAGGTTACCGGTTAGTTGCTGCAACTGCGGCACCTGTTGCTCCAGTTGCCGGCACTGGGCAAAAGCGCGGCCATCATTCCACAATATGGCCGGGCGGATAAGCTGATTATCAGCGTCGAGCAAGGTGGCACCATGCATCTGGCCGGCCAGGCCAATGGCTTGTACTGCAGCCAGGCTTTGCCGCTCACTCAGCTGCTGCATGCACTGCTGCAACGCCTGCCACCAGTGCGCCGGCTCTTGCTCAGACCACAGCGGATAAGGCCGGCTTACGCTAAGTTCGGCATTAACACTGTCGACAACAGCACCATTGCTGGCCAGTAAAATAACCTTAATGCCGGACGTGCCTAAATCAATACCTATATACATCTGCTTACCCTGCTCTGCCGTTAACTGCGCTCTGGCAATCTTTGTTGAGCATGCCGCAGGCAGCAATTACGAAAATTCGTAACGGCGCGCAGAATTATCATTTTTCGTTGGACGCGATTAACAACTGGTCTAATATTGAGCAGGCCTGCACCGTTTTGACAGCGGCAGAGCACAACAAAAATAAATAAAAACAAATAGCAGCACAGACTGACAGGACGGGGATATGTTTAAGGCAAAACACAGCATTACGTTGTTGTTTAATGCGAATAAAGTATACGACAGGCAGGTAATAGAGGGCATAGGCCATTATTTGCAATCTTCCAAAGTAGACTGGGATCTGTACCTGGAAGAAGACTTCTCCTGCCGCCTCGAGCACATTCATGAATGGGGCGGCGACGGCATTATTGCCGATTTTGATGATATGAATATTCAGCGTGCCCTGTCCGGCTCGGATAAACCTGTAGTCGGCGTTGGCGGCTCGTACAATGATCCGGCTGATTATCCGCATGTACCCTATGTCGCCACCGACAACTATGCCCTGGTGCAAAGCGCCTATGAGCATTTAAAACGTAAAGGCCTGGACCGCTTTGCTTTTTACAGCGTGCCAACAGATGAACAACACCGCTGGGCGCGCGAGCGCGAAAACGCTATCCGCAAACTCACGGCGCAGGATGGTTACGACTGCCATGTGTATCAGGGCCACTGCACCCGGCCGGAAACCTGGCAATATGCCATGAACCGCCTGACCGACTGGATCCAGGGCCTGCCCAAACCGATTGGTATTATTGCCGTGACCGACTCACGCGCCCGCCACCTGCTGCAGGCTTGCGAGCATGTTGGCATTATCGTGCCGGACAATATCGCGATAATCGGCATTGATGACGACGATATCGCCCGCTATTTAAGCCGCATCAGTTTAAGCTCGGTGACCCAGGGCTGCTTTGAAATGGGTTACAAGGCCGCCAAGTTGCTGCATATGCAGCTGAATAATATTGACGTAGGCAACAAACGCATTCTGGTGGCACCGGCCGGTGTGGCATCACGCCAGTCAACCGACTTTAAAGCGCTGCGCGACCCTTATGTGATTCAGGCAATGCATTATATCCGCCGCCATGCTACCCGCGGTGCCAAGGTTGAGCAGGTGACGGACTTTGTTGGTATTTCGCGCTCGAACCTGGAACAGCGTTTCCGGGCTGAACGCGGCCATTCAATTCATACCGAATTGCATAACCAAAAGCTGAATAAAGCCTGCAAGATGCTTAAAGAAACCGAGGTTAATCCGGCAGAAATTGCCAAACTGTGTGGTTATCCGTCGCTGCAATATATGTATGCGGTGTTTCAGCGCCACTTTGGCCAGACACCAAAAGACTACCGCTGCGGCCATACCGGCGTAGCCAGCGATGTGGCGGTAAACGACTAACACGGGACCTGCCCCGGTTGTAAAAAACGCACAGCACTGACGTATTTTCGTAACAGCAAGGCCATTGATGACAATGGCCTTTTTCCATTTAATGTCACTAACCTTTAGCAGGCTGGCAGCACGTCAGCCCGGACAACGGGAGTGATATCTGATGCAAAATCCTTTCTACAGCACGCTGTTACGGCTTGGCTTAATATGTTGTCTCAGCGCTTGCCAGCCCGCAGCGGAAACTGCGCAGCAAACCGCAGCAGCGGCACAAACATTAAGCGCCCAGTTTGACTGGTTTGCCTATCAGGGGCGGGATCCGGTATTTGCTGTGCCTGTACCGCAGGGCCAGTATCAGAACCCGGTGCTGGCCGGCTTTTTCCCCGACCCCAGCATTACCCGTAACGGCGATGATTACTATATGACGGTGTCGTCTTTTACCTATACGCCAGGCTTGCCGATACTGCACAGCCGCGATCTGGTGAACTGGCAAATAGTGGGTTATGCACTAACGCGTGAGTCACAACTGCAGATGCACGACTTGCAGGTATCACGCGGCATTTTTGCCCCCACCCTGCGCTACCATAATGGCACCTACTATTTGATCACTACGGTAGTCGATCGCGGCGGTAATTTTATTCTTACCGCCTCCGATCCGACCGGGCCCTGGTCAGATCCTATCTGGTTGCCGGAAGTCGAGGGTATAGATCCCGACATCTTTTTTGATGACGATGGCAAGGTGTATATTGCCCACAATAGCGACCCCGTCGAATCACTGTACGAAGGCCACAAGGCCATCTGGCTGTGGCAGTACGACCCGGCGCAGCAGAAAATTGTACCGGGATCACAGCAACTGCTGGTTAATGGCGGCGTGGACTTAAGCACTAAACCTATTTGGATAGAAGCACCACATCTGTATAAGCACGACGGCTGGTATTATCTGCTCTGTGCCGAGGGTGGCACCGCCGATCAGCATTCTGCGGTAATATTTCGTAGCCGCAGCCTGAGCCAGCCTTTTGTGCCCTACAGCGGCAACCCGATTTTAACCCAGCGTGACCTGGCACCAGAGCGGCCAGATCCGATCACCACCGCTGGCCATGCCGACTTTGTCCAGTTGCCGGATAACAGCTGGTGGGCGGTGTTCCTGGCCAGCCGCGCCTATCAACAACGTTATTTTAATACCGGCCGCGAAACCTTCCTGCTACCGGTAAGCTGGCAAGATGGCTGGCCGCATATTTTGCCGGCCGGCGAAGCCATACCTTACCGTTTGCCGGCCCCGGCACTGGCAGCGAGCCCGCTGGCAGAACCGTTAAGCGGTAACTTTAGCTGGCGCGATGAATTTAACAGCACAACACTCAGCCTGCACTGGAACAGCCTGCGCAGCTTTGACCAGAGCTGGCTTACGTTGGATGGCCAGCAGCTTAGCTTACAGGCTAAAGCCGTTGATCTCGACTCGCTGGCGCAACCAGCCTTTATTGCCCGGCGCCAGCAACATACGCATTTTGACGCCAGCACCAGTCTGACACCTCCTCCTGCTACAGCATCAGCCGGACTGGTGGCGTTTCAAAACGAGCAGCATCATTACTATCTGGGCGTGCGTAACAACGACAGCGGTACTGAAGTGTTTTTAGAACAGGCCAGTGGCAGCGCACCACAGCAGATCGCCAGCCTGGTGCTGCCGTCAGCCGCTAACAAGGTGCAGTTAAAAATCAGTGGCAGTGCCGGCAACATCAGCTTTTATTACGCCGTGGCAGATAACGACTGGCAACCAGTGGCCCGCGACCAGGATGCCATGTTGCTCAGCACCCAGGTCGCCGGTGGCTTTGTCGGTACTATGCTGGGGCTGCATAGCCGGCTGGAACCACGCCAATGAGGCTGCTTGTCCTGTTGGCGGCGCTAGTACTTAGCTACAGCGCCGCCGCCCTGCCTGGCCATTATCTGGCGACAACACCTGGCAAAGCAGATTTTGCCTTAGTCGGCCCCAACAGCCAGGCGCTGATCCTGGTAGATAAGCAAGAGCATAAAGGCGTGCTGCGGGCGGTAGACAGCCTGCAGCGCGATATTCAACGTGTCAGCGGTAAGCAACTTAGCATCCGCCATAGTGGCCGGGCGAAACAGCTGCTGATTATCGGCAGCTTGGGTAAAAGTGCGTTACTGGATCAACTGGTTAGCAGCGGCAAATTAGATGTCAGCGCCATAGCCGGCAAGTGGGATGCGTTTCAAATTCAGTTAGTATCGCAGCCATTACCCGGTGTCGAACAGGCGCTGGTGATAGCCGGCAGTGACAAACGCGGCACTATTTATGGCATCTATGATCTGGCCGAAACCATTGGCGTATCGCCCTGGTACTGGTGGGCCGATGTACCGCCGAAAAAGCAGCCACAGCTGTATATTAAAGCTGGCACCAATTTTAACGATGCACCTAAGGTGAAGTATCGCGGTATTTTTCTTAATGACGAGCACCCGGCACTGACCAATTGGGTAACCGAGCAGTATGGTGGCTATAACAGCCAGTTTTACCTGCAGGTATTTGAGCTGCTGCAGCGCTTAAAAGCCAATTTTCTCTGGCCGGCAATGTGGAACAACGCCTTTGCTGACGACGACTGGCAAAATGCGCTGCTGGCCGATGAAATGGGCATAGTAATGAGCAATAGCCACCATGAACCTATGCTACGCGCCGACAAAGAGTGGAACCGCTACGGCGAAGGCCCGTGGGAGTATTCTACCAACCGCGACAATATCTATAAGTTCTGGCAACAAGGCGCCAGGCGGCATAAAAATCTGGAAAGCATTTTTACTCTGGGTATGCGTGGCCAGGAAGATGAGCCAATGAGCGAGGGCGACAATATTGCGCTGCTGCAGCAAATCGTTGCCGATCAGCGGCAGATTTTGCAGCAAACCTTCAACGACAGGCCCATTGAGCAGGTGCCGCAGGTATGGGCGCTGTATAAAGAAGTGCAGGGCTTTTACGAGCGCGGCATGCGGGTGCCGGACGATGTTACCTTGATGTGGGCTGACGACAACTTTGGCAATATCCGCCGCCTGCCTGCTAAAGCAGAACGTAACCGCAGTGGCGGTGCCGGTGTGTATTACCACTTTGACTATGTCGGTGCGCCACGCTCTTACCGCTGGATCAACACAGTACCGCTGGCAAAAATCTGGCAGCAAATGGCTTTGGCCCGGCAATATCAGGCCGACCGCATCTGGATAGTTAATGTCGGCGATTTAAAACCGATGGAGTTTCCCATCGACTTTTTCTTACGCATGGCGTGGAACCCCGAAGCCTTTAACGCGGATAACTTACAGCAATTTGCTACCGACTGGGCCAGCCAGCAATTTGGCCCGGCACATGCCGCCACTATCGCGCAATTGCTGCAGGGCTATACCAGGCATAACGGCCGGCGCAAACCCGAGGCAGTGGAGCCCGGCACCTACAGCATTTTTCATTACAGCGAAGCGCAGCGGGTAAGCGCAGAGTTAACACAACTGGTGCAAACATCAGACAGCGTACAACAGCAATTAGGCCCTGCGCTGCAGGATGCTTATATTCAGCTGGTCGCACACCCGTTAAAAGCCAGCCGCGCCGTGTTCGAGCTTAACCGTGCTGTGGCGCTAAACCGGCTGCATGGCGAGCAAGGCCGCGCCAGCACCAACCACCAGGCAGAGCAGGTAAAATTCTGGTTTGCCGAAGATGCCCGCCTGACAGAGCAATACCACAGCCTCGGCGACGGCCGCTGGAACCATATGATGTCGCAGCCACATATTGGCTTTACGTACTGGCGTAACCCGCCGGCCAATTTAATGCCGGTAGTATCGATAGCCAGCCCGATGCCAGTGGCCGATATGGGCGTAGCGGCTGAAGGCTCAGCGCAGTCGTGGCCGATAAGTGAATACGCCGGCCAGCAATTGGTGCTGGACACCTTTTACCCGCACGGCCAGCTACAGCGACAAATTGAAGTGTTTAATAAAGGCACAATGCCGTTTGAGTTCAGCGCTAAGGCCTCAGCGGACTGGATACAACTAAGCCACAGCAGCGGCAAAATTACTGTTGAGCAAAACATTGCCGTTTCTATTGACTGGAGCAAAGCCCAAACCGGACTAAATCAGGCCGAAGTACATGTTCAGGGTACCGGTTGGGGCGGTGCGAAAGTGCAGGTGTCGGCGTTTAAACCGGCCAGTACCCCAACAACCGGCTTTGTCGAAGCCGATGGCTATATTGCCGTGGAAGCGGCCAGTGCAAAGGTGGGCGGTAACAACAGCAAGGCCTGGTGGCAAAAAGTGGACGGCCTCGGCCGCACCGGTCCGGCTATGGTGGCGATGACGCAAGCGGATTATCAGCTCAGTGATCTAAGCCAGGCGCCTTATCTGGAGTATCCGTTGTATTTTCACAGCAGCGGCAATTTCACCCTACACAGCATAGTGGCACCAACACTACAGTTAATACCCGGCCGTCAGCTGCGTATTGCTGTGGCGTTAAACGATGGCCCGCCGCACATTGTCGACACCTTACCCGATCACACTGAGCAAGCCTGGCAGCAGGCGGTGCTGGATGGCGTGCGCACTACTAAAACCCCACTGCAGGTAGTGCAGCCAGGCGCGCATCGGCTGCGTATTTATCTGCTTGACCCGGCGGTGGTGCTGCAAAAGCTGCTGATCGATACCGGCGGCTTACAGCCGAGTTACCTGGGGCCAGCGCAAAGCCCGCGTTTATAAGCGCAGCCGGGCTATGGCATAAAAAACGCCGCCGGCGCAGCGGCGTAACGCCGGCTATTGCGGCGGTGCAAAGGCGGCAAACATTTCTTCACAGGTCATATTGTGTGTAGTTTCGGCGAAATTATAGTAACCGGGCTTGCTGTCGATGCACACCTGATGGTCCAGCACCAGGTCGTCAGCGTTATCAAATAGCCCTGCCGGCATAATATATTGGCCATTTTGATTTAAACGGTAAAACAAATGGGTGCCACATTCACTGCAAAAACCACGCGAGGCCCAATCCGATGAGCGAAAGGCACGGACATACTGCTCGCCAGCAAAGCTGACGTCGCTGCCGCAGTCGATTGCCAGCAGCGGGCCGCCGCCCCAGCGCCGGCAAATGTTGCAGTGACAGGCACCTATTTTACTGTCTGCCGCAGTAGCACTAATTTTTACCTTTCCGCAGACACATTGACCATGACGTTGTACAGACATTGTTATGCTCCTGTTATTTTTTGCTAGCTAACCATAGCACAGCGCACGCTGACCGGCTGTCATCAAAATGTCATTTATATATGCGAATATCCATATATACTCTGATGCATATATTAATAGCTGAAGCCAAGCCAATGACACCACTACAGCTGTTTAAATTACTGGCCGACGAAACCAGGCTGCAATGCGTGCTGTTAATTGCCGAGCAAGGCGAGCTTTGCGTTTGTGAGCTAACCTGCGCGCTTAAGCAAATTCAGCCCAAAATTTCCCGCCATCTGGCTATGCTGCGTAAAGCCAGCTTGCTGTTGGACCGCCGCCAGGGTCAGTGGGTGTACTACCGCATTAACCCGGCACTACCCGATTGGGCACTAAGCTGTATCCAGCAGACACTGGCACAAAACAGCACCCTGTTAAGCCCGTTACAACAAAACCTGTGCGCTATGGGCGAGCGGCCACAACGCTTGTCAGCATGCTGCGCTTAAGCTGATTTGGAGACCATAATGACGATTAAAGTAGGTATTAACGGTTTTGGCCGTATTGGCCGTTTAGCCCTGCGGGCCGCCTTTGACTGGCCTGAGCTGGAATTTGTGCAAATTAACGATCCGGCCGCTGACGCCGCTACCTTTGCACATTTACTGAATTTCGACTCAGTACACGGCCGTTGGCAGCATAATGCCAGCCATAACGACCAGGGCATTAGCATTAATGGCCACACCATCGCCGTAACAGGCAACAAGGCCATTAATGACACTGACTGGTCTGGTTGTGACGTGGTAATTGAGGCCTCCGGCAAAATGAAAAGCAGCGCCGTATTGCAGGCTTATTTGGATCAGGGTGTAAAACGGGTAGTAGTAAGCGCACCGGTAAAAGAAGCCGGCGTGCTAAATGTGGTTATGGGGGTAAACCAGCAGCTGTTCGATGCCAGCATACATCGTATTGTTACCGCTGCCAGTTGCACTACCAACTGCCTGGCGCCGGTGGTGAAAGTGATCCACGAAAACCTGGGCATTAAGCATGGCAGCATTACCACTATCCATGACTTAACCAACACCCAGTCAATTTTAGATACACCCCACAAAGATTTACGCCGGGCCCGCGCCTGTGGCAGCAGCCTTATTCCTACCACCACCGGCTCGGCCACTGCCATTACCGAGATCTTCCCTGAGCTAAAAGGCCGCTTAAACGGCCATGCCGTGCGGGTGCCGCTGGCCAATGCTTCATTAACCGACTGCGTGTTTGAACTAGAGCGCGCCACCAGCGTTGCTGAAGTCAATGCACTGTTAAAAGCCGCTGCCGAGCAAGAGCTAGCCGGTATTTTAGGTTATGAAGAGCGGCCACTGGTATCGGTAGATTATAAAACTGACCCGCGATCATCTGTTATTGATGGGCTGTCGACCATGGTAATAAACGGCACCCAGCTGAAAATTTATGCCTGGTACGATAACGAGTGGGGCTACGCTAACCGCACAGTCGAGCTGGCACGGCTGGTTGGGCAGGCAAACTAACAGAGGCAAACCCTATGCGCGCCGACATCCGCCAGTATCTTGTTGTTACCGGTAACTACTGGGCCTTTACCCTGACCGACGGCGCGCTACGCATGCTTATTGTGCTGCACTTTTACCAGCTGGGTTATACGCCGCTGGCTATTGCCTCACTGTTTTTGTTTTATGAGTTTTTTGGCATCGTCACTAACCTGGTTGGTGGCTGGCTGGGCGCAAAACTTGGCCTGAACACCACCATGAACATCGGTTTATTGTTGCAAATTATTGCGCTGTCGATGCTGCTGGTACCGGCCGATGCTTTAACGGTAGTCTGGGTAATGGCGGCGCAGGCGGTGTCCGGCATTGCCAAAGATTTAAATAAAATGAGCGCCAAGAGCGCCATTAAACTATTGCTGCCAGCCGATGCGCAAAGTGCTTTGTATCAATGGGTAGCACTGCTTACCGGCTCGAAAAATGCGCTAAAAGGCGTTGGCTTTTTCTTGGGCGGCCTGCTGTTATCCTGGCTTGGCTTTGCCGGCGCAATTGGCGCTATGGCTGCGGCGCTGCTGCTGGTGTGGCTGCTTAGCCTGCTACTGCTAAAGCGTGATTTGGGTAAAAGCCGTTTTAAACCGAAATTCAGAGAGCTACTGTCGAAAAGCCCGGCGCTGAATACGTTGTCAGCCGCCAGACTGTTTTTATTCGCCGCCCGCGATGTCTGGTTTGTTATTGCCCTGCCACTGTACCTGGCCAGCCAGTTTAGCTGGCCGCACAGCGCTATTGGAAGTTTTCTTGCCTGTTGGGTTATTGGTTATGGTGTAGTGCAGGCCTTAGCACCGCGTATTACCGGCAATAGCAAGCAGCAGCCAACGGGCGCGAACGCCTTGTTAAACTGGGTACTGCTGCTGTGCGCTTTACCACTGCTCATCGCGCTGGGCATCAGCTACAGCCAGTATGCGCTGGTGTGGCTGTTAGCCGGTTTGCTGTTATTTGGCGCGGTGTTTGCCGTCAATTCCGCGCTGCATAGCTTCTATATAGTGCAGTTGGCGCGAGCCGATGGCGTATCGTTGGATGTAGGCTTTTACTATATGGCCAACGCTGCCGGCCGTTTACTCGGTACGCTGTTATCCGGCTGGATCTATCAGCAATCGGGGCTGGCTGCCTGCTTAATAGTGTCATCGATACTGCTGCTGGCGGCGGTATTATGCAGCTGGCGCTTAACCCGCCTGACAACAGACAGCAACCATGACAGCCGCAACTAAAAAACCAGGCTTCTGGGCCATTTTCAGTATCTTTTTGCTGTTGGGGTTAACCAGCTTTGGCGGCCCGGCGGCGCATATTGGCTATTTTCGCCAGCAGTTTGTCAGTAAAAGACGCTGGCTTAGTGACGCTGAATTTGCCTCTTTATTAGCCTTGTGTCAGTTTTTACCCGGCCCGGCCAGCAGCCAACTGGGTATGGCGATTGGCCTGCTACAACATAAATTTCGCGGTGCTTTAGCCGCCTGGCTTGGCTTTACCCTGCCCTCGGCGCTACTGATGCTGGCCTTTGCGCTAAGCCTGACATGGTGGCAACAACCGCTGCTAAACGGCGTGCTGCATGGCCTGAAACTGGTTGCCGTTGCGGTGGTCGCACAGGCAATATGGGCGATGGCGCAAAGCCTGTGCAACAGCAGCCGTAAAGCACTGATTATGCTGCTGAATGCGGCTATCGTGCTATGGCAACCGGGGGCTATAGTACAGCCATTGCTGATCCTGGCAGCGGCGGTAGCCGGTGTTATGCTGCTGCGCCATCAACCCGCGGCCGCCGGTACAGCGCTAACAGGCAAACCGGTATCACAGCGGCTGGCACTAAGTTGCGGCCTGTTGTTTTTGATATTGTTAATAGGTTTACCGGTGGCAGCGCAGCTTTATCCGCAGCCGGCACTGCAGCTGGTGGATATTTTTTATCGCACTGGCGCCTTGGTTTTTGGCGGCGGCCATGTGGTACTGCCGTTGCTGCAAGCCGAACTGGTGCCGGCTGCGCTGGTTAACGCTGACCAGTTTATGGCCGGTTATGCAGCGGCCCAGGCCGTGCCCGGGCCGTTATTTAGTTTTGCCGCTTTTGTTGGCGCAGTAGCGCAAAGTGGTATTAGCCCGCTACACGGCGGCGTACTGGCGCTACTGGCGATATTTTTACCTTCGTTTTTAATTCTTAGCGCGGTATTGCCCTACTGGCAGCGTGTTTCGCAGCAGCCGACGGTACGTTCGGCTATCGCCGGGGTGGGTGCAGCCGTTACCGGTCTGCTACTGGCAACCTTGTACCAGCCTCTTGTCAGTAGCAGCATTTTAACGCCGCTTGATGCTGCTCTGGCCCTGCTGGCCCTTATTGCCCTGCAGTATTTACGCCTGCCGCCCTGGTTGCTGGTGCTGGCCGCCGTTGTGATGTCTAGTGTGCTGCATTAACACAAACCATCGCATTAACCTATGGCTGCTCATTTCACGTATATATGCCAGAGGTATACTCTAACAGCGACTGATAATTCAGTTTCCGGTAACCGGCCGGAACACTCCCGTTCCCGGCCTTCGTTTAACTTACCTCCTGGCATTATATTTACCACAGGGCGCCTGACGCCCTGTCTTTTTCGCTACAAATTTCACATAAATGAAACAACTTATCGCATCAGCCGATGCTAACCATTTTCCCAAGCTGTTTTATCGTTTTTATAGTCTGCCAATGGCCCAGCTGTACCGTGCCATCGCCACTACAAGGAGTAGTGAGATAACAAGACGGACAACGAAAAAATAACAGTTGGAGAACACAATGAAATACTTATCCGGCCTGCTGCTATTATCAGCACTGGCTTCATTTGACACCCTGGCACTGTGCCCGGATGGCGCCAGCTTTGATAACAACTTAAGCTTCTGTGCCAACAGCACAGATGTATACGGCCCTTTTACCAAAACCATGACCAACCGCTGCGTAAACGCCGGCGGTGGCAGTGCCTGCACTACGCCACGCACCGTTAGCGTTAACGGCAGCAACATCAGCGTACTGCGCTGGTCGCGTGGTTTTACCACCAACCTGCGCGGCACTGGCAGCTGCCCGGATGGCGCAGTACGCTCAGCACAATATGGCAACCACTGCTTTGAGCAGCGCACTGACGGCACGCCGAACAATGTCTATGGCAATTTTACTGCCGACGAAGTGGCGAAATGCCAGTATTTAAACGGCGGCACGGCTTGCCTGACAACCCGCTGGTCGGCGCAGTTTTACACCAGTGTAAAAAACACTACCCTGCCCGGCAGCTGGGTAAACAAATTTGGCGCCTGGCTTTGGTATATCGACGAAGCGGGCGTAAACAAAACCCACACCCAGCTGGCCAACGAGCTTGCCGCTATGGGCGTAAAGCGCATCTTTATTAAAATTGCCGACGATGCTGCCGCCTGTTCGCTGTTTGTCGATGCCTGCTCTACCACTACCACTAACATATACAAAAACAAAGGCATAGAGCCATGGGCCTGGTCGTATAACTATCCGGGTAACAATGCCGCGCAGGCCGATGCCTTATATCAGGCAGCTCGCTATGGTTATGTTGGCTTTGTCTCTGATGTTGAAGTGGAATTTAATAACAAAACCACTGAGCTGCACAGCCTGTTTCAGGCGTTTCGCGCCGCCCGCACCCGCGCCATTAACGATGGCTATGCCCGTAGCGATTTCCCGCTCGGTGCGACTACCTGGAGCAACCCGGCCGATCAGGGCATGCGGGTGGATATTATTGATCAGTACGTCGATTTTCATATGCCGCAAACCTATCTGGAGGTGTGGGGCAGCAGCTATATGGCCGATCCGAAACGTTGGATTGAAACCGGCAACTGCGAATACCGCGCCCTGGGCGCCAATAAACCCATCTGGCACATTGTCTCTACCGAGTACGACATTATCAGCCCGGCGCAGTTAAATACCTTCCTGAATGCCGCCGGCCCCAATGCCAGTATCTGGCGGGTACCGGGCGGCTCGGTACCGCAAGCGGTGTGGCAGGATTGGAACAACGTTAACTGGCAACGCAGCAGCTTTGATAATGATGTGGATTGCGCCAGCGGTAACAACAGCTTTAAAAATTACCTCACCGGCACAACACCACCGCCGCCACCTGCGCCAAGCGTTGTGCCGTACTGGGACCAAAAGCAAAATGCCGTGAACCCGAATGGCACCTGCAGCATTACCTCTCTGGCGATGATTACCGACTACTTTGGCTTAACCGACCCTGCGGTGCTGGGCCAGCGTACACCGGATTATTTAAACAACCGCTTTGGTGTATTGCAGGATGTACCCTCACTGGCCTGGGGCTTTAATACCATAGCGCAGGAAAAAGGCAGCCCGCTGCGTGATATCGGTGTGACTAACGGCACCTTTACGCAACTGCGCGCGCTGGCCAGTGCCGGCAAGCCGACCATAGTACATGGCTGGTTTACCGTACCCGGCCATATCATGGTGGTGACCGGTTATGACGGCACTCACTACACGGTAAATGACCCCTATGGTGTATGGAACCTGCAAAAATGGGGCAGCTATGACACCAGTAAGTCCGGCAAAGGCGTGCGCTACCCGAAAGCCGCCTTTGAGTACGCCATTAACGACAATGGCAGCGGTAATGATCTGTGGTTGCACCGGTTTGAGTAACTGCTTTATTGATAGAAAGCCAGTGTCTAAAGCAGGAATCGGTTTGCTCTAAGTCAACCGTTGAAGCCCTGGACGGGCTGAGACGAGCCCCCAGGGATGGGTTTACGGCGTGTTGATGTGAGCAAACCGGTTTCTGCCAACGCTGAATCCGATGTTAAACCTGTGATTTTATGCCCGCTTTTGTGCCAGCTGCAGGCACAGCGCACTTAATACAATCGCTACAGCACCCAAAGGTAGCACTGCCGTCAGGCTAAAGGTACTGATAGTGAGTGCCGCTATCGGCGGCCCCAGCATTAAGCCCACTTTAAAGGCGCTTAAGCAAAACACAATTAAGCGTCCTGACGGGTCAACATCATTAAAAATGCCCATCATCACCGGCACCACAAAGCTCCAGAAAATCTGATACACAATGGTCGCTGCAGCATAAATCAGCCAGGCCGGGCCGCTGCTTAACAAGCCCAGCGCCAGCAAACAGGGTAACTGCACCGCTACCGTTAGCCACAGCGCTGCAGTGCGGCCATACTTGCCGACAAAGGCACCCGATAACATTGAACCCACCGCGCTGATGGCAAAACCTAACCCCAGCACATAGCCGACTTCTGCCATGGTGAGTCCGGCGGAGACGCCTAAGCGCTCGAGGTAGCCCCAGACACCGCCCTGGGCAAAGTAATACAACACCACGCCACAAAAAACCCACAGCGCCGGTGCTAACCGGCCGCTAAGTTCAAACCGCACACTGTGCTGCGGCTTTTGGTTTTGCGCAAAACGCACCAAGCTTAGCAATAAGGCTGCCAGCAAAAACAGATTAAAACTCTGATAAATGGCAGCGTAGCCAAAACGGCCAATCAGCTCTGGCAATACCATAAAGCCGACCGTGCCAAACACTACCTGTATGGTCACCATTACGCCAAAGGCTTTATCTACCCGGCTTGAATCACCCAGTGCCGCCAGCGCGATGGCATAGCTGACCCCACAGGCCACCCCTGCAGCAAAACGCAACAGCAACAAGGCACTGTAGCCCTCGGCCCAACTGGTAAACAGGTTAGCAGCAATAAACAGCAATAAACTCAGCTGCACTGCGGGGCGCCACGGCACCCGGCGCACCCACCAAAAGGCGGAAGTGGTAGAAAGTAAAATACCGGCCACATCAGCAGCGGCCAGATAACCTACCTGCTGGGTGCTGAAGAGCCCGCTATCAGAAAAGGCACCGACGATAAGTGGCATTAAATTGGTCACCGCTGCGCCCATCATGGCAATCAGCATTAGGCCGGCATATTCGGCCCAGTAAGCGGCGGGTTTTAGCTCGGTGTCCATGGATAATTCCTGCATCTACGGCTCCTTAAAGCAGAAAAAGTGAGCGCGGCGAACCGGCTAACTTTTACCTAGCCTACATCACTGTTAGTAGTATTTGTAGGAGAAATTAATACCAATAGTGCGTGGCGTCAGCGCTATAGTGCGCCGGCCCAGTACACCGCCATTTAAGTTAGATACAATGGCATCTTCATCGGTCAGGTTTTGTGCCCAAATCGCCAGATCCCAGTTATCTTTACCAAAGCCAATGTTGGCACTAAAGGTGGTGTACGACGGGTATTCAAATACCGGTGATGTAGGGTCGTCCTGGCGGTCGTTCTGCACTTTGCTGACAAAACGGCCGTTTAACGCAGCATAAGCGGTCATGCCGTTGTCAAAGTCGGTGTCATAACGCACACCAAAGTTGTGGCGCCATTTCGGCGAGCCGCCCAGTAAACCGCCCTTGTTCCAGGTACGACACTCGTTATCGGCTTGCGCTACATCCTGATACACACATTTGGTTAAGGTTTCATCCCATTTACCCTCAGTAGTAGCAGTGGCATAGCTTAGCGTAATATTGTCGGTTAAATAGTAACGGCTGTTTAACTCCCAGCCGCGGGTTACCGCATCCGGGCCATTGGTAGTGCCGTTAACCGGGAAAATGCCGTCAATAGTTTGCGAGAAATAGGTTTGTACATTGTTCCAGTTAATCTGGTAGACGTTGGTTTGCACATACCAGCCATCGGCCAGATAACCTTTTACGCCCAACTCCAGGTTGTCGGTAGAATCCGGTTCATAGCTTTGTACATCATCGGCCACCAGCTGGCCGCCCTCATCACGGAAGCCGTTAGTCCCGCCACGACGGAAGCCCTGCGAATAAGTGAAATAGGCAAACACTTCATCACTGAACTTGTACGAGGCGTTAAATTTATAAAAGCTCTCGCCGTTTTCTTTATTGCTAAATTCACGGTTTGAGTCGGTGCTGCCTAAGTAGTCTTTAATCAGCGCCAGGCCGGTATCTTCATAGTTAAACACCCGGGCGCCAACGGTGACATTTAGCTTGTCGGTAATGTCAAAACCCAGTTCACCAAACAACGCCAGCTCTTTGTATTTACTACCTAAATCTTCCTCATAGCCCTGCCCGGGCACACCGCCGACCGCACTGCGATCAATCGCCGCCCATGCCGTTTCAGCAGCAATTTCATCTAACTTTTCAAACCACTCGGAAAAGCGGAAATTGCGTTCTTGATCAGTGTAATACACGCCGGCAATCCAGCTTAAGCGGCTGTCGCTGTCAGAGGTTAAGCGGGTTTCATGCGTCAGGCCTTTGTAAGTGTTATCAAAGGTCATATAGGCCGAGTCGTTGCCATCATCCAGTGCTAAGCCCGGGATCCAGCCGTAATAGGCATCGCCCTGTGAGGCATAATCGGCCTGGCCGACACTGCTGTCTTTATAGTACGAAGTGGTGCTGTGCAGTTTCATGCCCGATAACTGCCAGTCTAAGTCCAGCGTATCCATGGTCAGTTCACGGTCGGCATATTCTTCAAAGCGCGCTACGATAGTGTGATCGTTGTATTGAAACGGCGTATCAAAAGAGGTGAAGCTACAATCAGCAATACCTTCACAGGCGCGGTCAATATAGACCCGTGCAGCGCCGTTAGTACCATGCGCCAGCTGATCTTGCTGAATATGGCTAAAGGTCAGTTTTACATCATCACTAACCTGCCATAACAGTGCCACCTTGCCGCCGGTAACATACTGGTAATCATCATCTTTGTATAACGTCTGGCTCGGATTAGGGTCGCCGGGGAAACCCTCCCCCTCAGCCAGCCAGCTGGGATTCACCTGGCGGTCGGTGTAGCCTTTCTCATTCAGGTTAGCCAGGGAGGCACGCAGTGCCACCCGCTCGCCCAGTGGCACGTTTACCACGATATCAGTATCGTTACTGACGCCGCCATTTTTGGTTTGATACAGGCTGGTATTAAAGTCGAACTGGAAATCGTCCAGTACCGGCTGATTGGTAATATAACGGATAGTACCGCCTAAACTGCCGGCACCATACAAGGTGCCCTGCGGGCCTAACAGGGTTTCTACCCGGTTAATGTCTTTAATTCGGTAGTTAATATTCGGCAGTGGCGTCGCATCCAGATAATACGCCATGGTCGTGCGGATAAACTGCTGAATATTATTGGCATTTACACCCGACACGTTTAAGCCACGTACCGAAACCGAATCGGCAAAACGGGCACTGTTACCCGGCGCGCTGATCTCGACGCTGTCGGCAATTAAATCTTTTAGGTTACCAATGCGCTTTTCCCGCAGTTCAGCTTCGGTCATGGCACTAATATTCATCGGAATTTCCGATGCTAATTGTGGCCGGCCAGAAGCGGTTACCGTGATCACTTCAATTTGCTTTTCTTGCTTAGCTTGCTCAGTGCCACTTGGTTCTGCTTGCTGAGCATAAGCTGTTCCGCTCAGTAATACTGCTGAAATTACCAGACTTAACCTGTGTTTAGTAAAAGGTACCATGCTAAGTTTCCTTCCTGTTCCCATTATTATTTTTAATTTACAAGTCTGGTAATCCTGCTAAATTATTTGCTCAGAACTTGTACGCTACCATGAATAAAAGCTTTCGCATGGGATGTACAGTTACTAACCATCGGTTGAGGCGATACAAGATGCAATTATCTTTTGAACAGCTACAGGCATTTTTAACCACAGTTGAAACCGGTAGTTTCTCGGCCGCGGCGCGTAAACTGGGTAAGGCACAATCATCAATTAGCGGCCTTATCAGTAACCTTGAGATAGATGCCGGCTTTGAAGTGTTCGACCGCAGCAAACGCACGCCGCCGCTGACGGCCGAAGGTCTGGCACTGTTAAACGATATAAAATCGGTATTGAAAAGCTATAACAACCTGCTAAGCCGCATTCAGAACCTGAACAAAGATGTCGAAACCGAAATCAGCCTGGCGTTTGATGATTTAGCCCTGCCGGTGCCGATTATGCTAAAAGTGGCTGAGGAGTTTAAACAGCACTTCGCCAATACCTCGCTTATGTTGCTTAAAGCCAGCCATCAGCAGGGCTACCAGCTGCTAAAACAGGGCAAGGTCGATATTGCTATTGCCATCAGCCAGGATGACTACCCGGAGAACGTGGCGTTTCGTGGTATTTCGCATGTGCACTACGGTACTGTGGTAAGCCGCGAGCACCCGCTGGCGCAGCTAAGCCAGGTAACGCCGTATGATTTATCGCAGCACCGCCATTTGCGTATTACCGATGCCGACAACGGTTTTCGCCGCTTCGACTCCGACTTATCCAGCAATATCTGGTTTACCAACAGCTCTACGTTGCTGATTGATGCAGTAACAGCGGGCTTAGGCTGGGCCGAACTGCCGCTGCATCTGATTAAACGCCAGCTACAAGCTGGCGAGCTGGTTAAACTGCCCACCAGCCATCAGGCGGTGTCGTTTCCGCATTGCGTCGATATGGTGTGGCAAAGCGAAACGCCGGTAGGGCAAGGCATGCAATGGCTGTTAAACGCGCTGACCGAGCAGGGCATTGCCTTTAGCAAGCAAAGCGGCGCGCTAAGCTAACATTTAAGCAAGCCAGCACCCACAAACGGGGGTAAAGCTACCCCCATCCGCCCGAACGGGGAATGGCTGCACCAGCGTTAACTGCGGTACAACCTGTGCTACTGAAACAGGAGTACCTTATGCACAAACCTTTTGATACTGCCGAATTAACCCGGCTCGATCAGCAACATTTTACTCACCCCTGGACCGTGTTTGATGTGTTTACTGAACAGGGTGCCTTACCGATAAGCTCTGGCGAAGGCTGTTATATTGAAGATACCAACGGCCGCCGCTACCTGGATGCCGTGGGCGGTCTCTGGTGCACTAACATTGGCCTGGGCCGTACGGAAATGGCCGATGCCATTGCCGCGCAGTGCCGCCAGCTGGCCTTTGCCAACCCCTTTGTCGATATGACCAATGTGCCGGCCACCCTATTGGCGGCCAAACTGGCCGGGCTGGCACCGGGCGATCTGAACCATGTTATTTTTACCTGTGGCGGCTCTACCGCAGTCGATTCGTCTTACCGGCTGATCCAGTACTATCAGAACTGTCGCGGCAAACCAGAGAAAAAACACATTATCTCACGCAAGAACTCCTACCACGGCTCAACTTACTTATCGATGTCGATTGGTGGCAAAGCCGGCGATCATCCGCCCGAGTTCGATTTTATCAGTGATACGATTCACCATATCAGCTGCCCGAACTACTACCGTGCGCCCCAGGGTTTAACCGAAGCGCAGTATCTTCGCTTTTTACTTGATGAGCTGGAGCAAACCATCTTGCGCATTGGCCCGGACAAGGTAGCCGCCTTTTACGCCGAGCCGGTGTTGGGTGCCGGCGGCGTTATCGTGCCGCCGCAGGGTTATCATCAGGCTACGTTTGACATCTGCCGTAAGTACGATGTGCTCTATGTCTCCGATGAAGTGGTTACCGCCTTTGGCCGGCTTGGCCATTGGTTTGCCAGCAAAGACGTCTTTGGTTTTGAGCCGGATATTATCATTACTGCTAAGGGCTTAACCTCGGGTTACCAGCCACTGGGCGCCTGCATTTACTCTGATCGTATCCACCAGGTGATAAGTGAACCTGGCCATGGCCGCTGCTTTGCCCACGGCTTTACCTATTCCGGCCATCCGGTAGCCTGCGCCGCGGCGCTAAAAAACATCGAGATTATCCAGCGCGAGCAGTTGCTAGAGCGCGTGCAGCAGTTGGGGCCTTATTTTCAGCAGCAGATGAAAACGCTGGAAGATTTACCCATCGTTGGTCAGGTGCGCGGTATGCAACTGATGGTGTGTGTGGAGAACGTGCGCTGCAAAAAAACCAAGGCACTGTTCCCGGAAGAGCTGGATATTGGCAAACGCATTGCCGATCACGCCGAAACACTGGGGCTGATTGTGCGGCCGATAGTGCATTTAAATGTGATGTCACCGCCGCTAACCATCAGTCGCTCACAAATTGATGATATCGTTGTCACCTTGCGCAAAGCGATTGAACTGACCATCGACGATCTTTATGCTGAAGGGCATTTAGTCCGCCAGCATGACCAGCTGCCAGCGAACAGTATCTGCGCTTAAGGAGAGCATTATGCGCCAAAGTCATTTATTTTCTGGCCTGTTACTGGGCTGCCTGTTGCAACAAGGTTCTGCCTTAGCAGCCCCTGCTGATAAGATAATGCAGGCGGCTCTGCCGTGGCAAAACCAGACCTTTGAGCAAGGCAAAGCCGAGCAGTGCATGAACTGGACCCGCGAGGTGCTACAGCAGGCCTGTGGCGATAAGTTTGCCAGCTTGCAAAGCCAACAGCCATGGGATTTAGCCCAGCTTGGGTCGGGTGATGAGCTAAAGCCCGAGCATGCCGATTCACTCGCCGCCGATGAATTCGGTACAAAAATTCAGCATATTGATGCGCTGCAAGCAGGTGATTTAGTGTTTTTACAAAACACCTACGGCAACTGGAACAAGGGCGTCATTACCCATGTCGGTATCGCCACCGGCGATGGCAATTATATCCACCGTATGACCTCTAATCAGGGCTATGTGCGGATAGAGCCGATACCCGAGGCCGATTTTCAGGCCGGCCTGCGGTTAAAACCGGAGTTATGCCGGTAACCGCCTGCCCGCTATAGTACATGGCTGGTTTACGCCGCCTGGCCATATTTTGGTAGTCACCGGCTATGACGGCGAGTACTACAGGGTGCATGACCCTTATGGTAAGTGGGATTTGACGAAATTTGGCGGCTACGACAGCAGCGTATCAGGTAAAAACATCAGCTACCCGAAAGCCGAATTTGAGCATGCCATTAACGACAATGGCACTGGCGATGATCTCTGGTTACACCTGTTTGCCCCGCAAACAGCCGATTAAAACCAAGTCGGAATTGAGTGGCAGTAGTGTAATTATTGCCACTCAATTAACCGCGTACGCATAAATTTTTAGCAAAACACTGCCAGACAACAACATTTAACCGCGATAGCACGTATTTAAACTTTAATACCGCTATTTCTGCTATTGTTTGTAGCGGTTTACCTGCGCAACGCCCCAAAAGAATACCCCAGCGCCGATACCAGAAAAAAAGAAGAATAATGCGATACCGACCGGTGAGCCCCAAGATAAAACGCTGTATAACACTTCCATAATTGTCACCCCGTAGTTGATTTTATTATCTGTTTTAACTCTGCATACTGCCCAACCATACTCAGCTCTGGGTGTTGTTACAACTATTAATGCCACCCGTCTGAAGCGGGTTGTGCCAAAAGCTACCGATACGGTTTATTAGCGGTGCTCTTGAGCCGCCAGCAGGCTTTGCCTACAATGACGCACTTTTTAAAAATTAAGGCCCATGCCATGAACGATACCACGCAAGATACAGTAAACAACGAACAAGCCCGCCCGGCGTTACCGGATCGGCTGTCGGTTAACCCGCGCAGCCCGCATTATGTCAAAGAGATTTTTCAGTACGATGTTGGTATTACTTTAAACGGTAAAGACCGTTTTGATGTAGAAGAGTACTGTATCAGCGAAGGTTGGGTAAAAGTAGCAGCGGCCAAAGCACTGGATCGCCGTGGCCAGCCGCTATTAATGACATTAAAAGGTAAAGTAGAAGCCTTTTACCGCTAACAGCGGCTTTAATTAAACAGACGCCAGCGTTACGCCTGGCCGTTCAGCAGCTTGTCTATCAGCTCATCGGCACCAATTAACGGTAGTATACGCAGCAGCACGGCGTCCAGTACGCCCTGCTCTGCCTGAGCGATAAATTTAGCTTTTCTGTCCCGCCACGATAAGGTTTGGATCAGGCTGGCAGCGACCACTGACGGCTCGGCCAGATTGTTAAGTACCACTTCGGTTTTAACGCCGCGTATGCTGGTACTGATGGGGCTGCAGATCAGCAGGCCGGTTTGCTGGTTATACAGCTTACTGCTCAGCACCAAAGCTGGCCGGTACTTGCCAATTTCTTTGCCTTTAGTCGGCTCAAAATCCAGCCAGATAATATCGTTGCGCTGCGGCACATAACTGCCCGGCATTAATACTCCAGCTCCGCTGTGCTGGGCGTAGCCAATAACTCCGCCTGAGCCGTATCAGCATTTAAACCCTGCAACAGCTCCGCTTCAGAAAACGGTAAACTGCGTTTAACTGGCTGCACTTTACGCACAGTAAAGCCATCGGCAAATACTTCCACTTCAATGTCGGTGTCCGGGGTAAAATGCGGGATATCGCGCATCAAACCGGCCACACGCAGCCCCAGGCCATTGCCCCAACGCTGAATTTTTGCATTAACTTTATATGCCATGGCACTACCCCGACTGCTTACATTTTACACAGGCGTTAAGTGTACACTATGTATAAACAAGGTCAATTCAGCTGATTGTTGCTCAGGTCTGCATCGGCCAGCAGCTGTAGCTCTGTCCTTAACAGCTTAGCCGCCGGGCGCGGTATGCGAACACTGGTTTGCTGGTTATCTAACCGCCATATATCGACCGGCAGATGCCGCTCAACCGTGCTGCCATCGGCAAAGCTTAGCCTAAGCGTAAACGGCATTACGATGCCACCGCGATTGTCGATACTGATAGTCAGCATGTCGCCCTGCTCGCTAATACCAGCCAGCGCTAAATCAACATGCTTGTTGCTGTAAAACCAGCCGCGCCAGAACCAATGTAAATCCAGCCCGGTTTTGGCATGGAAAAAGCGGATAATATCGGCAAACTGCGCCCTTTTACCGCGCCAGTGGTGGACAAAATCACTTAAGGTTGCATCAAACAATTCAGGCCCGATAAGGTGCTGGCGTAAGATCACCCAGGCCACCGCCGGCACATGGTAGTGCGAGTCGAGCTTGGCACTAAAATGGTCAGCACGCCTAACCGGTGCCGCATAACTGCTTTTATGCATCACCACGCCTACCTCGCCTGGGTCGCCATAAAAGCTTTGAAAATCCGTGCTCCAGCGCTGCTCCAGTAAATAGGACAAAAAGCTGACCATACCTTCATCAAAAAAGCCTTCCTGCCGCTCATCAGTATTGACCAGCATCGGAAAATAGCTGTGCGCCACTTCATGCATAATGCCGCCGAGCACATCATGCTTTTCGGTGCGGCTGTATGCCGGTGCCGGGCCATTAATTGCGGCATTTGGGCCGCGAAAGCCAACAAAGGTGATACCCGGATATTCCATACCAATACCGGCAATATTTACCACGTTCATCGCAGTAAACGGAAAATCACCGAAATACTGCGCTAATTGCTGCACTGAATGCCTGGTACTGGCCAGCGAATATTTATGCCACAGCCAGCGGCCGTTATCCGGATAAGCCACATTTAGCCTGTGCCAGCGCCCGTTCAGCTTAAGCTGCTGAGTCTGCCAGATCAGCTTGTTGCCGGCGGCAAAGGCCACGTCACGCACCTTGTTGGCGCTAAACTGCCAGCTTTTTTTGCCTGAGCTCGCGCTGTTATTGCCAGCGTTAGCCGCACTCTCAGGCAATACCAGCTGTGCAGTGTCTTGTTGCTGCCAGGCCTGATATTGCGTGGTACTTAATACCTGTCTGGCATTTTGCAGCTCACCGCTGGCCAGCACCAAATAGCCGTCTGGCACGGTGATATTCAGCTGATAATCGCCCAGTTCGGTAGCAAATTCGGCATCTTTAATAAAAGGGCTAAGTGCCCAGCCGCTGTCGGTAAAGGCCACTGCGCGTGGGAACCATAGCGCTACGCCAAATAGCTTGCTGTCATCGCTGAAACGCTCTACTCCGGCGCGCGGCCGGCGCGGATCGGTTCGCTCAGGCAGCTGTAACTGCCAGCTCACGTGTAATTTGATGCTGGCACCGGCAGCCAGTGGCTTGGGCAGGCTTACACGGTAAAAGGTATCCTGACGTAGCAGAGGCAACGGTTTTTTTGCAGCGAAAAATTCAATCTGAGTAACACCGGCGCTAGCCAGGCCTTCGCCATGCAAGGCGGTGCTAATACTGTCGGGCAAAAAGCGGTTTAGCGGCAGTTCAAACCAAAGCTCGGTTAAAGGTTGTGGTGAGTTATTCTGATACTGAATATCGGCGCTGGCATTAAGCGTGGCTGTATCTGGCAGCAGCTCGGCCTGAATGCGGTAATTGACCTGCTGTTGCCAGTATTGTGCTGCAGGCACACCAAGGCTGCTACTGCCCGGCGGTAAGGGTAGCGGCAAAGGGGCAAATAGATCGGCCAGAGCAGAAAATGCAGTGCCAAGTGCGAGCATAGCACTGAGTAATAGCCGGTTTTTCATTAACTCTCCTTACCCCGTACGCTTTAGCTCTACTGCGGCAGCTACCGGCAGTAGCGGGTCGCGCAGCACCGGTGCTTCTGAGTTGGCCAGCAGTTCAATAAACAACGCCAGCAACTCAGGATGCGAGCTGATGCCAAGCTTAGCGTACAGGTTTTTACGGTGCATTTTCACCGTTTCCAACCCCAGCTTTAGCTGGCGGGCAATGGCTTTAACGCAATGGCCCTCCAGCATTAAATTCAGCACATCACGCTCACGTGTGGTGCACACTTCACTGCCAAAGCAGCGCTGAAAATCATCCACCAGATAACCGGTAGCGTAAGATCTTGGCTCGTCGGCATGACACAATTGCTGATGCTGCAGCACCAGCTGCTCGACCATACAAAACAACGCCTGCCACTGCGCAATCACCTCCAGCCGGAACAGCTCACTGCCGGCAATTTGCGCCAGTTCAATATGTACAAAGCCCTGATGTAAGCCAAGCGGAATAATAAAGCCAACTTCATCCTGAATTTTCAGATGGCGAAAATAGCTGTTGTAGTACTGTTCAAACTCGGCGTAGTTTTCCGGCGCGATATCACTTAAGCGCCACACGCCTTTATGGCTGCCGCGTAACCCAAGACGGTAAAACGGATCCAGCACATAGGCCGATTTTAAATACAGGCCAAAGTTGTCACCGGGCAAGGGTGCACGCTGATATAACAATTGTGGCGGCTGGGCCGGGCGAAACAACAGCACTACGCATTCATCGGCATGCTGCAGCTGACCCAGCAGCTGACACAGCGCCGGGTAAAACCGCTCGCTGCCCTGGCTTTGCTGCACCCGCAGCAGCTGTTCACTCCAGTTCGCCAGTTGCATTATTTAGCCGCCACCGGCTGCACGATAGCTAACGCCGGGCAGCACACAAAGCATTTCATAGACTAAGTTGGCCGCCAGCAGCGCCGTATTACCCGTAGTGTCATAAGGCGGTGACACCTCAACCAGATCGCCACCGACCAGATTCAGGCCTTTAGTGCCACGGATAATCTGCAAGGCCTGCGGCACCGTTAAACCGGCAATTTCGACAGTACCTGTACCAGGCGCATAGGCCGGATCAATACCGTCGATATCAAACGAAATATAACAAGGCGTATCGCCGATAGTCTGGCGCACCTGTGCCATTAATGTCTCCAGCGACTTACCCCAACAGTCTTCTGCGGTAACCACGGTAAACCCCTGCTGGCGCGGCCAGTCAAAATCATCCGCGGCATAGCCGGTGCCGCGCAGGCCAATCTGAAACACCTTATCGCCCTGCAGCAAGCCCTCTTCCACCGCCCGGCGAAACGGCGTGCCATGGGCTATCGGCTCGCCGAACATATGCTCGTTGACATCGGCGTGGGCATCGACATGTACCAGTGCCAGCGGGCCATGTTGCGCCGCCAGCGCCCGTAGTATCGGCAGCACTATGGTATGATCGCCACCCAGCGTCAGTGGCAGCACGCCGGCTGCGGTAAGCTGGCGGTAATGCTGCTCGATAATGTTGATGCTTTTGCTCAGGTTAAAGGTGTTAATGGCCACATCACCCAGATCAGCAACTTGCAGTGAATCAAAAGGCGCAGCCCGGGTAGCCATATTGTACGGCCGTAACATACGTGACTCGTCACGAATTTGCCGTGGTGCCAGCCGGGCACCGGGCCGGTTAGAGGTGCCGATGTCAAAGGGCACGCCAATAATGCCAACATCAATACCGCTAAGCTCTGTCGCCGTAGGCAGGCGCATAAAGGTTGCCGGCCCACCAAAGCGCGGCATCTCATTACCGCCAAGCGGTTGGTTTAACACCTTGCCCGAGTTCATGCTGTGCCCTCAGTGACAATGGCTTTCAGCTCCAGGTATTCTTCTACGCCTTTTAAGCCCAGCTCGCGGCCATTGCCGCTTTGTTTATAGCCACCAAAAGGCGCAGCGTTATGCCAGGGAGCGGCATTAATAAAGATAAGCCCGGCGCGGATACCCTCTGCCAGACGCTGTGCGGTAGCCTCATCATCTGCCCAAACCCGGCCACTCAGACCAAAAGGCGAGTCATTAGCAATACGCAAGGCATCGGCTTCATCCTGATAAGGTAAAATACACAGCACCGGGCCGAAAATTTCCTCACGGGCGATCTGCATCTGGTTATGTACATTGGCAAACACCGTGGGCCGCAGGTAATAGCCGGCGCCAAGTTCAGGCAGCGGTTCAGCGCCACCGGCCACCAGCTCTGCGCCCTCTGCCAGCCCCAGTTCAATATAACGCTGCACGCTCTGATACTGAGCTGCGCTTATCAACGGGCCTAAAAATACACCGTCCTGATGCGGCTCACCCAGTGTCAGGCTGTTAGCATGGGCGGCAGCAATAGCGACCGCATCGGCATACTGGCTGTGATGCACCAGCATACGGCTAAGCGCCGTACAGGTTTGGCCCGAGTTGGCCATTACATCTTCTACCCCCAGCTTTACCGCTGCGCTAAGCTGCTCAGTCGGGCTGATAATAAAGGCCGACTTACCGCCCAGCTCTAAACAAACCCGCTTAACCGAAGCTGCCGCTTGCTGCTGAATATGGCGGCCAATTTCAGTCGAGCCGGTAAAGGACACGCAATCAATATCGGCATGCGTTGATAAAATATCACCAATCTGGCTGCCACTGCCCAGCACCAGATTAAACACACCGGCTGGCAAACCGGCGGCATCGGCAGCCATCGCCACACAAAGCGCCGTTTTTGGCGTTAGCTCAGCAGGTTTTAATACTACAGTACAGCCAGCTAATAACGCCGGTGCCAGCTTGGCAATAATTTGATGCAGTGGGTAATTCCACGGCGTGATCAGCGCACATACGCCCACCGGCTCTTTACGCAGTTTTAAGCGTGCATCCAGCTGCAGCTGCTCGTTTTCAAGCACCCGGGCATACTCCAGGTGCTTGGCAAAAGCGTCTAACGGGTCATCCACATGCACGTCGCGGGCAAACCATAGTGGTGCACCCAATTCTGTCACCACGGCTTCGACCAGCTCGTCACGCCGTTGTTGTAGCTGCTGAATAAAAGCTGCCAGGTACTCAGCGCGCTGCACAAAGCTAAGTGCAGCCCAGGCCGGGAAGGCATGGCTGGCAGCCGATACCGCGTCATTTACCAGGCCGGCGTCGGCACGGGCAACACAGGCATAGGCTTCACCACTGGCCGGGTTAACCAGCGTATGCCAGTCGGGCGCGGCAATAGTGCGCCACTGGCCATTTACATAATGCGCATTAATGCGTTGTAACATAAGAAAGCTCCTTGCAGCTTGGCAGGCCATAGCCTTGCAGGCAGGCCCATTCGGTCATGGCATCGGCTATAGCATCAAACAGTGGCGCGGCCCATTGCCGGCCGTTTTCAATGCTGCCGGCCTGTTCAACAATATCTATTGCGCGGCTGACTTCCATAATGCTAACAGTGGCGCCATAGCCGGCGGCACGCTCAATCAACGGATGCCAGGCAGCTGAGGAGCCCTCGACATCCGAATGGCCTCCACGTACCCGGGCGCCCTGATTGCCCAAGCCAACCTGCTGATAAAACGGCGCGATATGGCGCTGTATCAGTGCTTCCCACTGAAGATTGCGTGGGTTAGTGCCGGTGACCAGCATTTGCGCACCCGGTAGCGGATTTTGCACATTAGGATTATGCGCATCGGCGGTTAGCAGCACGGTTTGCACATGCGGGTTACCCTTGTGAATAGCGGCGATGTAATGCTCAAACGCCTGATAACCATCCAGGTTTTCGCCGTAGTATTGAATGCTGGGCGTCAGCACAAAAAAGCCTTGCTGCCGTAAACGCCAGGCCATCTCCTGCTGGGTGATGTCATTCCACTGCTTGCCGACATTGCGGCCATTAACCGCTGCGCCCGGCATCATCTTGCCTTCTGTCGTATATTGCTGCGGAATTATCGCAATAGGCGCTTTGGTATCGATACGAATGGCGGCCACATCGGCCACTGTCCAGTTTTTACCGCTGTAGTTAAAACGCACCCGGTGCGTACCCTCACCCCGGTCAAACTGATAATCGGTGTTCTGATCCAGTTGAATAAAGTTTGCTGCTGCCGTTTGCTCTGGCAGCGCTGGCATTACAGACTTAGTGCCGCTACTGCAGGCGGTTAACAAGCTAACGAGCAATAGAGAATAGACTCGCATAAGGCGTCCTTTTTGCGCTAATTTCAACCGATGCTAGCAGTGGCCGTTGGCACTGGCATGTTAGTAACTATCGGTTTACACGATATGTCAGGCACCAACAAAAACCGGCTTGCTGGCGCTTAAACCCGGCCGCATCCATAGCGTAAACCGATGGTTATTCATTTTCTGCTTGTTCAGGCTGTGCGCACAATGGCGTATTATTTATTGCCGGAGTTTGCCCTTGAGCCCACTTTATCTGCCCCTGACCGAGCAATTGCGCCAGTTTAACAGTGGCCAGTTATCGCCCGTGACGTTAATGCAGCAAAGCCTTCAGCGTATTGCCCGGCATAACCCGGCGTTAAATGCCTTTAACTTTGTGTTTGCCGATACAGCACTGGCGCAGGCAGAGCAAGCGGCAATGGCTTACCAGCAAGGCTCAGCCGGGCCACTTTCTGGCTTGCCGCTGGCGATTAAAGATGAAACCTATATCAAGGGGCAAATAACCACTAATGGCTCACGCTGCCTGGCGGATTTTGTCGCCAAAGAAACCGATCCGGCGGCGCAGCGCTTGCTGGATGCCGGCGCTATTGTACTTGGCCGCACTACTACACCGGAGTTTTCCACTTCAGCGGTTACCTGGTCAGATTTATGGGGGGTTAGCCGCAACCCATGGAATGCTGATATCACCTGTGGTGGCTCGTCCGGCGGCTCAGCAATAGCTGTGGCCAGTGGCATGGCCAGCTTTGCCAATGCTACCGATATTGGTGGTTCGGTGCGCATTCCGGCGGCGTTTTGTGGCCTGTATGGCTATAAGCCACCGCATGGCCGGGTGGCCGAGATCAGCCCTTACAACATCGATTTGTATTGCCATCACAGCATTTTAACCCGCAGCCTGGCTGACTTACGCTATGTTTACCCCTTGCTGCGCGGCGCTGACTGGCGCGATTCTCATTCGTTTATCCCGGATACCAACCCCGATCTGGCTCCACGCAAACCGGTTAAGCAACTAAAAATCGCCGTCTGTGCGCATTTAGGTTTTTACCCGCTGGCAACCGATATTAAGCGCGAATTGCAGCGCAGCGTCGACGCATTACGTGCACAAGGCTTGCAGGTGGATGAGGTTGAACTTGACTGGGACGAGCGCGTAATCGACACCGCCAAAATTCAGCAGCGCGCGCTGATGGGGTTATTGTTAAGGCGGCAGTTTGGTAAGCCGCAGCAGCGCGCTATGATGACACCCTATATGCAGCAGTATCTGGCGCAGGTAGATAGCTTAACGCCGGAGCAAATGCTGGATGCCAACTTATATCTGTGCCAGATGTGGGACGCGCTGGCAAAGGTGTTTAAACACTATGACTTGCTGCTGTGCCCGACGGTCGCCACCAGCGATATCCGGCCAGACTTTGACTATAGCCAGCATCAGGTGAGTGTTGATGGTAAGCCGGTCGATGCCAATAAAGGCTGGTTTATGACCTACCCGTTTAACAGCTTAAGCCAGTGCCCGGTGCTGGCCATGCCGAACGGCTTTTGTGATAACGGCGTGCCCAGCTCGGTGCAGATTGTTGGTCAACCGTATCAGGAAGGCGATGTATTTGCCGTGGCGCAACTGCTGGCAGATACCGTGGCAAAGGACTTCTATCAGTCGGTGCTGCCGCCGTTAAACTAAGTAGCATACATAAACCAGACCTTAACGATGCGCTACCGAAATTGGTCGCATCCGACTAGACTATTACAAAATTAGTAAGCAACATGAATAAATTATTTCTGCAGTGGTGGTGCGGCAATGAAATTAAATTGTGATCTGGGCGAAAGTTATGGCAGCTGGCAAATGGGGCTGGATAGCGATGTGATGCCGCATATCGATATGGCCAATATTGCCTGTGGCTTTCATGCCGGTGATGCCGATGTGATAGCGCGCACCCTGACGCTGGCAAAACAGCATAGCGTAACCATTGGCGCTCACCCATCTTACCCCGATTTACAGGGCTTTGGCCGGCGCAGTATGGCACTGTCGCACAGTGAAATTGTTAACTGTATGCGCTATCAGATTGCCGCGCTGGATGGCATGGCGTTAAGCGCAGGCGTAACGCTGAGTTACGTTAAGCCGCATGGCGCGCTATACAACGATATGATGGCCAAACCGGCGGTATTTAATGCCGTGCTTGAAGCCGTGGCCGGTTTTTACAAACCGTTAAAGCTAATGATTTTAGCCACGGCGCAGCAGCAAACGTTTGCAGAGCAAGCCAAGGCGCAGGACGTAGCACTGTTGTTTGAAGCCTTTGCCGACCGGCGCTACACCGACGAAGGCACACTAACGCCACGCAGCCAGGCCGGCGCTGTGTTACATGGCGATGAGATGCTCTCTCAGGTCAGACAGTTGGTTAAGCACGGCAGTGTCACCACCGCTTCCGGCAAACAGCTGGCACTACAGGCAGACACGCTGTGCGTGCATGGTGATAACCAGGCGGCGATAGCTCAGGTGCAGCAAATACGGGCACTGTTGGTATGAGCTCGGTTGGCATGAGCAAGCCACAGTATCAGCTGACTATTGCCGGTGAAAATGCACTGATGCTGTATTTTGAGCAGCGCATCGACCCGGCTATTTCTGCACTGGTGCAGCAGGCGTGTGCGCTAATTAAAGCCGAGCTGGCCGATGATGTGGTCGATATCCTACCGTCCTATGCCTCTGTGTTGGTGATATATAACCCCTTTAGCACCGATTTATACCGGGTGCAGGCGCAGCTGCAGCATTGTCTGGCCCAGCTGCAAACTGGCGATAGTCATAGCGGCAAACTGGTTGAACTGCCGGTGTATTACAGTAAAGAATCCGGCCCGGATTTAGCCCTGATTGCCCAGACAAAAAATATCAGTATCGATGAAGTGATTAAGCGCCATCAGGCTATCAGTTACCGCGTGTACGCCATTGGATTCGCGCCCGGTTTTGCCTATTTAGGCGAGGTTGACCCACTGCTGCAAATGCCGCGATTAGCCACGCCGCGGGCCAAAGTACCGCGCGGCGCTGTCGCGATTGCCGACAGGCAAACCGCGGTATATCCGGCGCCTTCTCCCGGCGGCTGGAACCTGATAGGCCTGTGCCCAACGCGGATGTTTAACCCGCAAGCCGAGCCCGCGATGCCGGTAGCAGTGGGTGATGAAGTGCGTTTTGTTGCGATAGATAAAGCCGAATTTATCCGCTTAGGTGGCGAGCTGCTAGACGCTGCGCCGACGGGAGCTAAGCCATGAGCGGATTTAGCGTCATAGCACCCGGCGTATTGAGTTTACTGCAGGACAGCGGCCGCGTTGGTCAGGCTGCACTGGGCTTAACCACCGGCGGACCCATGGATGTACCTTCTGCCGCCTGGGCCAACCGCTTGCTGGGTAATAGTAGCAATGCCACCTTAATTGAGTGCAGTGTTGGCGGCCTGCAGCTGCGCGCCGAAACCCACATTTTTATTGCCGTTACCGGTGCCATATTACCATTGAGCATTAACGGTAAAGCCGTCGAGCAATGGACAGTACAACAGGTACAGGCCGGTGATGTGATTGAGCTTGGCATGGTAAGCAAAGGCCTGCGTGCTTATATTGCTGTCGCAGGCGGTTTTAATATAACGCCGCAGTTTGGTAGCAGCGCTACCGTGCTGCGCGAAGGTATCGGCGGCTTAAACGGCAATAAACTGCAAGCCGGCGATAAGCTTGGCGCGCAGACCGTCAACAAGCTGCAACGCCAGCGCTTACCGGCACGTTACCGGCCGCAATTTAACCAGACACTGACGCTACGGCTGATTGAAGGCTATCAGGCCAGCAGCTTTAGCACTACCGAGCGCCAGCGTTTCTACCTTAATAGTTATAAGGTCACGCCGCAGGCCGACCGTATGGGCTACAAACTAAAAGGTGCGGCTATTCAGTGCCAGCAAACGCAGCTGCTGTCCGAGGGCATTTGCTATGGCGCAGTGCAAATTCCACCCGACGGCCAGCCGATTGTACTGTTAAACGATAGGCAAACGCTGGGCGGTTACCCGAAAATCGGTAGTGTGTTGTCGCTCGACTGTGCCTTGCTGGCCCAGGCCGGCGCCGGTACCGAAGTATACTTTACGCCTATTAGCCCGCAGCAGGCGCATAATGCGCTGTGTCTGGCCAAAGTGCGTAGCGATGCCATAACCAGCCAATTGGTGAACCTGTAAATGAGCACAGCAGCAGTGGATTATCTGGCCATTAGCCAGCAAATAGAACACTTATTAGTGCGGCAAAATTTGCGCGGTATGGCAACCTTACAACCGCATTTGCGACCGGGTTATATATTGCGCGCCGCAAAACTACTGAACCAATGCAATGGCACTGTGCTGATTGGCACCGGCTTTCCGGTGCTGGATACCTTTGAAACTGACGGCCCGGTCGGTGCTATTGGTTTATACCAGTTATTGCAAAAACTGGGCGCAAAGCCGGTAATTGTCTGTGGCGACCCACTGTACAGCGCGTTAAAAGCTGATTATCAGTGCTATCAAATCACGGTAAATCAGTACAATGCATTGCCGGCTATTGCCGAAGCCGCGCTGGCTGCACTGAAACCCCAGCTGGTGATCTCGATTGAACGGCCCGGTTTTAATACCAACAAGCGCTACGCCAATATGCGTGGCGAAGACATTAGCGCCCGCTGCGCCAGCTTCGATTATTTTTTAACACAAGCCGCCTGCCCGACCATTGGTATTGGTGATGGCGGTAATGAAATTGGTATGGGGAACTTGTATCAGCAGGTTAGCGCGTTGAATATCACGCCCTGTGTTACGCAGTGCGACGAACTGATTGTCGCTGATGTATCTAACTGGGCGGCCTGGGCGTTAGCAGCAATGGTGTCAGTATTGCGCAATGAGAACCAGCTAAGCGACGCCGATCCACTGGCCATTTTGCAGTATTTATCGGCCAAAGGCAGCGTGGATGGCGTTACCCGGTTAAATACACTAACCGAAGATGGCCTAGCGCATACCGAAGGCGAGCAACTGATTAAAGATCTTGAATTACTAACAAAATGAGAATCTGTGTAACAGCCGAACCGATATACCCACACCAACACGCCGTGAATACGTCCCTGTAGGCTCGGTTATGAACTTCATCCATGAAGTTCACCCTGGCGGGCCAGCGGAGCTGTTCAAATTCGTTCCTGACGAATTTGTCAGCATCCATGCCGTCAACGGTTGGTTTAGAGCATAACGATTCCGCTCAACAAACATTTGAGTATCTTTGACGAGAGAACCGCAATGACAACAGTATATTTAAACGGCGCCTTTGTACCGGCCAGCGAAGCTAAGATATCGCCGATGGACCGCGGCTTTCTATTTGGCGACGGTATTTATGAAGTGATACCAAGCTACGGCGGCCGCTTTGTTGGCTTTGGCCCGCATATAGACCGTATGCACAGCGGCCTGGCCCAGCTGTCAATTGACCCCGAGCTAAGCCTGGCCGATTGGCAAAGCATTGCTGATAAGCTGCTGGCTGATAACCGCGCTGAACTGGGTGACAATATCGGTGTGTATTTTCAGGTAAGCCGTGGCACCGACAGCAAGCGCGGCCATGCCTTCCCGGCCAATATTGCACCGACCGTATTCGGTTTTGCCTTTGCTATTCCGCCTGAGCCGGTAGCCGACAAAAGTAAAGCCACCACTTACAACGTAGTTACCGGCCAGGACTTGCGCTGGCAGCGTTGCCATATTAAATCCACCTCACTGTTAGGCAATGTGCTGCATTACCAACAAGGCTACAGCCAGGGCGCACAGGAAATTTTGCTGTTTGATAAAGACGGCAACTTAACCGAAGGCGCAGCAGTAAATGTGTTTATCGTTAAAAACGGCGTTATCGTCACCCCGCCACTAAGCCATAAATTACTACCCGGCATTACCCGGCAGATATTGCTGGCTATTTTAGCTAAACACAGCAGCATTAAGGTGCAAGAGCGCGATATCACTGAAGCGGAAGTACTGGCCGCTGATGAAATCTGGCTTACCAGCTCCAGCAAAGAAATTGCACCGGTGCTGCAGGTTAACGATAAAGCTGTAGGTACTGGTGAAGTCGGCGATGTCTGGCTGGCCGTGCAACAGCTATTTAGTGCGCATAAATTCGACTACTAAGCTATTGTTTTTCCGGCGCTGCCATCACTGACAGCGCCCTAACCCCGCCACTCTCACACTACACCAATAAATATTTAATTTACAAAATTGCATTATTTATATATCTTTTAGCAACGTCATTTCAGCAGAGCCCAGCATGTCTACTTCTATGTTCAGGCGAAAGCCATTGCTGCTGTTGGCTGCAGCGCTGAGTTTTCTGGTTTTTATTGTTTTCTCACAACAGGTTATGGCAGATATGTTTAGTTGGTTTAAAAAATACGATGTGCATTTATCACCTGCGGTACAAGGCAGTATTACTTTTGATGGTAAGCCGCTAGCGGGTATCAAAGTGTTTCGCGAACTGGACTACGACAAATCGTACAATGATGAAGCCGTTACTGATGAACACGGACAATTTTCTTTTGCCGAGAAAAATATCAAATCGCGCCAACCCGGTAACAAGCTGGATCAATCTACTATCCGCCAAGTGATCTCACTGGATTATCAGGGCAAGACTTATGTGCTGTGGTACACCTCGACACCGAGTATTGCGCCACATGCCACATTCCAACGTTTACTGGGGGCATTGCATTGCGAGTTAACCACAGCTGAAGAAAAATACCGTTTGCCCAATATAGAGTACCCCGACTTTCCTCATGGCGTAGTAAGTATTTGCCAGTTGGATACCACTTTGTAACGTCAGTTTTCACAAAAGGAATTTCCTCACATGAGCACTATTACCCCTAAGATCGCCTCCGATTTGGCCAGTTTGGTTTACGATGTCCGCACACCAACATCGCGAGGGGTATACCGGTTTAGCCGTGATTCAGAAAGCACAAAACACTTCTCGTTCGATTTATCCAATGGCCCGGTGCAGGGTGTAAGTGGGGGCGGCCCCTTCGGTTTATTTAATAAAACCACCGGCTTTGCCATTATTGGCCAAGGCAAAGAGCGTTACCGCAATCATGTTGCTATTGCCATTCGCGGCACCAAGTTCACCAGCGGCAATGACTGGCTGACTAATGCCAATATCGGTTATGCCGGTTCAGATAATGGCAGCATGGTGCATGCCGGTTTTAACAAAACTTTTCAAAGCATGAAATCTATTCTGGAACGCTCCTTAAACCCGATTTTATCAGGCACAACCACAGTACATTGTGTTGGCCACAGCCTGGGCGGTGCGCTGGCGTCACTGACGGCAGATTGGGTTAAGTTACGCTATAAATGTCCGGTAAATCTTTACACTTTCGGCGCGCCAAGAGTGGGTTTAGAAAGCTTTGCTTTAAAACACACTGGCAGCCTGGACGGCAGTATTTACCGCTGCACCCACGGTGCGGACCCGGTGCCTTTAGTGCCACTATGGCCTTTTCATCATGCGCCCTATAAAGGCGTAGAGTATCGTTTAGATGCCGGCCAGGGCATTAACATTGGTGCCCATGGTATGCACTTCACTGATACACCGGGTTATGCCAATACCGCAAACAGCGATGATTGGGGTAGTCTGGGCGACCGCTCCGCTGACATTGTCAGGCAAGTAGAGCTGGATTATGAAAGACGCCATCAAGCTTCATTTACCACCTACTGGGCCAATAAAATTGGTGATGCATTGATAACGTTGCTTAAAGCGGCAGGAAAGTTAACCGCCGTTATCGCTCAGGCCGGCATCAGTACCGGGTTAACCTTTTACGACATGCTGGCCCGCACGCTGGAAGATGTGGCCAAATCAACTACACAGTTTGCCGGACAAGTGCGCGGATTATTAGGCCATATGCTGGTGTTTGCCCGCCAGGCCGTGACCACCGTAACTGATCTGTCATTTAAATTTATTCGCTGGGTATTTGAGAAAACCGTTGGTGCACTTTACCGCAGCGCCCGTAACGCTATTGATAGCGTGATGTAACAAGCAGGCCCGGCTTTGCCGGGCTATTTAACCTGGTACGTAATCAGAACATACATTATGACCCCAACCCGTCTTGCCGTTATCAGCATTGCTATTGGCATATCACCGTTGCTAATAGCTTTGTTGGGCGCCTTACTTGCTGGCCTACTGGGTTGCGAGCAAGAAGGCGGTGGCATAAGCGAGTGTTATTTTTGTGGCAAAGACGTCAGCGATATTCTTTATGGCATGATGATGATGCATTGGCTGGTGATCATCACCGGCGGTATTACTGTGTGGGGTTTGGCTGCCAGCGCTGTTTGGGCTTACTGGCCCTGGTAAAGGTTACGCATCAGCTGCCATACTGTGGCTGGCTGTTCGCTTTGCTGCAAATAATCGATAACCGCCTGCTGCTCGGCCGGGGCTTTGTTTTGCGATAACTTAAACCGGCCTGCTATGCTGCTGAGGTTAATCTCTACGCCGACTATCGCCTGCACCAGCTTTTGTTGGTAGTCCGCTGCTTGCAGCATTGCCGGTGCGCTGTGTGCTTCTTGTTTTCTGACCAGTGCCAGCGTCTGCCCGGCATCTAACAAGCGTGCTGTGCCTGTTAGCTCAACCAGGGAGTAGTTCCAGGTAGACACGGCGGGTTGCTGCTGATAACAGCTGGCCGGTACAAAGGCATGCGGCCCCTGAACAACAACCTTCACCTCAAGACCGTCGAGCTGGCTAAGCTGCGGGTTATTCCGCGCTAAATGACAGTAGGCTTGGCCTGTACCAAGTTGCCAGTCAAATAAAAACGGCAGCGGTGTGTAGCTTAAGCCGCCGTGACTCGTTAGCAACAAACCAAAATAATGTTGCTGCAAAAAAGCCTGCAATTGCGCCCGGTTGGAAGTGTGATAATACGGCGGTGGATACACAGCTCCTCCTGCTCAGCACTGACGCTGAATATGAAAAGCATTGTCTATCGCGGTAAAACCCACTGCCGGATAATACTGCATAGCCGAGGGGGCACTGCGCAGTAGCTGCTGTACCTGCGGCCCGGTAGCCTGTTGCACCGCAGCCAGCAGTGCTTTGCCAATACCTTGCTGCTGGTAG
This sequence comes from Gammaproteobacteria bacterium, assembly GCA_018826295.1. Classification (GTDB taxonomy): domain Bacteria; phylum Pseudomonadota; class Gammaproteobacteria; order Enterobacterales; family Alteromonadaceae; genus Alishewanella. The sequence continues at coordinate 93,926 of JAHJZX010000037.1, forward strand.
GCTTTATCGACCAGCAGATCACAGATATACACCACATAGGCTTTGTCGGTTAAGCAGCGCGCCAACCCTACTAAGTTGCCATCCAATCTTGCCGTCACCAATAAGTTGCTACTTGCCAGCATAATGGCCATCCGGGCGCAGTCTTCAGTCGGCCGGTTAATACCCGACGCGCGGTACAGCGTAAGCATGTCGTCCAGTTTAAAACTGCTTTCTTGTTGATACACTATCGTCATTGTCTGCTCTCCTGTTGTGTTGCCGTTAGCATAGCGGCTAGACTGGTGCTATAAAAAGTACCGGTTTTAACAGAAAAGAGGATCCAGTTGCGTTTAGTCACCGAGGGTTTGCAACTTAGCGGGGCGGGTAGCTTGCGCCAGCAGCTGTATTTGCTGCTGCAACAGCAATTATTAACCGGTATCTGGCCAGCTGGCGCCTTGTTGCCGTCCAGCCGGGTGCTGGCTGCCGATTTAGGCCTTAGCCGCAATACCGTTAACCAGGTGCTGCAACAATTAGTCGCCGAAGGCTATATTGACGGCTTACCAGGACGAGGTTACCGGGTAGCCGCCCTGCCAGAGCAGTATTTCCAGCCGGAAACCGCCAGCAGTAACGCTTTGCCTGAGCTGGCAACACAGCAGTATGGCTTACCGCAAAAAACCGCTGCGGTAAATGGCGTGCTGCAACCCGGCGTCTCGGCACTGCAGCAGTTTCCTTATGCAATCTGGCAGCGCATGTTACAACGACATTGTCAGCGCACTGCGCTAAGCGGTTTTGCCGACCCACTCGGTTATGCTGCGCTGCGCCAGGCATTGGTGCAGTATCTGCGACAGGCAAGGCAGGTGGTGTGTGATGAGCAATGCATTCTGATCACTGCCGGTGCCCAACAAGCACTGGTTATTGCGGCTAAACTGGTGGCGCGCGCCGGCCAACAGGTTTTAATGGAAACCCCCGGCTACCCGCGCTTAAAGCAGGCTCTGCAACTGTGTGAACTGCAGGTGCAACATCTGGATGCTGCCGGCTCAGATGGTCTAAACATCGACACCCTGCCCACCGACACTGCCGCCAAAGCACTGTTTTTAACACCCGGCCATCAGTATCCGCTGGGCGGTATTATGCCGCTGCCACAACGTATGGCGCTGCTGGATTGGGCACGCCAGCAAGGTGTTTGGCTGGTAGAAGATGATTACGACAGCGAATTTCAGTACCGCAACCGGCCTATTGCCAGCTTGCAGGGGCTGGCCGGCGGTGAAGGCGTGCTGTTTGTTGGTTCTTTTAGTAAAACGCTGTTTCCGGCGCTACGACTTGGTTATCTGGTGGCACCGCGGCGGGTAATAGCGCAGGCGGCGGCCATATTGCAGGCGCTGCATGGCGATGTGGCGTTGTTGCCACAGGCGGCACTGGCCGATTTTATCACTGAGGGCCATTTTGGCCGTCATCTGCGTAAAATGCGCCGTCACTATCAGCAACGCAAATTACACGCCGTGCAGATGTTATCGCAACAGCTACCGCAATGTCGTTTATATGCAAAGGACGCTGGCTTGCATCTGGTGCTGGAGTTGCCCCAAACTGTTGCTGAAGCCGCATTGTTAACGGCGTTGGCCAAACATAACATTAAAGCACAACCGCTTAGTCGCTATGTATTTAACAACACAGCACGCTACGGCCTGGTACTGGGCATCGCCAACCACAGTGAGGCTGAATTTACCGCTGCTCTGCAGCTTTTGATTCAGCAGTGCCAGCTAGCGCTGAGTGAAGGTACCTAGCGGAGCTTTAGCAAACTCAGCCAGTGCGACCGGTTTGCCAAATAAGTAACCCTGAAATTGCTGACACCCCAGTTGCTGTAACTTTTGATATTGCGGCTCTGTTTCCACACCTTCGGCAATAACCGCCAGCTCCAGGCTCTGGCCCAGCGCCAGTATGGTTTTGATAATGGCCTTATCATTGGCGTCGGTAAGAATATCGCGCACAAAGGAGCGGTCTATTTTCAGCTGGCTTAGCGGCAAGCGCTTCAAATAACTTAGCGACGAATAGCCGGTACCAAAATCATCCAGCGAAAACCGCACGCCCAAGGCAGTTAACTGCTGCATTTTGTGGATCACTGTATCGATATCCTGCAGCAGCTGGCTTTCAGTAAGCTCCAACACTAAATTTTCTGCAATGGCACCACTGTCACGCAGGGCTTTTTTAACTTCATCGACAAAATGTACGTCATGTAACTGGCGGGCACTGACGTTCACCGCCAGATACCAGCTTGCAGTGTCGCTATGCCGTGCCCATTCTGCCAGTTGCATACAGGCTTGCTGCAACACCCAGCGGCCAATCTGCAGAATTTGACCACTGGACTCCGCCACCGGAATAAACAGCCCAGGTGCGACCAAACCTTTGTCCGGATGCTGCCAACGCAGTAGCACTTCAGCGCCGACAATGGTGTCGCCTTGTATTTGCGGTTGAAAATGCAGCACAAATTGCTGTTGCACCAAAGCCTGACGTAAACCTGTAGCCAATTCAGTCCGGGCGCTGACTTCAGCCTGCATTTGCTGATTAAAAAACCGTACGCCATTGCGGCCGCGCTCTTTGGCGTCATACATAGCTAAATCGGCGCGCTGCAACAGCTCATCAGCATTGCAGCCATCAGAGAACATCACCACGCCGACACTGGCTGATAAGCTATAAGGCCGCTCTTGCAGCATAAAGGCTTCGGCCATTAGCTGGACAATTTTATCGGCGATTAAGCCGGCTTTCTGAATAGCCAGTTCCGCATCCGGATGCATGTCAGTTAACAGCACGACAAATTCATCGCCGCCCAGCCGCGCCAGCGTATCAATTTTACGCAGATGTTGCTGCAACCGCTGTGCTGCTAACTGCAGTAACTTGTCGCCCATAGCATGGCCCAGGCTGTCATTTAAATCTTTAAAATGGTCCAGATCAATAAACAGTAAGGCGCCTTGTTGAGGCTGACGCTGGTTTAACGCCACGGCATGCTGCAAACGCTCTAACAACAAGCGACGGTTTGGTAGCCCGGTAAGGGCGTCATAAAACGCCAGTTGATGAATTTCCTGTTGCTGTTGTTTATGCTCGGTAATATCGGTAGAAATACCACAGAGCGCATAGATTTTCCCTTTTGCATCGCGCAGTGGCATTTTAACCGACAAATAGGTGTGGCAGTGCTGGCCGTCCAGCGAACAGTTGCGCTCTTCTTCGACAATGCGTAGGCCTTGTTGCAACACCCGCTGGTCATTTTGCTGCAGCTTGGCGCAACTGGCATTGTCAAAGAATGCATCATCACGCCGGCCCAGCGCTTGCTCTGCTGTGCAACCGAACAGCTCGGCGACTTTGCGGTTAAGATACTGATACCGGCCTTTGGTGTCCTTGATATAGATATGCGCATCAACGCTGTTTAATATGGTGCTAAGCCGCTCTTCACTGGCTTGCAAATGGCGGGTTTTTTCGGCGACCTGCTTTTTAAGCCACCAGGCGCCCAGCAATGCCAATAATAACAAAGATGACAACATCGACAGCAACCACCAAACGCGCTCCGGCATTTGCAGAGGCGGTGAGTCTGCGCCCCAGCGCTGTAATATTTGGTAATAAGGTGAGCTGGCATTGGCTTGCCACTGCGCCAGATTGGTTTCAATAACCGTCAGTAAATCCTGATTGCGCCCCTTTCGGCTGGCATAAAATAGCTGCACCGGCTGAAAAACAATATCGCCTTGCATCAACTGGTACTCGTCCATATGAGCGCGGCCAAAATAATGGTTGGCCGCCACAGCGTCGGCTTGTCCGGCGGCAACCATAGCGAACGCTTCGGCCATAGAACGTGTTTCTATTAATTGTGCTTCGATCCCGGCACTATTAAGCTGCTGTTGCAAATAACGCTGCTGTATTGAGTCGCGCAGTACCAGCACTCTTTTACCGGTTAAATCGGCTAACGAGCCCAGTGGCACGCCAGGCGCAAGGTATAACTGTGACCAGCTAAACAAAGCCGGTGTACGATGAAAATCCAACCGTTGTGCCCGCTCTTCGCTAAAGGCCACATCTGGCAGCAAATCTATTTCGCCGGCTTGCAACAACTGCAGGCAATAAGCCCAGTCACACTGCACTGTCTTCAACTGCCAGTTTTCATGCCCGGCGATCGCTGTCAGCAAATCACCAAGAATACCCGACGCCGAACCATCATCGGCTGCAACCAGTTTGGGCGGATTTTGATAAACCCCCACTACGACTTCACGGCCATGCGCCTGAGCAGCACTTACTAACAGCAACAGTATCACTACAGCTCTGATCATTAGTGCTCCTTCACTCTGTTGGCTTCGGTCCCTGAAGCTTATGTTATAGCTGAAAATTTGCCAGTACCTGGCCAGGCTTATAATTTAACGGCGGCTAATGATGCCCTGTGGTTTTGCCGCGGCAAGCTGGGCGCTTTAGCTGGCCAATAATGCCGATGCCGCGTGTAACTGCGCCGACCCAGCATGTTGCAGCGCGAAATTAAACCCAGGCTGCAGGCAATAGCTACCATGCTCACCTTGTTTATTCAGTGCAATAAAGCCAATTTGCGTATCGGCAATATTGCCCTGGCGCAATTTCAGCTTGTGATAAATACGCTGCACTGCCTGCTCGCAAGCCTGCTGCGGACTGAACCCCTGACGCATTAACTCCACCACCAAAAAAGATCCTGTCACCCGGATCACTTCTTCGCCATGGCCAGTAGCTGTGGCTGCGCCTACTTCGTTGTCGACATACAGTCCGGCGCCGATAATAGGTGAGTCGCCTACCCGACCGTGCATTTTAAACGCCATGCCACTGGTGGTGCAGGCGCCGGCTAAATTGCCATGGCTATCCAGCGCCAGCATACCTATAGTGTCATGGTTTTCGATATTAACGACAGGCCGGTAGTTAGCATCTTTTAACCACTGCCGCCATTCTTGCTCCGACTCTGGCGTGAGTAAATTCTCCCTGACAAAACCCTGCTCCAGCGCAAAATCGAGCGCGCCCTGACCAACCAGCATGACATGGGGTGTATGCTCCATAACGGCCCGAGCCACCGCTACCGGATGTTTAATATGTTGTAACACAGCAACAGCACCAATATTGGCAAATTCGTCCATAATGCAGGCATCTAGCGTCACTTTGCCATCACGGTCGGGCCGGCCGCCATAGCCGACACTGCGTTCAGTCGGATCGGCTTCGGTTAACATTACCCCTTGCTGCACCGCATCAACGGCGCGCTGGCCCTGTTGCAGTAAATTAAACGCCAGCTTATTCGCCTGCAGGCCAAAATCCCAGGTACTGATCACCACCGGCTTGCGGGCAGGGCCGGACGAGGTGCTACCGGGTTTCGCCAGCAATGGCCCTGCATTCGTACTCAGCCCAAAGGCGGTGGCCAACTTTAAGAAATGTCGTCGTGTAAATATCATGCATCCTACCCTTGCTAAACGTGCTCTGAGGCGACAACCGCCTTGACTAAGCGCCTGACTGTTTGCAGCTTTTGTGCATCAATTTGCTGACCGGTTAATACCGCTGAGTACAGATGCCAGCATAACTGCGGGCCATCTGCCAGTTGACGGCGTAAAAACGGCAAGTTGTCTGCCGTTACCCCACCACCTGCTACTAACGTTAAGCGCTGCTGATTATGGCGTTGCAGCGCTGCCAGCTCTGCCATACCAGCGCTAATAGGTAAACCTGATAACCAGGGCGTGCCATTGCTCAGAACACGCTTTACACCCAGCATTACCAGCAGATCTAAGGTCGCTGCGCTGTTCTGACAAAGATCAAAAGCCCGGTGCATAGTGCAATCCAACGTCAGCCGCTTGCACAGTTCTGCAGCTGTCTGCATAAAGTGCTGATCCAGCTGGTTATCTGGCAACACTGCACCCAGTACTACGCCATCGGCACCCAGTTCTGCTGCCTGGTTAATCTGCTGCAACATCAGTTGCTTTTCGGCCGGGCTATAAACAAAGTCGCCGGCTCGCGAGCGGATCATGACCCGTAGTTTGGTATCGGCGCGACACGCTTGCCGGGCCTGGCGCAATACTGCGGCGGGCACAGATAAGCCTTGCTCAGCCATCTGGCTGCACAGCTCGATGCTGTCTGCGCCCGCCGCACAGACTTTAGCAATATTTTGCACCAGGTAGTCGCTGTCACTGCTGAGACAAATTTCCAATTGCGCCATACTATTCAACCCTTATCGCACCCAATCGCGCCTGATACTGCCTCTGATCTGCTGCAGCCAAAGTAATGCCAATGCGGCTTAGCTGACGGCCGGCAAATTCTGCCAGCGAGAACTGCTGTTGCTGCCAGTGCTCTGACACCGGCAAGGGGAAAAATTGTTTTTTACCGTCCAGCTCTAACCACAATTGCAACACCGCCACCCCACTCTGCTGCGCCACTATGGTTAAACTGCTGTCTGACGCTAATGTCAGCCCGGTTAAATACAAGGGGATATCCGCGGTGCCCTGACGCAAATCAGCGCTGATAGCCAGGCTGCTGCCGCCCTGATAGGGTTGGCTGAAATCATACTGCAACTGCACTGTCGGGTTGCCATGCACCGCAAATTGCCAGCTGGGCAAAATATCTTGCTGGCGGATATCATGCCAGTCGCAGTGTTCCAGTACACCCGCCCGGGCGTAACGCTGGCCATGGCCGGTATTAAAATGCGTAGTAAAGGGTAACTGCGTAACCACAGTACGCGCCGGCATAAACTGAGCTAATCCCGGCCACTCACCGGCAACCGCTAAGCGGGCTTTATTCATATTATCACCACTAAACAGGCGCTGTTCTGCCCGGTAAAATGACTGAACATCACTGCTATCACGGGCAAAAGTGCTAAAGGCCGGTGTTTGTTGATCACCGTTAAAGCTAAAATTAAAGTTGTTGCCAAATAACGCCAAAGAGGTATAGGCCTTACTGCCATCAGTATCAAATAAGGCCTTTAGCCAATGCTGATTACTAAAAGCCGCTTGATCACGTCGGCCTGGCCAGAGATCGGCACCGGTATAAATGGCATAGGGATCGATGCCTTGTGTCAGCGCATATTGCTGGCTTTGGCCAGGTTCTGCGCCACGCCAGAAATAATTCAGAAATATCGCATCAGCAAATAGCTGTCCTTGCGGCATAATCATTTCAGCCAGTTTACTGTTAAGTTGATTTTGCCAGCGTACTTCGCCGGAGCTGAGCATGGCGTCGTACCAGTGGATCTCCATAGTATCCGGCCGGATGCTAAGCAAATACTGCATAAAAGCCTGCATTTTTTCGCTGAGTGCCCGCGCCTCCGCCGCAGGTAAAGCGCTAACACTGGTTTCCTGGTTAATCAACCAACCGTCAAAACCATAGTGCTGCGCCATAGCCACCAGCTTGTCGGCCACAGGAAAACGTCCTTGTGCATCTTGCTGTACCAGTTGCTGCACCGTGCTGGCATTGCCACCCCAGGCCGTCGGCGCCAGAAATACCGAACCAATCACTTTTACGCCATTACGATGCGCCGTTGCTACCCAATTAGCGGCAGGTATATTGACGGTATTGTCAGCTGAGCCGGCAAACCAGTTAAGTACATCGATATAAGCCCAGTTCGTTATCACATAGTGGTTAAACTGCTTGCCGGGCGAGTCCAGTGCCAGGTTATCCATACCGTCGGGTGCAACCAGCAGCTTGAACTGCCGATCCTGCCCGGCAAATAGCTGGCCCGCCAACGGAACAGTGCGGTTGGCTAAAGGAACAGTGCTGATATGCTGCTCTGTATCGGGCGACGGTTGCCAGTCCAGTGTTTGTGGTAACGTCAATGCCAGGCCTGCCGCCTGGCTGAACAGAGGCAGCAGCCATAGCATACTGCCAAGAAAAACTGTTTTAAGCATGCTGTGTTGCCGCCTGAGATTGCGCCCAGTGTTGCCGGGCAAGATAAATAGCGCCTTGCATCGCATCGCCAAGTGCAGGCGTTAAGGCATTTTGACAATTAGCTGGCAACAGCGGCACAAATTGCTGGCCAACCCCACCTACCAGACACAGCCTTTGCACACCAGACAATTTAATCTGGCTAATTAAGCAGCTAATAAAGTCTACTCCGTCGGCCAGCAGTTTTTGCGCTACCTCGTCTTTCGCTCTGGCGGCGTTGAAAACCAGAGGTGCCAGTTCGGCGTAGGCTTGCGGCGTAGCATCTAACAGCTTTTCCGCCAAAGCATAGCCTTTGGCAGCAAAGTGCTGCTCCAGCATCGGCACTAAGACAGTATCCGGCGCTAAATTATCTGTCGCCAATAATACCGCTTGCACCGCTTGCAACCCCAGGCCCGACCCGCTACAAACCGCATTGACAGGGAAACCATAACCGCCAATTAACCGCTCTTGCTGTTCGCTCAGCACGATAGCACTAAAGCCGGTACCGAGAATAATGACGCCGCCCGGCTGGCCCTGATGTGCGCCATAACAGGCGACATGTAAGTCGGTGCTAACATGCCAGCTGGCAAAAGGGTGCGGCCAATGTAGCGCACTGGCCTTTAACCCGGCCAGATGGGCACCGGCAAAACCGGCACCAACATGCAAACGGCCAACAGCACTGCTGTCCAGACCGGCCTGCTGCAAAGCCGCATTTAGCGCCTGCCAGACATTCGCTTCAACCTGTGGCCACCCCAACGCCAGATTTGCCGCGCCAGAGCGGCCTTCACCGAGCAGCGTGCCGGTTTCATCTTCAAGCCGCACCCGGCAATGGCTGCCACCGGCATCGATACCGGCAAACAGAGCAGAGCTTACAGTTAACATTGTTCAGACTACCTTTATCAGCAAAGGCGCAGCCTGAGCGGCGCCTTGTTTCTGTATTGCCTTAGCTTAAAGTTCAGGCCCAATCAGCTCAAATTCTGCTACCTGCATCAGGCTGTTGTCACCTTTGTTTTTGCTGATCTCAATACGGTAGTGGCTGAAACTGCGACCATTAAGCAGGCTGAAGCTGCGCCGTTCAGCGCGCGCGGCAAAACTCTCGCCGGCCCAATCAGCCAGTGCGTGCCAATTTTCACCATCGTTTGAGCCGAGCAGACGGAAATTCTCCGGGTCGCGCTCAGGTGCATCATTAGCACTGGTCATCGCAAAGGTATTAACAATTACCGGCTGCGGTAAGCTGATTTCCAGCCAGGATGGCGCATCCACCGACGGTACACCGCCGTTGTCCAGCCACTTGGTTGCCGGGTCGTTGTCAAACACCATAGTTCCCGCTTCGCTGTCACTGATAGCTGCACGCGCACTTACCTGCGCCGCGGCAGTATCGCTGTGATCCTGCGCCTGCACTTGCGGGCCAATCAACTCAATTTCCGCCACCTGCATTAAACTGTTGTCACCTTTGTTTTTGCTGATATTCAGCCGGTAATGCTGATAGCCCAACGCATTGGCGACAGCAAAGCTTTGCCGCTCAGCTCGTTGGCTAAAACTGATGCCAGCCCATTGGCCCAGGCTTACCCAGTATTCACCATCATTGGATGCCAGCAGGCTGACGTTTTCCGGATCACGCTCTGGCGCGTCATTCGCGCTGATTAGCGCCAGCATATTTACTGCTTGCGGCTGCGCCAAAGCAACGCTGGCCCAGGCCGGGGCTTCTGGCGTTGGCACAGCAGTGTTGTCCAGCCATTTGGTCTGGCTGTCACCATCAAAGGCATAGTCGGCCGCTTCAGCGTCACTGATAGCACCGCTGGATGTTACGGCTGTGGCGGCTAAAGCATGATTCAGTGCCGGTACTGCCGGCCCGATAAGCTCAATTTCCGCAATTTGCATTAAGCTGTTATCGCCTTTGTTTTTACTGATATTCAGCCGGTAATACAAATAAGCCAGGCTATTGTTAGTGCTAAACAGGCGGCGCTGACCGCGGCTGTCAAAACTTTCACCGGCCCATTCGCCTAATGTCAGCCAACTGACACCATCGTTAGATGCCTGCAGGCTAAAGTTTTCCGGGTCACGCTCCGGTGCATCATTGGCGCTGCTGAGCGCCAGGCTGCTAACGGCTTTTGCTGCGCTAAACTGCAGCTGAACCCAGGATGGTTGCTCGGCTGTTGGTACCGCTGTGTTATCCAACCATTTTGTCGTCAGTAAGCCATCAAACGCCATTTCAGCACGCTCTGCATCACCAATAGCACCGCGGGCGCTGATACTGCCGCCTTGCTGAACCTGGTCGGGATATACCGGGCCAAACAGCTGTACTTCGGCCAGCTGCATCAGGTTGGTATCGGCTTTGTTTTTTGTCACATTCAGCCGGTAATAGCTATACGGCAGGCTGTTATTAAAAGCAAAGTCCTGCGCTGCTAAGCGCTGGTCAAAACTCACACCGGCCCATTGCCCCAGCGTAAACCAGCTTTCGCCATCGTTGGAGGCCTGCAGATTGAAGTTTTCCGGATCGCGGTCCGGTGCATCATTGGCGCTGGTAATAGACAGCACACTAACGGCCTGCGGCTGCGCAAATTGCAGCGTTAACCAGGCCGGAGCTTCTGCAGTAGGTACCGCCGTGTTGTCCAGCCATTTGCTGTCCACACTGCCATCAAAGGCATACTCACCACTTTCACTATCACTAATAGCACCACGATAACTGATTTGCGCGCCGGCTAAATAAGCCGCAGTAGTGTATTGCCGAATAGGCCCACTGCTGTTATCTGCCAGTACCAGCGGTAACCCGATATCGATAATACCGTCTGGCGTTAAACCCAGCTCTGCCAGTACCGGGTGGCCCTGCAATGCATCCAGCAACTGCTGCCGCAACGTTGTAGCAGCCATTTCATCGCCCTGTGCCGCCAGCGCCACCTGCGCTGCTGCCGCAGCAAAGCTGTCGGCTAACGTTGCCTCTGCGCTAATGTGAGCGAAAGCCGCATTAACAAACGACAAGCGAACAAGCTGATTGCTGCTTTGAGCAAAGTTCTCTGCGCTGTCGGCACTTTGCAGTGGCTGCTGCATCAGGTTTATTGCCGGCATATCAACGCCAAGAATGCGTAGCAACTGCGCTGAGTATTCCAGCTGCGCCGGTTCCAGCGTGGCCAATGCCGACACATTGCGCCCGCCGGCTATCGCCGCCTCCAGCAATTGGCTGGCAAAAGTAGTCAGTGCATTAACTTGCACTGTGGCATCAGCAGTACCATCGGCCGTGGTACCCAGCGGCGCTTTTAACCAGAACAGATTACTCAGCGCTAAGGTTCCCAGCGTTTCTGCGCCAACGTCGGCGCCTAGTGCCGTTTCGCCGCACAGACTTAGATCGCACAGCATGCTGCTATCAGCAGTGGTCGTTACCGTTAGCCGGTGCACGCCGCTAAAGGCATAGCCGGCAGCCGACGTCAATGTGGTAACGGCCGTGCCGTTGCTGTCGGTTTGCGCCGCAATACTGTTTACTGCAGTACCGTTTAAAGCGCTGACACTAACGGTCGCGCCGCTTAAAGTACCTTTTACTGCACTGGCACTGAGTTCTGCCGAAGTTGATACCGGTGTTGGTGCGTTATTTACATCCGGGTCTTTACCACCATCGCAACCGGTTAATACCGCTATTGCTGCTGCCATGGCACACAGCAGCTGACGTTGTTGTAATGTTTTCATAGATAATCTGCCTCTTGTCTGCATGGCTCAGAAATTAAAAGTGATACCAGCGTAGTAGCGCCGGCCGGCGTAGCTACTGCTGAGTAAACGGGCATCGGTGTCGTTGCCTAATCTGGAGGTTGACTCAGATTTGGTCAGGTTAATCACCGATGCACTTAGCAGCCAACGCTCGGTCAGCGCGTAAGAGGCATTTACATCGACCTGATCGTATGGGTCCTGGTACACGTTTAAGCCACTGTTAATCCCCAACACGGTTTCACCGCGTTTGTTGTATGACGCCCGGACACTGTAAGTGTCGGTTTCGTAGAACGCAGACAAGTTGTATTGATATTTGGCACTCCCGACCAGTGGCGACTCGCCGAACTTTTCACCGTCGACATTGACGTCGGCCTGGTTGGTTTTGTTGTAGGTATAGTTGGCGTTAAGGCCAAAACCGTTATCAAATGCATGCTGAATAAACAGCTCAACGCCCTGTGATTTGGCGTTAGAGCCATTACCTACCGTGCTGTAAGGGCTGATGGTGATCTGGCCCGGCTCTACCACACCGGGCTCGCCGGCAAAATCACGTACCGAGTCAATCACCAATGGCACGACAAAGTTATCAACGTCTTTATAAAACAACGCCATACCTACTGCCGAGCCGGTGCCGTAGTAATACTCTATTGATAAATCAGCCTGCAGCGATTCAAACGGTTTCAGGTTTTTATTCCCGCCACTGCCGCTGAAACCGGGTTGGGTATTAAAGGCTGCGCGGTCATCCGCCCATTCGTCTGAAACAAAGCTGATACGCTCCTGACTGCCCAGGTCGCTATAACCCGGTGGCGACATCACTTTTGCCAGCGCACCACGCACCACCAAATTGTCACCTGCGTCCCATACCAGGTTCAGGCTGGGTAACACATAGGTTTCTTCACTGGTTTGCGATATTAACTGCCAGTTTTCGACAAAGCGGGCGTCGCCGGTAACCGGTAAACCGGTTACATCGTCGGTATGATCAAGAAAGTAGGTGTATAAATCGGTCGACTCGCCGGTGGTTTTGGTTTTTACCACCCGCACGCCGGTATTACCGCGGAAATTACCAAAGCTAAAATCACCCTGTAGGTAAAACGCCTCACCTTGTTCGCGGATATTGTAAACAAAGTTATCTTCAATCCGCGTGTAGGGTTTGTAGTTGCTCAAAATAATGTTGCGGTATTTGTCCCAGTCGATCACCGGCATCAGGTTAATATTAAAGCCGCCGGCGATATTGCCTTCGCCTTTGGCTTTCAATACATCCTGCGCCAGCGGCATACCGCCGTTCCATTGGTAGCTGTCAAACTGATCTATGCCGCGGCCACTGGCCAGCGCCCCTTCAATATCAAAATCGGGCGCCAGAAAGAAGTTATTGCCGGTTTCGCGGTGCAGCTTGGCATCGCGCAGTTTTACGCCACTGCGGATCAGCGTAAAAATGCCCCAATCGACATCAAAATCGACATCCAACTGATAGTAGCGCTCTTCCAGCGTACTGCGCACAAAGCTGGAATTGGATGAACCCGGATCGCGACCACCACCAACACCATTTAACAAATTAGTTAGCGTATTGGGGTCGATATACATCGACATTCTGTCACCCAGCGACCAGCCGGCATACTGGGCTGCATTTTCAATATTGGGCTGGCCTTCGCCCCAGTTAGAGCTCTTAAAGGCTGCATCCCAGCTTTCGCTTGGGCCGCCTTTGGCTTTGGTATTACCGGCAACCAGCTTCAGCCGGTAACTGTCGCCCTCATAGCTGAGGTTAAAATCGAAAGTATCTGAGGTAGACTCTTCCCGCACATAGGTGCCACGCATCCATGGAAACTGCATGTCGTTTTCAGCACCACCGGCCCCGACGGTGTAATCCATACCGGTGATCACGGTACCGGACGGGTCCAGCGTGACACCGGTCAGAAAATTCGGATTTAACGACCACTCCGGAATATCCACCACCGAGGTGGTTCTGTCCTGGCCCAGCGTAAAACCAAAATAGTTAAACCCCAGTTCTAACCGGTCAGTGGGCCGCCATTGCCCGGTAAACTGCACCCCTTCACGCTCGCGCTGTTCTTTGATTACGCCCGCCCGCGCCACCTGCGGAAACCACACCCCACTGTAAACATTGCCCTGTGCATCGGTCAGCGCTGCCCAGTTATTATTATTGTCTACCGGATTGCCGTTAACATCTACTGCGGTATCGTTCTCGCCGCTCCAGCGCCAGATGTTTGAGCTAGTGCTACCTGTTAACACGCGACTGGTACGGTTTTGCCGGGTGTAGCCTACTAACAAGCCGACACTCTCAGCGGTGTTTTTCCACGAATACACGCCGGTAAACTGCGGCTCATGCTTGTCGGTAACATCGGCATAGGTAGATTCAATGTTCAGCACGCCGGAATTGGCGTCCATATCAAACGGTTTACGTGTGTGCAGCAGAACTGTGCCGCCAACGCCACCGGCGTCAAGCCGCGCTTCAGGCGATTTAAACACTTCAACGGTTTGGATCATTGCCGACGGCAGCAAGGTGTAGTCAAACGAACGCGATGGTTCGCCGGGTGATGAAGCAATAAAGTTGCCGTTTAGTTGGGTGAAGGTTAGGCCGGACGATAAACCGCGAATACTTACTGTTGAACCTTCGCCACCATCGCGCTGGATCACAACGCCTGGTACGCGTTGCAAGGAATCAGCGATATTTTTATCCGGAAATTTACCAATGTCTTCGGCAGTAATGGCATCCACCACCGAGCTGGACAGGCGTTTAATCGCCAGGTTCTCTGCCATACTGGCGCGAATACCGCGCACCTGCACCACTTCAATTTCAGCTTCTTTTTTGTCATCTACCGCAGGCTCCGCCTGTTGTGCCAACGCAGCATTGCTGGCGGCCGTTAATAACAAGCTCAGGCTGATGGCTTGTGACAGCCGGTGTTTGCGCAGTGGCTGCGTGATGTTCCCCGTGTTACTGTAACTGTTTTTGCTGGACATAGTGTGTTGCTCTCATTTTTCTAGTTTTAGCTATTGTTCTGAGCAATGAGTTTCTCTTACCGCCTAAACGCAGTCAGAACCCTGTCTTCTATCACTTGTGCAAGATTAAGCAGCCCTCACGTAGCGGAGGGCCCTGGTTTAACTTTTTAGTTTCAGCTGGCGCAGCACCTCATCAGATGGGCCGTCAAAACTGGCCATCGGTTTATTACCGATAAAACCAATGTCGGCCATGCCAGCTTCAGTGGTGTAGAACGCCGTGGCGGTTAAATCGCGCACTTTGGCAAAGAAGCGCGCACCGTGTTTCAGGTTGGTGGCAGCCTTGGGCTCGTAACGAATATCGTCACAAATCTGCCGCTGCTCGTCGTTGCCTAGTTTGGCGAAGGCCTTAGCAAAACGCTTTTTCGCTTCTGCGTTAAGCCAAACCAAGCCACCACGCACCAGCACCAGGTCAGCTTTTTGCTGCGGATAAGGCGCACTGACCCATTCATTAATAAAGTGCTGCGCGCCCAGGCTGCCAGCAGACGGCGACTGTGCATCGGCCGGGATAATGATGTCTGCCAATACCGCTAAATCATCCAGCTCCGCCTGGGTTAGCGTCATGCTCCAGGGCACTATGGGCTTGAGCATATCCGGATCGGTGGGCCGGTAAATTAGCTCCGCGCCCTTGGTTTTGGCCATTACTGCCGCCGCGTTGCCAGCCATACCCAATGCCGGTATCGCCACTGCTGCTGTAGCCAGCAGCTTCAACGCATCTCGGCGTGTTACATTGGTGCCAGGGTTAGAGTTGTCATGTGCCATGTTAAATATTCCTTTGCTTGAACTGTTCAACAATGTAATCACTGGTGCGCCAGGCCAGCGCCAGAATAGTCAGGGTTGGGTTTTTATCGGCGTTAGACGCAAAAGGCGCGCCGTCGGCAACAAACAGGTTAGGCACATCCCAGGCTTGGCAATGCTGGTTTAGTACAGACTTTTTCCGATCAGCCCCCATAATGGTGCCGCCGACTTCGTGGATAATCGAGCCACCGCTGGCGATAGCCTTGCTGCCGTCCGCTTCTATCGTACTGGTGACCTTGCCGCCCATACCGGTGATAATATCGGCGAAGGTTTTATGCATATGCGCTGCCTGATTGCGTTCATGATCTGACCATTGCCAGTGAAACTTCAGTACCGGTATACCCCATTGATCCACTACCGTCGGGTCCAGTTCGGCGTAGCTGTTTTCGTTCGGGATCATTTCACCACGGCCGGCAAAATGGACAAAGGTGCCGTAATAGCGCCGACATGCCTGCTTAAATTCAGCGCCGTAAGCACCTTCGGTAAAACTCTGCAAGCCGCCAAAAGCACCGGCGCCTGGCATTCCACGGCCACCGCTCATTTCAATATGGTAACCACGGGCGAAATTCAGCTTGCCGGCCTTTTGCTCCTTATACAGCCACCACGGTTGGTACAGGTGCATACCGGATGAACCGTCTTCATTCATCGGCGGCAGGTTTTCCAGTGCCGGAATTTGGCCGCTGACCCCAGCACCAACAGTATCCATCAGGTATTTGCCGACCAGGCCAGAGCTGTTGGCGATACCGTCCGGAAACAGTGGGCTGCGCGAATTAAGGAAAATCCTTGCGGTTTCTGCTGCACTGGCCGCCACGACGACTGCGCGGCCTTTTACTTTCACTTCTTGCCGGCTGTGTTTGTCGATATAGATCACGCCATCGGCCTTACCGGCTTTGTTCAGCGTAACTTCGCGTACCATGGCATCGGTAATAATGCTCAGATTACCGGTCGCCAGTGCCGGCGGAATAAGCACCGTCGTCGACTGAAAATTAGCTTTAATAGAACAGCCTCGGCCACAAGGGGTAGCCCAAAAACAGGCTGCACGGGATTGCATAGAATCGGCCACCACCTTTTGTCCCAGCGCACTGTTTGGAAACAGCTTCGCTGGCAAGCGGGTGTGATCCTGACGTTGGCTTAAAATGGCCAGATGTGCCGGGATCACCGGAATTTTCAGCTCATCACAGGATTTTTTCGCCAGTAGCTCATAAGCGCGCGGTTTCGGTGCCGGCTGTAAAATGCCTTCCGGCGAATCGGGGGTGTTTTCCAGGCCGTGGCCGGTTTCACCGTACACACCTATCAGCATTTCGGTTTTATCGTAGTAAGGCGCCAGGTCGGCATAGCTTATCGGCCAGTCAAGCCCCAAACCATCGCGGCTGTAGGGTTTAAAGTCGTATTCGCCATTACGCAGCGAGATACGGCCCCAATGGTTGGTGCGCCCACCCAACATGCGGGCGCGCCACCAGTCAAAACGTTGCTGTGGCTCGCGGCTGGCCTGCGTATAAGGTTCACCCGGCACCTGCCAGCCACCATCAATGGTAGCGTCATAAAAGCCAAAGGGTTTATCCGGTGTGCTGGCACCACGCAGCGGCGCATCTTTGGGTAGGTTAAACATTGGTGTTTCGGTTACCGGATCATAATGCCGACCGGCTTCAAGCATTAATACCTTTAAGCCGGCAATACTCAGTATCAATGCTGACATACCACCGCCAGCCCCCGAGCCGACCACTATTACATCATATTCCTGTTGTCCGGATGGTCCTGACATCTTGCACTCTCCTCGTCTGCACACTTTGTACTAGTGCGCCTTGTTATAATATTTTTTGCCGCTCGTGGGCTTCAAACCAACTGTAACCGGTTACACTCATACAGCAAAAATACCGGGTGTTAAGTGCCTCTTAACGCCCGGCGTGGCTGGCTACAGCCAGCAGTAAATCACGGGTGGCGCGGATACCGGCATCTTCGTCAGCATTTTGGCCTTCGTACTCAATGCCAATATAACCCTGGTAACCTGCAGCGCGGATCAACTGCCACATACGCTGATAATCGATACTGCTCTCGGCACCGCTGGCATCAAAAGCATAACTTTTAGCACTGACGCCTTTGGCAAATGGCAGCAGCAACTGCATGCCCTGGTATTTATCACCGCTAAAGTTGCCGAAATCCGGCAGGCTGCCAACATTACCGGCTTGCTGCAACACCGTTGCCAGCCAATGGGCATCCATCGAGTGGCCCATATGGTTTTCAACGATAATGCTGATTCCAAATGGCGCCGCGAAGGCCGCTAATTGTTGCAGACCAGACACTGCCGCCTGTTGCATTTGCAGTGCATCCGTTTTGGCGTGATCTGCAATACTGACGCGGATAGCGTGACAGCCTAAAAAGGCTGCGGCCTCAACCCACTTATAGTGATTTTCTACCGCCTGCTGGCGCTGCTTTGTATCCACCGCAGCCAGATCGCCTTCAGCATCGACCATAATCAGTAAGCTACTAACACCATTGTCATCGGCGCGCTGTTTTAACTGGCGTAAAAATACCTGGTCCTGCGCTTTGTCGGCAAAAAACTGATTCACGTATTCGATTGCGCCAAGCTGGAAATCACGCCGGGTTTTCAGCGCAAAATCTAATACCGCTAGCTGACCAGAACGCAGCTGACGATGCAAAGACCATTGCGCCAGCGAAATCTTCGGCTGCACCGGGCTGGCCGCAAACGCCGACCAACTTAGCGGTAACTGACTGGCCAGGCCGGCTGCGGCAGCCGCGGCCAGAAAACGACGGCGATTAAGGCTCATGGCGTTGCTCCTGCGTTGTTGCTGTTGGCTGCGGCAATTCAGGCTGCGCGGTTAAACCACGGCGTAAACCGGCTACAGCAGCGCCTAAATCAGCACCCAGATGGCGCAGTTTTTTGCTGCCAAATAACAAGACAACTATCAGCAGAACAATCGCCAGCTGCCAAATACCAATGCCACTGAATCCCATAACGTGCTCCTGTTATAACGCACGGATACGGATCTGACGAAAGGCTACTCTGTCACCATGATCCTGCAGCGCAATATGGCCACGTTCGGTTTTAGCAAAGGCGTCCATGGTAGCAAACTTGCTGTTGGCAGTACGTTGGAGCCAGTCGGCTGATCCCAATTCAAACTGCAATACCAGCTTGCCGTTGAGCCAGTGCTCTACCTGTGGATGGCGCACCACAATGCGGGTTGTATTCCAGCTACCTGCTGGCAAATGGGCATCAACTTGCGGAGCGTAGATATCAAATAATGACGCGCTAAAGTGAATAGGGTTATCGTGGCCGGGGTAATTGTCATCATCAAGTAACTGGTACTCTAAACCGCTAGACCAGACGGCACCATCAACTCCGGCAACCTTATAAAAGATACCACTGTTACCTGCAGCGGCGATTTGCCACTCCAGTTCCAGTTCAAAATCACTAAAGCTTTGTTTGCTGACAATATCACCGCCGCCACCGGCGGTCAGCACCAGTGTGCTGTCGATAATTTGCCACTGCTCGCCCGGCGCTTTGCCGCCATTGCCGGTCCAGGCGGCCATAGAGTCGCCATTAAACAACCATTGCCATGGTGCAGCGGCTGCGGTAGTGGTTGCAGCAGCTTGCACTGTGCTTTCGGTAGTAGTTGCTGCAGGTTTACAGCCGGTAATAGCGGCTGACAACAGCATGCCAAGCGCTGCTGTGCGGAAAAATGCACCTGAGTTGACTCTGTTCACTCTGACTCCCCCTTGCTGTAGCCAGCATTATTGCTGGCCGGTACCGCTCGTTATAGTTATTTTGCTGGCGTGATTCTGTGCTCACCACCAATGAAACCGGTTACATCACTAAACTTAAATCCCGCACAGAATTTTGTCAAGCCGGATTGGTTATTTTTTGTCTGTTATTGCCGCAGTACTGTCGCGCAGCACCAGGCGGTATGGCAACATCATATGTTGCTGTGCCAGCGGCGTGCCTTGCATCAATTGATACAGCGCACGCATAGCCTGGCGCCCTAATTGCTCTGCCGGTTGGTCAATTGTCGTCAGGCCGGGTTCGGTAAAGGCGGCATATTCAATGTTATCAAAGCCGGCAATGGCAATATCCTGCGGAATACGCAGTCCATGCTTACGAATACAGCTCATTGCGCCTATGGCCATCTCGTCGTTCATACAAAAGAAGGCTTGTGGCCGCTCTGGCTGCAGCAATAGCTGTGCTGCCGCGTCATGACCAGATTGCATAGTAAAATTACCTTCAACCACGGCGGCCGGGTTTAAGGTTAACCCAGCACCGAGCAGCGCATCCTGGGTGCCGGCCAGGCGGTCACGCACTATCGGGCTGTGGGCCGGACCGGTGATCACCGCCAGCCGCTTCAGGTTTAAGTCGAGCAAGTGTTGCGTTAATGCGCGGGCTGCGCCACGGTTATCCAGCTCAACCACCGGATAACCGGCTGGCTCAGTGATACGCTCACAGGCATTGACAAAGGGTACGGTAGCAGCCAACTGACGATCTTCATCAGAAAACGGGTAACGGCTATCAAGTTGAATTAAACCATCGGCCTGGCTGGTTAAGCCCATACGGGCGTATTCCTGTTCACGGCTGACACTGCCCTGAGTATCTCCCAGCAACACCGCGTAACCACAAGCCTGAGCCTCCTGCTCGATACCGCGAATAACCCTGGAAAAGAACGGGTTAGCCACATTAGGCACCAGCACCACCACGGCATAGGCCTTGCCCGAACTAAAATTGCGTGCCAGCTGATTTGGCCGGTAACCGGCAGTTTGTACCGCCTGCATTACCCGCTGTCGCGTATCCGGCGATACCAGCTGCGGATTTTTTAGCGTGCGCGACACAGTCGCAGTAGACACGCCAGCGAGTTTAGAAACGATCCTGATGGTGGTCATGTTGCTGTCGTCTTATCCTATGTTAGCAGTACCTTAATCTGCACTGAGATAAATTGCCAGATCTCAGTCGCTTAAACCAAGAATACGTCGGTTACGGCCCGCATCGGTAGCGCCACCGGCAAAATCATCAAACGGCCGTTCAGCCACACAAATCAGTTGTTTGGCAATAAAAGGCGCGCCCTCCGCGGCACCTTGCTGTGGATGTTTTAAACAACACTCCCACTCTAATACTGCCCAGCCGCTATAACCGTACTGCGTAAGTTTACTGAAAATAGCGTTGAAATCGATCTGGCCATCGCCAAGCGAACGAAACCGGCCCGGCCGCTCCAGCCAGCTGCTGTAACCGCCATAAACACCCGCTTTCCCCGACGGGCGAAATTCGGCATCTTTAACATGAAAAGCGCGGATACGTTGATGATAAAAATCAATAAACTGCAGGTAATCCATTTGCTGCAGCAGAAAGTGGCTCGGGTCATACAAAATGCAGGCTCGCGGGTGCTGGCCAGTGGCATGCAAAAAGCGCTCAAACGACAGACCATCATGTAAATCTTCACCCGGATGCAGCTCAAAGCAGACATCAACCCCCGCTGCATCAAAGGCATCCAACACTGGCAGCCAGCGCCGCGCTAATTCGGCAAAGCCCTGCTCAACTAAACCGGCCGGGCGCTGTGGCCACGGATATACCGTATGCCACAGCAAGGCGCCGGAAAAGGTAACATGGCAGTTCAGGCCCAGCCGTTTTGATGCCTTCGCTGCCAGCAACAGTTGTTCGCTCGCCCATTGCTGTTTTTCTGCTTCAGTTTGCACGGAAGCTGGCGCAAAGCCTTGATATAGATCGTTATACGCCGGATGCACCGCCATTAACTGGCCCTGTAGATGGGTAGATAACTCTGTGATTTGTAATTGATAACGCTGACAAAGAGCCAGCAGTTGATCACAATATTGCTGGCTCTGCGCCGCTTGCTGCAAATCAAAAATGCGTTTATCCCAGGTCGGCAGTTGAACTCCTTTATAGCCCAGCTTTGCCGCCCAGCCTAATAACGCCTCCAGCGAACATGCCTCATTGGCAGGTGGCAGATACTGCGCCAGAAATATTGCCGGCCCGTTAATTTTGCTTGTCAGCATAAAGTCATTGTCCTGTAAAAGTAGCGTGCCCGGCAATGCTCACCCAAGCCGCATTTTGTTTACTGCTGGTCACCGCTGCCTGTAAAAAGGCCATGCCACGCACAGCCTCTGAAATGCCTGCAGCCAGATTGCTGGCCGTGGGTTGGCGTAACGCCAGCGCAAAATCACGATAAATATTCGCAAAGGCCTCCAGATAACCCTCAGGATGCCCCGCCGGGGTACGGCAATACTGCCGTACCTGCGCAGCCAAATAGGCGTTGTCGCTGCCGGCCTGCCAGATTTGTTGCGGCTGGCCGCGCAGCTGTAACAGCAGCTGATTCGGTTGTTCCTGCTGCCAACTGAGCGAGCCCAGCTCGCCATAAACACTGATTTGCAAGCCATTAGCCATACCGGCACAGACCTGACTAGCCATTAAGGTGCCACGCGCGCCATTATTAAAACGTAACAAGGCTGCACCATCATCATCCAGCAAGCGACCTTCCACCACCGTCGCCAAATCGGCACTCAGTTCGGTTACCTGCAGCGCGCTGATAAATTCAGTCAGTTGAAAAGCATGGCTGCCGATATCAGCAAAGCAACCACTGCTGCCGGCACGCTGCGGATCTAAGCGCCACTGTGCCTGAGTACTGCCGTCGCTGTCGGCTTTATCTGCCAGCCAGCCTTGTGGATAACTGACAGCCACCCGGCGCACAGCCCCTAACCTGCCCTGCTGTATCAACAGCCTGGCTTGTTGCACCATAGGGTAAGCCGCATAGGTGTGGGTTAAACCATAGTGCAAGCCGGTTTGTTGTACCAAGGCTTGCAATTGCTGCGCTTGCGCCAGCGATAAGGTAGCCGGCTTGTCTGACAACACATGAAAGCCGGCCTGTAATGCTGCCTGCGCCACCGGAAAATGCAGATGATTTGGCGTAACAATAGCAACAAACTCGATACGCTGCTCTGAAGGTAACTGCGCTTCTGCAGCAAACAGCTGCTGGTACGAATCGTAGCAACGCGCCGCATTGATGCCCAGTTCTGCCGCCATCGCTTTACTGCGTTCAGCCTTGCTGCTAAAGCAGCCTGCAACCAGCTCAATCTGATTGTCCAGCCTGGCCGCTATACGATGTATAGCACCGATAAAAGCACCTTCACCGCCGCCAACCATCGCCATTCTGACTTTTGTCTGTGCCATTACCACCTCTTGTAACCGGTTACAATACTAACTAAATAGAGTGTTACTTAGCTGCGACACTGCCGTTATGCCGGCAACCGGCGCTGCCTGGGAAAGCTTAGTACAAATACCACTAGTACCAGTGCCGCTATACCGGCCGGTATCAGCCAGATCTGCCACCATTGATAACCGCTGTCTAACTGGTACACATCAGTTATATATCCAGCCAGACGGAAGCCCAGGAGCATGCCTACGCCATAAGTAGCCAGGGTGATCAGCCCCTGCGCTGCGGCTTTTATTTCACGACCGGCTTTCTGTTCAGTGTAGATCTGGCCGCTGACAAAGAAAAAATCATAACAAATACCGTGCAGCAAGATACCAAAAAACAGCATCCACAACTGTTCGCCACTGTTGCCGTAAGCAAACAATACATAGCGTAGCACCCAGGCCAGCATACCCACTAACAAGGTAGCTTTAATGCCGTAGCGGCGTAAAAACACTGGCAGCAGCAGCATAAAAGCAATTTCAGACATTTGCCCCAGCGACATTTTTGCTGCCGCGCCACTGATGCCCAAATCATTCAGATACAGGTTGGCATTCTGATAGTAAAATGCCAGCGGAATACAAATAAGCACCGAGGCCAGAAAAAACACCAAATAAGCCCGGTCTTTCAGCAACGCCAGTGCATCCAGACCTAATAGTTGCCGCAAAGTTGGCCGCGGCAGTGACGCCTGCGGCGGAGTGTCCGGCAACGCCAGGCTAAATAAGCCCAAAGCAAAAGACGCAACAGCGGCCAGCAAAAAAGTAAACTGCAACTGCTGGCTGCCTTCCCAGCCAAACCAGCCAATTAACAAGCCTGCGGTAATCCAACCAACGGTGCCTAACACCCGAATATGGGCAAACTGCGCGGCTTTTTCTGCCAACTGCCGAAAGCTGATGGCATTAACCAGCGCCAGCGTTGGCATATACAGCACCATATACAACAAAATGTACGGGTAAAAGCTACTGAAGCTGCCGCTGTATGCAGCACTGAGTAGCAAGGCCGCGCCCGCCAAATGCAGCAACGCCAGAATTTTCTGCGCGGCAAAGTAGCGGTCGGCAATCAGGCCAATAACAAAGGGCGCAATAATGGCGCCGATAGACTGCGTTTCATACGCCATGCCCATTTGCGCACCAGAGGCAGAGAAACGCTGCGACAGATAAGTGCCCATGGTAACAAACCAGGCGCCCCAGATAAAAAACTGCAGAAACATCATTAGCGACAGCTTAAGTCGGATACTGATCAGCATAGCGTTGTTTTTCCTGTTGGTTTTATTGTCATTAGTGGCTGCTAACTCTGCCGGCCAGCATACTTTTTACTCACAACAACACCAACTGTAACCGGTTACACCAGAAATTACAAGCCGAGGCTAAACAGAAAAACAGCAGGAGAAACTCAAACTTTAAAGATATAACCGCGCTTATAGCACCAGTGCATTAATAGGTAGGATACGAGCAAAAAGCTTAGCGCAAAAGCCAGTGAACCGTTGTAATCGCCAAACAACGGTTGATACAGTGCACTGAACAGCCAGCTTTGCAGTGAACTTTGCCCAACGCTGACCATGCCCAGCAAACGCGCGGCAATACCGGCAAACATAAAGAACAAGATGGCGTTGGCACCAAATACCACAAAGGGCGCGCTCCAGCGCCGCCAGCGTTTTACATCACACAGCCAGATACAGGCCGCCAGCGCAATGGCGCAATAACCGCTGCTTAGCAAGACAAAGCTGGGGGTCCACAGGCTTTTGTTAATTGGCAAGCCAAAATGCCACAGCTCGGCCAGCCATACTGCTACCACACCGCATAACAGCAAGCCGCGTATCTTCTGTGCCAGGTTGCGTTCAGTTTGCAGCCACTGCGCAATTAACACCCCACTAAGACAACTGGCAATAGCCGGTAAAGTAGACCAAAGCCCTTCAGGGTCAAAGGCAAAGGGTGTGGCGCTGCGGTAATACACATGGTTTGCTCCCAATACGGTATGATCAAGCCAGGCGGCGAAGCTATTACCAAATTGCAGCAAGCCGGTAAACTGATTACCGTGCGCGTCGGCATAGGGCAAATACAGCATACCAACCAAATACAGCGCACATAAGCCTAATAGCCAACCAATCCGGCCACGACTACCGCAATACAACACAATAAGTACAGTGAAAAAGTAAACCAAGCCAATGCGTTGCAATACGCCCAGCCAGCGCAGTGTTAGCAACTTTTGCTCAATGTAGCTGTAAGCCGGGTCGCGAAAATTGTAGTAAAACAACACCAGAAACAAACCAAGGCCAATAAGTTTTACACTGCGCAGTGCCGCCTGTTTTATTACCACTGCATGCGCCACAGCTGATTGCCGCTGCAGGCTAAGTTGCAATGAAATACCGACAATAACAATAAAAAACGGAAAGATTAGGTCAGTTAGCGTCCAGCCATGCCAATAGGCATGGCGCAGCGGGCCGTAAACATAGCTCCAGCTACCCGGGTTATTGACCAAAATCATCGCGGTAATGGTTACACCACGCAGCGCATCCAGTGCCAGTAAACGGTTACCTGGCAACACCGACAAGATGGCATCAGCATAACGCCGGTACAGACTTAGCATCAGTCGTTGTAGCCAGCAACGGTAACCGGCAGTTTACCGGTTAGCGGATATAGCCGCAGCAGTGCCTGAGCCAGGGCTTCATAAGTCGCATTACCGGCCGCCATAGCACTGGCATCTTCTGCTGTGTTATAGGCATAGCTGGCCAGCACCACATCGGCATGCCGGCCATAGCGGCTGATGTCGTAAGGAGCACGCAGGCTAAGGAAAATATGCGCTTTTTTCTGTGCGTTTATCAACGGCAATAAGGTTTCGTATTGCTGCGTCTGGCGCTCGTAGGCGGCAGCAATATTGCGAATACCGGTCAGGTCATCCATGCCGCCAATATCGGCCAGGCTTTGCATCGGCGAGATAAAACCACTGATCACCAGATCGGCCGCCGCAATTTGCGCAGCTGCCTGGCTTAAATCGGTTTGTTGCAAACTGATAACGGCAATATCAAACGGCTGTTTGGCGTAATGTTTTAGCGCCGCAGCCAGTGCTTGAGCTTTCATTTGATCCGGCAACACCAGCAGCAGTTTTTTGCTGTCGCTAACAGTCAGCGGCCAGTCCGCCGTGGCCGGTTTTACTTGTGTTATTGCCGCTTTGGCCAACAATAGTTCTTGCTGACGATGTTCTGGCTTACCCAGGCTCGCCTTCGCCTGCGCCAGTTGCAGCGCCTGGGTTTTAGCCTGCGGCAACAACGGATATTGTTGTTTTAACGTCACTATGCGCTGATAAGACTCTGCCAGCTCAGTTGGGCTGATATCGCCGTTATCTACCGCCGTTGCCAGGGCATCCAGCAGCTTAGCCAGAGCCGGTAACTCACCGGGGTGTTGCAGCTTTACCGGCATCAGCGCAATGTCAGCACCGGCAGCAAAAGTTTGTACCACTGCTTCGGTATGGGTAAAAAACTTACTGATGCCGGCCATATCCAGCGCGTCGGTCACTATTACACCGTTATAGCCCAGCTCTTCGCGCAGCACGCCATGCAGAATTTTGCGCGATAAAGTCGCCGGCTTTAGCATCTGCTCGCCGTCTTTTGAAGTAAAAGTACTGTTATCCAGCGCCGGATACTGGATGTGCGCCGTCATGATCATGCCAGGCGCGTGCTGGCTGATAATGTCGGCAAAGGGCTTTAAATCTATCTGGCGGATTTGCCCGGCACTGTGCTCTACCCGCGGCAGGCCTAAATGGCTGTCTACCTCGGTATCACCATGGCCGGGAAAATGTTTTAACGCCGCTATCATACCGCGCTGCTGCATTGCTGCAGTCATGGCACCGCCCAACTCTGCCACCAGCTTGGCATCCTCACCAAAAGCACGCACATTTATTACCGGGTTTAGCGGGTTAACATTCACGTCGATAGTCGGCGCAAAATTAACGTTAATACCCAGCGGTAACAGTTCATCGGCCAGTACCCGGCCTACTGCCGCCGCATACTTAGTACCGTGCTCAGCGAAGGTGGCGCCTATTGCCATATTGCCGGCGAAAGATGTCGCCAGGCTTCGCGGTAAGCGCGCAACACGGCCGCCTTCCTGATCAATACTGATAAACAACGGCAATTTTAACGCCGACTCTGCTGCGGCTTGTTGTAAATCATGGTTAAGCTGCACAATTTGTTCAATGCTATGCAGGTTTTCGGCAAACAAAATGACGCCGCCAATATCGTAGTCACGGATCAGCGCGGCCAGCTCTGGCGGCAGTTGAGTCATCGGCGTGCGGCACTGGCCTTGCACTGGCAACTCAGCGCAGTAATAGCGCAGGTCCAGCATCAGTTTTTGCCCCAGCATTTGTTTTACGCTGGCCGGTGTTTTAAACAGTGCTGCAGCATTAAGTGGCATGGCAATTAAGCTCACACTTAGCAACAACACACCCCAGACAGCTGAATAGCCCCGACCACAACATGACATGATTTTCCTGACAATTAACTTAAGCACAGCGCCACTCCGGTATTGTGAACAAAGCCCGCTGTAGTACAACAAAAATAATTTATACATTCAAGATAATTTAAAATGTATAAATTACCCATGCAATAATTTCTGTGATATGTTAATTGCAGTGCTATCAGCTGGAACCCCCTATGCAACTGACCCTTTTGGACTGGATAGTTTTTTTTGGCTACTTCGCCATACTGGCCGCTGTCGGTTGGGCTGTTAACCGCCGCCGTGCCGGTAATAGCCAGGATTATTTTCTTGCCGCCAACACCATGCCAGTATGGGTTGTGGCTATTTCAGTACTGGCCACATCACAATCGGCCGCCACTTTTCTTGGTGGGCCTGATATGGGGTTTCGTGGCAACCTGAGTTATCTGGCATCAAATATCGGCGCCCTAATTGCGGCAGTGCTGGTAATGAAGCTGCTGCTGCCACGTTATTATCAGCTTAAAGTCACCACAGTGTACGAGTTGCTGGAACGCCGTTTCGGTGCCAGCGCGAAAGATCATGCCGGCAAGATGTACTTGTTTGGCCGTTTGTTTGCCAGCGGCGCCCGCTTATATATGGCGGCGATAGCCGTGGCCATGCTGCTGTTTAATAACATTGCCGCCTCCAGCGTGTTAATTGCGGTTGGGCTGCTGGCGGTTATCGGCTTGCTGTGCACAGTAATGGGTGGCATTCGTTCGGTAATCTATACCGATGCGTTGCAATGCGCGGTTTATGTCAGTGCGGCAATGCTGGTACTTGGCTACCTGTATTACAGTTTGGGACTGGACTGGCATACTATTTATGCTGCCTTAGATACGCCGACAGAGGGTGGCGCTTCAAAATGGCTGCTGTTTGACTGGTCGCTCGATTTCAGCTCAGCCGGGGTGTTTAATATGTACTCGGCACTCACCGGCTTTGTGCTGCTGAATATCGCTGCCTTTGGCATGGATCAGGACATGACACAGCGGGTACTCACCTGTAAAGACAGCAAGGCAGGTGCCCGTGCGTTGTTAAGCTCAGTGCTGTTGGTTATTCCAACTATGCTGGTGTTTATCCTTATCGGCTTTTTGCTGTACATCTTTTATCAAAGACCTGATTTATATCAGCCGGTACAGGGCTTTGCCGATAGCTTTGCCGGCGAAAAAGTTACCGTGTTTATGTATTATGTACTGAATGAAATGCCATCCGGTTTACGCGGTTTAGTGGTGGTTGGCGTCATTGCCGCTGCGTTATCAACCATTACGTCCGGCCTTAATTCGATGGCCTCGGTGTTGGTGGCCGATATTTATCAGCCATGGCGTTTACAGCGTAAGCCAGATACCGCGCCCGGCCATTTTGTCCGCGCTGGCCAGTTAGCAATGTTGCTTACCGCTACAGCGCTGGCCCTGATGGCAATTCTGTGTTTTTACTGGCAGCAATATTCCGCCATGCCGTTGCTGGCATTTGCCCTAAGTGTGATGGTGTTTTCGTACAGCGGCCTGCTGGGGGTGTTTTTTACCGCCCTGTTTAGCCACCGTGGTAACCGGCGCAGTGTAACGGCCGCCCTGCTAAGTGGCTTTGCCGTTACCCTGGCATTACAGCCCTATGTTGTACAATTTTGGAGCCCGGCACTGGCCGCGCTGGATTTGGGTTTTACCTGGCAGCTGTGTCTGGGCACATTAGTATCCAGCCTGGTGTGCCTGGCTGGAACTGCGCAGCCTGATGCTGCAAGCAAGGAGTAATATATGTGGATCCTGACGCTGGACGGTGGCGGAAGTAAAACGCTGGCCCGTCTGACAAACAGCGCAACCGGCCAGCAATGGCAACAGCAAGCCGGCCCGGCGTCGCTGACCAATGATTTTGACCTGGCGCTGAGTAACATTCGCCAGCTCAGTCAGGCTTTGTGTCAGCAAGCCGCCGTGACCAGCCAGCAGCTTGTTGCCGTTATGGGCCTGGCGGGTGCCGGTAATCCGCAACAACATCAGCAGGCCATGCAGTTGCTGCAGGACGATTACCAGCAGCTACTGATCACCACAGATGCGCGGACGTCTTTATATGGCGCCAATCTGGGGCAACCGGTGTTAGTCGTAGCTCTGGGTACCGGCTCGGTTGCCATGCGCTTACTGGCCAATGGCAATGAGCAGCAAATTGGTGGCTGGGGTTTTAATATTGGCGATGAAGGTGGTGGTGCCTGGTTGGGTAAACAAGTCGTGCGCGAGCTGCTGTGGCAGGTAGACAGCCTCAGCGGCGTACAAAGCCCGTTGCTTAAAGCGGTAGCACAGCACATTGGCGACAGCGCTGAGCGCTTATTGCCCTGGCTAAAAAACGCCAGCCCGACCGATTTCGCGGAATTCGCGCCGCTGGTGTTTCAGTTTGCCAGCCAGTGTCCGCTAGCCTTAATGCTGCGCCAGCGCCATATCGATGCGGTAGAGCAACTGTTATGGCAAGCGCTGGAACAATTTTCCCTGCCGGTGGTGTTATTAGGCGGTCTGGCTAAAGATACTTTGCCGCTGCTAAGTGCAGCCTGCCAACCGTTAGTGCAGCAGGCAAAAGGCAGTGCGCTTGACGGCGGCTTGCTGCTGGCACAACAACTTATTTCTAATGTTTCGGAGCCAGCGCATGAACATCAATAATCAGGATACCCTGCTAAATCAGCTTAACAGCATGAGTTCAGAAGCACGTAACCCTGACAGTATCGATATCGATTTACTCAGCAGCCTGGAAATAGTGCAGCGGATAAATCAGCAAGATCAGAGTGTGGCACTCAGTGTCAGTCAGTGTCTGCCGCAGGTCGCAATAGTGGCCGACCGCATTGTTGAGGCCTTTGCCCGTGGTGGCCGGCTGGTTTATCTCGGTGCCGGTACCAGTGGCCGGTTGGGTATTTTAGATGCGGTAGAATGTCCGCCAACCTTTAGCGTGCCTTCAAGTATGGTCGTCGCTCTAATTGCCGGTGGCGACGGCGCGGTGTACAAAGCCGTGGAAGGCGCCGAAGACGACCCACAGCTGGCCGTGGCTGATTTACAGCGAATTAAATTAGATGCCAACGATATTTTGGTTGGCATTGCCGCCAGCGGCCGCACGCCCTATGTACTGGGCGGCCTGGCCTACGCCCGTAGCCTGGGCTGCTATACCGCCGCCATTAGCTGTAATGCCAATGCGCCGGTACTCAGTGCCGCCGATACCGGCATTTGCGCCGTAACCGGACCTGAGGTGCTAACCGGCTCGACCCGGATGAAAGCCGGCAGTGCACAAAAGATGCTACTGAATATGCTTAGCACCGCTGCGATGATCAGAAGCGGCAAGGTATACCAGAATCTGATGGTAGATTTACACGCCAGCAATGAAAAGCTGGTGGCCCGCGCCGTACGTATCGTGATGCAGGCAACCGACTGCAGCGCAGACGACGCCCGTCAGGCGCTGGATGCTGCCGGCATGAGTGCCAAACTGGCCATTTTGCATCTGTTAAGCGGTCAGAGCATTAGCCAATGCCGCGAACAGTTGGCACAGCAAAACGGTTTTATCCGCCGCGTGCTGGAGAGTTGATATGCGTTTTATTAGCCTGTTGTTGGTCTGTTTTGTGGCAAAGCTTAGCGCTGCACAACCACAGTTTGAAACCGGTGCCGGACAATTGCAGCGTTATTTACCCTTGCTAGCCGGAAAACGGGTTGGCTTACTGGTCAACCAAACTTCGCTGATTGCTGAGCAGCATCTGGTCGATGTGCTGTTGGCCAATAAGGTGAATGTGGTCGGCATTTTTGCCCCCGAGCATGGTTTTCGCGGTGATCATGATGCCGGCGCTACAGTAAACAGTGGTACCGACAGCAAAACCGGCCTGCCGTTATGGTCGATGTATGGTGCCAACAAGCAACCGTCAGCCCAACAGATGCAACAGCTGGACCTGGTCATTTTTGATATTCAGGATGTAGGCGTGCGCTATTACACCTACATCAGTTCGATGCACTATATGATGCAGGCTGCAGCTGAGCATGGTGTTGGCATGCTGATACTGGACAGACCCAACCCGAACGGCGCCTATGTCGATGGCCCGCTGCTGGATTTAGCCTTCCAGTCTTTTGTTGGCATGCATCCTATTCCGCTGCTGCACGGCATGACCGTCGGCGAGCTGGCCAGGATGATTAAAGGCGAAGGCTGGATCAGCAATGCGGATAAGCTGCAGCTTAGCGTAGTACCGATGACCGGCTACCGCCGTGATATGCCTTATGCGCTGCCGGTAAAGCCCAGCCCTAACCTGCCCGATGCCCAGGCGGTAGCACTGTATCCGTCGTTAGGTTTTTTTGAAGCCACGCCACTCAGTGTCGGCCGTGGCACAGCCTTTCCGTTTAACGTTATCGGCTATGACAAATTTGGCCCGGCCGGTTTCAGCTTTACCCCGGTATCGACACCGGGCGCCGCGCTAACACCACCACTAATGAATAAAACCTTGTATGGCGAGGACTTACGTCAGGTAACTGCTAACGGCTTGGATTTACAGTACTTACAGCGCTGGCATGCCTTATTTAAACAGCATAATGAGGTATTTTTTACCGCGCCGGCCTTTATGGATAAACTGGCTGGTACCGATAAGCTCAGGTTGCAAATAGAACAAGGCCTGTCAGAGCAGACCATCCGCTTAAGCTGGCAGCCCGCTTTACAGCAGTTTATGTGCCAGCGTCAGCCTTACCTGCTATACCCGTAACAAGCTTAGTGCAGATAGCGGGCGATAACCCGCTCAACTTCACCGCTGGCTTGTTGTTGCTGCAAATACTGGTTTAGTGCCTGCAACAACGGCTGCCAGTTCGGATGAAGCGCAATAGTCAGCCCCGATTTACCAATCAGCAATGGCGTCGGATACAAGGTAGTCGTATCGTAATGTTGCTGCAGTAGCCAATGCGCGATCAAATCATTCATATAGGCTAAATCACAACGTTTGCTCAGCACCATGCGCAGCTGTGCTTCCTGGCTGGAGGAATCTACTCTTAGCAGTGTGCCACGGCTAAATAACGCTTCCAGGGTCGGATAAACATAATATTCACGGGTGCAGATTTTTTTCCCCTTCAGCTGTTCCGCTTCAGTCACGGCCTCCTCAGCCGTGCGGGCAAAAAAGTAATCATCATAGGCAATAATCTGGTTGGAGAACACCAGTTGCTCGGGTTTTATTGCCCACTCCGGACTTAACATCATGGCATCGACTTCGCCCCGATACAGCCGTTGCTCGGCCCCGGCCCGGTTATCCAGCAGATAATCGACCTCAAGCTGCTGCTGTTGAAAAAAGGGTGCCAGTAAGTCCGGCACTATGCCACTGACATCACCATTAATAGTGGTAAAAATATAGGGCGGGAAATCAGGGTGATACACTACAAACCGCAAGGTTTTCTGGCTGGCCGTATCTGCCGGTGTTGGCTCAGCAGCAGGCATAACGGCAAATGCCATAGTGCATAGCAACACGCTGCTTAGCTTAAACCAATACTTTGCCATGCTAAAACTCCTGATACAACTTAGAAACCCTAGCATAAGGCCGCAAAAACGCCAGCCAGAGCAATGTCAGGGCAAGTCGAACAGCAGTGCCTTTACCCCGGCATTTGCCGTCAGTGTCAGTGCTGTTTCCCCACTGATTTTAATACCATCGCCTGGCTGTAATATATTACCGGCCAAGTTCAGCTCGCCGCTGATCAGGTGAATGTACTGCTTGCGACCGACCTGGCTACGGTACGTCAGTTGCTGTGCCACAGGCAGAATCAGCTGATACAGCAAGGCATCCTGGCGCAGCGTTAAACTGCCGTCGCGGCCATCCGGCGACAGGATAAGCGTAAGGCCCTCGCGCTGACCAAAGTCTTTTTGCTGATAAGCCGGCTCGCCCCCCTGTTGATTGGGTTGGATCCAGATCTGCAAAAATCTGAGCTCTTGCTGCGCGCTGGCATTAAACTCGCTGTGGTAAATACCACGGCCGGCACTCATCAACTGAAATTCACCGGCTGGTAATACTTCGGTATTACCAGCTGAGTCTTTGTGCGCAATGCTGCCACTGAGCACCAGACTTAAAATCTCCATATCTTTATGGCCATGGGTATCAAAACCGGCGCCAGGGGCAACGCTGTCATCGTTAATTACCCGCAGCGCTGAAAAGCCCATCTGCGCCGGATCATAGTAACTGGCAAATGAAAATGTATGGCGGCTTTGTAACCAGCCAAAATCGGCTTTACCGCGATCGGCGGCGTATCTGATAGTAAACATTTAGCCTTTCCTCAATTAAGTTCACAATACCCAGCCAGCTTAACCCTGTGCATCTGCTGTAAAAAGCGGAATAATTTGCGCTAAATATTCAAATAATTTGAACTCATGATAAATGCCACCAGCTCAGCTACACTGAACAGTCTTGCAAGCCAACAACGGAGATATTGATGAGTATTAATGTACTGGCGATTTGTGGCAGTTTACGGGCTAAATCTACCAACCGCGGTTTGTTACGTTTCGCCCAGGGCCATGCGCCCCAGGGTATGAAAATTCACCTGGCGGAGCTGTTAGAAGTACCATTTTATAACGCCGACCTGGCTGAAAAACCGGCCGCGGTGCAGCAATTGCTAAAGCAGATAGCCGACGCCGATGCCTTGCTGTTAGCCTGCCCGGAATATAACTATTCACTGGCACCGGCGCTGAAAAATGCGCTGGACTGGGCTTCGCGTGAACCCGGCAACCCATTGCTAAGCGGCAAACCGGTGGCCATTATGGGAGCCGGTGGCGGCATGGGTACCAGCCGCGCCCAATACCATTTGCGCCAGGTCTGTGTGTATTTAAACCTGCATCCGTTAAATCAACCCGAAGTATTTGCCAACGCATTTAGCGGCGGTTTTAACAGCGACGGTGATTTAACCGACGAGAAAATACAGGGCCTGATTGTTAAGCAACTGCACGCCTTGCAACAATGGCAGCAGCAACTGGCTAAATAATTCAGGGCGTTTCAGCCTCAGCTTTAGCACTGCTGGCAGTGACCACACATTGCCAGCCCCAGCTGCGCTGTTTTTCGGCAAAGTCAGCCGCTTTCTGTTCGCAATAACCGGCTTCGTTACTGGCACGCCACAACACCGTATCCTGGCCGTCTTTAGTGTAATGTACTTCACATGGCAACTCGGTGCCTTGCGGGTAGGCTACTTCAATAATCCGCACCGCATCGCCAAGCTGACAATGGGTAATTTGATTATCCGCCGCCGCGGCGCTAAAAGTGCCCACCAGCAGCGCTAAGGTCAGTGCTTTCATTCTGTTCTCCAAAGTGGTTAAAGCCTGCACAGTATAGCAAAGCCCGGCCAGGTCATCAGACAGCGGGCCTTAACTGCCTAACGGGTTAAGCACAGTGGCGCTGGCCAGATGCAGCAGCTGGCCATTTAGCAGTGCCAGTTTAACGCCGTCTTTGTCGGCCAGTAAAAAGGTCGCTGGCCGCTGGCGCTGTGGTGCAGCCTCGCTTAATTTAGCCGGGTTTAACACCACTGGCAGGCCGCTGTTATTTTGCAACAAGCTCGCCTCACCACGAAAATGGCTGTATCCCTGTGCCAGTAAAGCCAGATAGCCGGCTTTATCCAGCGTCAGACTGGTGCTAAGCGGATATTCACGGCCAGCCTGATATTGCAAACCACTGGCATCAAAATGGTGGAAGCTGCCGTACACCGACATATCGCCAATATCGCGGATGCGCGCCTGCTTATTACCATCGAGGTCAAAGTCCAGCGCCAGATCGACCCGGGCGCTGTGGCCATTAACAACAATGCTTAAACCGCTGATCAGCATATCTTTAATACCACCATCGCGGTTAAACGGCACCGCCTGATACGCATCCAGCGACTGTTTGGTATAGCGCTTGTCGGCAATGCTGTTGACGGCCATCACCAGCAACTGGGTGTTCAGCTTTCTGGCAACCTGACGGTTATCATCGCCGGGGTGGGCGCCCGACTCTATCAGCACAGTGCTGATGCCCATACCGGCAAACGTATCGCCAAACGAGCGCCAGGAAAAAGTATCATTGTATTTTGCCAGGTGGCCAGGCAATAACTGCTGCATTAAATCGCGCATATCGCCAATCAGCTGCATGGCTTTAGTGCGGGCGGCATCGATGTCTTTGGCCTCATTAAAGGCCGGCGCCAGCAGCGATATCGTTGCAGCTTTAGCAGTGTCGCCTACCGCATAAAAACGGTTCTGATCGTGCAAATTCAGGCCAAAATCCGGCTTAAACTGCTTGGCGGCCTGCATCAGTAAACGGCCTTCCGGTGTTTGCAACGCTTTGGCATCGCGATTAATGTCGATACCCATGCTGTTAACGCGCACATTGGCCGCTGCGCCATCCGGGTTTAACAATGGGATCAGCCGCAGGGTTATTTTATCCTGCCAGCTGCTGCGCCACTGGCTGTGAGCATCTGCCGCCAGCACGTTCAGCAAATCCATCAGGGCAGCAGTGGCGGTAGGTTCATCACCGTGCATCTGCGACCAGGCCAGTATTTTCACCGGGCCGTTGCCAATGTCAATTTGCCACACCGGCACACCGAGCGCAGATTCTCCCAGCTGGCTAAAGCGAAACAACGGGTTGAGCCGGTGCTGCTGCAATACCGGTTCAATATCCGCATAACTCAGCTGAGGTTTATCCAAAGCGGCTTGCCGGTAGCGTTGATAATCGCTGTCGCTCAGTGTTATTGCCTGTACCATCGTTGTCAGTCCCATTGCCGCTATTACTAAACTACGCCATAGCCAAAACATCTGCTCTCCTCCATACTGCCGGCTTTTATCGCAAAATGCTGCCTCAGGCTTGCCCGCCATCAGCACAAGCTGTATAAATTATTCATAGCGTATGTTAACTAGAATAATAATCAACTTAAAAGAGACAGGAGGCCATTTTGGCTGATTGGTTGACCTTGCTGCCGGCTTTGGTAGCTATTGTTATCGTGCTGTGGCGCAAAGAAGTGATCCTGGCATTATTGCTGTCGCTGTGCTGTGCAGAATTGCTGATCTTTGTGCAGGCTCAGGGGGCCGGACCGGCAATACTGCTCGATGGCAGCATCGCCACGCTGGAGCGGATAGTGGCGGTAACCGGCGACGCCGACAACGCCCGTATTCTGATGTTTTCTCTGTTAGTAGGCGGCTTGCTGGCGTATATGCGTGACTCGGGCGGAGTATCGGCGACGGTAAAAATGCTGGTCGACAAAGGCATTGCCAAAACACCACGCCAGGCCGGTTTAATGACATTCTTTATCAGTTCGGTCACCTTTATTGAGTCGAATTTAAGCTCGCTGACTGCAGGTATCAGCTCACGCGGCCTGTTCGACAAGTTTAAAATGAGCCGGGCCCGGCTGGCGTATATTATCGACAGTACCAGCGCGCCTATCTGCATTATTATTTTGCTCAATGGCTGGGGCGCTTACATCCTCGGGCTGTTAAGTACCTATTCGCTTGGCGACTCGGCCGTGTCGGTACTAATTGGCACTATACCATTGAATTTTTATGCTTTATTTACCCTGGCGCTGGTGTTGTACACCATTATTACCGGCAAAGTTTATGGCCCGATGCGCAAATCTGAACAGCAACTGCATACTTTAGCCGAGCACAGCGAAATTGATGTTAAACCCAGCCATCCGTCTTATATGCTGCTGCCGCTGCTGACGCTGGTCGCCTCTATGCTTGGCTTTATGTTGCTTACCGGTAATGGCCGTTTGGTGTCAGGCTCCGGCTCACAATCTGTGCTGTACGCCACCACCCTGGCCTGCCTGGTGGCCTATTGCATGATGTTGTTTAGTAAGCGCTTTAAACATCAACAACTGGTAGATATCGGCTTTAAAGGCATGAGTGAGCTGTTACCTCTGGTTACTATCGTATTACTGTCACTGGCGCTGGGCAGCAGCTTAAAACTGCTCGGCACCGGTACTTTTATTGCGTCTATCGTCAGCGACAGCCTGCCGCTGGTGCTCATCCCGGCCTTGTTGTTTTTAGCCGGCGCGCTAATTTCAGTGACTACCGGCACCAGCTGGGGCACCTTTGCGATTTTGATCCCGATAGGCATGCCGATGGTAGAACTGCTCGGCTTGCCACCGTCTTTAGTGCTGGCGGCCATTTTAAGCGGCGGCGTATTTGGCGATCACTGCTCGCCTATTTCTGACAGTACTGCAGTTAGTTCAGTCGCCTCTGGCTGTGATTTACTCGAGCACGTAAAAACCCAGCTACCCTATGCACTGTTTTGTGGTGCACTGGCGCTGCTGGCGTTTTTTATCGCCGGCATGCTAATGATTTAAGGAGCCGCAGATGAAAACGACCACCTTAGCTGTAACACTGCTGCTAAGCGCGAACGTAGCCGCCAGCGACATACCAGCTGATTTTAGTGATGTGGGCCAGCTTATTCCGGATGC
The DNA here is from genome assembly GCA_018826295.1 of Gammaproteobacteria bacterium. Taxonomy (GTDB): domain Bacteria; phylum Pseudomonadota; class Gammaproteobacteria; order Enterobacterales; family Alteromonadaceae; genus Alishewanella. Next base: position 131,330 of record JAHJZX010000037.1, read on the forward strand.
GCAGATAAACATGGCTTATCTGGGATCTGACAATTTCGTCGGCAGCCAGGTCGACGGCTACCAGGCAAATAAATGCTATCTGCAGCAAAACGCCGCCCAGGCGCTGCTAAAAGTGCAGCAAGCGGCTATGGCCAAAGGTTACAGCTTATGGATTTTCGACTGCTACCGGCCGCAGCGGGCCGTAAACCACTTTATGCGCTGGGCTGCCGATTTAGCCGATACACGCACTAAGGCGCAGTATTATCCCAACCTGGCTAAAGACAAGCTGGTAGGTGAGTATATTGCGGAAAAATCCGGCCACAGCCGCGGTAGCACGATAGATTTAACCCTGGCAGTCAAAGATGAGCAGGGCAACTGGCAACCAATTGATATGGGATCAAAGTTTGATATGTTTGACCCGGTTTCGAATGTTGGCGCAGCCGGCATCAGCAACCAGCAAACGGCTAATCGCCAGTTACTGGAAAGCCTGATGCTGCAAGCTGGCTTTAAGGTATACAACATGGAATGGTGGCATTTTACCCATCAACCACCCGTGTATACCGACCAGTATTTTGATTTTGTCGTGAAATAACGGCTTAAAGCGGCAGACGCTGCAACATCTGCATGGCAATTTCATCCTGCAGCTTTTGCTCCTGGCGCTGCTGCTTTAGCAGTTGCCGCTGTTGCCGCTGCTCTAACAACTGAGCAATTGCCAGATTGTAAGCCGCTTGTTTATTGCAGGCCTGTTGCTGGCGGTTGGCTTCCTGCACGGCTGCCTCGCTGCGCAATTGCTGTTGCGCTGCCATATCGTGCATCAGACCTTTTAAACCGGATAAATTTTGCAGACTCAGGCTGCAGGCCATCTGCTCACTGCTTTCCATGCCGTTAATATGCTGGCTTAGTAAGCTGCTGCGTTGCTGTTCCTGCTCGGCCAGCTGTTGCAACTGGCTAAAACGGCTGCGCATCAAATCGAAATTATCCTGTTGCGTTTGCAAGTATTTTTTCAGCATCTTAGTTCACCAGGCCAGCCAGCAGTAGTTCGGTTTCGGCAAAATCAACCTGCTCATTCAGCCCCTGAGTCAGAAATTGCTCAATTTTCGGGTACAGGTTTACTGCCCGATCTAACTCGCTGTCTTTGCCACTTTGATAGGCACCTAACGGGATCAGCTCTTGTACCTGCTGATAGCGACTGTACAAGCGTTTTAAGCCATAACAGCTTTTAAGTTGCTGCTCACTGACAATATTTGGCATTACCCGGCTGATAGAAGCGCCGATATCAATCGCCGGATAATGGCCTCGCTCCGCCAGTTCGCGGCTTAACACGATGTGGCCGTCCAGTATGGCGCGGGCCGCATCAGCAATCGGGTCCTGTTGGTCGTCGCCTTCGGCCAGTACGGTATAAATGGCGGTCATACTGCCATTGCTGCTACTGCTGTTGCCAGCGCGTTCAACCAGTTGTGTCAGTTTACTAAACACCGATGGCGGATAACCGCGGGTTGCCGGTGGCTCGCCTACCGATAAGGCAATTTCACGCTGTGCCTGGGCATAACGGGTTAACGAGTCTACCAGCAACAGTACATGCAGGCCCTGATCGCGATACCAGGCGGCCAGCCGGTGCGCCAGTTCGGCAGTACGCATCCGCAGCAGCGGTGATTGATCGGCCGGCGCGGCGACTACTACCGCTTTTTTCATACCATCTGGCCCTAAACTGTGTTCGATGAAGTCTTTAACTTCCCAGCCACGTTCGCCAACAAGGCCGACGATCACGACATCAGCGGTGGTAAAACGCGTCATCATTCCCAGCAACTTACTTTTGCCGACGCCAGAGCCGGCAAATAACCCCAGCCGCTGGCCCTGTCCTACCGTAAATAAGCCATTAATCGCCTTCACACCGACATCAAGCGGCGTGGTTACGCCTTTTTTTTGCATCGGATTGACCGCCGCCAGCTGGCTGCTGATCTGCTCACCGTTGAGCAGCGGCGCTTTACCATCTAAAGGCTGCAGCAGGCCATCCACTACGCGGCCCAGTAAGCCTTTACTAACCAGTAACGCCTGACCTGCCGCTGCCGGTCTGACTCTGGCGCCGGTACTGAGGCTACTGACATCGGTAAGTGGCATTAAAAATGCCTGTTGGCCGTCAAAGCCGACGACTTCGGCTTCTGCCCAGCCTGCATTTGGCGTTTGTACCTGATAACGCTGGCCCAGCGTATAGCGGCCGCCGGCTACCGTAAGCAACATACCGTTGACCCGTACCAGACGGCCAAAGCTCTGTAACAGCGGCGCCGGTTTAAGCAGGCCGGCTAACTGGCTCAGGCGTTCAGACAGCTGCATCGGTATTGCTCAATAACAGCTGTTCCAGCTGCGGCAACATGGCATCCAACCGCTGGCGAAAATCCAGTAAATGTAGCTGCGATATGCCAACAAACTCGGCACAACCAGGTTGCAGTTGCGGATCTGCCTGCAATTTCACTTCACCCAGTAAATCAATTTCCAGCTGCTGCCACAGCGCCAAATCGGCCGGCGCCAGATGGATCGCGGTTATCTGCTCTTCCAGCTGCAGCAAGGTTAAACAGTGTTCAATGGCGCGTTTTAAATGGCTGCTACACAGCGTCAGCTCAGCATCCAGAGTGCTGCGGGCCAGCGTGGCGATAAGCTCTGACAGCTGCTGTGTCAGGTGCTGTTGCTGCACCTGCTGCACTGTGCTGAGTTGCTGGGTAAGGTGTTGCAACTGAGCGGAAAACTGCTGTTTTAACTGCATCAGTTGCTGCTGCTGTTGTTGCTGCAGCTGTTGCTGTGCCTGCTCCAGCGCCTGCTGTTCTGCCTGTTGCCGGCCCTGAATAAGGCCCTGCTGCATACCTTGCTCTACGCCACGCTCGTAAGCCTGGCGCAACTGCTGCTGCAGGTCCGGTTGGCTTAGCTCACGGCTTACGCCGGGAAAGCGATAGCTTTGTGACATACTCAGCCTACCGTCGCTTCTTCGTACAGGCGATAGTCCACTTCGCCTTTGGCCATCATCTGACGGATCATCTGCATAATTTCGCCGCGCGCGGCTTCCACTTTGCTGACGGTCTGTGCTTTGGTGCTGTCGATCTGCTGGCGATACACCTGTGCCAGGCGTTTGGGCAGCGCCGCCATAATGTTATCCAGCATGGCCGGTTCACAGCCTTTTAGCGCCACCACCCACAGCTCGTCCGGAATTTCATTCAGCAGATAGGCCAGCACATCTTCGCTTTGCCGCGCCAGCGAGACAAAGTCGTACATTTTATCCTGCACCGCTTCTGCCATTTGCTCATCATGCAGCTTTAGCAAGTCCATGATTTCGGCTTTGTTACCGTTGTAGCGATTGATAATTTCGGCGACTTTTTCCACGCCATTTACCCGGGCACCGACCTGTTCGCCAACAAACTCGATACAGGCTTCCAGTGTGTGGCGCAAGTCGTCCATTACATGTTCACTGACTTCGCGCAAGCTGGCGATGCGGTACAGGATGTCATCATGTTTTTGCTTCGGAAACAGCGCTATCACTGCACTGGCCTGCTCGGACGGTAAAAACGCCAGCAACAATGCCTGCATCTGTAAATGTTCCTGCTCGAGAAAGCGTGCTAACAGCTCTGGCGGTACCCATTCTAACCGGCGGATATCATCCGCCAGCGCACCACCATAAATATCATCCAGCATGCCACGCGCTAACTTACGGCCAACTGCCTTATCCAGCGCCCGCTCCAGATACAGTCTGGACGCGCCGCTAACACCGCTTTCATTGCGGTAGCAGTCAAAAAAGTCGTTTAAAATCACTGCCACATCATCCTGGGTGACGTTGCTGATTTTTGCCATCCGCTCTGACAAGGCTTTGACTTCGTGCCGGCTAAGCTTCTTGATAATACCGGCGGCATTTTCCTCGCCCATACTAAGCAGCAAAATGGCAGCACGATCCAGATCGGTAATGTTGTGGCTATGTTCAGACCTTAGTTGATTCAACGCTGACTCCTCGCTCTACCCAATATTTGATCACTGCCGTAACACGCTCAGATTCTTTGCTGGCCAGCATTTGCATATGGGTAATTTGTTCAGCAAATTCTGAGCCTAATTGCGGCAACGGTATGCCACTGAGCGCGTTGCTGGTGCTAATGTCGGCGTTGTCGGCCATTTGCTGTGTACTGCTCTGGGCGCTCAGTTTGGCATTTAGCGCCGGCACCTCAGTGTTATCGACACGGCTAAAGTCGGTGACGCTGTCGTCGCTAACACGGCCTTTTTTGCCCTGCACCAGGTGGCTTACCAGTGGCCGTACCCCAAACAGGATCAGCGCCAGCGCGATTAAGGTGCCAAAGATATAACGGGCATATTCTTTCACTTCAGGCAGCTGCCACCACGGCAGGCCCTGCTGCAGCGTTTCACTGCTTAGCGGCGCAACAAAAGCAAAACTGGTGATATTAAACTGGTCGCCGCGCTCAGCCTGAAAGCCGGTGGCGGTTTTTACCATCTCGCCCAGCTGCTGTAACTGCTCATCGCTCCAGCCGGTATCTGCTGCCGCAGCCTGATTAACCAATACCGATACGCTCATTGATTTCAGGCGCCCTACTTCAAAGCGGGTATGGGTTACCGCCCGGCCATTATCAAACTGACGGCTGCTTTCATTACGCTCAGAAGTGCGCTGGTTGTTGTCTTCAGCTTGCTGGTCGGCCGGTAACGGCGGCTGATTGGCTAAAGCGCCGGGAATGCCCATCGCCAGCTGGTCCTGTAAGGTGTCCGTTTTAATGGCTTCAGAGCGCACCACTGAGTTCGGATCTATTGCTTCGCGGGTTTCTTCTACCACACTAAAATCAACATCCGACGACACCTGAATGCGGAAATTTTCATCGCCGAGGATCGGCAGCAGCATGATGGCTGCCCGCTGTTCGATATTGCGCTCGAGCTTTTGAATAAACGCCAGTTTTTTATCGGTTTCTTTGCCGATAGGCGCATCGTCATATAATTCACCGGTCAGCAATTTACCGCGCTGATCAACGACCGACACCTTGCGCGGGTCCAATCCCGGCACACTGCCGCTGATCAGGCTGACAATGGCTTCTACCTGGGCAGCTTTCAGCTCATAGCCCGGTGCCAGATCAACCATCACTGACGCAGCCGACTTTTCTTCCTGCCGGCCAACAAATAAATTTCGTTTTGGTACGGCCAGGTGCACCCGGCTGTTACGCACGCCATCCATGGTAATAATGGTGCGGGCCAGCTCGCCTTCCAGCGCATGCTGATAGTGCATAGATTCCATAAACTGGCTGGTGCCCATGGTCACCTTATCCGCTATCGTCGACAGCCCTTCCGGCATAGCGGCTTTAATGCCACGCGCTGCCAGCGTAATACGGGCATCGGCCAACCGGTCTTGCGGCACCATAATATTGCCGGTGTCGGTGTCGATACGAAACGCCACTTTTTCTTTGTCGAGAATTTCCAGAATACTGGCTTTATCGTAGTGCTCCTGATTACCATACAACGGCACATAGTTTTTCGCCGACGTCCACAGGATCAGCACTATGGTGGCGGCGACCAGCGTCGCCAGCAACGCAATCGATGCCAGGCTGCGGTCCCCTCCGGGCAGCCAACTAAAGCGGTTGGATAAATTAATCACCTTCTCGCGGAAATTACCCTCGATTTGCACCGGTGGGCTTGTTGTAATCACTTCAGCTTTCATTCCGCCCCCTTACAGCGACATCCGCATCACATCGTCAATACCACTGAGTACCTTGTTGCGTACTTCCATCAGCATAGAAAAGCTCAGACTGGCTTTCTGGCTGGCCACCATAGCCCCCACCACATCGTCACTCTGGCCGGTATCTACCGCCGTCATCAGATCAGCGGCAATATTCTGTTGCTGGTTAATCGAGCGGATAACCTGGGTAAAATCAGTACTGATACCGGATTCATTACTGGCTGGCGTCACAGCCTCATTGCCGGCGACTTGCGTCAGACGGGTCATAACATCGAGCATCTGGCTCTGGCGATCTAGCGGTGAAATCATAATAAGGATCCTTAAGACGCTAATGCATCAATATCTACACCATGCTCACGCATAGCAGCCAATTTGTAACGTAAGGCCCGGGTGCTGACACCCAGCGCCTCTGCAGTGCGGGTACGATGGCCATTAAATTTGTTCAGCACATCGAGGATGTAATCAAACTCTGCATTTTTCTTGCTTTGTTTTAATAAGCTGGCGCAAAACGCCGCAGCCTGTGGATGGCAATGCGGTAAATTCAGATCGGCAACCTGCAGTTCAATACCCCGTGCCATCACCAGAGCGCGCTGCATCACGTTCTCCAGTTCACGCACATTGCCCGGCCAGTTGTATTGCAGCATCACATCAGCTGCCGTCTGGCTTAAGCGGTATTTACCATTGCCGTACTTTTGCAGAAAAAACTCTGCCAGCGGCAGGATGTCGTCGCGCCGCTCGCGCAGGGCTGGCCAGCTTAATGGCAGTACATCCAGCCGGTAAAATAAGTCTTCCCGAAACAAGCCCTGCTCTACCTGGCTACGCAGGTTTTTATTGCTGGCCGCTATGACACGGATATCCAGCTTAATGCGGCTGTTGCTGCCTAAACGCTCCACTTCACGCTCTTGCAACACCCGCAACAACTTGGCCTGCAGAGCCAGTGGCAGTTCGGAAATTTCATCCAGCAAAATACTGCCGCCGTTGGCGGCTTCAAATTTACCGATTTGCTGATTAACCGCACCGGTAAAGGCGCCTTTGTTGTGGCCGAACAGCATGGCTTCCAGCATATGCTCAGGGATGGCCGCACAGTTCACCGCGATAAAAGGCTTGTCGGCACGCTCTGATGCCTGGTGAATAAACTGCGCCAGCCGCTCTTTGCCGGTGCCTGACTCGCCTAAAATCAGCACAGTCGCCTGAGTTTGCGCTGCCCGGTGCGCCAGTTGCAGCATCTGCCGGCTGGCGTGGGATACCGCCACTAAATCTTTTAAGCCCTGGCGCATTGCGGTGGCATTGCGCACCGACGTCTGCAGCTGCGTCGCAAAAAAGGGTTTGACCAGATAATCTATAGCGCCGTTTTGCAGCGAATCTGATGCCAACGCACTTTGATCACTGGTTACCATACTGATAATTTGCGCCGATGGCAGTTTACGCGACAGCAGCGCCACCAGTTCCGGCAACGGCATTTGCGCCATAGTGCTGCCAACAAAAACCAACGCTGGCTGATAATCGCGGCACAGGGTCACCACCTCGGTGACGTCTGCACAACAGACTAACTGATAACCCTCAGCTGCCAGAGCCCGTTTTGCGTCCGCATCAGCCTGCTGCTGATCTATCCATAATGCATAAGCCTGACTCATGGTTTGTTTGCTCCTGCCAACTCAGTTGTTCGGATCAGCCGCAGCGACACGCGACGGTTGTTTGCTTCAGCTGTGCCACGGCTTTGCTGCAGCGGGTAGCGGTTACCGTGCGCCCGCACTTCCAGCATCGTCGCCGGTACGCCCAGCTCCAGTAGTTGTGCTGCCACTTCATCAGCACGTTGCTGTGACAATAAGCGGTTAGCCAACGTCGTGCCGATATCATCGGTGTGGCCATCAAGCAAAATTTTCGTCACCTTGCGATCAAGTGCGATATAGCGCGCCAGTTTGGCCAGCCATTGCAACTGTTCGGCATCCAGCTGATAGCGGCCGGTGTTAAAATACAGTTCGTGTTGTCTGGCCTGCTGCCAGGATAACGGCGCCATCTTTGCCACGCAGCCCTGAAAGTCTGCCACGGCGCGTGCCGGATGTGTGCTGCTAAGCAGCAAAGTACGTTCGACGCTGGCGTTGCCAACTGAAAAATGCAGCCAGGCACCAGCCTGAATTTGTTGTAATAAGGGTAAGGCGGCCTTGATAAAACTGGCCTGACTGTGGTGATACAATTCTGCGACATAGCGCTCGGATAACCACTGCGCACTGGCGGCTTGCCAGTCGGCGCCACGGGCCGCGACACTGACCTGTTCCAGCGCGTCATGCGGCTGCGCCAATGAAAGTTGTAATTGCAGTGGTTGGCCCGGGTTCAGGATAAAACGCACCTGGCCCAGCCCGCTGATTTGCTGTTGCAGCTGGCACTGAAAAGCGTCACCACTTAGTTGCCATTGCGCCTGCTCTGCCGGCTGCTGCACAGCCGCTACGGCTGTATTAGCAACACAAAGCGCAGACCACACACCGAGATATAACCACGTCACATCGATAGCCTTTTATTGCCAACAATTGTTCGCGGTAGTGATAAACACCAAAACCGCCCCAAATGGAAAAGCGCAATAAAAGGTAAACTGCATAGAAAAGCGTCTGATTGTGCGACGAGCAGCCGCGCAGCCAGAAGCGCATCCGAAGGATGGCGCTAAGCTAATGCAACCCCGCTATCATAACGTTGTAATCAACGTAGTAGACCGGAGGCTTTGCGTCCTGCCCTTTCGGTGCAGTTTGCCTTTTAATTGTCTTAACCAGTTCACAAACCAGGAGAAGGATTTATGAACCTTAACTGAATGCTGCAAAAGATAACGAAATTAGCCTCGCAAGGCAAGCAACTTTTGTCAACAGATCCGCTAACATATTGAGGATCATCAGATTATTTTGTACACTTTTTAAACATTCGCCATTTTCGACTAGCAAACTGATCAGACCAGATCCCATCCTTGAACCTGAATTCTCATTCACTTTATTTACATATTAAGTCAAAAACCACAGTGACAGACCAGCTAGTATAGTGCCTTGTTATTACCGCCGGATGACAGCAGCATGGCTTATCCCAGCGCGCCCAGCACATTAACCCTTACCTGCTCCGGCACCTCGTTATACGACAATACCGCTAAGCTGTTTTGGGTAAAACTGCGGGCATATCGCGCCAGCAACGGCCGCAGCTGAGGTACCACCACCAGTGCTGGCTGATAGCCTTGTTGCTGCATCTGACTACAAATTAGCGGCATATTGCGCTGGAACTGGCTCAGCAGGTTTGGCGCCACCGGAAAACTATCCAGCGCCACTTTACCGGCCTGCATAGCCTGATTAAGTGCCCCCAGCAGCGTTTGCTCCAGTTTGTCATCCAGCGTAAACGCCGCCAGCTCATCTTTATCACCGCTGATTTGCCGCACCAGCGCACGTTGCAGCGCACAGCGGACATCTGAAGTTAACAATAAAGGATCTTTGGTGACGTCACTGCTGTCGAGCAAGGTTGTCGCTATGGTAATAATATCGCCCAGGCTGACCTGCTCGCGCAGCAGCAAACGGTAGACTTTTAACTGCACGGTCACGCTTAACGCTTTATCCAGCGCTTCAGCCAGCACAGGCGCAACGCTGGCCAGGCGCTTGTTCAGCTGCTTTACATCTTCATAGATAAACAGCTCGGCCAGGTTTTCTTTAATCACTTTACCGGCATGAGTAGCAATGACGGTGGCTAAATCCACCACTGAATAACCCAGATTAAGTGCTTTAGCCCGGCTGTCATTGTCTACCCACACCGCTTCCAGGCCATAGGCCGGATCCCGGGTGATCTCACCATCAAGCTGGCCATAGATTTCTCCGGTATTCAGTGCCAGCAACTGCTGCGGATTTAGCCGGCCACTGGCCAGTGGCACACCGGCCAGTTTTATGCGGTATTCCTGCGGATTTAACTGCAAATTGTCACGCACCCGCACTTCGGGTAGCAAAAAACCGGCCTGCTCTGACACCGTTTTGCGAATACCGCGCAGCGTCTGGATCAGCTCTTCGCCTTTATCTTTGTCGGCCAGATACACCAGACGAAAACCCAGCTCTACCGAGATGCGATCGATATACGGAATATCTTCCCAGCTCAGGCTGGCCGGTGTTTGAATTATGGTTTCAGTCAGTTGTTCGGCCGCATCCAGTGCCGCGCTGCTGCCGCGCTGTAAACGCCAGGCGACATACAATAATGGCAGCGCAAAACCGATAAAGGCCACGCCCGGCATGCCCGGCACCAGCCCCAGCAGCAACATCACACCGCCGGCGGTAAACAGCACGCGTGGCGATGCCAGCAACTGCCGGCCCACTTCATCCGACATCTCGCCTTCATCGTTCATCCGCGTCACTATAATGGCCGCAGCTACCGCCAGCAGTAATGATGGCACCTGCGCTACTAAGCCATCACCTATGGTAAGCAACGCAAAACGCTGGAAGGCTTCAGCCATGCTCAGCTCATGCTGAAACACGCCAATACTGATACCACCTAATAAGTTGATCACCAGAATGATCAGACCGGCGATGGCATCACCGCGGACAAACTTAGATGCACCGTCCATCGAGCCGTAAAAATCGGCTTCGCGCGACACCTCACTGCGGCGCGCCTTGGCCTGCTCCGGGCCAATCAGGCCGGCGTTTAAATCGGCATCTATGGCCATTTGCTTGCCGGGCAACGCATCCAACGTAAAGCGGGCGGCTACTTCAGAGATGCGCTCGCCGCCTTTGGTGATCACCACAAAGTTAATCACCATCAGTATGACGAACACCACCATACCAACCACATAGTTGCCGCCGATCACCACTTCACCGAAGGCCTGAATTACCCGGCCGGCCACATCCGACCCCTCATGGCCATGCAGCAATACTACCCGGGTTGAGGCAATATTCAGTGTCAGCCGCATTAGCGTTGCCACCAGCAACACGGTAGGAAACACCGAGAAATCCAGAGGTTTCTTGCTCGACACCGCCACCAGCAAAACAATAACCGATAATACGATATTGAAAGTAAATAACACATCCAGCAACCAGGCTGGCAGCGGTAGCACCACCATCGCCAGAATTGCCAGCAACAGTACCGGTATTGCGGTATAGGGTTGGGTAAGAATACGCCAGTTCACGGTTTAGCTACCTCGGACATTTGCTTTATCTAACAGGTTTTTCGGAATTTCCAACGCCGGTAACGCAGCCGGCTGACGACCGCGGCCGTTTTTCCAGGCTTTTAGCTGCATCACATAAGTCAGTACATAGGCCACCGCGGTGTACAGGCCTTTTGGTACTTCCTGATCAACCCGGGTCGAGTAATAAATAGCCCGGGCCAGCACCGGCACTTCCAGTACTTCAACCTCGTGCCGCTGCGCCACGGCTTTAATCCGCAGCGCCATTTCGTCAATGCCTTTGGCTACAACATAAGGCGCTTTGGCATCTTTTTCGCTGTAACGTATCGCTACCGCATAGTGTGTCGGGTTCATGACTATGACATCGGCCTTAGGCACCCTGTCCTCAATACGGCGGTTGGCCAGCTGAAACTGGATCTGGCGGATACGGCCTTTAATTTCCGGGCTGCCGTCAGACGATTTACGCTCTTCTTTCACTTCCTGCCGTGTCATCTTCACTTTTGACGACACCTTGTACTGCTGGTACGGCACATCCACCGCCGCCACCAGTAACAACAGCGTGACGGTAATCATCAGGCTAAGTGCCAGCAGGGCTATGCCTTCCTGCATCGCCTGCTGCAAATCTAAACGTTGCAAAAACAACAACCGGGTCCAGAGCTGGCTGAGAAAACCATACAGACAGCCACCGAGCAGCAGCACTTTCAGCACCGACTTAAGCAGTTCAACCAGTGCATTGGCACTGAACATGCGCTTTAACCCCGCCAGCGGGTTTAGCTGGCTGAATTTCGGCCCCAGCAAGCTGCCGGAGAATATAAAGCCACCCGGCATGGCACCAATAATCCACATACCGATAAACAGCAGTAACAAAAAGGGCAGCATGGCGCTAAGCATATCCAGCAGCGCCTGGCCTATAGCCAGCGGCATCAGTTTATTATTCGCCAGCATGTCGCGGTTTAACTGCAGGCTGCTTTGCATCAGTTGCATAAACAGGCTAAACAGCAATTGGGCAAACCACAGCAAGCCCGCCACACCTAACATTAACAGCACTGCGGTGTTCAGCTCTTTCGAGCGCGCCACCTGGCCGTCTTTACGGGCTTTACGTAGCCGTTTCTCGGTAGGCTGTTCGGTTCTTTCCTGGCTGGTATTTTGCTCGGCCACCGCTTACTCCATTACCTGACGCATGCTATGCAGCACATGGCTGGTTAATTCAGCAAACTGAGTACCGGTCTGGCCTAAGGTTAAAAACACGCAAACAAAGCCCAATAACAGCGTCATCGGAAAACCCAGCACAAACAAATTCAGCGACGGCGCGGCCCGGGTGGCCACACCAAACGTCATATTAACCAGCAACATGGCAATAATCGCCGGCAAGGCGACCAGTAAGGCTGCGGCAAACATCCAGCCAAACAATTGCAGCAGCACGCCGATATTCAGCTGGTACAAACCGGCACCAACCGGCCACAACGTAAAGCTGTCCACCAGTACCGCCAGCGTCAGCAAATGGCCATTCAGCGAAAAAAACAGCAGCGCCGTCATCAGCCAAAACAGGTGCCCAAGCAAAGACGTTGAATCGCCGCTACCCGGGTCCATCATCATCGCCATCGACAGGCCCATCTGCATCGACAACAGCAGGCCGGTCAGCGCCAGCACTTCAAATAACATCCGCACTGCCAGCCCCATCATCAGGCCAAAGGCCAGCTGCTCGAAAGTTATCACCAGCGCATCGAGCGAAAACGGATCGACCGCCGGCATGGCCGGCAATGCCGGACCCACTAAGAAACTTAAGAATACCGCCAGCAATATGCGCGCCCGTGGGATCACAGCCGGGTTATCAAATACCGGCATCGCCCATAGCAAAGCCGACAGGCGGACAAAAGGCCACCAGACCGTGCCAATCCAGCTCATCAGCTCGGCACTGCTGAGCGAAATCAGCGAGTTCACCCAAAGACTCCGGGAATGATCTGCGCCAGATTACTAAACCAGGCTAGTAAGGTCTGAATTAGCCAGTGACCGGTAAATACCACCATCAGCAGCGTCAGCAGCATCCGCGGCAAAAACGTCAGGGTTTGCTCCTGAATTGATGTCGCAGCCTGAAACACCGCCACCACTATGCCGAGCAACAAACCGGGCACGATCAGTACCAGCAACATCTGAATAATGGTGTATACCGCCTGCGCGATAAGCTCTGTTGCCTGTTCCGGACTCATGGCATGGCTCCGAATGTTCCGGCCAGGGTACCGGCCACCATCGACCAGCCATCGGCCAGTACAAAGATCATCAGTTTAAACGGCAGGCTGATTATCAGCGGCGACAACATCATCATACCCATTGACATCAGCACACTGGCTACAACTAAATCTATGATTAAAAACGGAATAAACAGCATAAAACCGATCTGAAACGCGGTAGTCAGCTCACTGAGCACAAAGGCCGGGATCAACACTTCAATGGGCACATCTGCAGCGGCCATCGTCGTCGGCTCTTTGGCAATTAACAATACCTGATGCAACTCGTTTTCCCGGGTTTGCGCCAGCATAAACTGCCGCAGTGGCTGCTCGGCGCGCACCAATGCCTGCTCCAGCGTCAGCTGTTCAGCCTGAAACGGCTTAAAGGCATTGTGGTAAATGTCCTGCCACACCGGGCGCATGATCAGTAATGTCAGCATCATGGCAATACCAATTAACACCCGGTTGGGCGGGCTTTGCTGCAAGCCCAGCGCCTGGCGCAAAATGGCCAGTACGATGACAATACGGGTAAAGGAGGTCAGTACCATTAACATGCCGGGGATCAGGCTCAGCGCCGTCATCAGCAGCAATATTTGCAGCTTAACGCTGTAGTCCTGGCCACCGTCGGCATCGCGCACCGACAACAGTGTCAGCTCGTTGGCTGCGGCCAGTTGCGGCAGCAACAGCAGGGTTAGCACCAGCAGATAGCTGCCAAAGCGCCACATGTTAGGCCTGCTCCGCCGCAGTACCGGTCTGCAGGAACTTCAGGCCATACTTGCCATCAACCATCACCACTTCGGCTTTGGCAAACAGCACGCCATTGACTTTGACATCCAGCGCTTCGCCAACCGCTTTATTCAGCGGTAATACATCACCAACACTGGCCCGGCTAAGCTCACCCAAGGTGATCTCAGCACTGGCCACTTCCAGCGTTACCGTCAGCGGTACATCACGAAACATCGTCAAACCGTCAACCGGTGCAGCGGCCGCTGCGTCCTGCGTAAACACATCATCCATGTCTAACATATCCAAACCGGCCAGGGCTGCATCTAAGCCATTGCCACCATTGAGTTGTTCACTCATGCTTGTTTCTCCCGCTTAACCGTATCGGTGATCTGAAATACCAGGCCGTTGTCATCTTCAGCAACTTTGCCCAGAAATAAAGTGGTGTGATTCAGCTGCCAGCTCATGGCGCCGTTTAATTCAATTGGCAGGATCTTGCCGGCGATACAATCGCGTAACTGCCGCAGGCTGACTTTTTTCCGCGCCATTTCTACCCGGCACTGCACCGGGATCTGTGGCCATAACGATAAATCCAGCGCCGGGCCACCGTAACTATTGGTAACCGGGGCGCTAAAAAACGCCAGCGGCAACCAGAGAAACCAGCTAATAGCATCCTGTTCAAGCAGTAGCCGTACTTTCAGTGCAATACACTGCAAGGCAGCAGGCGGCTGCTGCACTATGCTGACCGGCAAAACAGAATGCTGACGAAACAGTAACTGCTGAACCGCCTGGATCTGCCGCTGCGCGACCCGGTTACAGATGCGCATCTCGGACTGACTAAGCTCTGCTTTACTTTGCGTATTAACTACTTTGCTAAGCTGGCCGCCCAAAGCTAAATCTGCCAGATGATGAATGCTGGTATAGTCCAGCGCCAGATAGCAATGGTCATCCGCCGGCACCAGCACCGGGCATTGCAATAAAATCCGCCCCGGTTCAGCCAGATAACTGTCCAGCGCCGAGCCCTGACACACATTCAGTTCAATACTAAAATCGATATCGGTCAGCAGCCGGCCCAGCTCGGCTTCCATTTGCCGGGCCAGGTCGGCTAACAACGGTCTGGCATTCTGGCTGGCCGCATTAAAGCGGCGCTGTTCAGCCGTTAAGGCTACCTTAGCCAGGTCAGCCGCCTGCTGTGCCGGGATCAGTAAAGAAGACTTTTTCATTCGGTTACTCTGTTGTCTGTGCTTCAAAGATAGAGCTGGCCGCAGCGTCGCTCAGCCGCTGCTCACGCAGCGCCTTTTTACTTAGCTTGCGCAGCAGTTTCAGCCGTTGGTGCCGCTTGTTATCGCGCCAGCTCAAGCCTAAAAACACCAGCTTGTCGCTCACCTGCCGGCGGTACACCACGGCCGCATCGATACGGGTGTCTTTGTCATACTGCACTGTTATCAGCTCTGGTACGGGGCGGCTTAACGGCACCAGCACGCCGGCACCGCCAAGGCTGATGTCTTTTAACACCGCCAGACAAATTTGTTTGCCAAACAGACCGCTTTGATAAAACTTCACCGGTATGCCCTGCGCCTGTTGTTCATGCGGCAGGCTGGCGGTGCAAAAATACCAGCGCAGATAACGGCGGCTTGCATCGCTGTTAATTTGCATCGGTTAACACCTCCAGCCCACTGCGGCCAACCGGCTGATTACGCTCAGCCGCCCGCTCGGCCTGCTGCAACGCACTGCCGCTCTGTTGCGGTGCAAACAGTTTGTTCAGTTCGGCTTCGGCGCTGCTGGTCAGAATAAGCAGTTCAATACGGCGATTGGCGCTGCTTTGCGGTTGCTGCTCGTTCAAAGGGCGGGTAGCCGAAAATGCTGCCACCTGCGCTACGCGCTGCGCTGGCATACCACCAGCGGCCAGCACCTGCCGGGCCTGCAAGGCACGATCACCTGACAGCTCCCAGTTACTGTACTGACTGCCGCTAAAGGCGGTGTTATCGGTATGGCCGGAGATAATTAGCTTGTTTTGCACTTTCTGAAACACCGCGCCAAGGCTTAACAGCAAGTCTTCAAAAAACGGTGTCATATGCATCTGACCGCGGACAAACATCTGCCGCTCTTTGCTGTCGCGGATAATCACCCGCAAACCGGATGGCACTATATCCAGCTGAATATGCGCCTGTGCCAGCTGTTCGGCCGCCAGTTGCTCAAACGCCTGCAACAGCAAACTGAGCTGCGCCGGGCTGTCAAACTGGCCGTCTACCAGTGAATTGAGCTTGTCGCCTTTGCCGGCCAGCGGCCGATCATCACCCGAGGGCACCTGCAGATATTCCGACATGCCAGGTAAAGGGTTATCCGGTGGCAGCGCATTGGCCGAGTGTTTATCCACTATTGACGGCGTGCCGCCTAAATCGACCGGAAACGGGCTGTTACCCGGTTTAAACGGGTCCGGGCTGCCATCGAAGATGGAGTGGGTACGCATATAGTTGGCAATTTCGGCGCGCTCTTTGATGTTGGACACTTCTAAAATCCACAGCACCATAAAAAATGCCATCATCGCCAGCGTAAAGTCAGCAAAGGCAACTTTCCAGGCACCGCCCGCTTTGGCCTTGGTTTGGCTGCGTAAATTACGTTTGATAATAACCGGCGAACTGTTCATCAGGCGGCCTTATCGTTGATCCACTGCTCCATCGTGGTAAACGATGGTTTCAGCTCTTCATTAATAATGCGCCGGCCGGAATCGGTAGCAATTAACGCCACATGGCCTTTGGCATGCGCCACCAGTATTGCCCGCACACATTCCAGCAGTGCTACCTGCTTTTTGACGTACTGCTCCATCGCTGAGCCCAGCGGTGCCATCAGGCAGTAACAACCGAAAATACCAATAAAGGTCCCCACCAATGCTGCGGCTACGTGGTAACCGATATTGCTCAGCGGCCCGTCCAGATGCTGCATGGTAATAATAATACCGCCCACCGCGGCCAGAATACCAAAGCCCGGCATCGCTTCGGCAATAGTGGCCATCGCTGACGAAGGTTTCAGTTTTTGCTGCTCGATAGTGTAAATTTCCTGCTCCAGCAGGCTGTCAAAATCATGGGCGTTCAGTTTACCCATGCTCATCAGGCGCAGGTTATCGCAAACAAAGGTTACCAGGGCTTCATGTTCCAGCACCAAGGGGTAAGCCAGAAAGATGGAGCTGGTTTGCGGGTTTTCCACATGCTCATCCAGTGCTCTTAAACCTTTGCTTTTGGCCAGATCCAACAGGCTGTACATAGTCAGCAGTAATTCGCGGTACATCGCAGCGCTGTTTTTTTGCGGTTTAAACTGTGCCGTCAGCTGCGCCCACATTTCCTTAAGCACATAGGACGAGTTCCCCACCACCAAAGCGCCAAAACCAGCGCCAAAAATAATAAGAAATTCAGCCGGTTGCCATAAGGTTGCCACATTGCCACCGGCAAACATATAACCGCCGATCACGGTAGCCAATACGATAATAAAACCCACTATTTTTTGCATACGTCTGCTTCCTGTACCCTTACCACTGCGCCAGCTTTTTGCTGAGCAGCTCTACCGACTGTTTGTGCAACTGACAAACGCGTGATTCTGTCAATTGCAGTACCAGTGCAATTTCTTTCATATTCAGTTCATGGCTGTAATACAGCTGCAGCAGTAGCTTGTTGCGCTCTGGCAATGACGCCATGGCCTTTTTCAGCGATAGTTTCAGTTCCAGCTGGTTCAAACTGGTGCTGCCAAGCTGGCTTTCGCTTTGTTGCTCCAGCAGCAGGTCCAGGCTTTCCATCGCTTCGGCCTGGCCAACATACTGCAGCTCCAGAAAGGTTTGCTGATCAATATCCAGCGCCGCGCACAGCTCGTCATCGGTAGGCACCCTGCCCAGCTCGCGTGTTAACTCACGGCTTTTATCACGCAATTGATGGGCCTGTTGCCGCAGTTGCCGTGGCCGCCAGTCGATGCGGCGAAACTCATCCAGCATGGCACCGCGGATACGTTTAAAGGCATAAGACTCAAATTGCTCATCCACTTCGCGGCCATAGCGGCGCAGCGCACTAAGTAACCCCATCAGGCCAATCTGCTGTAAATCGTCTTTGTCCACCATACTGCCAACCAGGCTGCGCAAATGCGCGGCCGCGCGTTTCACCAGATAGCTGTAGCGCTGCAGTAAACGGGATTCCTGCGCCGGACTTAGCGTAAAGCTGCTGTTATCCGGTTCAGGCCAGGGCGTGAGTGCCAGCATAGTGCCGCCTTACTGAATAAACACATTAGTCACCAGCACTTGCTCAAGCTGGTAGCTGAGGCTGTGTTGGCGCAACGTGTGGTTAAATTTGTCCAGCAACGCTTGCTGCATGGCCGGAATATCTTTGAAACCGCTTTTCACCTCGCTGTGGCTGACATTGCTAAAATGCTCAACCAGCGCATTTCGCAGCAGCGGCGTGGCATCAGGTAACTGCGCCATAACCTGACTGTTGTGGCTTAACAGCGTCAGTTCTAACACCAGGTAACGCGAATGCTGGGCGCTATCAACACTGATCACAAAGCGCTCCAACGGAAAAAACTGCGTCTTCTGCAGCTCGGCCACAGTGGCCTGCTGCTTTGATAACAGGTAGTAAGCGCCGCCACCACCGGCTGCCAGCAGTAATGCCGCCGCTATCACTAACATTAAAATTCGCATTTACACGTCTCTCCTATACCAGCCGGTTCAGCCGGTCTGTCGTTAAAGTGTTTACTGCAGCGGGTACCGCAGTCTGGTTAATGGCATCGTCAGTATGCTGGGCGGCAATAGCGCCGGGCTGGTGTTGCGGCTGGTGTTGCTGCGCCGGTTGGTCCCGCACATCAAGCTGCAGCAGTTGGTCCTGCCCCAGCCGCTGTGACAATTGCTGGCGTAACTGCTCCAGATTTTGCTGCATGGCGTCACGCATCTGGCTGTTGCTGGCGTATAGCTGCACACTGGTGCGCTCAGCATCCAGACTGACGGTCAGCTCAATCAACCCCAGCTGCGGTGGGTCAAGCCGGATCTGCGCACGTTGAATTTGCTGGCCAAGCTGTAAATTGATTTTGTCTGACAACAGGTGCATCAGTTTCTGCCCCCACTGGCTGCTTTGGCTGCCCAGCTGCTCGGCTTTCCACTGAAATAGCGTCTGCGGCGCTGCAGTAGCCGTCGCGCCGGCGCTATTAGCCGCTGCGGTTAGTGCCACTGGGGCTGAGTCGGCCAGCACTGGCATCGGCCGTACTGCCACATCGCCAGTGCCAAACTGTTGTAACACGCCGTCTGCCAGCGGTAGGGTGGCCATAGTCGCTGACGGCTGCGCAGTGGCCTGCACCGCTGCCGGCGTCGCAGCGGCAAAGTCGTCGCCGGCCGTTAACTGAACGGGTATAAGTTGTGCTTGTGCCGGCGCTGTCCATTGCTGGCGTGGCATGGCCGCCAAACTGCCCGCCAGGCCGGACGCTGACGGTGCATCCGGCACTGCAGTTGGCACAGTAGCAACGGCAGTTGACCCTGCCGTTACCAGCGGCATGGCCATGGCAATAGCTGCGCCAGCGGCACCTGCACCTTCATTGTCGACGCCGGCTGCCACCAGATCGTCCGGCAACAGGCCAGCTGTCACTGCCACATCGGCTGGGGTCGATTGCGCAGTGCTTACCGCTGAGTCAGTCTGCTTTGTAAGCAGGTGTAGTACCGACAGCGCGCTTAGTTCAGCGCTTGGCAGGTTTTGCGCCATAATGGCTGCGTTCTCCGCTGCCGCTGCCAACTCAGTGTCGGCTAATTCGGCCAGCTCAGTTTGCAACGGCGTAACTAACGGCGCCTGCTGTGCCGGGGCATCACTAAGCTGCGGCATGCGGGCTAACAAGGCGCTGTAACTATCTGCCGGTTGCCCGTCAGCCTCGGCCTGGCCTTGCATCACCCGGCCGGATTGCAACGGCGTTGCCTGGTTTGCCCCAGCCTTATTCAAAAGCCATTGCTGCATTAGGACACCCCATCCAGCGTTTGCCGGTAAGCCACTACAGCCGCCTTGTTCTGATTAAACTGCTGCATTTTGGCTTCGCTGCGGCCTAACTCGGCTTTCGCCATAGCGAGCACAGACTGATACTGCTGCCTCAGGCCGGCTAACTCAGCCGCAAACTGCGGTTTTAGGCCCTGACAGCTAAGTTGCTGCACCAGCTTTAACAGCTGGCGGTCAAGCTGGCGTAGCAGCTGCCAGTCTTGCGAGCTGGCTGCCTGGCTAAATTGTTGCTGCAGCTGTGCCAGCGCTTTGGCAGTAGCTGAATATGACATGGCATTAACTGGCACTGTAGTTACCGGTAAAATTAAACATTGCTTATCGATAGCAACTCTCAGGCCACATTTAAACTGCAGCATTTACAATGATTTAAGCAACAAGGAAGGTAAAAAGCGGAAGTAACGCTTCCGCCGGACGGAAGTTGTCTGTCTGGGGTTTTGCCCCGTCTGAAACGGAAAAAAACCGCTGCCAAAGCAGCGGTACAACTAAAAACACAACAGACACCTATGTTGTGTTACACCGGGAACACGAAATTGTATCAGGCGGCGCGCTGCGCCAGCCCTTGCCAGCCTTCCTGCAGGTTAGTCATTATCACCCGCACGGTATCCAGCTCGGTTAAATCATTTTTCAGACTGGCGTTAAGAAGCGCCTGACCGCAATGCTGATACAGTTTTTGCATATTGGCCGCCACTTCGCCGCCATTTTGCTGATCGAGCGAGGCATCCAGGCCGCCTAAAATTTTTAGCATCCGCTCGATACCTTCGGCTTTTTTATCAAAGCGTTTAGCCTGAATGTGGCCTTCTGTACGGGACAGTTCATCAAGAAAACCATCAAACAGCATCAGCACCAGTTTATGGATGTCGGCACCGGCAGCTTTGCCTTCTACTGCGGTATTTTTATAAGCCTGAAACCCATTTGCAAAATCTAACATAGTGTTACTCCACCCTCTTAAAACTGCCCGAGCGAACTTTCCAGTTGCGCTATAGTGACCTGCATCTGGGTAAACTGGCCCAAATAACGTTTGTAGGTCAGCTCCATGGAATAATCGTGCCGTTTTTGTTTCTCTGTGACTAAATCCAGGCTGGCCTGCAGGGTTTTAGTTTTATCGTTCAGCAAACCAAAGTTTTTACTGTATGGCTCTAAGCTGGTTTCCAGTTTTGCCAGCACGCCGGTGTCGCTGCTTAACATTGCATCCAGTTTTGCCGGATCCGCCGCCAATGCCTGTTCAAACCTTTTACTGTTAATGTTCAGCTTGCCGTTGCGATCAAACTCCAGGCCAACACTGTATAAGGTGCTGCCTTCAAAGGTGCCCTGAAAAGCACTGCGCAACTGATTTTGAATGCTGCGTGCCATGCTGTCGCTGTTTAGGTTGCTGTCTTTATTGATGCTGCCGATGATGCCATTTACCCCATCAACAAACTGTTGCAGCTTGCCGCTTATCGCCTCATCGTCCTGGCCAACTTTAATGCTAACCGGACTGTCGCCTGTGGTTTGCACTTTCAACAAATCTATCGTCACACCCTCAATGACACCGCTGAGGCTATTGCTGGCACTGGTAACACTAATAGCGCTGTCGCTGCCTAAGCGCACTATGGCATCCTGGGCTTTTTTCAGCTCTTGCTGGCCAGCCAGGGCTGTGCTGATATCGGCACCGGCAGGGTCGGTACCGGCAGTAAAGTTCAGGCTAAGCTGATTGGCCGCGCCGCTGTCATCGCTGGATATAACCAAAAAGGTTTCAGTGCCGCTGCGCATTAGCGTTGCGCTGACGCCGGGGTTATCGACGTGGTTATTAATCGCAGCCGCCAACTCTGTCACAGTGGCATTGGCTGGCAAGCTGGCCAGATCAACACTAAAGCTGTTGCCGGCTAAATCGATACTGAATTCACCGTCTGTTGCCAGGGTGGCGGCCGGGTCAAATGACAGCGCCAGCTGATGGTTTTGTGCTAATTGTTCAACAAATACATCATAACTGCCGGCCACTGCGGTTGAACCGGCTTTAACACTCAGCGTCGACTCACTGCTACTGCTGGCGGTATTGGCCAGCAAGCTGGAATCAGCGCTGCTGCGAAAATCTTTAAGTTGGCTCGAAAAGTCTTTTAAAGCGGTTTGCAGTTTTTTAATCGCATTTAGCTGGGCGCTAAATTGGTTGGATTTAGCCGACAGCAGTTTATCGGTACCGGCGCGCTCAATCTGAGTGTACTGACTGGCCAGATACTGCGGATCTATGCTTAAAAATGACGACATAATGCAAACCCTGTGTTAGCAGAAATAAGCAGCGGAGCAGCTAAACACCGCCCCGCTGTGTAGTGCGTACTATTAACGCAGCAGAGAACCAATCATCTGAGTGGTGCTGTTAGACGCGCTCAGTACAGAGATACCTGAGTTCATCAGCAACTGCTGTTTAGTCATGCTTGATGTTTCTTTAGCGAAGTCAGCATCCATCAGCTGGCCAGCGGCCGCCTGAGTATTTTCCGCCATGTTGGTCACGTTGTTGATAGTGTGATCCAGACGGTTCATGCTGGCACCCAGTGCAGAACGGGCAGCACCGATGTTATCGATAAGGGTGTTAACTGTAGCCATTGCTGCAGTACCGCCAGCCTGGTTAGCCAGAGCGCCTGGCGCGCCTACCGTTGCAGCCAGAGCGGTAATTTCTGCAGAAATATCTACCGCCAGCGTTTCAGCTGCAGTCGCACCGACCTGGAATGTCACCGCAGCAGCAAACTTACCACCATCCAGCAAGGTTGTACCTGAACCGTAAGAGGTGTTAGTCATGATGCTGTCCAGCTCTAAGGCCAGCTCCTGATATTCTGCATCTAATGCAGTATATTCAGAGGCGTTGTTAGTACCGTTAGCAGCCTGAGTAGCCAGCTCTTTCATACGGTAAGCAATGTTGGTCATTTCTTCAAAGGCGCCTTCGGCCGTTTGCAGCATAGACTGGGCATTGTTGGCGTTATAAATCGCCGCTTCCTGACCACGTACCTGGGCATTTAAACGGTTAGCAATTTGCAAACCGGCAGCATCATCTTTTGCTGAGTTGATGCGGAAACCTGAACCTAAACGCTCAAGCGCCACTGATAAATCGTTGTTAGTACGACTCAGTTGGTTCTGGATAGATTTTGACGCCATATTTGATTGAATTGATAAAGCCATCTTGGAATCTCCTGTGAATGATGCTCACAAAGTTAAAGCGACCAGCCTGAGACGGAACTAAAATTTTTTTTATAATTTTTTAGCGATAAAAAATCCCGCTATAGCGGGATTTGGGCTCAACAGTGCTGCCAGACAGCTGACACCGCTACCCCAGGCCAAATTCAACCAGGCTGCGGGTAATATTGGCCTGTGACATCACCACCGCCACACTGCTTTTATTGCCGCTGTGCATTTGTAAGCGCAATTGCCCGGCCAGGCCAGTCAGCTCTGTGTTGTCTGCTTGCTGTTGTTGAATTGCTGTAAGCTGTGCCTGTAACGCCGCACGCTGTGCCTGCACTTTTACCAGCGCGTCTTTTAATTTTTGCTGTGCCTGCTGAATTTGCTGGCTGTAGGCCTGTACATTATCGCCACCAGCAGTTTTGGCCAATTGGCCTAAGGCGGTGTCTACCGGCTTTAGTGTTACATTTAACGGATTACCTGCCGCCACCCGCACGCCTTGCCCGCTTACCAGCCAGGGTTCCTGTAATTTACGTGCGTCACGCGCCTGCGCCGAAAAATACAACAGTTGCTGGTTATCTACCGAAACATCAATTTGCTGACGGGCAAATGCCTGCTGCACACTGTGCAGGTTTTGTTCGGCGCTCTGGCCGGCCGGTAAATCTATTTGCAGCGCATTACCACTGCGGCCCAGCAGGATATTGACCTGTTCAGGCTGGCGCCGCTCGGACAATAAATCGATATTGTGGCTGAGCGTGGCCCGAAATGGTGCCGCTGTAGTGCCGGTTAGTGTTAAATCAGCGCTAATGCCAGCCTGGCCTGTGGCCAGCTGTTTTTCCAGTTGCGCCAGTTTTTGCTGCGCCTGCTGCTGTTGCTCTGCCGACATCTGACGGTGGGAAGATGAATTGACCTGGCGGCGCAGGTTTTCCAGCGCCTGATAAGCCTGGCGGATATTGCGCTCGGTATGTTCGGTCTGGGCCAATTGTTTACTGACATCGGCCGCCTGCGCCCATTTGCTTAGTACCTGAATTTGCCGGGTCTGCCGCGACACCGGTACTGCTGAGGCAGGCGCGTCGCTGACAACGGCTTTAACCACTGCCGCCCGGTCGGTCGGGTTCAGTTTGGCCAGCGCACTCTGGCTAAGTTGTTCCGCCTGTGAAATTGCCTGCATCAGTATTTAACCCTTACACGTAAGAGAATAAGGTTAGCTTAGACACGCTGGAGTACACTTTCAGTGACGACTCATACGACGCCAGCGCCTGGTTCATATTGACGTAAGCTTCGGGGTAATCAACTTCTTTAATGTCATCGCGCAGCTGCTCGGTAAACAGTGCGATATCGGCATTACCCAGCGCCATTTCATCCAGCGAGGCCAGAGTACCGCCAATACGGGTAACTTCTCCGCTGACGCTGGCCATAAAATCATTGATATGGCCGAGCAAGTCGCGCGATTCAGTACCGACACCGGCTACCGGTGCCGTGCTGATTAGATCCAGATAGGTCTGCATTTCGTTTAAAAAGGTTACGCCGGGCACCAGGTCACTGCCGAGAATATTCGACGGCACGCTGGAGTTATCCGATACCGCCACCTGGCGCACGCTGTCATCACCCAGATACTGGTAAACACCACCGGCATCCGGCTCAAAAGGTTTCACACCGGTTAAGCTGCCGGAAAAATAATAATTACCGTTGCCGTCTTTGGCGTTAAGTAAATCGACAATTGCCGGAAACAGCACTGACAATTCCTGCGCAAAGGCTTGTAATTCAGCCTGGCCCATAGCGCCGTCTGCCGCTGTGGTAACAATTTCCTGCACCGAAAACAGCGTATTTACGATGCTGTTTAACTGGCTTTCCTGCTGGCCGAGATTAAAGTGCACCGCGTCCATATTGGCCTGGTATTGCTCCAGCTTGGTTAGCTCGCCATTAAGTGTCAGCAGCATTACTGAACCCAGCGGATCGTCTGACGGCTTCTGAATACGCTGATTAGTCGCCAGTTGGGTAGATAACTTGCTGTATTCTGCCGTTGTCTGCTGAATATTGCGGATAGTGGTTAGATGATACTGATTACTGCTTACGCGCATAGCCACCTCAGAAGATGTTGATCAGCGTTTTAAATAACTGATCAGCTGTGCTGATCACTCTGGCATTGGCATCATACAACTGCTGGTAATACATCAGGTTAGCGGCTTCTTCATCCAGATTAACGCCGCTTAAACTATCGCGTGCCGCCACCGCATTGTTGTTGAGTACGCCAGCGGTTTTAATACTGCTTTGTACCTGCTTACTCTGGATCGCCAAATCACCAATTAAGGTGTCATAACCGGCGGTGGCACCATTGAGCGACGTCACCAGATTGGCAAGATTACCATTGTCACCCCGACCGCCAGACGGCAGCCAGCCACCAAAACCATCGGGCACCCGGCCGGTAAACGCCAGATCATCGGTGCCCAGCGCCGTGTTAACGGCAAAAGTGCCCAGCACATCAGCCGGATTGTAGTTAAACAACGGCTGACCAGGCAGACCGTTTAAGTCAAAACCCTCTGACAGCGCCGTATTTACTGAATCGGCAATGTTTTGCACGATAGTTTCCAACTCCGTTTTGGCTGGCTGCAATACAGTGGCATCGACATTGAGTAAGCCACCGATGCGGCCACCGACGTGCTCATTTAACGGAAAATTCTGCGTATTAAAACTGACATCGACACTGGTGCCGGTGACACTGACAACGGCCGCTTTGGCGCCGACAACTAAAGGTGCACCATTTTTGCTGCTGATATTCAGATTGCCATCACCCGGATCGGTAATATCAATACCGATAAAGCCTGACAGCTCGGTGATCAGATTTTCCCGGTTATCAGACAGCTCTGCGGTGGGCTGACCCAGCGCCTGTGCCTTGCTGATTTGACTGTTCAGCTCTGCCACCTGTTGTAACAACGAACTGCTGTTGGCGGCCAAATTAGTGAGCTCCAGCCCGAGTTTACTTTGCTGGTCGGCCAGGGCACCGTTAATCTGGGCAATATCCTGTACCAGCGCCTGCGCTGATGACAACGCCTGCTGGCGGTAAGCACTGGAGTCTGGTGCCGACATCGCCGCATTAAAGGCGGCGCTGATATCGGCCACACTGTCGTTAAGATTTAATGATTCTGTGCCCAGCAACTGCTCAAGGTAACCCACATAGCTTTGAAAGCCCTGGTAGTAGCTGCTGTCTGAGCTGGTGCGCCAGATATCGTCATTCAAAAAGCTATTTACAATGCGATCAACCTTAACCACCTTGACGCCATTTAAACCGCCGGCGGCCGTTTCCAGCTGCACCGTCTGGCGGCTGTAGCCGTTTACCGCCGCATTGGCGACATTCTGCCCCACCACAGACAACGCACTGTTGGCAGCATTAAGGCCCGACACGCCGTTTAAAAGCATACTCATAAGTTATTGTTTCCGCTGTCTTCAGTGCGCCATAACGGCTGACTGAACGCCTGATTGCTATATGCCGGCGCGACCAGCGTCAGCGCCCCCTCTTGTGGTAAAGCGACCGCATCGGACAGTTGCTTAAATTTATTTTCTGACTGTGCCAACCCTTCGCCAAGCTGCCGCACTATTGCATCGGCCAGGCCAAGCTGTTTTGCCCCGGCCAGTTGCTGCGCCAGCTGGGCATCGTGCATATCGCGGAACGTTGCGGCTTCTTTGCCGGAAAAGAACCCATCCTCACCGGCGATGGCGTCGGTGCCAGCATGCATATTCTGCAGCACCAGCTGCAAAAAAATCGCTTCGAACTGGGCGGCAGCCTGTTCCAGCCGTGCTGTAGGGTTTTGCGCTACAGAAGCAGCCGAAAAACTGCGTGGATCTATGGCCAGACTTTGCGGGCCTGTTATCGCGGACATTGTCATTAAATCACCAGTAAATCGGCTTCAAGGGCACCGGCATTATCCAGTGCAATCAAAATAGACATCAGCTCGGCCGGTGTTGCACCCAACGCATTAATCGCCTGCACGATGTCATCCAGTGAGCTGCCCTCTGGCCACAGCATCATATTGGCGGTGCGCTCATCAACACTGACCTGGCTGTTTTGCACCGGTGTGGTAGTGCCATTGCTAAACGGCAGCGGCTGGCTGACACCTTGCTGCTCACTGATGGTAATGGTCAGGCTGCCGTGGCTGACAGCCGCCCGTTTTACCCGCACCAGATCGTTCATCACTACCGTGCCGGTGCGGCTGTTAAACACCACGCGCGGCCTTATTTTGCCCTCGCGCACGTCAATATCCTGCAACATCGACATAAAGGTAATGCGGCTATTGGCATCTTGCGGTGCACTGAGCACCAGCCTGCCCTGATGTTCCGCCTGTGCGACGTCCGGGCCAAACACGTCGTTGACGGCATTTACAATATTGCGTGCGGTTTGGAAGTTTGGCTGTTTCAGGTTTAGCACCACCTGAGCGGTGTTTTGATACAACTGCTGTACACTGCGCTCGACAATAGCGCCACCGGGAATAATGCCGGCAGTAGGTACATTTACCGTCACCGATGAGCCATTCTGGCCGCTGGCGTTAATGCCGCCGACCACCAGATTACCCTGCGCCAGCGCATACACCTTGCCATCGACACCACGCAGCGGCGTTAGCATCAGGCTGCCACCATGCAGGCTTTTGGCATCGCCCAGCGACATTATGGTCACATCCAGCGTTTGCCCCGGGCTGGTATTGGCCGGTAAGGTGGCCGTTACCGCTACTGCAGCGACGTTTTTAGATTTTGGCAGGCTGTTTTCATCCAGCTGCACGCCAAACTGCTTTAGCATGTTGTTCAGCGACTGGGCGGCAAATTTAATCTGAGCCTTATCGCCGGAGCCGGGCAAGCCCACCACCAGGCCATAGCCGACTAACTGGTTATCGCGCACCCCCTGAATATCAACCAAATCCAGCAAGGGCCGGCTACTGGCGGTGCTGCTGCACAGTAACAGCAGCAGAGTGAACATTCGCTTCATGCGTGCACCTTCGCTTAGTTAAAACGGGTTAATTAAGTTAAATAACCGGGTAAACCAGCCGGCCTGACTGGCGCGGGCCATTTCACCTTTACCGGAGTAGCTGATACGGGCATCGGCAATACGCTGCGATGACACCCGGTTGGTTACATCTATATCTTCCGGTCGCACTAAACCTTGCAGGCGGATGTATTCATCGCCCTGATTCAGCTTGATCCATTTTTCACCGCGTATTGCCAAAGCGCCATTAGCCAGGACTTCGGTTACCCGTACCGTAATAGAGCCGCGCAAAAAGTTTTGCTGGCTGGCGCTGCTTTCGCCGTCAAAACGCGAGCGCGAGTTCAGCTCCATTGCGGCTTCAGCGGTATTCAGGTTGCCCAGCAGCGGCACGCCAACATTGATGCCGGTGGCTTTATCTACGCTGGCATCGGCGCTTTTACCCGACTGGGTGCGCTCATTTAATTCCACGGTCAGAATATCGCCTACCCGATAGGCACGTTTATCTTCGTACAGCGTAAACATATAGCGGTCGCTATACAGGCTGCCATGCTGCTGCTCAGCAGCAGTGTTGTCGTGGCTGCGCCCGGCCACCACCTGCTGCCAGTCTTTGTCGGTTACCGGCTCTGACGGGCTGGCGCAGGCGGTTAGCAGCACCAGCAGTGGCAACAAAATTAAGGCTTTCATCGGTTACAGGCTCTGGTTAATAAAGCGCAGCATTTCATCGGCGGCCGAGACTACTTTGGCGTTCATCTCGTACGCCCGTTGCACCGCTATCATGCTGACCATTTCATCCACCACGCTGACGTTTGAGCCTTCGATGGTGTATTGCTGCAGCGCACCCAGTGCATCATCACCCGGCACGCCTTCCACCGGCTCACCAGAGGCGGCGGTGGCACGGAATACATTACCGCCCAGGGCTTCCAGGCCGGCCGGGTTAACAAAGTTTACCGTCAGAATTTGCCCCAGCTCGACCGGCTCAATCTGGCCGGCGATAACTGCGGTGACGGTACCGTCGCGGCCCACTGTGACACTGGTAGCATTGTCCGGCACGGCGATATTTTGCAGTAAAGGCAAGCCATTGCTGTTAACCATCAGCGATTCGGCATTCAGCTGAAACTGGCCGTTACGGCTATACAAAATTTCGCCGTCCGGATTTTCAATCTGAAAAAAGCCCTGACCGGCTATCGCCAGATCCAGCGGGTTGTTGCTGGTTTCAAAACTGCCTTCGGTAAAAATTTTCTGCGTGCCGTTAACACGCACACCGGTACCAACCTGAATACCAGACGGCACCTGATTCAGCTCATCGGCCTGGGCACCTGGCTGGCGCTGCACCTGATAAAACAAGTCTTCAAACACCACCCGGTCTTTTTTGAAACCGGCGGTACTGACGTTGGCCAGGTTGTTTGAAATGGTGGTCATGCGCATGTCCTGCGCGGCTAAACCGGTTTTACTGACCCATAAAGCAGAATTCATTGCGGTGCTCCTGTTAACTGTTGCCGCTTATCAGCTTGTTACCGGCCACGGCCAGCTCATCTGCGGTTTTCATCATGCGGATATTCATTTCAAACTTGCGGCTGATATTCATGGTATTAACCATTTCTTCTACTGCGTTAACGTTGGCGCCTTCCAGCGCACCGGTACGCAGTGTCACGGTCAAATCCTCTGCCAGCGCCTCCTGGCCCTGCGGCCGCAGTAAACCATCCAGCCCTTTTAGCAGCGGCTCACCGCCTGCTGTCACCAGCTTTAAGCGGCCTTCCTGGGCTATCACACCGCCACCGACCGGCAACAGGTTAATACTGCCATCAGCGCCGATATCAATATCGCCAAACTCGGGCAAAACAATATCGCCCTGCTCGCCCTGCACGGCATAGCCATTCAGCAGCAGCCGGCCATCGGCGGCGACCTGTAAATTACCGGCGCGTGTGTAAGCTTCATTGCCGTTGGCATCGGCCACCGCTAAAAAGCCACCGTCACTGAGCACAATATCCAGATCGCGGCCGGTTTGCTGTACCGGGCCATTCGCCAGGTTGGTATGTACCGGCAGCAACTGGGCATGATAGCGGGTGCGGTAGCCGTCGCCGGCCAGCATCATCGACTGAGCCTGTTCAATGTCGGCTTTGAAGCCCGGCGTATTAACATTAGCCAGGTTATTGGCACTGACGCGCAGTGCCGTCTGGTTTAACTCAGCACCGGATACCGCGGTATAAATCAGCTTCTCCATCGCCGGTTACCTTAGGTTGCGCTAAACAGGATCTGCATCATTTCATCAGCGTTGCTGATGGTTTTTGCATTGGCCTGATAGTTCTGCTGAAACGCCATTAAATCGACCAGTTGCTCGCTGATATCAACGTTAGAGCCGATATAAGCACCTGACAGCAGGGCGCCAAGGTTGCCCGAATCCGGCGTACCATACAGTGGTGCACCCGACTCATTGGTGGCATACCACACCGTTTTATTGCCGGTTTCCAGGCCGTTAACATTGGCAAAATTAGCCAACACCACCTGGCCCTGCAATTTGGTTTCACCATTGGTAAAGGTGGCAAACACCTGGCCGGTTTCGGCGATCGACACACCGGCGAATTCACCGGCGGTATAGCCGTCGGCATCGTTGTTATAGATATTAAAACCGCTGCCAAACTGGGTGCTGGCGGTCATATTCACATTGAAGCTCATCAGTGCCGCGCCGGCTGGGGCAAATTCCAGCGCAATATTGGCCGGTGCCGCTGGTACGGTAAGCTGGCCGTTGACATCAAAACTCAGGGCCGCTGTGTCAAAAGGTGCCGGCAGCGCGGTACCGTTAACATAGTAGTGCGCATCCCAGCTGCCAGCGCCGTTATGGACAAAATACTGCGTTAAGGTGTGGCTATTGCCCAAAGAATCAAACATCTCGGTCGATTGCGAATAGTTGTAGCTGCTGCCGTCGAGCGGATCAAAAGGTACCGCTATTACATCACTGGCCGAGCTTAAATTAAGGGCAAAGCTGATTTCTGTAGTGGCCTCTGCCGGAATATTGGCCGCTTCCACTTTCAGGTCGGTGAGTACACCGGGGATCAGGTTGCCGTTGGCGTCGATGCCATAACCCTGCAGGCGGTTACCACTGGCGTTGACAATATGCTGCTCTTTATCCAGGCCAAACTGGCCGGCCTGGGTGTAAGCCATACGGCCGTTTTCTGATACCACGAAAAAGCCCTTACCGGTAATGGCTAAATCCAGCGCTGAACCGGTGTTAACGACATTACCTTCGCGGGCGAAGTTTTCTTTGATATCGCTAACGCCGACACCGCCGCGCTGGCCGCCGTTGTACACCGCAGCAAATTCAGCGCTGCCGCTTTTAAAACCGGCAGTGGCCGAGTTGGCGATATTATTACTGGTGACTTCCAGTGCTTTTTGTGTGGTTTTCAGCCCGCTCAGGCCAATGTTAAACATAGACATACCAGAGTTCCTTAACTATTGCCGCTAAACGCGAGCTGATTTGTATCTGTCAGGGCATGGTTACCCAGCCCATTGACCTGCAGAATAATGTCGTCTTTATTGTTACCCACCGACACCCGCTCTACTTCACCGCTAAGCAAGGTCGTTAGCGCTTGCGGCTGGCCGTTGATGTAGGCATCGGCCTGTACGTAGTAACCGCCGGCATCTTGCTCAGCAAAGGCAAACCGCACTGTGCCAACACCGCTGTATGGCAGCTCTTGCTGCTGCATTAACTGGCCCTGAGCGTTGTACAGCCGCAGCTGTACGCTGTCGGCCTCAACACCAAGATTAACCGCACCTTTAATCTGGCCACTTTGCTCCAGCATAATGCTGTCGGCGGCCACATCGACTTCAGTGCCAATCAGCGCTGTGGCCTGTAGCGCCTGCTGACTGGCTTGCAGCGCCAGGTTTTTACCGGAATCTATTTTCAGGCTTTGCAGGCTTTCAACATTGGCAAACTCGGCCAGCTGACTGACATACTGGGTGCCATCCATCGGGTCCAGCGGGTTCTGGTGGCTGATTTGCGCCACCAGCAACTGAAGAAACATGGAGGACAAACCCTCAGCGTTGGTTGCACCGTTGCTACTGATGGCTGATGTATTATTGTTTTGATTAACGGCGCCCAGGCCGCTGATTGCACTCATTATTTCGCCCCTTTACTGGCCAAGCCGCAGTACGCTTTGCTGCATGCTGGATACCCGGCCCATTACTTCCACCGACGTCTGATAACTGCGCGATGCCGACATCATGTCGGCCATTTCTTCCAGTACGTTGACGTTAGAATAAAATACATAGCCGTCCTGATTCGCCAACGGGTTATTTGGCTCGTAGCGCATATCAACCGGTTTATTCGAGCTGGTAATACCCAGCATCTGCACTTCAGCCGACAGGCTCTGGCTGTCAGCGGTTTGTTTATATAAGGCAGCAAACACCGGCTTTAATGCCTTATATGCACCGGCTTCAGTAGACGCCGCGGTATCGGCATTGGCCAGGTTAGAGGCGATAGTGTCCAGCCGCATTACCTGAGCACGCATGGCACTGCCGCTGGTTTCGTAAATGCTGTTAAACGACATGCTTTAGTCTCCTTTGATCGCTGCGCGCAGGCCGCTGATTTTCATATTCAAAAAGGTCAGGCTGGTTTGAAAATCCATGCTGTTGGCAGCAAAATTGGCCTGCTCAATGTTCAGCTCGCTGGTATTGCCATCGGCCGAGACCTGATAAGGCGTGCGGTACAACAGCTGATGGCCGGTCTCAGCGGCGGCAAAAGGCCGGCTCTGGCCCTGCTCTATGTTGTATGCCAGATCCTGCATGATCTGTTTGTAGTTGATGTCGCGGGCTTTAAAACCGGGCGTGTCGACATTGGCCAGATTGCCTGCAATAATCTCAGCCCTGTCGGTACGCAGTTGTAACGAAAACGGGTGGACACCAAGCGCTTTATCAAACATAGTCAGGTTACTCTTATCAAAGCTCTGTAGCTGTCACTGGTTATTACAAGCTCTGTGCCATAATGAAAAACAAAGTTAAAACAATGCATTACATTAAACCCATGCCAATTTCACCGCTAAAAGCGGAAGCTATACTTCCGCAGCGGAAGCGGCTGGGTTTCCTGTTTAGCCTTGCCATGCTGCTGCTTGCCGGCAATGCCGCGGCGACAGAGCTCAGCTCAGCCTTGCAGCAACATATCGCCGCAGAATTGCAACAGTATTTAAAACAGCTGCAGCTAAACAGCCCTGCGCAACCGGATATTTCACTGACGTTGCCTGCGGCTATTACAAACGCCAGCTGTAGCCAGCTCAGTATCAGCCGGCGGCAGCAACATACACCGCCACTGGGCCGGATCAGTTACACCTTAAAGTGCACCGCGCCGCAGCGCTGGCAAAGCCGGGCAGTAGCGCAAATCCGGCTATACTTACCGCTGGTAGTGGCCAGCCGCACGCTGCAACGTGATGAAATTATCAGTGCAGATATGCTGAGCCTGGCTGATATTGAGCTCAGTACACTGCGGCACGACCCGGAGTTACAGCCAGAGCCGCTGCTTGGTATGACAGTAAAGCGGCGGATAAACGCCGGTGAGCCGCTGCACCGTTCAGTGCTGCAGCTGGTATACCTGGTAGAAAAAGGCAGCCGGGTCAAGCTGTTAGTGCAAGGCCAGGGCTTTGAGGTTTCTACCGAAGCCACGGCACTGGCCGATGGCCAGCTCGGCGAGCGCATCCGGGTAGAAAACCTGACATCCGGCAAGATCGTTGAAGCCGTGGTGAGCGGCAAAAATACTGTCGTTACCGGCCATAAATAAATTAAAGTTTTCTCTGTTCGCTGTCGCTTTAATTTCACAGAGCTAAATAGCAGGAATTTTTTATGCAAATTGACCCGAAAAACAGCTTGCAGGTTGAGCCGGCCAACCGGTTGCAACAAAAGCAGCACAGCACCACAGCGCAGCCACACAGCGACACTTCAAGCCAACCGGCGCCGGCTGCCAGCCAGGTCAGCAGCATTAGTCAATCGCTACAGCAAAGCTATGACTCGCTGGCCGAGCACGACGGTGTTGATATGAACAAAGTGCGCCAGTTGCAGCAGGCTATTGCCAATGGCGAGCTGAAACTGGACGAAGAAGCGCTGATTCACGCTATGCTGGACATGCATAAGAAATGAGTGCCGAGCTACTGAAAAGCTTTATCAGTAGCCTGCAGCAGGATGTGCAGCGGCTTGATCAGCTAAGCCAGTTATTGGATCAGCAATATGAACTGATGAGCCAGCGCCACAGTGTAGCGCTGCAGCAGCTGAATCAGCAGGTATTGCAGCTAATGGCCGCGGTTGAACACAGCCACAGCAGCCGTGACCAGCTGCTGGCACAACTTGGCCTGCAAAACCGCCGTAATGATTTGCAGCAATTGGTCAGCCGGCTGCCGGCGCCAATACAGCATGGCACCCGGAAGTTACTGCAAGAGCTGACGCTGAAATCACGTCTGTGTCAGGCAAAAAATGAAAAAAATGGTAAGCTGTTGGCCGCTCAACGTCAGTTAATGCAAAAACTCACTGGCATGCAAAACCGTACCAGCTATCCGGGCATGCCGTTATAGCCATTATTTGCAAAAGGTTGTTTATGTTTTCAGCAAAAAACTCTGCCAGTAAAAACGATCCGTCAAACTGCACCCTGCTATCTGCCGGTAGTGTGCTGCAGGGCGAATTGTCTTTACCCTCTGACTGCCGTATAGATGGCGCTATTTGCGGTAAGGTGCAATGTACCCAAACTTTGCTGGTAGGCCAGTCAGCTATGGTGCAGGGCGAAATCAGAGCAGGCAAAATACTGGTGTATGGCACAGTAAAGGGCCTGCTGTACGCCACTGAAATTGAGATTTTGGCGTCAGGTTGTGTCGATGGTGATATCTATGCTGACAGCCTGTGTATTGAGCCGGGCGGCCGCTTTACCGGCGAATCACATACGCTGCCTGCCACATCCCGCCAACCGCATTCCGCCGCTGATAACAGCAAGCCTTTGCCACAAAAGCCTAATACTCTGGCTATAGACATTAATTCCTAACCGGCTTTATTCATGCAACCGCTATTTACCAGCCTGCCACTGGCACTGATTATGCTGCTGATGTGGCAATGGCCGGCGCAGGCTGCCAGTATTTCTGCTTTGTTTCCGGTGGCGGTTTATCTATTGCTGTTGTTTACCGCCGTGCTGGCCAGCCTGATGCGGCAATGGCACTGGTTATATTGTTTAACCTTACTGGGTAGCCATTATTTTGTGGTGCAGCAAAGCCTGCAGCACTCACTGAGCGACCCTGTGGTTGCCAGCCTCTATCTGGTGTTACCTGCGGCCTTTAGCCTGCTGTGGTTGTTGTTGCAATGGCAGAGTAAGCCGCAGCTGCTCACCGCACAGGGTATCAGTGGCCTGTTGCTGCTGGGCGGCGCTTTACCGCTTGTCTGGCAGCTAACGCCGCCGCTGATGGCGCTACAACAAACGGTATTACCACTGTGGCTGCAACCGGTAAGCAGCCAGTTGCATATAAATTGGGGCACGCTATGGTGGATGGCATTGCTTGCCTGTGTCTGGGCCGGCGTGCTCAGTTTTAAGGCAGCGGCAATAACCCGCTGGGCGCAGTTTAGCGTCTGGCTGGCCATCATGCTGTTTTATGCTTTTGTGCAACAGCCTTTTATATCCGGCTGGATGACCCTGGCGGCCTGCCTGACACTGCTGCTTAGCCTGAGTCACCAAATGCTGCAGCTGGCCTATATTGATGAACTGACCCAGCTGCCACAACGGCGCGCCTTGCTGGCTCACTTAAGCCGGCTGGGGCGGCGCAGTGCGGTGACCATGCTCGACGTTGACCACTTTAAAAAGTTTAATGATACCTACGGCCATGATGTTGGCGACCAGGTACTGAAACTACTCGGCGCCGTGCTCGGCAGCGAAAAAGGCCTAACCGCCTACCGCTACGGCGGTGAAGAATTTACCCTGGTGTTCAGCCATAACAACCAGGAAAAATTGGCGGAAAAGCTCGAGCAGGTGCGAGAACGAGTGGCCAGTTATCCGCTGGTGATCCGCCAGCAGGACAGACCCAAAGACAGCAAGAGTGGCAAACAGCAACGCGGCAACAGCAGTGGCAGCAAAACCGTGCATGTCACCATCAGCCTTGGTTGCGCCATCCGCCACAGCGGCGAAAACACCACAGCACTACTCAAGCGTGCCGACGAAGCGCTGTACCAGGCCAAGCGCGCCGGCCGTAATCAGGTGGCCATTGCCAGCTGATTGCCAGCATCGGTTTTGTTAACGACTGGCCGCGTTTACTGTGCTAAAATTGCTGCCAGATTAATCAGATACAAATGTTGAGACCCTGCATGGCCAGACGGACCAAAGCCGAAGCGGAAAGTACCCGCGCAGCAATATTAGACGCTGCTGAAGTGTTGTTTTACCAGCATGGTGTATCCCGCACTACACTGGAAAAAATCGCTGTAGCGGCTAACGTTACCCGAGGTGCCATATACTGGCACTTTCAGAACAAGGCCGATTTGTTTAACGCTATGCTGGAGCGGGTGCGGCTGCCGTTTCAACACTTACTGGATGCGGTAGACAATAACCCTGATGCCGATCCTTTTACTCAGGTGCGCCAGCTTTATATCAGCGGTTTGCAACTGATTGCCGGCAGCGAGCAGCACCACCGGGTACTGACCATAGTGTTTCATCGCTGTGAATATATTGACGAACTGAACCCGGCGGTAAATAAACAAGACGAACTGGACGAACAAGCGGTTGCGGTAATGCAACGTGCCTTTGAGCGGGCCGAACAGGCCGGTATGCTGCGTGATGGCGTAACGCCGCGTCTGGCGGCGATGTCGCTGCATATGTACGTCGGCGGCATTATCAGCCATTTTTTACTTAAACCGCAGCAATGTGATTTAAACCAGCATGCACCGGCGCTGATTGATACCATGCTGCAGGGTTTGAAACGGCCATAAAAAAACCGGCAAGTTAGCGTGGGACTGCATTGCCGGTAAAGGTACAAAGCGTAATATAGCGGGCAGCATGAGCTGCCCGTTGTTATTTGACCGCTGCGGTATTGCTGAGCGGCGCTGATTCTGCCGCAGGCTTTACAGCAAAAAAGCGCATGATCACCAGATAAAACACCGGCACTAAAAACACCGCTAATATCGTGGCCGAAATCATGCCGCCCAGTACACCGGTGCCTATAGCATTGCGACTGGCCGAACCGGCACCACTGCTGATAACCAAAGGCAGTACGCCTAAAGAAAACGCCATCGAGGTCATAATAATCGGCCGCAGACGCAACCTTACCGCTTCCAGTATCGCCGCCGTCAGCTCTTTACCTTGCTGCTGCAACTCACGGGCAAATTCGACAATTAAGATGGCGTTTTTCGACGCTAAACCCATGGTGGTTAACAAACCCACCTGGAAGTACACATCGTTGCCCAGGCCGCGCATATAGGCGGCTATCAGCGCACCGATAATGCCCAGCGGCACCACTAAAATTACCGCAAAGGGTACGCTCCAGCTTTCATACAGCGCCGCCAGACATAAAAACACCACTAAAATGGACAAAGCATACAGCGCCGGCGCTTGCGAGCCGGACAGTTTTTCCTGATACGAAGTTGCCGTCCACTCAAAACCTATACCGGCCGGCAACTGGCTAATCAGCTGCTCCATAGTTGCCATGGCATCACCCGAGCTGGTGCCCGGCGCAGGCTCGCCCTGAATTTCCATCGCCGATACACCGTTGTAGCGCTCCAGCCGCTGCGGCCCATACACCCAATCGCTGCTGGCAAACGACGCAAAACTTACCATCTCGCCACTGCTGTTACGCACATACCAGCGGTTGATGTCTTCCGGCGTCATACGAAACTCGGGTTCAGCCTGCACATAAACTTTTTTCACCCGGCCACGGTCAACAAAATCATTAACATAGGTAGAGCCCCAGCCAATCGACAAGGTTTGGTTAATGTTGCTAAGCGACACCCCCAGCGCCTGTGCTTTGAGCTGATCGACGGAAATTTTCAATTGCGGCGCATCTTCCATGCCGTTTGGACGCACGCCAACCAGATTACCCTGCTGTGCTGCCATACCCAATAACTGGTTGCGCGCATTTAGCAGGGCTTCATGACCAAGGCCTGCCCGGTCTTGCAGAAACAGCGAGAAGCCGGTGGCGCGGCCAAGCTCAGCAATGGGCGGCAGGTTAAAGGCAAAGATCTGTGCTTCTTTAACCGTGCCAAAAAAGCCCCAGGCACGGCCAATAACTGCTTGTACGCTGTCAGCCGGGCCACGCTCGCTCCAGTCTTTTAACCGTACAAAAGCCAGGCCCATATTCTGGCCGCGGCCGGCAAAGCTAAAGCCCGACACAGTAAACACCGATTGTACCGCCGGCTCGGCCACATAATGAGCAGCGACTTTGTCCAGCACCGCTTCAGTACGTTGCTGGCTGGCACCGGTAGGCAGCTGCACCATAGATAAAAATACGCCCTGATCTTCTTCCGGTAAGAATGACGTTGGCAAACGCATAAACATCACAGCCATCACCAGCACTATAGCGCCATACACCAGCATCGAGCGCTTAGGCCGCGCCAGCATGCCGGCCACTCCGCGCTGGTAATTGCGGTTGGTGCTGTCAAAGCCGCGGTTAAACCAGCCAAAAAAGCCGCCTTTCGCATGGTGGTCACCGTTAATGGGTTTAAGCATAGTGGCGCACAGTGCCGGGGTAAAAATAAGCGCTACCAGTACCGACAACGCCATGGCGGTAACAATAGTGATGGAAAACTGCTGGTAAATAGCGCCGGTAGCCCCGCCAAAAAATGCCATCGGTACAAAGACGGCAGATAACACTAAACCTATACCAACCAAAGCGCCGGTGATCTGGCCCATAGATTTACGGGTCGCCTCTACCGGGCTTAAGCCTTCTTCGCTCATCACCCGTTCCACGTTTTCTACCACGACGATGGCGTCATCTACCAGCAGGCCGATGGCCAGCACCATACCAAACATGGTGAGAGTATTAATGGTAAAACCAAAGGCCGACATAATGCCAAAGGTTCCCAGCAGCACCACCGGCACCGCCAGCGTAGGAATAAGCGTAGCGCGGAAGTTCTGTAAAAACAGATACATCACCAGAAACACCAGAATAATGGCTTCGATCAGGGTCTGAACTACCGAGCTTATCGACACTTCAACAAAAGGTGTGGTGTCGTAGGGAATAACGGCGGTTAAGCCAGCCGGAAAATACGGCTCCAGCTCGGCCAGCTTGGCGCGCACTGCAGCAGCGGTATCCAGCGCATTGGCGCCGGTGGCCAGCTCGATGGCCAAACCGGTGGCGTTCATGCCGTTGTAACGGGCAATTACCGAGTAGTCTTCGCCGCCCAGTTCAATACGCGCCACATCGCGCAATTTTACCATAGCGCCGTCGGCATTTACTTTTAGCAGGATCTGGCCAAACTCTTCGGCCGACGTCAGCCGGGTTTGCGCCAGTATCGCCGCATTAAATTGTTGACCGGGTAGCGCCGGTGCACCGCCCAGTTGCCCGGCCGTAACCTGATTATTTTGCACCTGAATGGCTGAGGTAACATCGGCCGGGGTTAATTGATACTGGTTCAGTTTATCGGCATCCAGCCATACCCGCATCGCATACTGGCTGCCAAATACCTGCACATTACCGACACCGGTAGTGCGGCTGAGCGGATCTTTAACATTGGCGACGACAAAGTCGGCAATGTCATCACGTGCCAGGCTACCGTCTTCAGAAATAAAGCCGACCACCATCAAAAAGCCGCCGCTGGATTTCGCCACCCGCACCCCGTTTTGCTGCACTTCCTGCGGCAATAAAGGTAGCGCCTGTTGCAGTTTATTTTGCACCTGCACCTGAGCAATATCAGCATCGGTGCCGGTTTCAAAGGTCAGCGTTAAACTGACATTACCAGACGAGTCAGAATTAGCCGACATGTACATCAGGTTGTCCAGGCCGTTCATCGCCTGCTCTATCACCTGGGTTACTGCGTCTTCCGCCGTTTGTGCCGACGCACCACGGTAGCTGGCACTGATACTGATAGCCGGTGGCGCAATACGCGGGTATTGCTCTATCGGCAGCTGTTTGATCGACAATAAGCCGGCCAGCATAATCACTATGGCGATTACCCAGGCAAATATCGGCCGGTTAATAAAGAAATTAGCCATCTGCGACTCCTTATTGTGCCGCAGTCTGGCCGTCGGCCACGGCCTGCGCCTTAACTACGCGCACCGCAGCGCCGGGGCGCACTTTTTGCAATCCCGCTACTATGACCTGCTCACCGGCTTGCAACCCAGACAACACCTGCCAGCTTTGCGCTACGGTGCGGCCGATCTGAATAACTCTGGCCTCTACCTTGTTATCGGCGTTAACTACCAGCACCGACGCCTGGCCTTTAGGTGTGCGGCTTACTGCCGCTTGCGGTACTAATAAGGCGTTATCATCGCTGCCATGGTGCAAGCGTGCCCGCACAAACATACCGGGTAATAAATCGCCCTGCTTATTTGGAAACACCGCCCTCAGCGTTACCATGCCAGTGCCGGGGTCAACATGAGCTTCAGAAAATTGCAGGCTGCCTTGCTGTGCATACTCAGTGCCATCGTCCAGCAGTAAATCGACACTGATCTGGCCGCTGCTATCGCCACGCATTTGCTTTTTTAACTTTAACAGCTCAGCACTGGACTGGGTTAGATCCAGATAAATCGGGTCCAGTTGACGCACCGTCGCCATGATCTGGCTTTGGTTAGCCGTTAATAGCGCGCCTTCTGTCACCAACGAGCGGCCAATCTGGCCACTGATTGGCGCGTTAATCTCAGTGTAATCCAGGTTGATTTGGGCACTTTGCACTGCGGCAGCACTACTGGCCACCGCGGCTTCGGCCTGCATCAGGTTGGCCTGGGCATCGTCATAATCCTGCTGGCTTACCGCCTTACTGCCTAACAAACCTTTAAAGCGGTCTGCTTTAAGCCTGGCGTTATGCGCCACGGCTTTGCTGCTGGCCAGGTTGGCTTTGGCATTGGCCAGCGCCGCCTGGTACGGCGCCGCATCTATTTTGTATAACACCTGGCCGGCTGTGACTAACTGGCCTTCGGTAAACAAACGCTGCTGTAAAATACCGTTAACCTGTGGCCGGATCTCCGCCTGGCGATAATCGGTGGTGCGGCCGGGCAATTCGGTGGTTAGCGCCAGCGAGGTGCTGCTAAGTGTTACCACTGCCACTTCAGGCGCTGGCATGCTTTGCTGGGCTGCCGGCTCTGGCCCGGAACAACCGGCCAGCAGCAGGGCCACTGTCGTGGTTAATAGCCACTTTACTTCTGAACGCATAAAAACTCCTTCGGATCACTGCCGACAACCGGCTTACAGCGGCGGCAGAATAAGATGCGGCAATATACATACAAGGCTGTATGTTATCAAGCCCAGCCACAAAGCCACGCGACCAATAGCCAGAAAGCTCAGTTAAACACCGCTACAGTATAGGTAAGGCTGGCCATCACTGCGTCGCTTCGACTGGTACAACACTTAATAGATTTGGTTATTTCTAATTAATAAAAACGATTAGGCCAAGCCAAAAAACTCACTGTCGCTATCGCAAAGTGCCAACTATAGTTCTAGGCAAGACAAAGCAGGTACAGCTAAATACCTGCCCTAATGCAACGACCAAGGAGCGAGCAATGACAAACAACACAACGGGTAAATGCCCGGTAATGCACGGTGGCAACACCTCGGCCGCGTTAAACGAAAAAAACTGGTGGCCTAAAGCTCTTAATCTCGACATTCTGCACCAGCACGACAGCAAAACGAATCCGCTGGGTCAGGATTTCAACTACGCCGAGGCGTTTAAAAAGCTGGATTTAGCCGCAGTAAAACAAGATTTAATCGCACTGATGACCAATAGCCAGGACTGGTGGCCAGCCGACTGGGGCCACTATGGTGGCTTGTTTATCCGTATGGCCTGGCACAGCGCCGGCACTTACCGTATCGCCGACGGCCGCGGTGGTGCTGGCACGGGTAATCAGCGTTTTGCTCCGCTAAACAGCTGGCCGGATAATGGCAACCTGGACAAAGCCCGCCGCCTGCTTTGGCCCGTTAAGCAAAAATACGGCAATAGCTTGTCCTGGGCAGACTTAATGATTTTGGCTGGCAATATGGCCTATGAGTCTATGGGGTTAAAAACCTTTGGTTTTGCCGGTGGCCGGGCTGATATCTGGCACCCGGAAAAAGACATTTACTGGGGCGCGGAAAAAGACTGGCTGGCGCCCAGTGGCAGCGAAGGCAGCAGATACAGTGGTCAACGTGAGCTGGAAAACCCGTTAGCCGCCGTCATGATGGGGTTAATTTACGTAAACCCCGAAGGCGTAGACGGCCAGCCTGATCCGCTAAAAACTGCACAGGATGTCCGCGTTACCTTCGAGCGCATGGCGATGAACGACGAAGAAACCGTCGCGTTAACCGCCGGCGGCCATACAGTTGGCAAAGCCCACGGTAACGGTAAAGCACAAAATTTAGGCCCGGAGCCAGAGGCAGCAGACATCCACGAGCAAGGCCTGGGCTGGAACAACCATAAGGGCCGTGGCATAGGCCGCGATACGGTAACCAGCGGCCTGGAAGGCGCCTGGACTAGCCACCCCACTAAATGGGACAACGGCTATTTTAAAATGCTGTTAGAACACGACTGGGAACTGAAAAAAAGCCCGGCCGGTGCCTGGCAGTGGCAGCCGGTAAACATTAAAGAGGAAGATAAGCCCGTCGATGTAGAAAACCCGTCGCTGCGTACCATGCCTATTATGACCGACGCCGATATGGCCATGAAGATGGACCCGGCATACCGCAAAATTTCCGAGCGGTTTTATCAGGACCCGGCGTATTTTTCTGCAGTGTTCGCCCGCGCCTGGTTTAAATTAACCCACCGCGATCTGGGGCCGAAAAGCCGCTATTTAGGGCCAGATGTACCCTCAGAAGAGTTGATCTGGCAAGATCCGGTACCACAAGGTAACAGCAAGCTGACTGATGCCGATATCAGCAGCCTGAAAATCCAGCTGTTGCAAAGCGGCTTAAGCCAGCGTGAGCTGATCAGCACCGCCTGGGACAGCGCCCGCACCTTCAGAGGCTCGGATTTCCGCGGTGGTGCCAACGGTGCCCGTATCCGCTTAGCACCGCTAAACCAGTGGCAGGCGAATGAACCCGAGCGTCTGGCGAGCGTGCTAAAGGTGTTAGAAGGCATTAAAGCCGGTTTTTCTAAGCCCATAAGCATGGCCGATTTAATCGTCCTGGGCGGCAGTGCGGCTATAGAGCAAGCCGCCAAAGCAGCTGGCATCGATATTAGTGTGCCCTTTACCCCGGGCCGGGGTGATGCCAGCGCTGAGCAAACCGATGCGGAGTCATTTGCGGTGCTGGAGCCGCTGCATGACGCCTTCCGTAACTTTGTTAAACAGGATTATGCCGTACAACCGGAAGAGCTGATGCTGGATAAAGCTCAGTTACTGGGCTTAACTGCACCGCAGATGACAGTACTGCTTGGTGGTATGCGCGTGCTGGATACTAACTACGCTGGCACTAAGCACGGCGTCTTCACCGACAAACCGGGCGCGTTAACAAATGACTTCTTCGTCAACCTTACCGATATGCGCTACAGCTGGCAGCCTGCCGGTAAAAACCTGTATAACATTGTCGAGCGCCACAGTGGTGTCACCAGGTGGACCGCCACCCGGGTTGATTTAGTGTTTGGTTCAAATTCGGTACTGCGCTCGTACGCAGAAGTGTATGCCCAGCACGACAATAAACAAAAGTTTGTACAGGA
Source organism: Gammaproteobacteria bacterium (assembly GCA_018826295.1). GTDB lineage: Bacteria > Pseudomonadota > Gammaproteobacteria > Enterobacterales > Alteromonadaceae > Alishewanella. The sequence continues at coordinate 174,984 of JAHJZX010000037.1, forward strand.
CTTTGTTAGCGCCTGGGTAAAAGTGATGAACGCGGATCGCTTTGATATTAACTAACGCCCGGTGTTAAAACCTAAAAAAAAGCCCCGTTTTACGGGGCTTTATATTATGCGCAGTACCGCATTAGCCGGAACAGGCTTCAAAGTCAGCAAAGTTTTTTGCCCGCTGAATACACACCGCCTCTGCCCGGCCAGCTTCAGTCGTGCTGTTTTGCCGGCAGCTCTGCACAAAACCGGCTTTAAAATTGGCGCTGGCCGCCAGCTGACGAAACTCCGGTTTGCTGTTTTGGCTTAGCAGAATACGGCGGGCATTTTCAGCGGCCGCGCTGCAGTTTGCCATTGGCGCCGGTACGCTAATGGGTTCAAAGACTGGCTCGGCAGGCTCAGTCGTGTCGGCAACAGCGTCGGCCTGGGCATTAGCGTTGGCATTAGCGTTGGCATCAACAGCCACCTGCCCGTTAGTTGCTGTGCTATCGGCGGTGTCCGCTGTTGTGGTCCCGGCGGCCTCTACCGGTTGTCCGGTGTCGATATTTACTGGCTCAGAATCCAGCGTTTGCGGCCGGTCGGAATAATGCACATTGCCTTTTTCATCCACCCATTTATATACCTGGGCCATGGCAGGCAGGTGCCACATCAGGCTACATAAGATGCTGGCTAACACTAAAGTTTTCATCGGTTTCATCTCAAGCTAAGGTACTTCACCCGCATTGCAGTATAGCAAGCTGTTTAGTTTTATCTGCAAACAGTCGTTTAGTAAAGCCTAGTTTTAACCTTTGCGACCAACGGCTTACTGAGTAAAAACAAAAAACCGCCGTAACAGGCGGTTTAGTTGCACAACGTAGCTGACAAGATGCTTATTTGGGCTGGCGTAAACGGCGGCCCGCTAACAAACCAATCAGGCCAAGGCCAAACGCCGCCAGCGTAGCCGGCTCGGGTACCTGGCTGATTACCGGTACTGCCGACACCTGCACTGCATCAATAAAATTACCGTAGGTACCCGGGTTTTTCGACGTAAAACGTAAAGTGGTGCTGTTGCCGGTAGCAATAAAGCTATTGCTGAACTGTGTCCAGCCTGCGCTGCTATGGTCGTTAAGTAGCCAATCTATGTCGGCCACCGACACCTGAAATTGCTCGTTATTGCCAGTGCGGGCACGGTAATAAAAATCCAGCTGATAGTGCTGGCCAATTTCGGTAGCAAAGCTTTGAAAAATAGACCAGTCACCGCTATTGCCACCATCGGCATTCAGCTCAATAAAATGGTTGCCGCTTACAGCTTCAACGCCTTGTAAAGCATGCCATATTTCAATATTGCTGCCTTGCCAACCGTCAAACTGGCTGCTGCTTAACCAGGTCCAGCTGTTTTTATTTAGTGTGTGTGATTCAAAGTCACCGTTGACAATCAGCCCGGCGTGGCTGGCAAAACTGGCAACTAACAAAGTGCAAGCGCAAACGGCGCTACGAAGAGACATTACCGACATCTTGATCCCTCAAACAGTAAGTTGGTATAACCGGCACATCATACCAGTGCGATGGTTAAAACGGAACAAAAATTAAGCAGCGCGCTTAACTAGATTGCCGCTGCCCGGACACCAAACGCAGGGTCTTGTTTTACCGTAACTTTATTAAAGCGGCTATATTCTATACTCTGGCGTTAACAACAGTGCGTAATAACACTATTACGCAAACAACACTGTATCAGCAGCACAGAGGCCACAGTATGAGCACTGACACCCCCGGCACAGCCGCAGATTGCGATATGCAACCAGGTTGCGACGCCATAGACATAATTATTCAGCCACGCGATAAAGACTTAGGCGGCTTTTCGGTGCGCCGCACTCTGCCGACTAAAACACGTAAAATGGTTGGCCCCTGGATCTTCTTTGATCATATGGGCCCGGCAGAATTTCCACCCGGCAAGGGTATTAACGTGCGGCCGCATCCGCATATTAACCTGGCGACAGTAACGTATTTGTTTGCCGGGGAAATACTGCACCGCGATTCGTTAGGCAGCTATCAAACCATAGTGCCGGGCGATATTAACCTGATGGTGGCCGGTAACGGCATAGTGCATTCCGAGCGCGAACGGCCTGAAGTTACGGCTGTTCCACACCAGCTACACGGTTTGCAACTGTGGCTGGCGCTGCCAGAGCAGGATGAAGAAATTGCGCCGGCGTTTTACCATTATCCCGGCGCCAGCATACCGACGGCAGATGTTAACGGCGTCGCCGTGCGGGTTTTAATGGGCAGCGCCTATGGCCTGACCTCACCGGTTAAAACCTATGCCCAAACCCTGTATGTCGAAGCCGAACTTAAAGCCGGCCAACGGCTCAGCCTGCCCAACTGCGCCGAGCGCGCCATTTACGTTGCCAAAGGTGAATTGCAGTTAAAAGATACCACCGTGCCCGAACACGCCATGGTTATATTGCACGCTCGTGATGGCGTGGTTATAACAGCCAACGCCGACAGCCGTATCGCTTTAATTGGCGGCGAAACGATGAGTAAACGCTATATCGAATGGAATTTTATTTCCAGCCGTAAAGAGCGCATCGAACAAGCCAAACAAGACTGGCAAGCCGGCCGTTTTGCCAAAGTGGTTGGCGATGAAGACGAGTTTATTCCGTACCCTTAACTGACAACTTTAACCCCGGCAACCCAACCCAGACAGGTGCAACATGAGTATAGAACTACGCAAAAGTGACAGCGGGCTTTATCGTCAAACCATCCGCATTCACCAACACACGGTATTTGCCGACGTAAGCAAAGACTTGGGTGGTGACGACAGCGCACCTGATCCACACGACTACTACGACGCGGCCCTGGCGGCCTGCAAAGCCATCACGGTAATGATGTACGCCAAACGCAAGCAACTGCCGCTGGACTACATAGATATTGTACTAACGCGCGACAACAGCCGCGAAGCCCAGGGCGTATATGTATTAAACGTACAGTTAAGGCTGCTCGGCAAGCTGAGCGACGAGCAAAAAGCCCAATTAGCCGCCATCGCAGACAAATGCCCCATCCATAAACTGATGACAGCCGTACAAACAGAGGTTAATACCCACTATAGCTAGCGGGCTTGTACAGAGGCACGGCGCAGTAACGCATGCCTTATACAGTTAGCAATAAAGCTAAAGGTGCTTTTACGGCTATTGTTATTGCCGGAGCAGAGCTAATTGGCCTGCTGCTGGCGCAGCCTGAGGTAAAACGGCGCCCGCAGGCGCCGTTTTATAGTGCCTTAACGGCCACCGGGTGCGGCAAATTTAGTCATCCAGTCTTTAACCTGGTTATACCAATATATCGAATTATTCGGTTTTAAGATCCAGTGATTTTCGTCCGGGAAATAAATCATCCGCGACTCGACACCACGCGTTTGCAGGGTGCGAAATAGCTCAAAGCCTTGCCCCACCGGCACCCGGTAATCCAGCTGGCCGTGGATCACCAGTGTAGGTGTGTTGAACTTGTCGGCATGATAGTGCGGCGAAATGCTTTTATAAATGTCAGGATTTTGCCAATAGCCACCAAAGCGGGTGGAATGCACGGCAAAATCGGCCGCCATTTGCGAATACATGTTATACACCGCGGCATGGATCAGCAGCGCTTTAAACGGATGCTCTGTGCCCAACAGCACTGAAGTTAAATAGCCACCATAACTGGCACCGCCGGCAACCATCCGCTCGGTATCTATCCAGCTTTGCTGTTCAAACCATTTGGTGGCGGCCTGAATATCCGCTAGCGGCTTAGTGCGCCAGTCGGGATTGATTGCGTCGGCAAAGTCCTGGCCAAAACCGCTGGAGCCGTGGAAATTCGGCCAGGCGGTAACATAACCCCAGGAGGCGAAGGTTTGTGCATTCCAGCGGTAACTGAAGCTGTCGCCAATGGCGTTGTGCGGGCCACCGTGAATTAGCAAAAACAACGGGTATTTTTTGCTCTTATCAAAGCCTGGCGGATAATGCAGCCACATCTGAATGTCGGCACCATCAGCACCTTTATAGGTTACCGACTCATAACTGCCCAGCCCGGCTTTGGCTAACACTTCGTCGTTGAAACTATCGAGCCGGCGGGTTTTGCCGTTTTTACTATCCACCAGCACTAAGCGTGCCGGGTATAAAAAGCTGTCGTTAGTCGCCACCAGCTGATTTTTGCCCGCCAGCGCTGGCTGGCCAAAGCTGGTCGTTTGGGTAATAGCCCGCGGTTTGCCATTTTTTGCATCGATGTAATACAAGCGGCGCACTGCTGCATCATCGATACTGGCATAAAAGCCTTTGCCATCAGCGGCCCAAACAACACCACTTACCGAGCGATCCCAGCCCGTGCTGAGCTCACGTTGCTTTTTCGTGCCGATATCATAAAGCTGCAAACGGGCGGTATCGGCATAAAAACCCGGTATACGCTGGCTGCTAAAAGCCAGGCTCTTACCGTCCGGGCTAAAGCCGGGGTTAAAATCGGCCGCCGGATTAGTAGCGGTGATATTGTCTGCGCTATCGCCGCCTATACGGGCGAGGAAGATATCAATATTCGGATCAACCTGATTGTCACTGCCATTAGCAGTAAAGGCGACATACTGCTCTTTGGCATCAATATCGTAGTCATTGGCACTCTGGCTTGAACGCGGTAACTGCTGCCCCAGCGGCTGGCTAACCGGCTGCACTTCGCCCCCCGCAGCAGCAATACGAAACAGATGCGCCTGACGGTTTTCGTCTATCCAGTGATCAAAGTGCGAATAAGGCAGTGCATTCCATTGTTTGGCCGACATTTTATTGTCTTTCTCGGCTTTAATATGCGCCGCCATCTCGTCCCAGCTTTTATCCGGCCAAACCCGGCTGATAAAGTACAAATGCTTACCTTGCCATTTCAGGCCGGACACGCCGGTCGGCACCTGAGTTAAGCGCTGCGCTTCACCCGGGGTTGCCAGCGGCAACAGGTAAATCTGACCGGCATCGTCTTTGTCACGCTGGCTAATAAAGGCCAGGGTGTTACCATCGGGCGAAAACACCGGCTCGCTGGCGCGCAGGCCTTCCGCCGTTAAAGCAGTTTGCTGCTTGCCATCAGCGCTAAACAGCCACAACCTAGTGTGGCCTTTATCGGCTTTTACATCATATTTAGTTACCGGCGCCACTATATAGCGGCCATTGCTGGAGGCAACCGGGTTGCCAATACGCTCCAGCTGCCACAGCCGCTCTACGCTAAGGCTGGTATCGTCCTGCGCCCAGGCCATCACAGGCAGCAGGCACAACACCAGCAAAAGGTGCAGTTTTTTCATCGGGATAACTCCGTTATTATGTTTAGGTACCGCAAAAATACTAGCACAGGCTAAACACAACGCTTTAGGTACGCGCCAGGCGGCAGGGAATTTGCTGTGAGTAAGAGACCTTGATGAAGGTTTATGCCGCACCTTATTCATATGTCGTAAAAACCTCCAGTCAAATGGCGCAGTTTTTTGAACTGCGCCAAAAACACGGACTAAAATGGCGCAGTTCAAAAAACTGCGCCATAATGGTGCCAAATGATCGACACCACAACTGCTCGAGCAACAATTCGATTTACTGCTGAGTAAAGCAAACCAAATAACAGATCCGTTTGAGCAATCCTTTTTTATGATGGTGCACCTGCCCTATCTGCAGCCATTTGCAGACATCAACAAACGCACCTCTCGCCTGGCAGCTAATCTACCGCTATTCCGTGCAAACTTGTGTCCACTCACGTTTCTCGATGTGCCTGAACAAGCCTATAGCAGAGCCACTTTGGGCGTTTACGAAATGACAAGGGTTGAATTGCTTCGCGATCTCTACGTATGGGCCTATGAGCGCTCAGCACATGAGTACCTGGCAATACGGCAAGAACTGGCCGAACCGGATCCGCTTCGGCTCGAATGGCGCGATCTCCTGAAAAAGAGCATTCACCAAATCGTCACTACGCCGGCTACAGACGCACTGACAATTATCAACCAGCGAGTCGACGCAGACGTGCCGGAGTTACAGCGCACAGCGGTGAAAGCGCTTATCGTCGAAGAATTACGACGTTTACACGAAGGCGTTCTGGCACGTTATGGCTTACGCCCCTCAGAGTTCGCATCGTGGAAAGCGGCTCAAGCCAACAAAGATTAGCTACTAAATTACTCGGGCTGTCCTGCCCTCGCCCTGCGGGCCAACTGAAGCTGTTCCAATGTGCTCCTAACGATTTGGTTAATCAAGTCTGTCCAGATATGCAGGAAGCTGATCAAATCTTTTAAGTAACGATCGTATACGAGCATTTAACTTTAGGTACTTAGAATAAACTTTAGGGTTTCCGTAATGTTCCTCTAATTTGGCGAGCGTAATGGTATTCATCTTTTGCAGTTTCTCTAAATGCTCCATTCCACTATCACGTTGAAATAAATAGAGTCGCTCAATATTCAACACATCTTCAATGCGAGTTAAGCAATCCACACCACAGAAACCATCTCCATAATTGGTAAAACCTATACTCGACAAGCCGTTTTCTCCTTTCAGATGCTCCATAACGCTCCGGTCAAAAACAACTCTTGGCCAATCTGCATATTGGCTTTCAAGTTCATAGGCTTTGATCATCGCCGGGCCAAAGACGCCGTCCGCTTTATGATATAGCTTTCCGTACGCCATACCGCCTCTTAATGCGATAGCCTGATTCAGATAAGTGTCTTGCAGCATTTTTACCGTGGCAGTCACCAGAATGTTCGATGCTTCTGCAACATCCTCGTTATTAACTTCGATAGAGAGCACGATGCAATCGCTAAATGTAGCAGCAATAGGGCTGCTACCAATTTTTTCCATGTACTCTTTGCTGGATCTAAGCTCAAGTTTAATTCTTCGGATAACTTTATGAACGACATCACAATCTTGCCCTTTTACCAAGGCCGAAAAGCCCAAAATATCCAGAAAAAGACAGAGCCTGTCTTGATAGGTGTGTTTCACTTTTACGGCCTCAGATAACTGTATTTCTGTACTTTTATCAGTTAAATACAGATCAGGACAGTCCTTTGGTTAAATCGCGTTAGTAAGAGGTTCCATCACAAGTCCCAGTTCTGCACTACCATGTTGAGATAGACAGCGAAACCGGACAAATCAGCACTGACTATTACGATGGCTTTATTACTACCAAGCTAAAAGGCATTTGCTATTTAGGCCAAGCCATAATCACCCGCTTGCACCAGTGGCGAATTGAGATCAGTCAAAGCGCTTTTCACTCTCACTTGGAGTTCTGTAAATAAGTGTACTTAATCTTTTTTCTTTTTAATCATTCTAAGGATAAAAAACGCCAACCCTCCCCACGCAATGAGAAAAAAGTAAACTGGTATTGAACTAAAAGAATAAACCCAACCGGACTCCACCGTCCCTACCACCGAAGCAATTACGAAAAGCCAAATAGCACATCTCATGAACCACAATCTAATAGCTATTAGTTTAAGTCTTTTATCAAAATCTGAGCTAAATCCATCTATTAAGTCACCAATTTCACTTTTTTCAGTCAATGGCTCATTCGATAATGTTAAACGGCGTTGAAACCTCATGAGGGAATTAAGAGTTCTAGATCTTACCTGACCAATCAAATAAAGCTGGCTTTCCAGCTGAAATGAAACTATCGCAGTACCAAACAAAACTACCAGACACAAACCTAGAGAAAATATCCAATCAAAATTCGGGTTTCGAAGAACAAACAACCACAAAGCAAACAAGGATGGAACCGATAAAGTCTTTACAACTACATCGCTTACCAAGTCATTTGCACCTTTAATTGCGTTATGAATATATTCTCTTACTTCGTTACTAAATTTATTAAAAGAAAAACCCCTAATATAAAGTTCGTAGCTAGCTCGGTATTTATCTAAAATATCAGACCAATTTAAAGCCAAATAGTAAATTGTAGGATCACCATCTTTTGCATAGGATAAAAACTCCCAAATTGCTACCCTTAGCGTGGAAAGCTTTTCCTCCTTATGTGGCAAATTATCAGTTGAAGTTAACTCCTTGAGTAAAGTTAAATCAGGAATATTGGCTATACTCAGTAATTCGTGACTAAAATTTAACTCGATAGATTTTGGAGAAAGACTCTTGTTTGTATCATCAGTTATAACAAGAATTGCTCTGCTATTACCTGTCGATGTTACATCATGATAGTGACAAATGCCTTTTATGTTCTCAATGAATAAGCATAGACTTTGTAACTTATCAATTGATACATTGCTCTTAGATACCTTGTCATCTGGGTAGTAATAATTAGAATCAACGAGAAAAAAGCATTCAGGAAGCTTTCCTTTATTGAGTGTCTTAGCTCTGCTAACGAAGTCATCAATATCTAAATAGAATTGCTCGTCATCAGCTCTCGATAACACTACTTTGATCAAGTCAGCTGTTTCACCAGTTTTTCTTTGAAGCACCTCAATTGCACCGTCATTTCCATCAAATCTTTCAGGCCCAAACACAACCTCAACAGAAAAACTTGAAGAACGAGTTCCCCAAAGTCCACACAATGCGTCAGCTAATTCCTTTGTTAGAGTTATCTGCCTCGCAATGAATGTATGGTCTTGCCTTATCGGGGGTAAACCTAATAATCGGTATATACTAATTGTGAATGACAGAGGTGACACTTAGCTTTCTCTCTCTCTGAGTACTTCTTCAATTTTCGTTCTGATTCTGTCAGACAAGTTTCTAATAGTTATGTATCCACCATCGGGTGTCGGGCAATATTGAATATCAGCAGATGGGTTGGTACCAAATACTCTTTTTTCGAAATTTAAAGACCAGCTTCCTCCGGTGTCTTTCAACAAAACTTTCTTAGCTTTCCTGATCTCTCCAGAGTGAGTATAAAAAGAATCTGGCACATTAAATGGCGGATTATTTGCAAACTCCACAAACGTGTCGTTTAGTTCATCAGCTAATTCAACGGGTATCAATGAGTTAACAACGTGATTAATTTCATCAATCGAACATGTTTTATCATCTCTCGTTAATATATTTTCCAACAACTCAACTACTCGGTCATGCGCATTGTTAGAAAGATGCTCCAACCTCTCATCACGTTCGAAAAATTGCGTCACTGCTTCGATAGCATTTTTAGTAGACGTTGCCGATTCAATCGCATTAGTACAACCGAAGGCGGTAATAAAATATCCGGAGGCACTTTTGTTATTTTTTGGACTAATGAATGTTAAGTAAGCTCCATTTATAGCGTCACCTAATTCTTCAGCATCTCTCGCATCCATATATGAGGATATGTTAATTCTGATAGCTTGATGTATTTTAGATAAATCGACTTCCTGGATTACTTTGGGCTCTAAATTTACAAGACTAATTCCGTCTCTCTTTTTGACCATCGCCGCGAGAATATAGCCATGGCCACCTTGTTGATAATATGCAAATACAACATAACCACCAGTTGCGAAATTCTGACTTCCAGCTTTCTCTACCAGATTTACCATTGCTGAGTTAGTCAACGCTAGGAATGCGTCATCATCTCCAATGCTATCTACAAAACTCAAAAACTGAGTAGGAAATGTATAAGCACCGTTAGTTTCGAAGGTTCCTTTTGAGGATGCATTTCCTTTAGTGCCATAAAGCGACTGTATACTTTTGACCAGCTCATATGTTGGCTCCGAAGTTACATCTAAAAGATTTTCCGCTTCAACGTAATGTGCTTCTATTGCAGGCGAGTCTTCTCGTGCAGGCTCTTTAACAAGTTCATGAATAACAGCGCAAATTAAGTCCATAACAAACCACATCCTTTTGTACCAATTTTAATGTGAGATTACACATTTCAGTTGAAAAGAAAAGTAAAATATTTGTGGGAAATTCGACTTAAGTAGCTATAAATACGCTATAAAATTTTCTATCAGGCATAAAAAAAGGTCTCGCTTTTCAGCCAAGACCTTGATTTATATGGCGCACCCGATAGGATTACTCGGTCTGTCCTGCCCTCGCCCTGCGGGCCAGCTCACGCTGTTCAAAAACGTTCCTGACGTTTTTGTCGAACCTAACGGTTCGCCTCCTTCGGAGTGCATAAACAAAAAAACCACCCTACGGTGGTTGTTTTGTTTATGGCGCACCCGATAGGATTCGAACCTATGACCTCTGCCTCCGGAGGGCAGCGCTCTATCCAGCTGAGCTACGGGTGCACGCATCGCCTGTTTGGGCGAGGGCGCATTATAGTCAGCCTTAGGCCGCCTGTCTATTGCCTGGCAGTGCGTTTTTTCAACAGTCAGTTATAAATAGGTTATTTACAAGCCTTGGCGCTAGCAGCTAGAGTGGTAGCTCATTCAGTTTTTGGTGCCCAAAAGTTAGTATGGATACTAAGTTAATCCCGATATGGCAATGGATGTTGCTACTGGCGTTGCTGGCTGGTGCGGTCTATACCACTGAAACCTTGATACAACACGAACGGCAAATAGCCCGTGGCCAGCAATTAAGGCATGAAATTGCCAGCGCCGGCCAGTTACGGGCGCTGCTGGAGTCGGAGCTGAATATTCCGCTCTACCTGACCATAGGCCTTACCGCACATGTCCAGGCCCGTAATGGCGATATATCGCCAGCCGAGATGCATTTATTATTGCCCGAGCTGGCACATCAGGCACGGCATATCCGCAATATTGGCGTCGCCCCCGGCAATACCCTGCGTTATATCTACCCGCTAATGGGCAATGAACAGGCGCTGGACCTGTACTACCCGGATTTACCCGAGCAATGGCCAGATATCGCCGCCATTATTGAGCAACGCGAAGCCCGGCTGGTTGGCCCGGTGCAACTTATTCAGGGCGGCTCTGCGTTTATTTACCGGGTACCGGTATATATGAATGCCGACAGTTATTGGGGCATTATCAGCACTGTCGTTGATATCGACTCGGTTTGGGCGCTGCTGCAACGGCAAACTACCGAGCAGGAAGTGCAGGTTGCCATTCGCGGCGTGTCGCCACAGGGGGTTAGCGGCCAGGCGTTTTATGGCGACAACCGGTTGTTTTTTGATGACAGCCTGCAGCTGGATATCAGCCTGCGCGGTGCCTTATGGCAAATGGCTTTGCGCTCCAGCACAACAGCTGCTGATCACGCATTGCTGCTGCGCAGTATCAGCTATGGCAGTACAGCGGTGTTGCTGGCGTTATTACTGTGGTTGTTTATATCGCATCAATCGCTGCGGCGCAGTGCGGCAGCGCAAAAGCATAATAAACTGTATTTACGCGGCATTATGGATAACGTCGCCGATGCCATTATTACCACCGACCCCGATGGCATTATTGAGCAGGCCAATATGTCCTGCTATCCGATGTTTGGCTACTCTGCTGCCAGCCTGCCCGGCCACCACTGGTCTATTTTACTGGCTGAACCACAACGGCTGGATGAGCTGTACAGCGCCACGTCAGATGCCCACAACGAATACCTGACCAGTGGCCGCCGGCGTGACAATAGCCAGTTTCCGCTGGCGGTAAGCCGCAGCAGGCTGCAACTGTTACAGCAAACCAAACAGCTGCTGGTGCTGCGCGATATATCGGCGCATTTACATGCCGAGCAATTAAAACAGCAGTTTATCTCCACCGTAAGCCATGAACTGCGCCCACCGATTGCCGCTATCTCCGGTGCACTGGGTTTATTAATGTCTGGCGCCGGTGGCACCCTGAGCTCGTCACAATTACGCATGCTGCAACTGGCAAAAAACAATTGTCAACAAGTACTTGCACTGCAGGAATCCTTACTGGACGTGGAAAAAGCCGCCAGTGGCACTCTGTCGCTGGATATGCAACAAGTCGAACTCTACCCACTGTTACAGCTATGCATAAAACAATGCCATTTGTTGCACCCGACAGTACAGCTGCAGCTTAATGGTGACGATAGCGCCATGCAGCTAAGCGTCAACGCCGATGCCGCCAGGCTGCAGCAGATTGTCAGTTACCTGTTACACAATGCGGTGCGCTATAGCGGCGAAAATGGCCAGGTTCAACTTAGCCTGAGCCAGGAAGGCAAACACGCCAGAATAATGGTGCAGGATAATGGCAACGGTGTGGCAGAGCACCGCATACCACAGCTGTTCAGCCGCTTTAACCAAACCGATAAAACCGACCGCACTTTACAAAGTGGTACTGGTCTTGGCCTGGCGGTAAGCCGCAGCATTATTAACCAGATGCAGGGCAGCATCGGCTTTAAACCGGCCCCCCAGCAAGGTAGCTGCTTCTATATCGACTTACCCATTACCGGTGCAATACCAGGCTAACGGTTGCCCTGAGCAGGTTTTTGTCTTAATTTGATGGCCACTGGCTGCAAAGCGGATGACTCTGAGCGGTAATTTGGCATACTCGACGCAGCCTGCGCTTCGACGCAATAACTATAACTAAACCTGACATCTTAGTGGGAGAGAATAATGCGTAAAACACTTATCGCCACCACGGTTGGTGCAGCTCTGGCGCTGGCCGCCTGTTCTGACAATACCGCCCCTAACCAAACTGCAAACCAACAGCCTGCAGCCGAAGTAAGCAGCAGCGCCGAGGTTACCACCACTAACCCGCTAATGAGTAAAAGCATGTTGCAATACGAAACGCCAAATTTTGCCGAAATAAAAGACGAGCATTTCTTGCCGGCATTTGCAGAAGGCATGCAGCAACATATGGTTGAAGTGTTGGCCATCGCCAATAACCCGGAGCCAGCAACTTTTGATAACACTCTGGTAGCGCTGGAAAAAAGCGGCGAACTGCTAACCCGTACCTCGCGCGTTTTCTACAACCTGGTCGGTACCGACTCTAATCCGGAGCGGCGCAAAATTCAGTCTGAAATGGCGCCCAAACTGGCCGCTCACTCAGACAATATCAACCTGAATCCGCAGTTATTCGCCCGCATTAAAAGCCTGTACAACCAGCGCAACGAACTTAAGCTGGATGCTGAAGCAGTGCGCTTAATTGAAGTGTATCACGAGCGCTTTGTCCGCGCCGGTGCTGAGCTGACCGACGAGCAAAAAACCGCTATCCGCGCGTTAAACGAAGAACACTCTAAATTAACCAACCAGTTCTCGCAAAATCTGCTGGCAGAAACAAAAAAAATCGCTGTTATTGTTGATGCCAAGGCAGAGCTGGACGGCTTATCTGACTCACAAATTACCGCTGCCGCCAATGCCGCTAAAGACGCAGGCTATGACGGCAAATACCTGCTGAGCATTACCAACACAACCCGCCAGCCAATATTAACCCAATTGAATAACCGTGAATTACGTCAACGCGTATGGCAGGCCTCGGCTAACCGGGCACAAAGCGGTGAAACTGATAACCGGCCATTGGTTGCCCGTTTAGCCCAGCTGCGGGCCGAGCGCGCCAGGCTGCTTGGCTATGACAACTGGGCCAGCTACGGCTTAGAAGCGCAAATGGCGAAAACGCCACAGGCGGTATTTGATATGTTAGGCAGCATGGTGCCGGCAGTGGTAGCCAACACCAATAAAGAAGCTGCGGCCATTCAGCAAATGATTAAACAAAAAGGCGGTGATTTTGAGCTGCAACCCTGGGACTGGGAATATTACGGCGAGTTTGTGCGCCAGGCCAAGTTCGAACTGGATGAAAACGAAGTAAAACAATACTTTGAGTTTAACCGGGTATTAAAAGACGGTGTGTTTTATACCTTTAACCGCTTATACGGCGTTACCTTTAAACCACGGCCAGACTTACCGGTATATCACCCGGATGTAGAGGCCTACGAGCTGTTTGATGCCGACGGCAGCAGCCTGGCTATTTTCTACGCCGACTACTTTGCCCGTGACGGCAAACGTGGCGGTGCCTGGATGAGTAATTTCGTTGGCCAGTCACATCTGAAAGGCCAAAAGCCGGTAGTGGTTAACGTGATGAACATTCCTAAGGCACCTAACGGCGAACCGACGCTGGTGAGCTACGATCATGTAACTACCATGTTCCATGAATTGGGCCATGGCTTACACGGCATGTTCTCCGATGTGAAATACCCGACACTGGCCGGCACTTCTGTATCGCGTGACTTTGTCGAATTTCCGTCTACCTTCGAAGAAGATTGGGCAGCACACCCTGAAGTCATAGCTAACTATGCTAAACACTACCAGACCGGTGAGCCTATTCCGGCTGAATTGCTGCAAAAAGTGATGAACTCGCGCAGCTTTAACCAGGGTTTTGACACGCTGGAATATATGTCAGCGGCGTTGCTGGATATGGAATGGCACTCACTATCTGCTGATGAGCCACTGCAGGACGTCAATGCCTTTGAAGCTGCTGCGCTGAAAAAGCACGGTGTTGATTTAGCCGCAGTGCCACCGCGTTATAAATCGACCTTTTTCTCGCACTCAATGGGTGGCGGTTATTCAGCCGGTTACTACGCCTATATGTGGAGTGAAATTTTAGCGGCAGATGCCTTTGCCTATGTGCAAAGCCAGGGTGGTTTGAAGCTGGAAAACGGCCAGAACTACCGCAAAAACATTTTGTCGGTCGGTAACTCACGGCCAACTATGGAGTCTTATAAAGCCTTCCGTGGTCAGGAGCCAACCACAGACGCCTTGTTAATTCGCCGCGGTCTGAAAACCAAAGTAGATTAAGCCAGTAGCCTAAACCAGCTAGCCCGGAGCTCGCTGGTTTCTATGGCTCTGTGTATAAAAAAGCCCCGCTGACTTGGCGGGGCTTTTTATTGGCTTAAGGTCCAACAAGCATTTAGTTACCCGCCACCTGCATCTGGCTTATCAGCACCGAGCCGGTTAACACGCCACCGCGACGGTCAATATCGTTACCTACGGCAACCATCTGCATAAACATTTCTTTTAAGTTACCAGCGATAGTAATTTCGGCCACCGGAAACTGAATTTCGCCATGTTCAACCCAAAAACCGGCTGCACCACGCGAGTAATCACCGGTAACCGTATTGACGCCCTGGCCCATCAATTCGGTAACCAGCAGGCCCTTGCCCATAGTGCGGCACAGTTGCAATAAATCTTCATTGCCGTGGCTTATCAGCCAGTTATGTATGCCGCCGGCATGGCCGGTACTGTTCATGCCCAGCTTGCGTGCCGAATAGCTGGTAGTAAGGTAGGTAGTAAGTACGCCCTGTTCAATCACGGTCAGATCACGGGTTTTTACCCCTTCACCGTCAAAGGGGCTGGATGCCAGCGCCTGCTGCAAATGCGGTTGCTCAATAATGCTGATAGCAGGAGACATAATTTGCTGGCCGACTTTATCCAGTAAAAAACTGGATTTACGGTAAATGCTGCCGCCACTGATGGCCGATACCAGATGGCCAAACAGACTGCTGGCAATATCAGCGCGGAAAATTACCGGTACCTTTTGCGTAGGGATCTGCCGGGCATTTAACCGCGCTACCGTTTCCAGCGCGGCTTCACGGCCAATTTGTTTCGGGTCCAGCAACTTACTGTACTGGCGGGCCACGCTAAAGCTGTAATCACGCTGCATATCGTCGCCATCTTCGCCTATCACCACACAGCTAAAACTGTGGCGTGAGCTGGGGTAACCGACCAACTGACCATGGCTGTTACCATACACTTTTAAACCGGTATGTGACGAAAACGACGCCCCTTCCGAGTTAGTGATACGCGGATCTACAGCAAAAGCCGCCTGTTCAGAGCTGGCACATAAGGCAATAGCCTGCTCGGTACTGATGCTGTCCGGGTGGTATAAATCCAGATCCGGCGGTGACATTTCCAGCCAGGCCGCTTCAGCAATACCGGTGTGCGGATCTTCTGAGGTATAACGGGCGATATCGGCGGCGGCTTCTACCGTACGGCGTAGTGCTTGCGGGCTTAAATCGGCCGTCGACGCCGAGCCCTTACGCTGACCAAAATACAAACTGATCCCCAGGCCACCATCCTGATTAAACTCTACTGTTTCAACTTCACCGTGGCGGGTTTCGACGCTTAACCCTTTAGTGCGGCTCATCGATGCCTCGGCGCTACTGGCACCTAATTGCTTAGCATGCGCCAGTACTTCGGCTACCGCCTGTTTAACTTCATCAATTTCCTGCCAGATGCTGGGTTCTGTTACGTGCATAGTGTTCTGTCTGCCTGAAAAAATTGTTGTCAGCTTATCATAGTCTGCATTCGCTGGCTGCTGTTGCAACGCCAGATCATGTATACTTAGCGCCATTATAGTGATGAGTGAAACTAAGATGACCGATTTTATAAACGGCGATACCTGGGACGAAGAAGAAGGCAAGAGTAAATCGCAGGTAAAACGTGAAATGCACGAGCTGCAAAAGCTGGGCGAAGAGCTGGTGGCGCTAAGCGCTGCCTCGCGCGCCAGAGTACCGCTGGACGACGAATTAAAAGACGCACTGCAACTGGCCGACAAACTTAGCAATAAGCGCGAAGCGCTGCGCCGGCATATTCAGTTTATCGGCCGCTTAATGCGCACCCGCGATTTAGAGCCGATAGAACAGGCCTTAGCCTTGCTGCGTAACACTAACCAGGCCGCCACCCGGCAGTTCCACAAGGTGGAAAACTGGCGCGACAAACTGCTGGCTGATAACGACGCCGTAACCGGTTTTATTGCCGAGTTTCCGGAGGTTGATGTACAACAGCTACGCCAGCTAATTCGCAATGCAAAAAGAGAACAGGAAAAACAACAGCCGCCTAAGGCCTACCGCGAGCTGTTTCAGCTGATTAAACCGCTGATTATTACTGAATAGCCCGCCAGGGTAGGTATTTTAAGGGCGCATTATTGCGCCCTTATATTAACCGGGTGCTTTAATTCGGCACTACCCGCATAATGCCGCCCTTCCATAAGCCCAGATACAACACATTACGCCCTTGTTCCTGCACTAACAGCATACTGCGCACGCCACCGAAAAACGACGCCGGCGCCGGATATTGATATTGCTGCCAGGCTGCACCGCCATTGTCAGACCACTCAATAATTAACGGCTGTGGTTCATCAAATTGTTTATTCCAGCCGGCAGTATAAATATGCTGCGGCCTGGCCGGATCGATAGCGATGTCAAAGTAAAAACGGTAGTTTTTATCGCCCAGTAAGGTGCGCCAGCTGGCACCGTTATCGCTACTGTGTACTACGCCGCCCTCGCCGCTGACATAAACACTGTTGGCGTTATCCGGGGCAAAACGTACCGCGTAAATCGAGGATGGTGCCGGCATTAAATTAAGATGCAGTTTAGCACTGCCATCTTTTACCGCGACCTGCAGCAACACCGGGTTTTCAATGCCGCCCTGGCCGCCAAACCAGACATCGTTATTGCTGCTGTTGAAAGCCAGCGCCGATTTGGCCTGACCAAAGCCCTGCCAGCTGCCATGCAATAATTGCCAGCTGATCCCCAGATCGGTGGAATACGCCAGCGCCTCGGTGCCGGTGGCATATAAACGCTGGGTGTTGTTGTCGTACAATAAGGCGAAGATAGCTTCGGTTTCGCCGTGTAAGCCAAACTGATGCTTTACCTCTACCCAGTCGGCGCCACCGTTGTAAGTTTCAAACAATAGATGCCGGCGAAAACCGTCACTATCCTGCTGATACGTCGCGGCAATAAAATGTTGCTCGCTAATGGCAACCACATCTTCCAGATCAAAGCCCTGTAAGCCGGCACTTTGCCAGCTGCCATCGCCACTGCTGATATAGAGGCCGTCGGTGCTAACGGCAAACAGCAAGCCATGCTGCTGATATAAACGGGTGGCAGTGATACCGGTTAAGCCCTGATGCTGAAAACTGAAGGCTGCCGGCGGCGGTGTCGGGGTAGGTGTGGGTACACTTGCTGTTTGCCGCTCTGAGCCACAGCCAGCCAATAAGGTGAAACAACAAACCACAGCGCAGCGCCACATAGCCTTCCCTCAGTTAAGTTTTAACTACAATAACCTTAGCGATAACTTTGTCAACAGTCTGTAACCAGATGTAACCATGGCAAATAAAAAAGGCCGCTAAGCGGCCTTTTTTAGTGTCAGCAAATTTAACACACTTTAGTCAGCCAGCCGTGGGTATCGGCGGCTTTACCCCACTGGATATCGTTCAGTGCCTGGCGTAATGCATTCGTTGTGCTACCACCCTGGCCGCTGCCAACTTGATACTCTTTGCCGGCGTGAATTAAAGTGCCTACCGGGGTTAATACGGCAGCAGTACCAGATAACGCCGCTTCGGCGCCCGGCTTCGCGGCGCGCTCTAACAACTCATCGACTGTTAGCTCACGCTCAGATACTGTCATACCGCGATCACGTGCCAGTGTCAGGATAGAATCCCGGGTCACGCCATGTAAAAAGCTGCTGTCCAGCGCCTTGGTAATAATTTCATTGCCATCAATCAGCAAAAAGTTAGCGGCGCCGGTTTCCTGTACGTCGCCGTTGGGGCAAAACAGCACCTGATCGGCCTGTACGGCAGCCCGGGCTTTCATAATAGGTTGTAAGGCACTGGCGTAGTTACCACCGCTTTTTACCATGCCCATATGTGAGGCACAGCGGGCGTTGTCTTCCAGCAACAAACGTAGTGGTTTAGCGCCACCGGAAAAATAATCGCCTACCGGTGACAGCAGTACATAGAGTAACGATTCCAGGCTTGGCGCTGCAGCTTTGCCGATAGAGGCCTCAGTACCAATATGGGTAGGCCGGATATACATTGATCCCGGCGGGTTTGGTACATCGGCGGCAAAGCGGCGGACAATGTCGGTAATCATCTGACTTAACATAGCGCCGTCAATTTTCGGTAGCGATAATAATTCACTACTTTGCGCCAACCGGGCGACGTTTTTATCCATCCGGAACAGATGAATGCTGCCATCGGCGTGGCGAAAGGCTTTTAAACCTTCAAAGCAGGTACTGGAATAATGCAGTACATGCGCGCCCGGGTGCAGGCTGATACTGTCGCTGGCCACCAGTTCCGGCGCACTCCAGCTGTTATTGTTAAAACGCGAGATGATCATCTCGGGGGTAAATACGGTGCCAAATGCTGCCATTTTGCGTTATGTCCCTGTGATTTGTTCTATTTACTGTATAGATGTACGAGTTCGGCCACTTACTGGGTGCCGCCTACTGTCATGGCATCCAGCTTCAGTGTCGGCTGGCCTACACCCACCGGTATGCTTTGGCCTTGTTTGCCACAGACGCCAACACCGGCATCCAGCGCTAAATCGTTGCCCACCATCGACACCTGCTGCATTGCTTCCGGCCCACTGCCAATTAGCGTAGCGCCTTTAATCGGTGCGGTTATTTTACCGTTCTCAATTAAATAGGCTTCTGAGGCCGAAAACACAAACTTGCCCGAAGTGATATCTACCTGACCGCCGCCAAAATTAGGTGCATAAATGCCCTTTTTCACACTGGCGATGATCTCAGCCGGATCACTCTGCCCTGCCAGCATATAGGTATTGGTCATGCGTGGCATCGGCAAATGGGCAAAAGACTCGCGCCGGCCATTACCGGTAGGCGCTACGCCCATCAGCATGGCGTTGTGTTTGTCTTGAATATAACCTTTCAATATGCCGTTTTCTATCAGTACGTTGTACTGGCCCGGCACGCCTTCATCGTCGATATTTAATGAACCGCGCCGGTGTGCCAGCGTACCGTCATCAACGATAGTGCATAGCTTAGAGGCGACCTGCTCACCAACGCGACCAGAAAAGGTCGACGAGCCTTTGCGATTAAAATCGCCTTCTAAGCCATGGCCGACGGCTTCGTGCAGCAATACACCAGGCCAGCCGCTGCCCAGTACCACCGGCATAGTACCGGCTGGTGCATCTATAGCCGTTAAGTTAACCTGTGCCATGCGCACCGCTTCGCGGGCATAGTGCTGCCAGCGTGGTTCGCCATTGTTGATGTCGGTAAAGTAACTGTAGTTGGTACGGCCACCACCACCGGCACTGCCGCGCTCACGCCGGTCGCCCTGCTGCAGTAGCACCGAGCAGTTTAACCTTACCAGCGGCCGGATATCGGTGGCGTAAGTGCCATCACTGGCCGCGACCAGCACTTCTTCGTACACGCCGGATAAACTTACCATCACCTGTTCGGCCCGGCTGTCCAGCGTGCGGATGTAGGCTTCAATCTGATGCAGCAGCGCCACTTTCTCAGTATTGCTTAAACTTTGCAGCGGCTCGCACGGCAAATAAATATTACTGTTACCCGATTTTGCAAAGGCTTTTACGCTGCCGTGCTGGCCTTGAGCAGCAATGCCACGGGCGGCGGTAGCGGCTTGTTTCAGTGCAGCGGCGCTGATGCTATCGGCATAAGCAAAGCCGGTTTTTTCGCCACTGATGGCACGCACGCCAACGCCGCGTTCAATATTAAAAGAGCCGTCTTTTACCAGACCATCTTCCAGCACCCAGGATTCATGCACACTGGACTGAAAATACAAGTCAGCAAAATCGAGCTGATGATCGAATAAATAACCCAGCGTAGCCTGCAGATCATTGTCGGTCAGGTCGGAGGCGGTGATCAGGTTCTGCTCTGGTGCAGTCATGGTTTTAGCTCACTGTTAAAACGGTTGTGCTGCAACACCGGCATTTTTTGCGCCAGGCTGCGGCAATCGGTTAAATCTACTTCGGCTGAAATCCAGCCAGGCTCAGTACCGGCGTCGGCCAGTATTCGGCCCCAGGGGTCGATAATCAGGCTGTGGCCCCAGGTTTCACGGCCATTGGCGTGCACACCGGTTTGATTTGGCGCCAGCACAAAACACTGGTTTTCTATCGCCCGCGCCTGCAGTAATACCTGCCAGTGCGCTGCGCCGGTTACCCGGGTAAAGGCTGACGGTACGCTAAGCACGTTCATGCCCTGAGCCGCTAAGGCCTGCATCAGGCCGGGAAAGCGCACATCATAGCATATGGTCATGCCAAGCTTTAACTGCCCGGCGCTGGCCAGAGTAATTTTTTCACCGGGATAGGTGGTCTGCGATTCGCGGTAGCTGCCGGTACTGTCGCTGACAGCCACATCAAACAGATGCATTTTCTGGTAATCGGCTATTATGCTGCCATCTGGTGCGAACAAAATACTGCTGGCAGTAAACCGGCTGCCATCCGGGCTTTGACCAGGCAACGAGCCGGCCAGCAGATAAACCTGATACTGCCGCGCCAGCGCTGCACAGCGCTGCTGAATAAGCCCCTGCCCCAACGGGGCCATAAAACCCGCCTGCAGGCCATCGCCACTACCAAACACGGCAAAGCACTCTGGTAGCGCAACCAGGTGCGGCACGCTGCCAGCAAAGTGTTGCTGTAATTGCTGCAGATAACCTTCCACTACCGCCAGATTATGCTCTGGTTGTGGCGTGCTGTTTAGCTGAATAGCGGATAAACGCCAATTCGCCGCTGTAGTGGCAATGTTGCTAGCTGCGGAATTGTCAGCCATGAGGCGCCTTTGCCGGGGTATGTGGTTGGTTTGCCGGGGCTTGCGGTTGCTGGGCTGCGGGCAGCTCAATAATAGCATCAGGCTGCGCCACCCGCACCGGCACTGGTACTTCTTTACTATGGCGGTTAACTTCAGTTACCACAGGTTTGTCAAAACTACCGGTCACGGTAAAATTAATTTTCGAGATCACTTCGGCACTTTGGAATACCTCGTCCAGTGCCAGCGCCGCCAGCCCGGTGGCCGGGTTCACCATCCAGGCAATAATCACCGGCAAACTCGAGGTCACCTTAGGTGAAAACGCCATTTGATAATCTAAGTCGCGGCTGACTAAGTCGGCATAACCTTGTATTTGCAGGTTACCCGGCACGCCATCAATGCTGGCATCACTGGTTTGTACCACGCCATGCGAAATAGCCAGATTGCCGCTCATACCGTTATAAAAAAAGCCTTTGGCAAATACATCGCGAAAATCCAGCCGCAGTTTACGCAATAAAGAATCGAGGCTGAAAATGGAAAACAGCCGGGCACCCTGATCGCTGACTTCAGTAAGCGAGCCTTCACCAAGCTGGTAGTTTACACTGCCGGCCAGGTCGGCCAGCTCAAACTGATTAGGCGCTCCGGGCCAATCCAGCGCAAAATTAACTTCAGCTGTGCTACCGGAAATTGCCGATGTCAGTTGATACTCCTGTAGCAAACTGCCGATATTGTTGCTGCCAACGGTGCCACTAAACCGGCTGTGACCGACGGCGGTATCTTCCTGCCAGTGGCCACTAAGTGACAGACGGTTGCGTTTATAGCGGGCTTCAAACTGTGTTAGTTGCCACTGACTGCCTTCACTGTGTGCTTTAAGGTTAACCTGCCCCAGCCGGTAAGGACCGACGGTGCAGTCGGCGCAACTGATGCGAAGTGGCGGCACATCCAGCAACCAGCGCTGTGGATAGCGCACCAGTTCAGCTTCGGTGCGCGTGACCTGCTCTGGCAGGGGCAGCTGCAAATAATCCAGCGTAGCGCTGATTTCCTGGCTGGCGTCTTTGTTAAACTGCCAGCGACTGGCAATTTCAGTGCCGTTGAGTTGCAGCTGCCAGTTATCACTGTGCTGCGCCAGCTCAAATACGGTATTACTTAGCGCTATATCGGGGGCCAGTGTCAGGCGCTGCACCTTACCTTGCACCTTGTTTAATGGCGGAAACAGTTGGCTCTGCTGTTCGCTGTTGCTGGCGGCCAGTTGCTGCTGGATCAGCCCGAACCAGCTGATAAAATCGGCTTCGGCCAGATCAACATTAACATTAAAACCTGTGCTGCCCAGGCCGGCGTCTGCTTCAGCAGCACTAAGCTGTACCCGGCTGAATTGCTGGCTGTCATGCATCAGCTCGGCATGAAAATGCAGATTATGCTGCAGATGTGCCTGTAACAATGAACGCTGCTGGTTACCGCTGGCACTAAGCCGTAACGGCATTTTGCTGTCAGCGGCTTTGTTATAGGGTGCTGGCAGCTTAAGTTCAGTACCGGCTAAATCCGACTGCAACTGTGCGCTGTAACTAAAACCGCTGTGCGGTAAACTCAGCGCCAAATCCAGCTGCCAGGCGGTGTCGCCCTGCAGCAAGGGGGCAACAGGTGCATGCAGCGCCTGCGCCAATTGTGTGGCCTGATGGTCGCCCTTGAGTTGCAATGTCAGTTGATAACCATCGGCACTGTTACCACCCTCCAGGCTGGCCGTAAGCGGCAAGCCGCGCCAGCTTAGCAACAAGTTGTCAGCATTGATCTGCTCGTTTTCAAAGCGCAACTCACCATTAAGCCGGCTCAGTTGCATGGCCGGCGCCGCCAGCGCCAGGCTGGTATCGCTAAACTGCACCTTGCCACTGGCCAGTACGCCGGCTTGTTTCAGGCCAACGGCCAGTTTTACATCGCCCTGCACAGCACCACTGGCTCCCAGATGCGCCAGCGTTTTACCCAGATTACCGGCCAGTGGCGATTGCAGCATCAGCTCGGTTAACGCTTCGGCGTTGATGCTGCGACGGATCTGGATATCCAGAGTGTCGGCGGCGAATAAGTTGTCGATTTGCGCACTGACACCATCTTGCAACGCAATGCCCGTCAGTTCTCCGGCCTGGCTTTGAATCGTCATGCTGGCATTATTAAACAGCAATTGCGCACTAAAGTTGTTTAACAAAGGCCAGTCTGGCGCAAAAGCGAACTGGCCGTCATCCAGCTGTGCCAGTACCTGAAATACCCCCTGCTGCTCAGTGTAGGGAAAATCTGCCGGCTTCCCCTGCCACAGCATAGTGGCCTCGGTCACCGTACCGGCTACGATGGCTTGCTGCAGATAACTACGGACTTGTTGTGGCATATAAGGTGCCGGAAAAAACCGACCGGCCTGACTGGCGTCGGCATGCTGTAACCGGGCCAGAATTTGCAAACTGTCATCCAGATGCAGGCTGGCATCCAGTTGCATCGGCCCGGCGGTAAGCGTTAACTGCGGCACCACAACCCGCCAGGGGCGGCCTGGCCCGGCTGCCTGCCAGTACAGTTCAACGCTTAGCTCATCGTAGTCGGTGGCTGCATTAAATAAGGTGT
This sequence comes from Gammaproteobacteria bacterium, assembly GCA_018826295.1. Classification (GTDB taxonomy): domain Bacteria; phylum Pseudomonadota; class Gammaproteobacteria; order Enterobacterales; family Alteromonadaceae; genus Alishewanella. Next base: position 198,825 of record JAHJZX010000037.1, read on the forward strand.
CCCAACTTAATTGCGCTGCACTGCTATGCAGTTGCAAATAGGCCAGATCGCCACTGATAACAAAGTCGCCTTCTAGCTGGCTGACACCCGGTATATCACGCACTGGTGTTGAGTGCAGATTATGAATATCTCCACTGAAATACCACTGCTGTTCGTTGCTGTACCATTGCAGTTGCGCCAGCTCAGCACTGGGTTGATATTGCATGATCTGTTGCAGCGGGGCGATATCTTCTGCCAGCAACGTAGCCAGCGGCGTCAGAGCTTCCAGCGCAAAGCGGTTCAGGCTGGCTTGCCACTGCTCGTCATTACGGCGTAACTGAAACTGTAAGCCAGGCCAATGTTGCTCTGCCGCACTGAGCGTCAAATCACCGGAATACAGCACCCAGCCATCCGCCTCGGGTTGCCAGAGTAACTGGCCCTGCCCCAGCTGCAGCCGGTGTTCATTGCCGTCACGCTGCCAACTGACACTGTTGTTAGCCAGCTCCACCTGAAACCGGCGCAGCGTGCCCTGATCAATGCGGCCCCAGGCGCTAAAATTAATGCTGGCCTGCTGCAGTCTCTGGCTTGGCGGCAGCAAGCTGGCGAACCAGGGCAGCACATCCAGTTTATCGCTTTGCAAATACAGTTGGCCAAACGCCTGTGGCAGGCTAGGGCCATACAAGTCCAGTACAAAAGATACGGTATTGGCGGTAACACCTGCCAGAGCGAATTCACCGTAGCCCTGATGCCGGTTAGCGCTGTTGGTCCAGTCCAGTTGCTTAATATGGATGGTCAAATCATGCGAACCGTGGTTTTGCACGATTAACTGGCTGTCCAGCACAGAAAAATAGTTCAGTTGCTGAAAGAATAAATTTTCCAGTGCGTCAAGCACCGGTGCAGCATCCAGGCTATTGTCGTCATCAGCCGCCAGTAAGCTGTCGGCGGCGACATAGTAACGCAGGCCACTGAGCTGGAAATGCCGGGCCTTTAGCTGACGCCCGAGCAGGCTACGCCAGAAATCGAGCCGGACTTCGGTAACCTCGATATGTAATTGCAACTCACCTGCACTGTCATACAGACGAATATCATTTAACAACAGCGCCGGCCCAAACCTTTGCCAGCCGGCACTCAGGCTGCCGATCCGGACATTAGCGTTGTAGCGCTCACTAATTAGTTGTTCGATCTGATGCCGGTAGTTGTCGGCATAGGGCAGGCTGTAACGCAGTACTGTTATAGCCACGGCCAGCAGCACCAGCACCAGTGCCAGTGCCAGCCACAGCTTGTGTAAACAGTAAAAGCATACTCGTTTTGCCTGCACTACATCATCACCACATCAAATTGCTCCTGCGTATACAGAGGTTCGGTCTGAATGCTGATTTGCTTGCCAATAAATACCTGCAACTCAGCCAGGCTATGAAATTCATCATTGGTCAGTGCATCCTTTACTGCCGGAGACACATACACCACAAACTTATCTGCCGCATAAGCCCGGTTTACCCGGACAATTTCGCGCAGCACTTCAAAACAGACGGTCTCAACCGTTTTTAAACTGCCACGCCCCTCACATACTGGACACTCAGAACACAGTATATGTTCCAAACTTTCGCGGGTTCTTTTGCGGGTCATCTCTACCAGCCCCAGCGCCGAGAAGCCATGGATATTGGTTTTTGCCCGATCACGCGCTAAAGCCAGCTCTAAACTGTGGAACACGCGCTTTTTATGCTCGGCATTTTGCATATCAATAAAGTCGATAATGATAATGCCGCCCAGATTACGTAACCGCAACTGACGGGCAATGGCCTGAGTGGCTTCAGTATTGGTGTTAAAAATGGTTTCATCCAGATTGCGATGGCCGACAAAGGCGCCGGTATTGACATCAATAGTGGTCATGGCTTCGGTCTGATCGATAATCAGATAGCCACCGCTTTTAAGCGGTACTTTGCGCTCCAGCGCACGTTGAATTTCGTTTTCAACGTCAAACATATCGAAAATCGGCCGCTCACCCGGATAATATTCCAGCAGCGGCGTCATATGCGGGATAAACTCTTCACAAAACGCGGTTAACTGTCCAAAGGTCAGTTTTGAGTCAACTCTTACCCGTTCCAGCTCGGTGCCAACAAAATCACGCAGTATGCGGTAAGCTAGCGTTAAATCTTCGTATACCACGCCTTCTTTACGGGTTTTTTGTTTGCGCTTTACTACCTTGGCCCAGAGCTTTTTCAGAAACTTGGCATCCTGTGCCAGTTCTTCTGCGCCGGCACCTTCAGCCGCGGTGCGGACGATAAAACCACCGCTATCATCCAGATACTGGCTGACAATGTCTTTTAGCCGTTGTCGCTCGTTGTCGCTTTCCAGCCGTTGCGACACACCGACATGGGGTGAGCCCGGCATAAAAACCAGATAACGTGAAGGCAGAGTAATATCGGTGGTTAGGCGGGCCCCTTTGGTGCCAAGCGGGTCTTTTACCACCTGCACCAGTAAATACTGGCCCTCGCGCACCAACACGCGGATATCCTTGCTGGCTGGTGGCTTGCCTTCCAGTTCGGCAATAGGATCGTGCTGCACTATATCGGAGGCATGTAAAAAGGCGGCTTTATCCAGGCCTATATCGACAAAAGCCGCCTGCATGCCCGGCAAAACCCGGCTAACCTTGCCGACATAAATATTGCCAACCAGGCCAAGTTTAGCCTGACGCTCTATATGCAGCTCCTGCAGCATGCCGTTTTCAATCAGCGCCACCCGGGTTTCACTGGGGGTCACATTTAATAGTAACTCGGCGCTCATGCTCTCTCCTGCCATTGTTGTAGCAGTTGGTCAGTCTCATATAGTGGCAGCCCTACTACAGCACTGTAGCTACCGTCTATCCGCGGGATAAACTTACCGCCCAGCCCCTGTATACCGTAACCACCGGCTTTATCCTGTGGTTCACCGCTGTGCCAATAGCTATGGATATCTTCTGCCGTTAACGGCCGGAACCAGACCAGCGTGCTAACCAGACACTGCAATTGCCGGGTGTCGTCCAGCAGAGCGACAGCGGTCATTACCTGATGGCTGCGGCCGGATAGCCGCTGCATGGTCTGGTTAAAATCGGCAAAATCTGTTGGCTTACCCAGTATAGCCCCATCGCAGACGACTATAGTGTCGGCACCCAGTACCGGCCGTTGCTGACACAGGCTTAAGCCGGCACGGGCTTTTTGTTGTGCCAGCCGCTGCACATAGGCCGCCGGCGCTTCATTTGGCTGCGGCGTTTCGTCGATGTCGGCTTTTACCAACTCAAAACGTACACCAAGCTGAGTTAACAGTTCGCGCCGGCGCGGTGAGGCCGAAGCCAGAGCAATATCAGGATAGTTCATTAATCAGATTTCATTGAATTTTTAACTGCCGCCGGTAACGGCGTAATAACCAGAATAACCAGGGCCATACCAACATGCCGGTGATGACAGGCCACAGGTACTGCGGCCGGAAGTAAACCCCGGTCAGGAAATGACTAAGCCAGAATAGTAATAACTGATACAGCGCCAGCAACAGCCCAAGCAACAAAGACTGCTGGATCACCGAAAAGTTACGGATTTTAAGATGATGCTGTGCCACGGCAAAAATAACCACAGAAAACGCCAGCGCATTGACCCCCAGCACGGTGCCAACCAACACATCGACAATAAAGCCGGTAAAAAAGGCGGTAAGAATACCAATACGCTGCGGTAATGCCATGGTCCAGTACATCAATACCAGTAAAGCCCAGTCTGGCCGTGCCAGCTTAACCAGTTGCGGCATCGGCATCACCGTCAGCAACAGGGCGATAAGTAAAGACAGATAAATAAACCCCTGCCGCTGTGGTTTACGCATTATGGTTGCTCCTGCGTCGGCTCAACATCGGTCACTACCTGGCGCCGCGCCAGCAACAGCACATGGCGGATACGATCTAATTGGGCGAAAGGCTCGGCATACACCACCATAAACGGCTGGCTGACATCCTGGCTGATGCGGGTCACCCGGGCAACCGGATACCCCTCAGGGAAACGGCCATCCAGGCCGGACGTCAACAGACGATCGCCCTCGCGGATATCAGTACTGTGTGGCAAATGCATAACCCGCAACGAATCCCACTGCCCCAGCCCTTCAACAATAGCCCGCACGCCGGTACGCTCGGTGCGCACAGCCAGTGCATGGGTGTTGTCAGAAATCAGAATAGCCCGGCTGCTGGTCGGCCCCAGGCTGGTGATCTGGCCCACCACCCCCTGATCATCAATCAATGGCTGGTGCTCCTGCACCCCGTCAGATGAGCCTTTATTCAGCACCACCTGATGACTGAACGGGTGGCTGTATACCGCCAACACTTCAGCAATAAGCGGCTCGCCGGGAATTTGCGCTGCAGAACCCAATAAGGCGCGTAATTTATCGTTTTCCTGCTGCAAAAACCGCAACAGCTGCAGCTGGCCGCTTTGTTGTAACAGGGTTTCTTTTAACCGGCTGTTTTCTTCCAGCACAGCCTGTTGCGACATAAATTGCTCTGAGGCACCGGAAAATAAGGTTTGTGGCAGGCTGGCAACATAAAACAGCGGGCTGACGGCAGAGGTAAGATAACTGCGAAGCTGGGTAGAACTGTCAGTATAGCGGTCGACCAACATCAGGCCGACACTGCACACAACGGCAAGTAACAGCCGCAGTGGCAATGAAGGACCGCGAAAATACATATCATTCATACAAGTACGGGCACAGCAGTCAGTGTCAGTTAGTCATAACTGAACACATCACCGCCGTGCATATCAATCATCTCCAGTGCTTTACCGCCACCACGGGCGACACAGGTTAACGGATCATCAGCCACCACTACCGGAATGCCGGTCTCTTCCATCAATAAGCGGTCCAGATCGCGCAGCAAGGCGCCACCGCCGGTGAGTACCATACCACGTTCAGAAATATCCGACGCCAGCTCTGGCGGTGATTGCTCCAGCGCAACCATTACTGCACTGACAATACCTGCCAATGGCTCTTGCAACGCTTCTAAAATTTCATTACTGGTCATGGTAAAGCTACGTGGTACGCCTTCAGCCAGATTGCGGCCGCGTACTTCAATTTCCAGTACGTCGTCACTGGGATACGCTGAACCAATTTCAGTTTTAATGCGCTCGGCGGTCGCTTCACCAATTAAGATGCCGTAATTGCGGCGAATATAGTTAACGATAGCATCGTCAAATTTGTCACCACCAATACGCACTGATGACGAGTACACCACGCCGTTTAGCGAGATAATGGCTACCTCGGTAGTACCACCACCGATATCAACTACCATAGAGCCGGTCGCTTCTGACACCGGCAGGCCGGCACCGATAGCCGCTGCCATCGGCTCATCAATTAAGTACACTTCGCGGGCACCGGCACCCTGCGCTGACTCACGAATGGCCCGGCGTTCTACCTGGGTTGAGCCACACGGTACGCATACCAGCACCCGTGGGCTGGGACGCAAAAAGCTGTTGCTGTGTGCCTGACGGATAAAATGCTGCAGCATTTTTTCAGTGACGTAGAAATCGGCAATTACGCCATCTTTCATCGGTCGTATCGCTTTAATATTACCCGGCGTACGGCCCAGCATACGCTTAGCTGCATGGCCTACGGCCGCCACACTTTTCGGCCCGCCTGCGCGCTCCTGCCGGATAGCGACAACCGACGGTTCGTTCAGTACTATGCCCTGATCTTTTACGTAAATCAGTGTATTGGCAGTACCCAGATCGATAGATAAGTCGTTTGAAAAGAGGCCACGTAATTTATTAAACATGAAAGAACCGGATCCTTATTAGCCAGAGCGCCGAACAACCACTCAACAGCGCTGAGCTGTGGCGTCACATGGGTAGTAATTAGTGCTGGGGTTATTCTATGTAACTCCCCGCCAAGTGAATAGCTTTATCTTACATTTTTATGCAATTAAACCAAGCCCCGCCGCTATTTATCTACAGCTGGTGGCGCTGCGCAGCATAACGGCACAAACTGAACTGTTACTGAAAGCGCTCGCGCCAGAAAATCTGCCGTGGATTACCGCGAAAGCGGCCAAACATAATATCGGCTTGCGGACACTGCTGATAATTTGCCAGTGCCGGATCACAAGCTCTCGCCGGCGCAGCCGGGCTGCGCCATTGATAACGCAAATGCTCCGGTGCCTGATACTCAACCAACCAGTTACCTGTACTGCCTGTTGGCGCTATCCACACCGGCCCGGCCGCTAATTCGCCGTTTATCATTGTCTGTACACTGCCGCCAAATTGCAGCGGCGTGGTATTGAGCGGTGGGTTAGCCAGCAAAGCCGGGTTAATCTGGCTGCAATTATCGGCCAGGTTCGGTGTAAAAGCGCTGCCATTCCAGTATTCGCTGCGAAATACCAAGGGTAAGACGTCCTCTTCCGGCCCAGCGGTGTTTTGTATCAGCAGCCGGCCGTAGCGCATACGCAATGCTTGCTCAGGTGCATTTAACGCTACTGCGTCAGTGCCGAGAGTGAATGTTGAAAAGTTACGATTGTCGCGCTCAGAGCCTGGTAAAACTTGCAGACCGAATTGCAACGCAGCATAAGGGCCATCTGGTGTTGTAGTGCGGTTAAAAGCAGCATCCGTCTGCGCTACGGTGTAAACCCCATGCTGCCACTGTGCCGCATTAAGCGCCAGCCGGGCGGCGTCTAAGCGAACTAAGTTATTCTCAGCAACAACCAACATTTCGGCTGTATCGGTATAAAGTGTGGCATCATAATTGTGTAATGTATTACCCGCTACGCCTGTCGCCAACAGCTGATAGTTGACCGTTAGCTTCTGTTCAGACATATAACTGAAGTGATCGCTCACATCGGCTTGCAAACGGCAGCTATTTAGCACACTGGCAGAATCCAGGCTGAAGGTATTGGGATAAAACCGACCAATTACACCGCTGGCCGGTTTGGCCGAAACATCGGCTACGCCTAAATACAGGTTGTTGTTGAGCCTGGCCTGCAAGCTGATGCTACCAACTTCATTCCAACTGACATCCGTTACCCTTTGCTGGCCATTTGCCGCCGGTAATGTGATATTTGTTTGCCCCTCGGCCAGCTGACCATTGCTGCCGCCGGCCGGATATTCCAGCGCATCAAAGGCGGTTGTAACCAACTGCCGCGACGCTTCACGGCCAAAATTCGGCGTGGCCACACCCGCAGCATTGCGGGACTCAATTACAACGTCAAACGCTTCGCCGGCGGCGACAAAACCATCGCCGGCATTTGTCGTGCCGGGGTTGGCCGTGCCATTTTGCCGCATCGCCTGCACTACCGCCAACGTGTGCGGCCTCACCACAAAGGCGTTGCTGCTGCCGTTCAGGGTAATTGCCGGATCAGGTAGCTGTTCTGGTAAGGTCAGGCTGGCATGTAAGCTAAGTTGACCAACATCGGTGTAATTCATTGCCAGCGCAGCTGAGCCATTGGCAGCGAAAGTCAGATTGACGGTGCTGCGATTGGCCGAGGAAGCTGCAGCATTTGCAGCGATAGGGTTGCCATTGACAGAATATTGCTGCCCGGCAATACAGCTGCCCGGGTTTTCACAACTAAAGCCTAACTGCACTGGCTGGCTACCCGTGGCCCGGGCCTCGCAGGCGCCGGTGGTAGTATTGGTGCGGATTGCACGTAAAACGGCATTAAAACTGGCACCCGCAGTCTGATGAGTTAGTGCTGATTCGCCATCGACAGCAGCGAATATTAGCCCGGAGTTAACAAAGCGGATTTTACACGGCGTGCCACCAGCGCCAACAATACACCGGTTGCGGCCACGGAAAAATGCCTTCGCGGCCGGTACGCTGCTAACAGCCTCGATGGTAATTTCTGGATTAGCGCCAATAACCGGATTGCGTAAATAAGCCGTGCCCACGCCATTAGTCAGCGTTACGGTATTACCCTCTGCCCAGCTGGCGTTACCGCTGGCGGTCAATGTTACCGTGACCGGATCAGTATAAATATCAGCGCCATCTAAGCAGCGATTGTTTAAACAGGCTTTTACTTCTACCGGTGCCGCCAGACAACTTACCGTCTCTGCCGGATGGCTCAGCTGAAAGTGATCGATTAACACCCCGACCGGCAAAGAGCGTAATGCACAAATACTCAGGTTATCCAGCTCATGGTTATTATTTGAGCCACCGGTTGAGCCTGTAAACGACAGAAAGAAATTTTCCGGTACCGGAGCCTGACCGGGAAAAGACAGTGCATTGAATGCCGGTATCACCTCGGTAAAACCACTACCCGTGTTGCGCAGTACCGACACCAGCGCCTGGCCAGCAACGCGCGAGTCTACCGTAATGCGGTAACGGTGCCCCGGCGCCGCAGCGTTACTGCTACGCACATCTATCCGCGGCGAAATATTGGCAGCCGTACCGGTTAAATACTGGTAATTGCCGGCAGCAGAGCCACGCACCGACACCGATTGCGACCGAATACCCGGCCCGCCATTACGCCCTTCAGTGGCGCTGGAGAAATTACCATACTCATCCAACGCTATACCCAGCCAACCACCGGCAAAACCCGGACAATTCGGGCAGTCTGTGCCAGCGCCTTTCTGCGCATAACCAAGGGAGCCGCCAAAAGCACCGGGTTGGGGTGTAATAGTGGCATCAGATAAAATCAGCGCCACGCCATCAGCTCCGGTGCCGCCCTGCGGCGACCAGGCATAATAATCAAACTCTATTACTACCAGATTATTGGCCGCCGGATATAAGCGCTGAAACGTTGCAGAGGTAGATTGATTGGCTGCAGCCTGGGTTAACCTTAAACGGCCATCTACCACTGAAGGGGTGAAATTGCCGCTGCTGCGCGCTGTTACCCAGTTATCCGGCGATAACACGCCACTGAAATCGTCGGCTAAACACTGCTGGCAGGCACTGCTGCGCTGCGCCCCGTTAAAGCTCAGCCCGGCTGACTGATTCTGATACATTTGGTTAATTTGGGTCTGGCTTAGCGATTGATTAAACAGCAGCACTTCGTCTATGTCACCACGAAAATCATCTTGCCGTGTACCATTGGCACGCCACCACACTCCGACAGCAGCGCGCTGAACGCTTAAATTCTCGCTACTGGCGCTTACACAGCGCACTAACTGGTTATTTAAGTACAAACATAACTGGCTGCCGCTACGGGTCAGGGTCGCCTGCGTCCAAACATTGTTGGCAACCACAGGGCTGCTGCTACCGCCGGCAAAATTGTGGTAAGAACCTTTCAGGCCGGCGCGCACTTCATTGCTACCGTTAATATACAGCTCAAGCTCGGTATCTGAGCTGTTACTGCTGGCCGAAAACAACTCACGAAAACCGCTACCGGCATCAAGCCGGAACCACAGCGACAAGCTAAAGTTACCCAAACCGGTTAACGCGGCGGCCGGCACGTTAATATAATCATTGCCAGCGGCTGAGAGATCACCGGCTTCTAATACCCGGCCATCGGCAACAGCCGCAATATTGATGCCTGTCGCCGGATAATTACCAATAAGATCACTGATCACGCCATTACTGACATCGGCACATAAATCGAGCGGATAATGCGCCCTGGCCTGTGGTAACACTTCATAGGGAACACAGGCATTGGCCGGTGTCGAATTTGGCAAACACTGGCCATACACCTGGCTACCGCTTTGCACATTAATTGTCGAATAGCCCGGTGCCTGCAACACACCATACACCACACTGTTGTTGCTAAGGGTTATCGCATCACTGTTGCTGTTAACATTAATCATGCTACCGGCTGTGCCCAACTGACTGTTGCTGACGCTAACACTACTGGCACCGCTTATACTTCCGGTTGTCATCGTAACGCCACTGAATGTCAGCGGATTGTTTGCCAGTAACACAAAACTGCCCGCTACCGTGCCCCCGGTTACAGAGATGCCCGACCGGGCTGTCGCTCCGGCAGCCAAATTGGTATTAGTTGTGGTAATGGTATTGTTGCTGCTGCTGACCAAGCCGGTTACTGCGCCAGCAGTTAAATTAATATTACCGCTGGTACTGATAGTGCCGTTAACTGTCGTACTGTTTAGCGTTATTGCCGCGCTAGTCGCGCTGACATTGCCCCAGATGGTGTTAGTGTTAACTGCATCAATGCTGCCATAGTCGCTTTGCACATTAATACGGTTTGTTGTGGTGCCGATAGTGACACCGTTCAAACTTAAACCATTATTAGCAATCAATGTTGCATTGGTATTGGCAATAACAATGTCGCCGCTATTAAGTGTGATACGGCCATTGCCGCTGCAGCGATAAGTGCTGCCACTGACACTCCAACTGGTGCTGCATGGCGGATAGCTGCCACTGCTCAGATTATAGGTCGCGGCGCTAAGCGGCAGTACAAGTAACATCAAACCAGCCAACAGCAATTGTTTCATCACCGCACCTCAACCTGCACTGTACGGCTGGTACTAAAATCGCCGGCATCACAACTGGCGCTGCTGCTAAGCCGGTACAGCGGGCTGGCACCCGGAGTGGGGTCGGCATAGGCGTTACACGTTATTTGTGCGGTACAGCCCTGCAGCGCCTTACCACTAAAGCTATGGTTTAAGTTAACGGCACTGCAATCGGCGCTACCGTTCAGCGGAAACAACTGTGGCAGGGCGAGTTCTAAACCGCTTTGGGCAGCAAACAAGGTACGGGTGCCCTGCACCTCATACACCACAGCCTCACTGCTGCTGATCAGCAAACGCGATAAACTCAGCACCAGCGCCAGCATTACCACTATGATAAACACCGCAATCACCAGCGCACTGCCACGCTGAGCAGGAAAATTAGGGTACATTGGCAATATGCACCTCATAGTTAAAAAACATATCCGGGTTATTAAGCGCACCAAACTGTAAAAAGATATTGACCACAGAATTGCGGGTTAATACGGCATCATACACTTTAAATATCGCATTGCTGCGCAGCCCTTCCGTCATTAACACCCCATTGCGCAATAAATTGTAGCCACCTTTACCGTCTGCCTGCGAACAATAGCTTACCATCTGGCCGGCGATGTAAAAACGCCGCTCCGGCGACTGGCGGCTAAAGCGAAAATTGGCGTTGGTCAGCCTCAGGTTGTAACGGGCATTGCTGGCATCAACAGTGCTGATCTCAGCCAGGGTGGCCGCCGCGCCGCTGTTTGGCCCTGGATGATAAAAATCGTTTATATTTCGTGGGTAAATAACCACCCTTGGTTGCTGGCCCGGTAAATAAGTCAGCGGGCTAATCGCGGCTAAATCGGGGCTGATCACGGTCAGCGCATCGCTGCTGCTATCAAACGGCAGAGAAATATAGCTGCCACTGTACAGTAACGGCGAAAAGAACAAACAATCACTTGCTGCTGACAAAAACACGCTGTTTGGCACGGCATTGCGCACTTCGCGCACCAGCCGCTCAGCCACAAAGCGGCTTTGGCCTAACACCTGCTCACGCTCTGCTACGTCTGAGTACATGCGGGCCCCTATGCCCAGATAACTGCTAACACCGCCGGCCAGTATGGCCAGCAGCACCATAGTGACTATCAGTTCGACCAGCGTAAAGCCGCGGCTGCGCATTACCAGTTTCCTTTTAAGGCAGCAAAATCTATTACTGCGCCGGTTGGTGTGGTGACCTCGATCAGGACCCGTTTAGTTAGCGGGTTATCATAGCTGACAGAAATTTGCAGACTGTAACTGCGGTATACCGCAGCCATACGTGGGTCATTACCAAAAATATTACTGATCTGGTCGCCACTGACATTTAAACCATCAAAGTCATCGACATCGTCAAACTGGCTGCGCTGCTCAAAAGGCCCGCCCGGACAGCTGTTGCCACCGTGCAGGCAATCGGCACCAAAATCAGCCTGAGCAGTGCAAGCCTGGGCGCCGGCTTCATCACAACGCAATAAGCTGCCACTGCGGTTGCTGTGCTCATCAAAGGCTTTGCCGAGTATTTCATTCATCAGGCTGTGGCCGAGTTCAGCCGCCCGTACCTGATGCCAGGGGTCGGCCGATTTAACATACAAGGGCCCCAGCACCGAGGTAACAATGCTCAGGCTGATGGCCAGCACCACTATGCCAATGATTAATTCAATTAAGGTCACACCGTGGCTGCGCTTTAGCATGGGTGTATATAGCCTTCGCTTTCAATACAGACGTTAAGTGTAGTCTCGCCTTGCACACCTATTGTACAGCTACCGGCACTGCAGCTGGGCCGGCCCAGACTATCAAAACTAATAGTACCTGCTGGTGACAAACTTACTGCGTCACGCCCAGCAATGCATACGGCGGTGGCAGTCAGGCTACCATTGCAGTTAGCAGCATCTATCACGGCTGCCGTATTGCTAAGGCTAACAACAGGCACGGTGCACGCTACCGTACATTGCATACTTTGTATTTGCGCCCGGCGCAGCAGGTTTAGCAGCTGGTCCTGATATAAATATTCCGACGTGCCCGCCGCAGAAAAAAAACGGGGCACTAAGCTTACCGCCAGCACCCCGATTATTACCAGCACCACAATCAGCTCAACTAAGGTAAAGCCTTTGTGTGATGCGTTGTTCATATTTTTAAACTCTTTGTTTAACAGCCAGTAGTTTCAACATCAGTCGTAAACGGCGTATTAGCATCAGCTGCCTGCGTATACTCAACATAGCAACCATCATCTTCTAAATCAGCTGTTGTTTGCGCAATACGTATTACCGCTGGTGTACCGGTTGCAGTGTTAAAAACAAAATCCTCTGCTTTTAAATCAGCAACAGCTCTGATTGCATCAGCATCGGCAGCCGGATAGCCGAAAACAATATCCTCACCACTCGCACAAGCTGCTGGTGAACCAGCTGCAGCAATTACAGCATTACCGTCAAGGCATGACAAAGCAGCACCTTGCTGGCCGGCAATAACTGCCTTGCCGTATACCAAAGAAGAAGCGGACTTCACTGCGCCATCAGCGCCTTGCAACACTGATGCTTTAGCATCTCCGGAAAAATTCAGAAATCTTGGCGCGGCTGTTACCGCCAAAATGCCCAAGATTACTATTACAATTATCAACTCTACTAAGGTAAAACCTTTACTGTGTTTCATTGTACTGCCTTCTTACTCAGGGTTTAGTCAGGAAAATAGTTACTTGACCATTGGCTGAATCATAGGTAAAGCCATTGCTGCTTGCTTCATCTGTTGGCTCAGCCGTTAAGCCCGCTGTTTGGTGATAAACACATAAGTCTGATGTACCACCTAAGCCAGCATCAGCTGATACTCGTACCAACAAGTTTTCAGCAGTCATTTCAGCAACTGTTGTCGCTGCTGCGGCAGTAATTGAGCTAGGTGCAGATTGCAAAATATTATTTAAAACTGTTTGACACTCCGCTTCAGTCATCGCCGTAATAGAACCGCCACCGGCTGGATAACCCGATGATGCAACGCTCACTGTGACACCATCGTAATTAATCTGGTTAGTTGCCGGGCGGCCCTCCACTTCCCACTGCGCGCGCACTAAACCAACAGCGGAAGCAAAACCACCAGCAATGCCCTGTAAAGAGGCGTCTTCTGCTTGTACAGTTACATTTAAAAACCGTGGTAACGCCGTTACTGCCAGTAAACCTAAAATGATTATGACAATAATCAGTTCAATTAATGTAAAACCTGATTGCCGTTTCATACTCGTATCTCCATCTGATTGTTATTGTTAGTATATCGCCATTATTATTAATTACACCCACATTTACGCATTCAGTGTTTGATCCAGCTTAACTGCTACCGCCTTTGTAGGCATTTAGCATATCCCACATGGGCGTAAAAATACCCAGCGCCAGTATTAACACCATTACCGCTACTATGCTAATCAGTATTGGTTCTATTTTGGCAGTTAAACTTTTTAAATCAAACGCCACTTCGCGCTCGTAAAAACCGGCCACTTCAGACAGCATATCATCCATAGCACCGGTTTCTTCACCCACCGCCAGCATTTGTAGTACCAGCGGGGTAAACATCTGGCTTTGCTGGCTTACCCGCAGCAAGCTTTCACCGCGTTCGATATTGCGCCGCATGTCACGAATTTTTTCACCCAGGTGCTCGTTATCTACCGCATCTGCAACCAGGGTTAAGGCGCTGGTAAGTGGCACGCCGGCTTTTAGCATCATGCCAAAGCTGCGGGCAAAACGGCCCAGCGTCGCACGGTAAATTACGTTGCCAATAATAGGAAAGCGGATTTTCCAGCGGCCCCACACCACCCGGCCGGTATCGGTTTTAATATAAGAACGCAGGCCGAAGGCGCCAGCCAGCATAAACAACACTATTAATGGCCAGAAGCGGATAAAAAACGCCGAACTGCCCAGCAGCAATTGGGTAGACCAGGGTAATTCAGCATTAAAACGGGCAAACATATTGGCAAACTGCGGGATCACCAACAGGTTTAAAATAAACATTGCCACTACCAACGCAATAAGCACAAAAATCGGGTAGCGGGTGGCTTGTTTAATTTGCCTGCGGGTTTCCTGCTCTTGTTCAAAATAGTAGGTTAACTGTAAAAAGGCTTCATCCAGCCGGCCGGTGTTTTCACCTACATTGACAATGCTTACCATTAGCCGGCTAAATACCGTCGGATGCGCCGCCATCGCCTGGGACAAGGTGCGGCCGTTTTCCAGTTGCTGAACCAGCTCGGTCAGCACCTGTTGCAGCCGCTTAGAACCGGTACTTAGCGCCAGCCCTTCAATAGCACGGATAATAGGAATGCCCGCCCGGGTTAGCGAGTACATTTGCCGCGACAGCATGATAAGGTCGGTTAATGAAATTTTAGGTTGCCACCAGCTGATTGCCGGCTCTGTCTCTGCCGGCTTATCCTGTTGCCGCACTATGGTTAGTGGTATGACACTGCGGCGGCGCAATAAGTCGGCAGCGGCACTTTCGTTACCGGCTTCTAACTGGCCGCTAATGGCATTACCATTTGGATCGCGGGCGGTATAACGAAATTGCGCCATGGTTTAGCCCTGCTCCATGTCGTCAGGCTCGTTATCCAGATATTCAGACACCCGTATAACTTCGTCCAGGCTGGTAATACCCTGCTGCGCATATTGCAGTGCCATGCTACCTAAACTGGTAAAGCCCTCACTGGTATGCGCCAGATTGGCAAAACCGACGGTGTCCTCACGCCGCAGCGCATCGGCCAGCGGTTTGGTGATCAGCAACAGTTCAAATACCCCCAACCGGCCTTTATAGCCGGTATGGTTACACGACTGGCATCCCGGTGCATGCCAGTAAGTTGCTGCGCTGTTAGCCCTGTGATGACGCAGCCAATTTGTTTCCAGCTCATCGGGTTGATATGGCTGTTTGCAGTAGTCACATAGCCGGCGCACTAAACGCTGCGCCACTATGGCGCGCAGTGCCGAAGCCACCAGATAAGGCGCCGCGCCCATATCAATTAGCCGCAGCGTACTGGTAACGGCATCATTAGTATGCAAGGTAGATAACACCAGGTGGCCGGTTAACGCGCCACGCAGGCCCATTTCTGCGGTTTCCTGATCGCGCATCTCACCGACCATGATGATGTCAGGGTCTTGCCGTAAAGTAGTACGCAGTACATTGCCAAAAGTCAGGCCGATTTTGTGATTAACCTGTACCTGGTTAATTCGTGGCAGGCGATATTCTACCGGGTCTTCCACCGTAATAATTTTACTGCCGGGCTGATTCAGCTCACTCAGCACGCCATACAGGGTAGTCGTTTTACCTGAGCCTGTCGGGCCGGTTACCAGTATCATGCCGTGCGGGCTTTGAATAATACGGCGCAATTTCGCCAGCATTGGCGCCGGCATGCCGGTTTCTTCCAGATGCAGTAAGCCGGCCGATTGGTCCAACAAACGCATTACCACTGACTCGCCATGCTGCACCGGCATGGTGGAGATCCGCACATCTATCTGGTGTTGTTTTACATTAATCTGAAAGCGGCCATCCTGCGGCAGCCGTTTTTCAGAAATATCCAGGTTAGCCATTAACTTAAGCCGCAACACTAAAGCCGAGGCGATGCTGACCTGATCCAGCGTATTTTCCTGCAATACGCCATCTACCCGTTGGCGGATGCGCAGCACTTTTTCATCCGGCTCGATATGAATGTCAGACGCCTTTACCTGCACGGCGTCTTCAAAAATAGACTGCAGCAGTTTAACAATGGTGTTGTCAGCATCATTCAGTTCGTCCAGCGCAGAAAAATCTGTCCGGCTATCTTCGCCGTGCTCCGCTTTTAGCTGGGTAGCAAAACTTTCAATGTCTTTGGTACGGCGGTACAGGCTGTCAAAGGCCTCGATCAGCTGGCTTTCACGCACCACAACCAGTTCTATCTGGCGTGGCGCCAGTATCACGGCCAATTGGTCCAGCGCGGTCAGATCGGCCGGATCGCTCATCCCCAGTATCACTTTGCTACCATGATCTTCCAGCACCAGCGCCCGAAAGCGCCGGGCCTGCACTTCGGGTAGTAATTGCACCGCTTTGGGGTCAATTTGTTTTTGCGCGATATCCAGAAAGGGCACATTGAGCTGTTGCGCTAAAAACTGTAACAACTGCACTTCAGTTAAAAATTTAAGCTCAATAAGGGTAGCACCCAGCTTACGGCCGCTGCTTTGTTGTTGTAGCAAGGCCTGCTGCAGCTGCGAAGCGGAAATTATGCCCTCGTGCTCCAGTAAATCGCCTAAACGCATTTTTAAACGTGGTCTTAGCATAGCTTACTCTGTTGCAGCTAAACGCTGTTGAATATAGTTACGGCTCTCTGCAGACAGCTTATCTCCCCACTGCAGCGCCTGACGATAATGTAATTGCGCTTGCTGGCGCTGGCCTTGTTGATCAAAAGCGACGGCGGCACCTAACCACCAACGCGCCTGCTGCGGCTGTATCACAATAAGTTGGCCAAACCATTGCTGGGCAGCAAAGCTATCGCCCAGCTGCTGCGCTACAGTAGCCTTTAAACCGTAATATTCCGGATACTGTTGTAGCTCAAACTGCACCGGCAAAACCGTGTCTGCCGCCTGCCATTGCTGTTGCTGGGCATAAAGTTGTGCCAGTAACAACCGGACATCAGCCGTATCGGCACCCGCGCTAATACCCTGCTGTAAAATCTGTTCGGCCCGTTGCGGCTGGCCCATTTGCAGCCAAAGCCTGGCTTGTGACAGATAAGCCGTTGCCTGCAACGGCTGCACTGCCTGTACCTGCTGCCATAAGTTAATGGCCGGCATTAACTGGCCGGACTGTGCCGCCTGCACCGCCTGTTGTTGCAAAGCAGCGCCTTTTTGTGCCGCTGTTTGCGCTGTGCGTTGCACCTCAATTTTTACCGCTGCCGCCCGGTTGGCTGCAGGGGCAGCTACCGGGTTGCTAGTGTCAGCCTCTACAGTATCAGCTGCCGGTGCGGCCTCCTCAGTACTGTCAGTCTGCGCCGGCAGCGGTTGTTGCGCCATCGCCAGCTCAGGCCCAGGCTCAGCAGATCCCGGGCTGATATCCGGCGTTGCTACTAAGGCATCCCCAGCAGGGGTCACAGGCAAGGCGGCAACAGGCGTTAACTCTGACTCTGCCAAGGCCAGGGGTTGTTCCGTATTCGCTTGTGTCTGAGTGTCCGCTACAACGGGCTGCGGCTGGTTGTCGGGCCGGTTTAAAATGGCATATACCGCAAACAACAGCAAAATAGCGCTTAATAATAGTAACAAATTAAGCCAAAGCGGCCGGCTGTCGTCGCGGCTAAGGCTGTCTGCTTGTGGCGCTGCGACGCCACCGCTGTGCTGGCGCTGCTCTAGATCGCGCAGCATTTTGTTCAGCACGCTCATAACAGCGCCCCGGCTGGCCAACAGGCTGCTACGGCAACTCCAGCCGTCAACAATGCCGCTGCCACTACGCTATACCACCACCAGCTTTTGGGTTTGGGCGACACATCTTCAGTGTCCAGAGCCGCCAAACGGACATGCTGTGCGGTTACCTCGGCACGGCCCTCGCCAAATGCCAGCAACAACGCCTTGTGCGCCAACACATTTACCAAGCGCGGAATGCCACGGCTATAGCGACATATGGCCGCTTCCGCCGCCGGACGAAATAACGGCACCGTGGCACCGGCTTGTGAAATACGTTGGCGCAGATAAGCCGTAACCTGTTTGCGGCTCATCAGACTAAGGTGGCTGGAAAAAGTAATACGCTGGCGTAACTGCCTGAACCGGTAAGCGCCCAGCCGGCTATTTAGCTCGGGCTGTCCAAATAGTACGACTTGCAACAGCTTACGCTGCTCTGTTTCAAGGTTGGTCAGTAAACGTAAGGCTTCCAGGGTGTCATCTGGCAGCGCCTGCGCTTCGTCGAGCAAAATAATGGTTTTTTTACCTTGTGCTGCCAGCAACATTAACTGCCGCTGCAGCAATTGCAACAGCTGAGGCGGATCGATATTGCCGGAATAGTGCAAGCCCAGCTCCAGCGCCAATGCCCAGCGCAGCTCCAGTGGTGTCAGACAAGGATCCGGCAGGTAAGCCAGTTGCCAGTCGGGCTCTGCCTGTTGCAATAACATCCGGCACAGCAGAGTTTTGCCACTGCCAACTTCGCCGCTAATTTTTATAAAACCTTCACCGGCATTCAGCGCAGTTTTCAGCACGGCCAACACATCCTGATGTTGCTGCAACGGTACAAAAAACCGTGTATCAGGCGTGAGGCCAAAAGGCAGATGCTGTAGCTGAAAATGGCGCTGATACATAGCTTATCTCGGGTACCAGTCGGATATATATTCGGCTGACTGCTGCAACTGTTGCTGCCATACACCATCGGCTACTACCGTAGGTCGCAGCAGGATAACCAGCTCTTTTTTCTTTTCTACCTTATTAACACTGGTAAACAGTTTACCCACTAACGGGATAGCGCTAAGTACCGGCGTGCGTGACTCGCTGTCGCTGGTGACCGTTTGCATCAGGCCACCGATCACGACAATTTCGCCGCTGCGGGCGCGGATAATGGTATCCGATTCACGAATATTGCTTTGTGCCAGCGGCAGCACTATACGTTCGTTACTAAACTGGATGGTTTTACTTTGTTCTGCAGTTTCGGTAACCGAGGGGTGCACATGCAGAATAACGCTGCCGTTTTCGTCAATTTGCGGTGTTACATCCAATGCAATACCGGAAAAAAACGGTTGCAGTGAAATATTCGGTGTACTGGTGGTTCCGCCAGACCCGATAGTGGTGTCGCTGCTGACATCGGTAACAAAATACTCATCCTGCCCCACTTTGATTACCGCTTTTTGATTATTCATTGCCGTAACGCGCGGACTAGACAGTACCTGAGCATTACCCTGGGTTTCCAGCAGGTTGATGACGCCGTTAAAATCAGCATTGCTAAACGAGATCGCCGTTACACCACCCAACGAAGAACTAATGGCATTACTGGCCACCGCGCCGCTGGTGCTAAAGTTAAAACTGGTATTGCGCAGGTTGGTAATGGCATTTTGCCAATTTATGCCTTGTTGATATTCGTCATCTAACGTCACTTCAATAATTTTGGCTTCCAGCACCACCTGACGCTGCA
This sequence comes from Gammaproteobacteria bacterium, assembly GCA_018826295.1. Taxonomy (GTDB): domain Bacteria; phylum Pseudomonadota; class Gammaproteobacteria; order Enterobacterales; family Alteromonadaceae; genus Alishewanella. The sequence continues at coordinate 218,288 of JAHJZX010000037.1, forward strand.
AATGCTGCTCGGACTGGCCAAGAAATGCCTTCACAGCAGCAATTTCTTCCGGCATGCCACGCACCGTTACCAAACCGGCCTGCGGCGTCACTACCACCATTCGTTCCGGCTTATTGCCCAGTAAACTGCTAATGGCTTTTTCCAGATCTTTCCAGAAGTCGGTTTTGCTCTCGCTTTGGATAGTACTGCCGTTAAATTGCTGTTGACCATATTGCGATTGGTTCTGGTTGTTTAAGCCGCCCTGGTTGCCACTATTTTGCGCAGTGTTATTGTTGCGATTATTCTGACCATTCTGACCGCTTTGGTTGTCTTGTGACACGCCGCCTGAATTCACCGCTATAGAAGAAAACCCCTGGCGCTGCAGCATCAGGTAATTTACCGCTATGCTTTCTGTACGCAGCCCCGGCGGAAACACCTTAAATACCAAGCCCTGCTGGCGGATATCGAAACCATACAGCTGGCGTACCAAGGCCATAGTTTCCGGTAAAGTCACCTGTTTAAGCTGCAGTGTAATAGTGCCGCTGACATCTGGGTGCAGCATGACGCTGTATGGCGTGTCAGCAACCAAAGACTGAAACACATCGGCAACGTCGGCCTGCTGCGCCGATACATTAAATCGTGGCAATTCCGGCGTTACCGGGCTGACGCCGCTGAGCAGATCCCGGGTAATGGCTGCCGGCGGCTGCGGCGCAGCGACGGGTTGCGGCCTGGCCTGTTGCGCCTGTTGCAGTTGCTCTGCAGCCGCAACGGGTACTTTAGAGGCTTGCATTGCCTGACAGCCGCTTAGCAGCACCACGCCTGCTAGCCACAGGTTGTTACTTTTCACACCTTTATTCATATTGTTTTATCGCTGTATTAAGTAATGACAACACATGCCGCTCACCATTGGCTTCCAGAGTAACCTGCTGCGCGGTGATATTTTCAACGGTATAGTGTTTAATGCTTTGCCCTTTGCGTAGCAGCTGACCATTTATCAGCGCTGTTTTACCTTGCGGACTGTCTTTAATTAACTGTAGTTTTAACGTGTCCGTTATTGGCACAGTACCAGCCTGCTGGGCATCTGCCTGCCATCCCGGTGCCGGCCGGGTTGGATCAGCCATAACCAACTGACTAGACAGCATAAAAAAGCTACAGACGAATAATATCTTCATGTTCACTCACTGTAATCAGCTCCAGACTTAATTCCCCTTCAGGGTATTGTTCTACTTGGTATTGCAAGCCGGCCCAGTTAATTAACCAGGGCAATTGCTCCATCCTGGTCAGTACCTGATACAGTCTGGCATAATTGCCTGTCATCACCAGTGTCAGTTTATGTTGATACAACAAGGCGGCGTCTTCGGCGGTTTGGCCTTCCAGCTTCACCGGTTCGGCGGGTGCACTGGCTAAACGTTTTATTTGCACACCCTCGCTGCTTGCCAACATATTTTGCAGCAGGCTAAGCATTTGCTCGGCACCAATAAAATGGCTGGCACTCTGCCTGATTTGCGCATTCAGCTGCTGTTGCTGTTGTTGTAAATCGGCTATCTGTTGCCGGTATCCGGCGTCCTGATCAACGCCAAGTTGCGCTTTAAACTGTACTGTTTGCTGCTGAACATCAGCCAGTTGCTGTTGCAGCTGCCGCTGTTGTAGCTGCTGCTTTTTTGTTGCCTGCCAGCTTGGCTCAAGCAAATAATTTAACGCCAGCCACAAAGTTAAAAACAGAACTGCCGCTGCGATTAGCCCTTTTTCACGCGGCTGCAATTGGCTGAAACGCTCTGATAACTGCTGCCATTGATTCATGGTAGCGCTCCTGGCGTTGCGGTCAGCGAAAAACTGACTGCTGTTTTGTCTGTTACCTGCTGCAAATCAATCTGATTAAAGCGCTGACCATGGAAATAACTTAGTTTGCCTAACTCTGTCAGCCATTGCGGTACAGCTTCAGGTTGAAGTGCAATACCGGCAAAGCTGCTGTATTGCTGCTGCAACGAAAAACGGGTTAACCATAACTCGCGCCGGTCGATTTGCTGCAAATGCTGCAATACCGGGCTGTAAAACAAACTGGCTTGTTGCTGTTGCCCGGCTAAGTAACGGAGTAAATGCTGCTTTTGCTGCACACTATGTAGTAATTGCTGATGTTGCAACAGTAGCTCCGGCGCAGGTTGACGTTGTGCCAGCGCCTGTTGATACATAGCATTTTCCTGCTGAGCAGTGTCCAGCACTCTTTGCTGCTCAACTAATTGCTCTGTCTGGCGCTGGCTTTGTTGTTGTAGCAGATAAAACGCCAGTGCCAGTACCACAACTAAAGCCAGCCAGCTATATGCCAGACGGGACAAAGTAAGCAATTGCCGCTGAATATACAGCACCGGCTGATAAAGATTGACCTGCTGTTTAATCATCGCAGCGCCTCCCCGGCTACTGCTGCCGCAATCGCGGGCCAGCAATGGACAAATTGGTTACTGTAGGCGCCTAACTGTAAAGGGGCTCTTAGCGGCTCTACCCGGCCAAAACCATTGTCTGCTAATAGTTTACACATTAAATCCGGCTGTTGCGTTAGCACCCGGATATCACGCACCGGTGCTTGTTTTAACTGACTTTCAAAATAATCCATCGAACGCTGCACCTCAAGCAACAACCGCTCCAGCATATCTCCCTGCGCGTCTTGTGCACTCAGCAGATGTAGCTTGGTTAAACCACGGGTACGTCTGGAGAAATACAGCCGGCCATCCTGAACGATTTGCAGCAACACTTCTTGCTCGGGTTGATGAATAACCAGCATTGCTGGCTGAGGGCTGGCCGCTATCAGATGATGAGCCAGCCATTCTGCCGGCTGTATGGTTTTCAGCTGCATATCGGCACTGCTAACGCACTGTACCAGTTGCTTCAGCCAACTCAGCCGGGCGACTACAACATTGATTTTGGCCTGTGCACCGCTTTGTCCGGGCAAATCAATATAGTCGGTTAACATATCTTCAGCTGGTACTGTTACCAGATCTTTTACCTGCCAGGGTAACGCCTGCAGCAATTCTGCATCTGTTAGTGCCGGCTTATCTAACTGCACCAACTGATAAAATTCAGGCGCTAATATCACATCCAGCACACTGGCCGAAGGCAATTCAGCTAACACTGGGCGCAACGCCGACTGCCATTGTTCATTAGTATAAGTTGCTGTACTGCACTGGCTAACCTGGCCTGCGCTTACCCGCAACAAATGCACTGTGTCTGCTGTCAGGTACACGACAAGCTGTGATGCGGCATTATTGCCTTGACGCCTGAAGTAACTGCTTATTTTTTCCAGCATAAATTACCGTTCGCTAGCTGCATATCGTTATACTAACGGCTATTCGGTCAGCTGTCATGCGTCTTACTATGTTGTATTCATCATCAGTTCAGTTCTGGCAGCCGCAACTTCGCTGGCAGCAATTACAATATCCCCAGCTTAGCAACAATAGGGTTGAAATATGGCTGTGTCATTTAGATACCGGCTGTAATGCGGTATCTGGCAATAAGATCCTGAAACTGCGTTATCCGTTGCAACAGGCAATGCAACAACAAAAAAGTGGCGTTTTTACCTTTGGCGGCGCTTTTTCCAATCACTTGGCCGCAGTAGCCAAAGCATGCCAACAGCTGGGTCTACGTAGCACCGGTTATGTCAGAACTGACCAACTCGACGATAGCAATCCCACGCTGAATTTTTGCCGCCGCCATGGCATGATTCTTAAAGCGCTGGATCGCCACAGCTACCGTCTGCGCAATGACTCAGAGTTTATCGCCAGTTTACAAGCGCAACAGCCGCAGATGTTAGCGATACCGGAAGGCGGCTCTTCACCAGCGGGTGCTAAAGGCCTTGGCGACATAGATTTTGCCAACACCCCTTCTGGCCCAGCAAACTTAGTCTGCTGTGCAACGGCCAGTGGCGGCACTGTTGCAGGCCTGATTGCCAGTCAGGCTATGCCCGCTGACACAGCAATACTGGGCCTGACGGTAGTAAAAGATAGCTCACTTAACCAGCGCATCGAACAGTTACTGCCAGCGCAGCAGTCGTTACGGCCATGGCAGTTAATTAGCGATTACGTTGGTGCCGGTTATGCGCGTTTTGATACAGAGTTACTAGCGTTTTGCCGGCAATTGGCGCAGCAACAGTTATATGTCGAACCTATATATACCGGCAAGGCGCTGGCTGCACTAGTGCATTTGGTCGCAAACAATAAACTGTCGCCGGCAATCCGACGCATCAGCTTTTTTCACACCGGTGGTTTACAGGGCTTGCACGGGCTACACTATCGTCAGCTGATCACTGCAACTGACCTTGCGCTATTATCTGGTTCAATGGCTGACTGAAATAGAAGCCCTGGCCACCGGCAATCCCCAACTTCTGCAAGGTTAGCCATTCGCTTTCCAACTCTACACCACTGGCTATAACCCGGACGCCTTTGCCGGCATAACCGGCAACCAGGCCCCGTACAAAGAGTTGTTGCTCCAGATGCTGATCAATATTGCGTACTACTGAAGGGTGTAACTTAACCGATTCCAGCGGCAACTCATCAGCATAGACTGCGTTATCAATAACCAGACCTACCTGATCAACAATTAAAGCAAAACCGGCCTTGTGCAACTTGTGCAACTTCGCACGTAACTTTTTAAAATTCTTAATTAAATGATGCTCAGCCACTTCCAGTGCAAATTGCTGTGCTTCAAGTTGTCCGGATAGCAGCATCTGCTCAAGCCATTGCCACCACTGAGCATCCAGCAGTGCGTGCACACTAATATTGACACTGCAGCGACTCTGATGCCGGTAATCGGCGGCACACAAACGCGCAGCCTTCAACAACACGTGCTGATCGATTTGTCCTGCCAGACCGCAATTAAATGCCATTGGCAAAAAAACCGCGGCGGGTATTTGTTGACCATCACTGCTTTGCAATCTTATCAACACTTCATGTTGTAGTACGTCACCGTCCTGCCAGGAGAACACCGGCTGAAAGCTCAGGCTGAAGCGCTGCTCCTGTAGCGCCCGGTTTAATTCCGAGCGCCACCAGACTGAACCTTTAGCCAGAGACTTATCTTGCTGCTGAATAAACCCATGTGCTGCGTTTGGCCCCTGCAACTGCGCCGTACGCAGTGCCATGTCGGCCTCAGAAAGGATTTGATAAGATGTTTGCCCACGCTGGTAGGGTGCATAGCCAATATGCAACACATCCAGTTCAATGCAGTCGGCAAAACAGGCTGCACGGCTTAATAAAGTCGCCATTCTATCGCCAAGTTTATCGACGTCACGGCCGGTAATGCCTGATACCATAAATACCAGATCATTTTCAGACAACCGGGCCAGCACAGTTTCGGTATAATCTGCCGCCAGAGCATTTAGAATATCTACACAACCACGCAAACGTTGCAGTTGTTTCACGCCGGCACGGCCCGGCTCCGGATGGCTAAGCTGGATAATATACACGGCACCTTCTTCAAATTCGGTGCCATCCTCAAGATAATGCTGCAGTTTGCTTTCAAAAAACACCCGGTTACCAATTGCCAATTCATGATCTATCAGACCCTGTACCCGCACCAGATGCCGCACTTCTGCGTCCCGTTTATGCAGTTGCAGAATCTTGGCCTGCAATTGCTGTAGTCGCTCAGCTGTGGTAAAACGGCGATCACCATGATGTTCAAGTTGGCTTTCAAGCTCAGTGAGCGCTTTATTCACTGCACCTAATTCATCACTTTGCATACGTTGCTGGCGCTGTAGCAACATGACAATAGCACCAATACTCAATACGACAGTTGCTACATGAATAATGACAGACCAAATGATCGGCCAGGCCAGAGCCAATAGCAAAATAGCAACGGTTGTCTGCAATACCAGCACTAATGCAATGGCAGGCAATAACTGAAGAGCTTGAGGTTTGACAGAGGAAGATAACGACACAACCAACTCCTTTTGATAGTGTTTTCAGTGTTAATCTTTCGTCGGCGTTTGTCGAGTTTTTCAGCAATTTTTTCTGTTTTGCTTGAATGAGGTGGCTGCGGGGCTGGCGTCCAGCGGTGAACTACAGCCAAGTTCACTTCGCATAGCGACAAAGGTGTCGGGAAGCGCTGTAGCTGTTATGTGACGATAGTGCACCGCGGGGCGCTCCAACGCAAAAAGGCCTACCGTTTGGGGTAAGCCTTTTGCTTGAATGAGGAGCCTGGCGGTGAACTACTCTCGCATAGCGAATGCTACACTACCATCGTCGCAGCTGCGTTTCACTTCTGAGTTCGGAATGGGATCAGGTGGTTCCACAGCGCTATTGCCACCAGGCAAAAACTTGTAGGGA
>JAHJZX010000038.1 GCA_018826295.1 Gammaproteobacteria bacterium
GCAGTGGCAAACGATATTGCAGCTAAGTTAAGCCGCAAAGCCGATTGCACCTGAAACCTGTTATCCCTGATGGTTGGAGCCTGTTATGAACGATGAAAGGCGCCAGATGGATAAGGATATACATTTTTTCTGGGACGATCTAAATCTGGCACAGAAATTCTCTGTCGCTGAGTTACAACGTTTTGGTTACGACTTACTGTTTGTACGCCACCAAACTAACGGCAGTATGGCCGTATTATCTGCCGGCGCTAAACTGGCAGCTATTGATATGGACGGACAAATAAATACCGAGCCAGAAGTGATGTTAAGACACTGATCCATCACTACACGGCAAGCAGGTAATGGCGGGGCCTACCCCGCCTTAGCCTGCGTCTCCTCTTGTGCCAGCGCTACAGCCACGGTACACAACTGCAAATGCGACATCATGGTGTTGTTTTGCCACAGCGTGGTTAATCTGTTGTGGCGCTTCATCATCAATGCCAGGTGTGCACCGTCGGGCAAACGTTGCGTTTGGTGTTTCATTACCTGCTGCGGCGTTATAGCTTTGCTACAACATTCCTTTACCAGCAGGGGTAAAGTCTGTACCAGCAACTGACACATTTTTAGTTCTACCGGACTCAGCACCGTTGCAGCTGGCACCTGTTGCAACTGCTGCAGTAAAACGCTTTTTTGTTGTTCAGCCAGCTGATAGGCCGCTTGCTGCAGCTTCAACAACTCTTGTTCACGGGCAGCCATTTGCTGCTTTAAGCGCTTGTTAGCTTTGTCCAGCAAATCCATTTGCCACAATATATACAGCAGCACAACAACCAAAACGCCGATTAAAACTGCCCACACCATGCTAAATTCCTGCTAACTGTGTAATACCGACAACATCTTCAATTATTGCTGTTGTTGTTTTATATAGTTACCTATCTGCTGCTCCAGCACAGCCAACGGCACACTGCCATTGCTCAGCACAACATCATGAAACTCGCGTACATTAAAACGCTCGCCCAGCGCTTGCTCGGTTTCCTGCCGCAGACGCTTTATGGTAATTTCGCCCAGTTTGTATGACAAGGCCTGACCGGGCCAACTGATATAACGGTCGATTTCTGTGGTGACATTATGCATCGACAGAGCAGTATTAGCCGCCAGAAAATCTATCGCCTGCTGCCGGCTCCAGCCCATGCTGTGCATACCGGTGTCCACGACTAATCTGGCAGCGCGCCACATTTCATAGGTTAAACGGCCAAAGTTGTTATAAGGATCCTGGTAAAAACCCATTTCCAGCCCCAGATATTCTGCGTACAGGCCCCAACCTTCACCAAAGGCCGACGTATAAAAGCTGCGGCGATAATCCGGTAGCTCGGCTTGCTCGCGCGCCAGAGCAATCTGCAAATGATGGCCTGGTACCGCTTCGTGCAAGGTTAAGGCTTCCATCTCATACAATGGCCGCCGGTCCAGCCGGTAGGTGTTTACCCAGTAAAAGCCGGCCTGGTCGTTGCGCGACGGCCCGGAGTAACGGCCGGTGGTATATTTCGGTGCAATTTCAGCCGGTACCGGCACGACACCATAGGGTGTGCGCGGTAAGGTTTTAAACAGCTTGGGCAATTCTGCATCTGCTTTTTTTGACAAATAAGCAGCATATCGCATCAGTTCATCCGGTGTTTTCGCATAAAAGCGGGCATCGGTTCGTAAAAACTGCACGAAGTCGGCAAAGCTACCGTCAAAGCCCAGGCCATCAATCACCGCCTGCATTTCTGCACGGATACGTTTCACCTCATCAAGCCCAATTTGATGCACTTGCTGTGGTGTCAGTTGCAAGGTGGTGTAATGCTGTAACCGGTTCTGATAATAATCTGCACCCTTTGGTAAGGCGCTGGCCGCAATGCTGTCACGGGCACCAGGCAGATACTTGTCAACAAAAAACTGATAGTACGCCTGGTACGCCGGATTGACGGCCTGCATGATTTGCTGCTGGGCCTGGGTGACCAGTTGTTGCCAGTCGGCATCAGCGATAAAGGCCGGCTGCTGCTTAAACGGCCGGTAAAACACACTGTCGGCCGGGGCTGTAACAACATAAGACAGGATGCTTTGCTCATAGCCTTTCAGTACAGCTTTAGGCTGCGTCATGCCGTTGGCGAGACCTTGGGTCATCCAGTCAATTTGCTGCTGCATATAACGCGGAATAGCGGCGAGCTTGCCAAGATAGTTATTGTAATCGTCCAGACTGGTAAAACGGCTGTATTGCGGTAAAAAACCCAGGCTGGTATGAAAACCGGCTTCTGAGGTCAGCGGCATCAGATGGGCATTAAAATTATACTCATCAATCTCATTGGCCAGACGGTAACTCAGGATGGCGTGGTTTATCTGATTTTGTTCAGACAAGCCGGCGACAGACACTTGCTGTAACCGCGCTTGCCAACTTAAGCGTTGTTGCTGCCGCTGCTGCAACGCCTGCGGAGACATATCCAGTAAGCCCGCAACAGGTGCCTCTGTCAGTTGCTGTTCTGCCCGCCAGAGTTGGCTAGCCAGCTCGTTGAAATTCTGGTCGGCACGCTGTGTTGTTTGCGCACAACCGGTTAATAATAACGTCAGCAATACCAGAGATACTTTACAGCCAGTGGTCAGTTTCATTTTTTTTATTCCCACAGTTTACACCAGCACGATTGTAACGGCTTTAACAACAGAATACAGCGTACTTAACCCATAACTGCTGCGGTTAAACTTAATTTAACCGCCGGCCTGGCAACACTAATACAAATAGCACAGCAAAATGCCGAATTTTTCAACGGCCTGTTCTTTCGGGGAAAAACAGCTGTTGCCAGCTGCAAATATTCGCGTACTATGGCTTGCGTATTATGCGGGTTAACTTCAGGCTGCGATACCATAGCAAGGCAGTAAGCGGAGTAAGATGTGACCTTATGAAGTACCAGGATTCACTACAACAGGCAAGTGAAAAAGCCGCCCAGGTAAAGGCGTTTTTACAACACGTCGGCTTGGCTGCTCATCCGGTAAATTACGCCGTTTGCTATGACTATATCAGCGGCTACAACGCCGAGTTATGCCACGTTATTGAACAAAAACTTGCTGCCAAAGCTCTGCTTGACGATTTTGTGATGGCAGATTTATACAGCCGCTTTTTAGCACCGGCCAATAAACAACAAGAGCAACTGCTAAATGATGCCTCCAGCATGGTCAGCCGGATGGCTGCATACAGCGACGTTGCCGCCGAGCAGGTAGACGAATATTTACAACAACTCGATGTTGGCATTTATCAGCTGCAGCAATTCTCAGATAAGCAACAACCCGTGCCGTTGTTGCAACAGTTGCATCAGCAAACAACAGATTTTCGTCACAGCCAGCAACAACTGAAACAACAACTGCTGCTGGCCCATCAGCAAAGCCACCAGTTACGTCAGGAGCTTGAGCAGGTCAAACAGCAGCGTTTGCTGGATCCGCTTACCGGGCTATACAACAGATTTGCTATGCAAAACCAAATCGACCTGTGGTTTAGTGAGCAACCCAGCCGTCGTGTAGCCGCCATTGCCATCAATCTGGATCATTTTAGCCGCTTTAACCAGCAATATGGCGCGACCATCGGTGATGTCATCCTGTCAAAAGTCGCCCGTAAAATCAGCAGCTATGTGCAAAGCAGTGGCTTGCCGGTACGCAGCGGTGGCGAAGAATTTTTAATATTGTTACCCGATGTTGATCTGCGCAGCGCCAGCGAAATCGCCGAACAGGTGCGCCGCGGTGTGGAAAAACTACGTTTTGTGTCTTCGCGCAATAAAACTACCCTGCCCAAAATTACTATCTCACTGGGTGTCTCCCTGTTTCAGCATCGTGAAAACTGGTATCAGTTTCTTGGCCGTACCGCTCAGGTATTACAACTGGCAAAACAACGCGGCCGCAATCAGGTTGCCAGCGAAATGATGCTGTCGGCTTAACCGGCATAAAAGCAACGAGATAAGTTGGCGGACACAACGTAATCTTTTACACTAGCCGCATTAATCCGCCAACAGGCCAGCAGTATGAACGACCATAACAGCAATACCACTCACTTCGGCTTTAAAACCGTGGCCGCTGACGACAAAGTCTCTATGGTAGCCAATGTGTTTCATTCGGTTGCCGCCAAATATGATCTGATGAACGACCTGATGTCACTAGGCATTCACCGGCTATGGAAACGCTTCACTATTGACTGCAGCGGTGTCCGTCCCGGCCAGCAAGTATTGGATTTAGCCGGTGGCACCGGTGATATTACCGCTTTGTTTTCCAAACGGGTTGGTCCGACAGGCAAGGTAGTACTGGCGGATATTAACGCCTCGATGCTAAGCGTCGGCCGCGATAAATTACGAGATCTGGGCCTGGTCAATAACATTGACTATGTGCAGGCCAATGCTGAAGCCCTGCCGTTTGCCGATGCCAGTTTTGATATTGTCAGTATCGGCTTTGGTTTACGTAACGTTACCGATAAAGATGCTGCACTACGCTCGATTTTTCGCGTATTAAAGCCGGGCGGCCGCTTACTGGTGCTGGAGTTTTCCAAACCAGAGCAGCAATGGCTGAGTAAAGTATACGACTTATATTCGTTTAAACTGTTACCGGCGATGGGCCAACTGGTGGCCAATGATAAAGAAAGTTATCAATACCTGGCCGAGTCTATTCGCATGCATCCTGATCAGGACACGTTAAAAGCCATGATGGAAAGCGCCGGTTTTGCTGAAGTTAGCTACCATAATCTGACTGGCGGCATCGTTGCTTTACACCGTGGATACAAGTTCTGATGCTGCCCCTGCTGCCGCAATTATTTTGTGCCCTGGCAGAAAAAGTCAGCAGCAGACTGATCGCGATGGACCCGGCAGCAGCAGCCAGTTTAACCCGGTTACAAGGCCGCCAACTGGCATTCCGGTTAGAAGAATGGCCAGCCACCATAGTGTTAACTGCCAGCTCGGATACTATTTTATTTAATCAGCATGAAGATGCCGTGGATTGCCGGATTGCAACTGATTTGGCCAGCCTGCGCTTGTTACGCGATCCCAGCCAGTTAACCCGACTGATTAAAGCTGATGTGCTGCAAATTGACGGCGACATACAGGTAGCACAGCAATATAGCCACTTTTTTCAAAAACTGAGCCCAGACTGGCAGCAAAGCCTGTCTGGTTACGTCGGTGATGCCATGGCGCACAAAATTGCCCTAACCCTGACGCAACTGCAAAGTTATATCAGCAGCCGTCTTAGTGCGCTGGAACAAAGCGGCACGGCGCTGGCGCAGGATGAATTGCTGCTGACACCGACAGCTATAGAAATGGCCCAGTTCAGTGATGCGGTTAGCCGGTTAGCCGCCCGGGTAGAGCAGTTACAACTACACATCGCCAGGGTACAGGAGAGCTAGTGCGTATCAGTCGTTTTTATCAGATCCAAAAAACCCTGCTGCAGTTCGGGCTGGATGAGCTTATTCCGCAACAATGGCAACCCTGGTATGCCCGGCTGGCACGGCGCTGCCTGTTCTGGTTACGTAACCGCCATCCGGATCAGCCGGTTGGCGTTCGTTTGCGGCTGGCATTGCAAAGTCTGGGCCCGGTGTGGATAAAATTTGGCCAAATGCTGTCTACCCGGCGAGACTTGTTTCCACCGCAACTGGCCGACGAACTGGCAAAACTGCAAGATAAAGTACCGCCATTCGATGGTGTGCTGGCGCAGCAATTAATCGAACAGGCGTTAGAGTTGGATAGCATAACGCAGTTGTTTGACAGCTTTGATACCGTGCCACTGGCGTCGGCTTCTATTGCTCAGGTACATAGTGCCCGGCTGCGCATGGCTGACGGTAACGTGGCCGATGTGGTAATTAAAGTGATCCGGCCGGATATTCGCCAGCAAATTCTGGCCGATCTGGCACTGATGGATACCCTGGCAGATGCCGCCGCCCGTTTTTTACCCGACGGCAAGCGGTTAAGGCCGCGCGAAGTCGTGCAGGAATATCGTAAAACCATTCTGGACGAACTGGACCTGCAGCGCGAGGCCGCCAATGCCATTCAATTGCGGCGCAATTTTGACGGCTCTGACTCGTTGTATATTCCGTTTGTTTACAGCGATTACAGCCGTGGCAATGTTATGGTAATGGAGCGCATCTACGGCATACCGGTGTCAGATATCGCTGCACTGCACGCGCAGGGCACAGATATGGAGCTGCTGGCCAAACGTGGCGTGGAGGTATTTTTTACTCAGGTATTTCGCGACAGTTTCTTTCATGCTGACATGCACCCGGGTAATATTTTTGTTTCGCGCGACACACCGGCTAATCCAAAATATATCGGCATTGATTGCGGTATCGTCGGCACGTTAAACGCCGAAGACAAACGTTATCTGGCAGAAAATTTTGTCGCCTTTTTTAACCGCGATTATAAAAAAGTGGCCCAGTTGCACGTAGATTCCGGCTGGGTACCGGCGCATACCAAAGTAGAAGAGTTTGAAAGCGCCATCCGCACGGTGTGTGAACCAATATTCCAGAAGCCGCTGGCCGAAATATCCTTTGGCCATGTCCTGTTAAACTTGTTTAACACCGCACGTCGCTTTGAAATGCAAGTTCAGCCGCAATTGGTATTGCTACAAAAAACCCTGTTGTATATTGAAGGTCTGGGTCGCCAGCTTTATCCGCAGCTGGATTTATGGAAAACCGCTAAACCCTTTTTAGAAAACTGGGTCAAACAACAGGTCGGTTTGCCGGCGGTGTGGCGGCAGATTAAAGATAATCTGCCATTCTGGGCGGAAAAGCTGCCGCAAATGCCAAATTTGTTGCACCAGTACCTGGAACAGGGGCCGAAACAACAACGGCAACTATTACAACTGCTGACACAGCTGCAACAACAGCAAGCCCGTGCCAGAGTACAAATAGTTAGCGCAACCTTTGCTGCAGCCAGCCTGATTAGTGCTAGTATAGTGTTTTTTCAGGGTAGCATGGCACTGGCTGTACTGTTATTCGCTGGCAGTATCGGCTTTGCGATCAAAGCGTTAAATTAGGCGATCACAACGTTGTCATACTAACGCCATACAATGGTTCTGACAGCTGGTTAACTTAATCGTCCAAGAGGATCTAACATGTTCGGCAATATCAGTATCTGGCAATTACTTATCGTATTGGCCATTATCGTACTACTTTTTGGTACTAAAAAACTGCGTGGTATAGGTTCAGATCTAGGCTCTGCCATCAAGGGGTTTCGTAATTCGGTAAAAGATGAAGCCGAACCAGAGGCTGAAGAAAGCAGCACAGTACAACTGTCTGACAAAGCCAAAGCAGATAGCGTGAAAACCTCAGCCACAGAAACTGCTCCAAAAGACAAAGTGTAAATGGGCTTCTGGGAACTGGTAGTCATAGGCGTAGTAGCCTTGCTGGTGCTTGGCCCGGAACGGCTGCCTGGTGCCATTCGTTCAGTGCATAAAACTGTGCGCGGTATTAAGCAGTTTGGCCAGCAAATGCAGGCCGAACTGAATGACGAATTGCGTTCCCATGAGCTGCATCAAAAGCTCAAAGACGCGGAAGCAAAAAACTTACTCAACCTGACTGAGCAAGAAAAAGCCGCCATAGCGGAGTTAAAGCAGGCTGCTGCCGATGTAAACACTCCGCTAACCCCTGTAACCGGCAGTAAAGATAACAAACATGAGCCCGAACGCTAACCCCAATAGCCTGCTGGGGCATTTAATAGAGTTGCGCAACCGGCTGCTACGCTGCGTCATTGCGGTGATCCTGGTATTTGCTGCATTAGCCTCCTTCGCGCAAGACATTTACCATCAGTTGGCCAAACCACTTATGGCTGTGCTGCCGGAAAACAGCAGCATGATTGCCACCGATGTCGCGGCACCATTTTTTGCCCCCTTTAAACTGACCTTTATTGTCGCAATTTGTCTGGCTGTACCTTATATACTGCTGCAAGTGTGGCAGTTTATTGCCCCTGCACTATACCGGCGGGAAAAACGCCTGATGGCACCGCTGGTCGTTAGCAGCACCCTATTGTTTTACAGCGGTATCGCCTTCGCTTACTTTATTGTGTTTCCAATAATCTTTGGCTTTTTTACCAGCATAGCGCCTGAAGGTGTCACCGTAGCAACGGATATCAGTAATTATCTCGATTTCGTGCTAAAGCTGTTTTTTGCGTTTGGCTTATCCTTCGAAATACCTGTGGCTATCCTGCTGATGGTATGGACTGGCGTCACCAGCCGCGCGGCACTGGCAGAAAAACGTCCCTACATAGTGGTTGGCGCTTTTATTTTAGGTATGCTGCTGACCCCGCCAGATGTATTATCACAAACCTTATTGGCTGTACCCATGTGGCTGTTATTTGAACTTGGCCTGGCGTTAAGCCGGTTTTATCAGCCCAAACCAGAACAACAAGAAGATCAGGAACAACAGTTATGAATAAACTTATCGTTATTATCGCTGCATTAAGTTGCTGCTTTAAGGTGGCTGCAGCGGCTATACCGCTGGAGCAAGCACTAGAACTGTGCCGGGCAGAACAAAACGCCTTGCGCCGGCTAACCTGCTACGATGCTATTGCCGATGGTAAAACTGTTACCAAACCCACTGCAGCTCAAGCAACAGCGCCGCAAAGCCCGGCTGCACAGCAAGCTGTCAACAGCAGCCCGGCAGCTGAGCAATTTGGTATCGAACATCACCAGCTAAACGATGCGGATAACGAGCAACTGCAGGTTGTGGTGAAATCATTGCGCTACAATCCGCATAAAGAATTGACGGTTGAGTTTGCCAATGGCCAAATCTGGCAGCAAGTGGGTAACGATTACTACAAAATAGCAGAGGGTGAAACGCATTTTATTCGCCGCGCAGCTTTCGACTCGTTTTTACTTGGTAACGACAAAAGCAGCCGTACTGTCCGGGTGAAACGCGTAAAATAATATGAATTTTTGGTGCGATGCCGGCGTTAATTTATTCAGTAGCCAGTTCGATAGCGATCGCGCTGATGTGTTGTTGTCTGCCAGCCAGGCTGGTGTCAATCGGTTACTGCTTATTGGCTCTGATATCACTGAAAGCCAGCGCAACCTGACACTGTGCCAGCCAAACCCACAGTACAAAACCACTGCCGGCGTGCATCCACATCAGGCCGCTGCTACTGCCAGCGATTGGGTAATCCAGCTCAAATTGTTGCTGGCCTTGCCTGAGGTTGCTGCAGTGGGCGAATGCGGCCTGGACTTCAATCGCGATTTTTCACCGCGGCCTAAACAGCAACAAGTGTTTGCCGAACAGCTGCAACTGGCGAAACAGTGGCAAAAACCGGTGTATTTGCATGAGCGGGATGCTTTTGACACCCAGCTGGCCATGTTGAAAGAACAGCAAATCAGCCAGGGTATAGCACATTGTTTTACCGGCGACAGGGCCCAACTGCAAGCCTATCTGGATCTTGGTCTTTATATTGGCATTACCGGTTGGGTGTGTGACGAACGCCGCGGCCAGGCACTGCAACAGGCTATTGCGTACATTCCGTCAGACAAACTGCTATTAGAAACCGACGCGCCCTATCTGCTACCGCGTAATATCAGCCCCAAACCACAAAGCCGGCGCAACGAACCGGCATTGCTGCCAGCCATCGCCGCTAAGGTTGCTGAGCTAAGAGGTTGTTCGATATCAGAGCTGGCTCACGAGTGCTGGCGTAACAGCACAACCTTATTTGGCTATACTGACAGCCCGGGCATGCAGGAGTGAGCATGGTGGAGATGTTACCTTACTTACTGATCGGTGCGCTTGCCGGTAGCGGTATCAGTGGTTTTATTGCTTACAAGCTGTTAAGCCATGCCCGCCGTGAAGCGGCCGAGCTGGAAAACCAACTGCGCAGCCACAGTTTTGAACTGCAAATTACGCTGGATGAGCTGGCAGAAAAAAATCGTTTACTGGAAAAGCAAAGCCGCACTGACAGCTTGTCGGGTGTGTTTAACCGCGCCAGTTTTGACCAGCAAATGCGCGCCGAAATTAAGCGTAGCCGGCGCGAGCAACGGCCATTAGCCTTGGTATTGCTGGACATAGATCACTTTAAGCGCATTAATGACAGCCTTGGCCATCTGGCCGGTGATCAGGCAATTAAAGCCGTCGCCGACATTATCCAACAGCAACTCAAACGCCCTGCCGATAAGGTATGCCGTTATGGTGGCGAAGAATTTGCCCTTATACTGCCAACGACCGATCTGCAAGGCGCCGAACAGCTGGCAGAGCAAATCCGTCTGGCGCTGCAAAACGGTGAGCTGACTCTGAACGGACAGCCATACCAATTAACCCTCAGTGCCGGTTGTTACGCCAGCATCCCTGAGGCAGACAGCGATAATGACGAATATATCCGTTTCGCTGACGAGGCCTTGTACCGGGCTAAGCACCTGGGCCGCAAC
Organism: Gammaproteobacteria bacterium; assembly: GCA_018826295.1. GTDB lineage: Bacteria > Pseudomonadota > Gammaproteobacteria > Enterobacterales > Alteromonadaceae > Alishewanella. The sequence continues at coordinate 10,369 of JAHJZX010000038.1, forward strand.
CAAATCCAAAGTTATCCGTCTGTTATTTCCGTCTCTGCTGACGCCGCAACAGGAGTATTACATGAACACTAACCGGTTTTTTCCTGCTGCCCGGCTGCGGCGGATGCGTGAACATGATTTCAGCCGCCGTCTGATGGCCGAACATCAGTTAACGGTAAACGATTTGATTTATCCGATGTTTATTATCGAAGGCGACAATAAGCGTGAAGCTATCGCCTCTATGCCGGGCATTGAGCGCCTGAGCCTGGACTTACTGCTAACCGAAGCCAAAGAACTGGCTAAACTGGGTATTCCGGCCATTGCCCTGTTTCCGGTGACGTCCGCCGATAAAAAATCACTGCAGGCCGAAGAAGCCTGGAATCCCGATGCCTTAGCGCAGCGTGCAGTAAGGTTGCTGAAACAACAGGTACCCGAGCTGGGCATTATTACTGACGTGGCACTGGACCCTTTTACTACCCACGGTCAGGACGGCATTATTGATGCCAATGGCTATGTGCAAAATGACATCACCACTGCCGCACTGATTAAACAAGCCTTGTCGCATGCCGAGGCTGGCGCTGATGTGGTTGCGCCGTCAGATATGATGGATGGCCGCATCGGTGCCATCCGCGAAGCGCTGGAAGACGCCGGTTTTGTCAACACCCGCATTATGGCGTATTCGGCAAAATACGCCTCCAGCTATTACGGGCCTTTCCGTGATGCGGTCGGTTCGGCCGGCAATTTAAAAGGTGGCAATAAAAAAACCTATCAAATGGACCCGGCCAACAGCAATGAAGCACTACACGAAGTGGCGCAGGATCTGGAAGAAGGCGCTGATATGGTGATGGTAAAACCCGGCATGCCTTATTTGGATATCGTCAGGCGGGTAAAAGATGAATTCGGCGTGCCGACTTTTGCTTATCAGGTCAGCGGTGAATACGCCATGCATGTGGCCGCCATTCAAAACGGCTGGCTGGCCGAGCAGCCGGTAATTATGGAGTCGTTACTGGCGTTTAAACGCGCCGGTGCTGATGGCATTTTGACTTACTTTGCTAAAAAAGTAGCCATCTGGTTACAACAGCAGTAATTACAGGCGGAGGCGGTGATGAGCGGATTCGAGCAGATCCCCAGACAAATTATCAGTCATCAGCCCACACCGCTGCAGCCAGCACCACGTTTATCGGCACAACTGGGCATCAATTTGCTGCTAAAACGCGACGACTGCACTGGTCTGGCCGGTGGTGGCAATAAAACCCGGAAGTTGGAATACTTACTGGCAGATGCACAGCGCCAGGGGGCTGACACCCTGGTTACCATTGGTGGCGTGCAATCTAACCACGCCCGGCAAACCGCGGCTGCCGCCGCACAATTTGGTTTTGGCTGCGAACTGATACTACAGGACGTAGCCGGTACGCCCGCTGCAGATTACCAGCACAACGGCAATATGCTGTTGAATCAATTGCTCGGCGCCAACATTCACCGGCTGAGCCTGGCGCAAGACTGCCAGCAATACGCCGACACTTTGCTGCAACAGTTGCGACAGCAGGGTAAAAAGCCCTATCTGATCCCGGTAGGTGGTTCCAGTGTGATTGGCAGCCTGGGTTATGTGCGCTGCGCGCTGGAGCTACTGACGCAACTAAAGCAGCAAAGCGAAAAACCTGATCAAATCGTGGTAGCTACCGGCAGTGCCGGCACTCAGGCCGGTTTGCTGGCCGGTTTAATTCTGGCTGGTGCTGATATTCCGGTGTTGGGTATTACCGTAAGCCGGCCAGCCGACGCTCAGATAATGCTGGTTAGTAACCTATTGCAGCAACTGTTAAGCTTTCTGCAGCTGGACCCTGCTCTTGCTAATGGCAAAGTGCAGGCAAACGGCGATTACTACGGTAGTGCTTATGGCGTGACAACAGATGCAACAATACAGGCTTTGCGCACCGCCGCACGAACGGAAGGCTTGTTACTAGATCCAGTGTATACCGGCAAGGCAATGGCCGGATTAATTGACCTGAGTCAGCGCGGCATTATCGCCAAACATAGCCGACAGCTGTTTATTCATACCGGCGGCAGCCAGGCATTGCCGGCTTATCTTTCGGTACTAAACTAACCGGCACTAAAGATAAAAACCGCAGGCCGCTTTTAGCGACCTTGTTATTTAAAACTAAGCTCCCAGCCAGCCAGCTGCTGATATTGCTGCTCCTGCTCCAGCTCGGCACGCATTAATGGATGTTGATCCAGCCAACCAGCAGGCATCTGTATCGTCAGCGCTTCACCTTTGCAACTGATGTTAACCTGCGGCAGTACTTCATGGCGGCGGCGCATCGATAAAATTACAGCTAAGCGCAAAATGCGGGTTAAACGTACGGTAAGCAGTACTGACGTCATAGTTTGACGGGCAATAATCTCCCGGCTGATATCGGCACGATGGTTATGCACTAATGCCATCACCAATTGCTGCTGGGCACGGGTGAAACCGGGCAAATCGGAATGATTAATAATATAGGCACCATGATGATGGTGGTTTTTATATTCGATTAATAAGCCCAGTTCATGCAGCAGGGCGCCACAGTACAACATGCTGTGGCCTTCAAACTTATTCAGATCCCAGCGGCTTTGCAGCTGGTTAGCCAGCTCTGTGGCCATCTCGGCAACGCGCTCGGCATGGCGCTGATCAATAAAATAGCGCACCATCAAGCTGTTAACCGTGCGGTTACGCACATCGGTATGCTGCAGTTGTGGCAGCATGCTGTACAGCACGCCTTCACGCAGCGCGCCACCAGATAACGTCATGCCGCTAATGTTCAGACTACGAAACAGTGCAATTAAAATGGCCAGTCCGGACGGGAATACCTGTTTGCGCTCTTGCGCCAGACCAGTGATGTTTAACTGCTCCATCCGGCCACAAGCCAAAGCTTGCTGCATAATATCTTCCAGCCGGCTCAGGGTTATCACTTCATCTTTACCCTGCGCCACTAATATTTCCTGCATCGCCTGCACTGTACCGGACGCGCCTACGGCCAGTTGCCAGCCGGTTTGCTGATACTGCGCCGCAATCGTCATTATTTGCTGGCTCGCGGCATCTATGGCCCGGTTAAAATTGTCTTCGCTTAATTCATTATCAGAAAAATACCGTTCCAGATAGGTAACGCAGCCCATATTCAGGCTGGATAACAGTATCGGATTAAAGCCGGCACCAATAACCACTTCAGTGCTGGCACCACCAATGTCAATCACCAACCGGTTAGTATCGCTGTTTGACGTGTGCGCCACGCCAAGATAAATAATTCGGGCTTCATCTTCGCCGCTAATAACAGTAACTTTCTGGCCTAAGATGGCTTCGGCTTCTTTCAGGAAGGTTTTGACGTTTTTCGCCAAGCGCAGGGTAGCGGTGCCAACAATACGGATATTTTCTGGTGGTATATCCTGCAAGCGTTCGGCAAACAGGGCTAAGCATTCCCAACCGCGCTTCATCGCTTTGCGGCTGAGAACCAAGTTGTCATTTAAACCGGCGGCTAAGCGTACCTTGCGTTTTACCCGGCCGATAACCTGTACCGAACCGCCAACCACTTTCACCATCAACATATGAAAACTGTTGGAGCCAAGATCAATCACCGCATAGATATCCTGATGCGGTGATTGGTCGGCGGTTAAGGCCGGATTAACGAGGGCGGTTGCGAGGAGCTCTTGCGCCATTACTGCTGCGTCCACCCGGGCCTGAGCGGCTACCGGTTCTGGCCTGGCCGGCACGACGGCGTACCCGCGGTTTGGGCGTTTTAATGTCATCCAACAGGGCAGCAGCGTCATACTGACTTACTGGCACCGGATGACGGATATAGTCTTCAATCGCGGTAAGGTTCAGTGCATAGCGCTCGCAGGCAAAACTGATAGCTTTGCCGCTTTCACCGGCGCGGCCGGTACGGCCAATACGGTGCACATAATCTTCGCAATCGTCTGGTAAGTCATAGTTAAACACATGGCTTACCTTCGGAATGTGTAAACCACGGGCTGCAACGTCGGTAGCCACCAGAATGTCCAGTTTACCGCTGGTAAAGTCTTCCAGAATCCGCAGGCGTTTTTTCTGGATCACATCACCGGTAAGTAAACCGACACGATGGCCATCAGCCTCCAACCAGGCATGCACTTCTTCGCACCAATGTTTGGTGTTTGCAAAGACAATGGCTTTATCCGGCCATTCTTCTTCCATCAGCGTTAATAGCAGCGGCATTTTATGCTCGTCAGATGGATAGAACAGTTCTTCACTGATACGACTACCGGTCATTTCATCCGGCGCCACATGGATATGCACCGGCTGGTTCATTTTCTCAAATGCCAGTTCCTGTACCTTGTAGGATAACGTGGCAGAGAACAGCAGGCTAAGGCGTTCAGTGGCCGGCGGCATGCGGTTAAACATAAAGCGGATGTCTTTAATAAAGCCCAGATCGAACATCCGATCGGCCTCATCCAGCACCACCACCTGAATTTGCGACAGGTCGTACAAGCCTTGCTTTAAATAGTCGATTAAGCGGCCGGTTGTGCCAATAAGAATATCGACGCCATTTTCTAATAATTGACGTTGAGTATCGTACCCTTCGCCCCCATAGATCAGGCCAAGGCGCAATCCGGCTTTTTCTGCCAGCAGTTTAGCGTCCTGGTGGATCTGTACGGCCAGCTCCCGCGTAGGTGCCATAATAATGGCCCGCGGCTGCCCCGAGCCTTTGGCCTCATGGGTTAACAAGTGATGAAAGGTGGCGGTTAAAAACGCTAACGTTTTACCTGTACCCGTCTGGGCCTGGCCAGCAATATCTTTACCGGCTAACGCCAGCGGTAAACATTGGGCCTGAATGGGCGTACAATAGCCGAAACCTTGCGCGTTTAACGCGTCAAGAACCTGTGGTGCCAATGCAAAATCGGCAAATTTATGTGCAGTTAAGTGTGTTTTATTCATACGGCGCTAAGCATAACCGTTACGCTTGCAATAAGGAACAGCCACGTTTAAATTGATAACACTTTTTTGCAGCCAGGCTGCATAGCACTAGCGGAGACATAAATGAGCGAACATATTTTACAGGTTTCAGATGATAGTTTTGAAGCCGACGTACTAAAAGCCGAGACACCGGTTTTAGTGGATTTTTGGGCAGAGTGGTGTGGTCCTTGTAAAATGATCGCTCCTATTCTGGATGACGTGGCAAAAGAGTATGCCGGCAAAGTAGCCGTTGCTAAAGTGAATATTGACCACAACCCGAATACGCCGCCAAAATTTGGTATTCGTGGCATCCCTACCCTGCTGTTGTTCAAGAATGGCCAGGTGGCAGCAACTAAAGTTGGCGCCCTGTCAAAAACCCAGTTAAAAGAGTTTCTGGATGGCAACATCTGAGTAAACTGAAAAAAAGGCGTATTTTTATACGCCTTTTTCTGTTTCAATGCTGGACGCACCAATAGTCAGCTGCTATTGTGTAGCCAATAAAACGTTCTAAACCACGCTTGTCTGTCGAAAAACCACTTCCAAACCTTATTTTATCGAACCGATAAGCATTACCCTGTTTTTATTTCAACAAGAAACCCATCAATATGCATTTAACAGAACTGAAACTGAAGCCGATTAGCGAGCTGGTTGAATTGGCTGAGTCTATGGGCCTGGAAAATATGGCCCGCCTGCGCAAACAGGACATTATTTTCGCCATCTTAAAATCACATGCCAAAAACGGCGAAGAAATATTCGGCGATGGCGTACTGGAAATCCTGCAGGACGGTTTTGGTTTTCTGCGCTCCGGTGACAGCTCGTACTTAGCCGGCCCGGACGACATCTATGTGTCACCGAGCCAAATCCGCCGCTTTAACCTGCGTACCGGTGACAGCATCTCTGGTTTAATTCGCCCGCCCAAAGAAGGCGAGCGCTACTTTGCCCTGTTAAAAGTTAACGAAGTAAACTTTGGCCGGCCAGAGCAGGCACGTAACAAGATCCTGTTTGAAAACTTAACACCACTGCACGCTAACTCGCGCATGCGGATGGAACGTGGCAACGGCAGCCGCGAAGACATTACCGCCCGGGTGCTGGATTTAGCCTCGCCTATCGGTAAGGGGCAGCGCGGTTTAATCGTGGCGCCACCGAAAGCCGGTAAAACCATTTTGCTGCAAAACATCGCCCAATCTATCGCCGCTAACCACCCGGACTGCGTGTTGATGGTGCTGCTGATTGACGAGCGTCCGGAAGAAGTTACCGAGATGCAGCGTCTGGTAAAAGGCGAAGTAATCGCTTCAACCTTCGACGAACCAGCCAGCCGCCATGTGCAGGTTGCAGAAATGGTGATTGAGAAAGCCAAACGTCTGGTTGAGCACAAAAAAGACGTCATTATCCTGCTGGATTCTATTACCCGTTTAGCCCGTGCTTACAACACCGTCATTCCAAGTTCCGGCAAGGTGTTAACCGGTGGTGTCGATGCTAACGCCCTGCATAAACCTAAGCGTTTCTTCGGTGCGGCCCGTAATGTTGAAGAAGGCGGTAGCTTAACCATTATCGCCACCGCGCTGGTAGATACCGGCTCGAAGATGGACGAAGTGATTTACGAAGAGTTTAAAGGTACAGGTAATATGGAATTACACCTGTCGCGCAAAATTGCCGAGCGCCGTGTATTCCCTGCTATCGACTTTAACCGCTCCGGCACCCGCCGTGAAGAGCTGCTGGCATCGCCGGAAGAACTGCAAAAAATGTGGATCCTGCGCAAAATTCTCAACCCGATGGACGAGACCGAGTGCATGGAGTTCCTGATAGACCGTCTGTTGATGACCAAAACCAACGACGAGTTCTTTGATGCCATGAAACGGCAAAAAAGTTAACTGAACAAACCGGCCCCCGTGCCGGTTTTTTCTTGCCTGTTATTTGCCGGCAAGACGCAGCACTGCTTTTTTATTTACAGAAGGAAGTAGCATATGACACGCCCACGCATAGTGGTGATCGGCGGCGGCGCCGGCGGCCTGGAGCTGGCCACCCGTTTAGGCAATAAGCTTGGCCGCAAAAATAAAGCTCATATCACTCTGGTAGATCGCAACCACACCCACATCTGGAAACCCCTGCTACATGAAGTAGCAACCGGCACTCTCGACATTGAAATTGACCAACTCAGTTACCGCGCCCACGCTGCCGGACACGGTTTTGATTTTCAGCTGGGTAGCTTTAGCGGCCTGAACCGGCAGCAACAAAAAGTTATTCTGGCACCGGTTTATGCCGAAGATGGTGAAGAAGTACTGGCAGCACGTGAATTACCTTACGACTACCTGGTGCTGGCCATCGGCAGCGTGTCTAACCATTTCAATACCCCTGGCGTAGCCGAGCATTGCATTTTTTTAGATAGCCCGGCGCAGGCGCAACGTTTTCATCGCCATTTACTTGATGCCTATTTAAAGCTTAATTCGCCCGGCCATCCAAAAGATAAACTGAATATTGCCATAGTTGGTGCCGGTGCTACCGGGGTTGAGTTAGCGGCGGAGCTGTACCATGCGGCAGCAGAGCTTAATTTGTATGGTTTTGCCGACTTGCGCCAGCAGCGCTTAAATATCAGCCTGATTGAAGCCGGCCCGCGTATTTTACCGGCGCTGCCGGAACGTATTGCCACTGCGGCCTTAAAGGAACTGCAAAAACTCGGTGTTAAGGTGCGAACCAACACTAAAGTCACCGCTGCGGATAGCCAGGGCCTGCAATTGGGCGACGGATCCCTGGATGCCGAACTCATGGTGTGGGCAGCCGGCATTAAAGCAGCGGATTTTTTGCATAAGCTGGATGGGCTGGAAAATAACCGCATCAATCAACTGCTGGTCAACAGCAAACTGCAAACCACTCTGGATAGCCGTATCTATGCCATTGGCGATTGCGCCGGTTATCCGCTGGCAGATAACAAATGGGTGCCGCCGCGGGCGCAGTCAGCCCATCAAATGGCCAGCCTGGTTGCTACTAATATTTTGGCGGCACTGGCAGGCGAAGCACAGCGCGATTTTCATTATAAGGATCACGGCTCGTTAATCTCGCTCAGCCGTTTTGGTACGGTCGGTAGTCTAATGGGTAATTTAATCGGCGGCGCCATGATGATTGAAGGCCGTATTGCCCGCCTGGCTTATATTTCACTGTACCGTATGCATCAGGTCGCGCTGCATGGCTGGCTAAAAATGCTGGTAATCAGTTTAGTGGCCCGCATCAACCGTATTGTGCGGCCGCGGCTTAAGTTGCATTAACACTTGTTGTTGTAAAAGCGCCATTTCAGTGCTCAGCCGTTGCCGGGCACTGTCATCGAGCCAACGTTGCATTGCCTGCTGATACTCCGCTTGCTGCCACATTAGCGGCAATAATTGATTTAAAGCGCTTATTGCCGCCCGGCCTGTTTCGTCCTTACTGCAGCTTATATAAGACACACTGGCCGTGTTTGCGCCGATAATGGCTCTGTGCTCCAGCGTTGTGGCCTGTGGCAACAATTGATTGTAATACTGCATCCGCTCCGGATATTCCACCACATAGTCCACTCTGTTACCTGCCAGTAAGGCGGTGGCGTTCACTTCGCTGGTAAAGGTGTGGCTCGTCAGATTAGTCTGCGGGTGGCCGAACAGCGACTTAACACTGTCGGGGTATAGCCGGTTCGGTTGGTAAGCCCCCCTCAGCTTTTTATCCAGCGCCAACTTTTGCATATCCACGCCGTTAGCCTGCATCGCCGGGTGTGTATCCAGCTTACCAGCCAGATACCCCACGGCCAGTGCCGGGCCTACCGCCATAGGTAAAGAAAACAGCCGGCTTTGCGCGCGCTGCTCTGAATACAAGGTTCCCAGTGTACAAAGTGCCGGCTCTTGCTGCACAAATGCTTGCTCCAGCCGTGCCAGATTAACCAGCTTGTTCCGGTGCTGAAATTGCGGCATAGCAGCCGTTAACTGTTGTTGCAGTAAATCGAAGGTACCCTGGCCCTGAAACGGGCCACTGACAATCTGATGCGGCGGCCAGTCGGTTTGCAGCCAGGTAAGTTGTGGCGTGGCTGACGCCGAGCTCATTAGCAGCAATAACACACAGCGGAATAACATGGCTGAGCCCCGAAATTGATTAGCTTAACTTTAGCCAATAACGGGGCACAACTCAATCAGCCTTTGCTTCAGCGGCTCGCTCAGCCAATAGTATGGTGCACCAGCGGATAAGCTTCAGTGCCGTCATCCAGCCGCAGCGCGGCCAGATATTCTTTTGCAGCAAGATCAGCGGCACCGGCATTAGCGGCATGCACCCGCGCCAGCACATCGCCGGCTTGAACCTTGCTACCGGCTGGCACTATATGGCTAAACCCTACCGCCGGGTCAATTTGCTGGCTGGGATGAGAGCGGCCACCGCCTAAGCGCACTACCGCCATGCCCAGACCAACCGTATCCTGGTACTGCAGATAGCCGCTGTGTGGCGCCACAATGTCCTGCACCAACGGCGCACTGGCTAAATATTGCTGTGGTTTTTCTATCAAATCGACCGGGCCACCCAATGCCGATACCATTTTGGCAAAAATTTCAGCCGCCTTGCCCGAGCTTAAACTATGCTCCAGCGCCGCTACTGCACTGGCTTTGTCTTTATGCAGACCGCCAAGCATCAACATATTGGCACCCAGCTCCAGCGTAACCTGATGCAAACGCGGCTCACGGTATTTACCGGTTAAATAATCCAGTGTTTCCATTACTTCAAGCGCATTACCGGCTGTGTTACCCAAAATCTGGTTCATATCGGTAAGCAGGGCCCGGGTATTCACACCAGCGCCATTGGCAACATTGACGATGCTATTGGCCAATGCCGACGCATCAGCCACAGTGCGCATAATGGCCCCATTGCCAATTTTTACGTCCATTACCAGAGCATCTAAACCTTCCGACAGCTTTTTCGACAATATCGATGCGGTGATAAGCGGTATAGATTCTACTGTCGCAGTCACATCACGAATGGCGTACAAACGCCGATCTGCCGGCGCTAATTGGCTGCTCTGGCCAACGATAACGCAGCCCAACTGTGGCAACAGTTGTTGAATTTTCTCCAGGCTTTGTGTACAGCTATAGCCCGGAATAGTTTCGAGTTTATCGACCGTACCACCGGTATGGCCTAAACCGCGGCCAGCAATACTGGGCATAAAGGCACCACAGGCGGCTACCATCGGAGCCAGCATCAGGGTCACTTTATCACCAACGCCGCCGGTGCTGTGTTTGTCTACCACCGGGCCATTCAGTTTACCCTGCCAGTTCAGTACGGTGCCGCTGTCTCGCATGGCCAGCGTTAAGGCGACAATTTCATCGACACTCATGCCGTTTAAATAAATCGCCATCGCCAGTGCCGCGACCTGGCCTTCGCTAAAGCTATCATCGGTAAGGCCACGGACAAACTGCTGAATTTCGGCCTGGCTTAACGTAGCGCCGTTACGTTTGGTTTTAATAATTTCCTGCGGGATCATCGGTTAAGCTCCAACTTTAGTGCTGTTGGCTAAATAAGTAGGGGTGAAAGCCGCTGGCAATAACTCGCCCAGCGTCCACTGTTGTTGCTGCTGTAAATGATTGCAGCTTGCTACCGGCGCATCCGGGGTAAAAAACTCGGCGATGACCTGGCGGCAAATGCCGCATGGCGGTGTTAGCAGCTGCTGCGGCGTATATACCAGCAGCGCCCTGAACTTACGCTCACCGGCCACCACAGCGGCAGCAATAGCATTACGTTCAGCACAGACAGTACCGCCGTATGAGGCGTTTTCAACATTGCAACCGCTGTAAATTTTACCACTGTCGGCCAGCACGGCCACACCTACCGGAAACTTGCTGTACGGCGCATAAGCCTGCGCGGCGGCTTGTTGTGCTGCCTGTTGCAGGGCAGCCCAGTTAATTTCGCTCACTGGTTAAACTCATGTTAGTAATGGGCATACAGTGTTACTGCGAAATCGCACAAGGTCAAGCCTGTCGCGGCTGACGCCGGCGTTAATCCGGCTTATAATGGCTTGTACCTTCAAGTGGAATAACATTTTGCACCCTATTAATTATCTGGCCGGCTATCCACAATCAATTCAGCAACAGGCAAGCGAATTACTCAGCAGCGGTAAGCTAACACAGTATCTGCACAGCAAATACCCGCAGTCGCATCAAATCCAAAGTGACAAAGCGCTGTATCAGTACGTCAATGAACTGAAAAACAGCCATATGCGCAATAGCCCGCCACTCAGCCAGGTGCGCTACGACAGCAAGTTGAATATCATTAAGCAGGCGCTGGGCATGCATACCTTCGCCTCCCGGGTCCAGGGCGCTAAGCTAAAAGCGCATAACAGCATCAGTGTAGCGGCGCTGTTTAAGCAGGCTCCGGCCGAATTTTTACGCATGATAGTGGTGCATGAACTGGCGCATTTTAAACAGAAAGAGCACAACAAAGCGTTTTACCAACTGTGCCAGCATATGGAACCTGCTTATCATCAGCTGGAGCTCGACACCCGGCTCTGGTTATTATGCCGCGACCACACCACTGCTGCTGACTAGCCGGCGTTATGCCGTTTGCGCCGCTGTAGCATGCGGCTAAACAGCCACAGCATTGCCAGCAACCAACAGCACGCCAGGGGCACCAACATAAAGGCCTGCGCTATGCCAGCGTGCTGCGCCCAGATGCCGGTGGCCAGGCCAGCAAACTGAAACCCTATTGACGTGCCGATACTGGCCAGCCCCGACAGCAGCGGGCCATTGTCGGCATCCAGGTCCATAGCCGTTGCTAACATCAGCGGAAATAAACCACCAATACCCAGGCCCAGCGCCAGATTGCCCAGCACCACCGGCAGATACGCCTGGGTTGTAATCAACAGCACAGCGCCAAACAAAGCACAGCCGGCCAGCAACAGCATTAACTGCCCCGGCTGCAGCCAGCGCAGCAAAAGCGCAAAGCCCAACCGGCTTACTACCATGCCGCCGGTAAACCAGGCCAGCAACAAACGGGCCGATTCCGCCGGGTAGCCCAGGCCATCTACGGCGTAACTGACAAACCAGTTACCCTGGCCCCACTCCGCCGCACCATAACCTATCATCACCAGCAACATAATAAAAAACAGCGGCTGACGCAGCACCGCGACATAAGACAAACTTTGGCCGCCAGTGCTGCGCCCGGGCGTAAGTACCGGCCGTTGTTGCGCGACATACCAGCTGTATAGCCCCACCAACAATAAGCATAAGGCGATGATCCGCACCGGCCAGCGCCAGTCGTCCAGCCACCAGTACAGCATCACCACCCATAATGGCGCGGTTAAGGTACCCAGGCTAAACATAAAATCCATTAAGCCCATCATGGCAGCGCGTTTAGTGACATACAGCCGCGCTATCAGGGTATGGCCGATGGTAAACATGATTGAGTAGATCAGGCCAACCAGCAATATCAGTGGTAGCAGTAATTGCCAGCTATGCACCAGCGACAACAACAGCAGTAGCAGGGTTTCACTGATCGCCAACAGTGCGAATAAGCGCAAAAAATGAAACTTCTGCACATATTTACCACCGAGAATGGCACCGACAATAGTGCCGGCAGACATCAGGCTAAAAAAGACGCCGCTGATAGTCGGTGCCATCTGCAGGCTTTTCGCCATATCCGGCAACAACATGCCCCAGAGAATTATCAGGTTACCGAGTAAGAAAAAACCGCTGAAAATCACCGTGGTTGGCTGTAAGCGCGACATGGCCGCTCCTTGTTATACCGCTAGGCTAACCATCTGGGGCTGAGAAAAGATTAGTCGAGCTGAAACCGATCGGCATCCAGATAAGCCGGAAAGTTTTGCCGGTACTGCGCCAGCTGCGCATAGTCTAACGTAGCGCACAGCACACCGGCTTGCTTTGGTGCCAATTCTGCGACAGCCTGACCAGTATAATCGACAACCATACTGTCACCGCTGTAATCCACGCCGTTACCGTCACGGCCAACCCGGTTGCAGCCCAGCACAAAGGCCTGATTTTCTATCGCCCGCGCCTGCAATAACGTGCACCAGGCATGGCTGCGGGCCGCCGGCCAGTTGGCAACGTACAGCGCGATATCATAGTCATTACGGTTGCGGCTAAATACCGGAAAACGCAGGTCGTAGCATACCTGCAGCAGAATACGCCAGTCACGATAAGCTACCACTACCCGCTCGGCCCCGGCCTGATAGGCCTGATGCTCCCCGGCCATGCGAAACAAATGCTTTTTGTCGTAATAACTGACACTGCCATCCGGCGTAACAAAATAACAGCGGTTAACGCAGCCGCTGTCGATACGGGTAGCTACCGAGCCACACAAGGCTGCGCCACACAATGTTGCCTGCTGCTTTAGCCATGCCAGCGTCTCACCTTCCACCTCAGCTATAGCAGCACTTTGCATTGAAAAACCGCTGCTAAGCATTTCCGGCAGTACAATTAAATCGGCCTTAACCTGCTGCAGCTGCGCCGCCAGCTGATTGCGATTAGCCGGCGCGTCCTGCCATACCAGTTCGGTTTGCAGCAAGGCTACCTTAAGCGGCTTTACAACTGACATAACGCCTCCGCAGCCGCTTGCAAGGTACTGTGTTGCTTGGCAAAACAAAAGCGGATAATACGGCTGTGCGGTGGTGTCTGGTAAAACACCGACAGCGGTATCGCCGCCACTTTGTGTTCAATGGTCAGCCAGCGGCAAAAGGCGACGTCATCCAAAGCGCTGATGGCACTGTAATCGGCCAATTGAAAATAAGTGCCCTGACAGGGCAACAACCTAAAGCGGCTGCTGGCCAGCAGTGTGGCGAAGCTATCGCGTTTTTGCTGATAAAAATCGGCCAGGCCCTGCACCTGCCCGCTCTGCTTAGCCAACATATCGGCAATAGCATACTGCGCCGGCGTAAAGCTGGAAAACGTAACGTACTGGTGGATTTTGCGAAACTCACTGCTAAGCTCTGCCGGTGCCACACAGTAACCTAACTTCCAACCGGTAACGTGAAAGGTTTTACCAAAAGACGACACGATAAAGCTGCGCTGCGCCAAAGCCGTAAAGTTATTGGCGCTTAGCCTAGGCGCACCGTCGAACACCATATGCTCGTATACTTCGTCACTGATACAGTACAAATTATGTTGCAGCACCAGCTGCTGCAGCGCCAGCCAGTCGGCCTGGCTAAACACCATACCGGTCGGGTTATGCGGGCTGTTCACTATTATCAATTTAGTGCACGGCGTAATAGCCGCAGCAACCTGCTGCCAGTTTACCCGGTAGTCCGGCGCATGTAGCGCTATATGCACAGCTGTGCCGCCATTTAACGCTATGGCCGGGGCATAACTGTCGTAGGCGGGATCAAAAATAATCACCTCATCCCCCACCGACACCAGCGCGCTAATTGCCACCAGCAACGCCTCTGTAGCACCGCTGGTTACCGTAACCTCCTGCTGCGGACACACATTACGGCTATAACAGCGCTGGATCAGCGCAGCAATTTGCTCACGTAACGGCGCAATACCAGGCATAGGCGCATACTGGTTCAGGCCTTGCGCACTGTAATCTGCCAGCGCTGAAATGAGCTGCGCACTGGCAGCAAAATCCGGAAAACCCTGAGATAAATTAATCGCTTGCTGTTCTGCTGCCAGTTGCGACATCTGGCTGAAGATAGTAGTACCAAGCTGCGGCAGTTTGCTTTTGAATGTCATAACGGCAAGAAAAAGTTGCTAAAACCGGTCTGAATGCTATCATTTAGCCCGTTTTATGTATAGACATCTAAACGTTCAAACGTATAGCAACCAGGTTTACATCATTATGAATAATACTGCCCAACTGCATCAGCTTAATCCAAATGCCATCGCCTTATGTGCGCTGGGGCGTTGGATCGCCAACCGGCATTGGGTACCGGCCACCGGCGGCAATTTTTCTATCCGAAGCGGCGAGCACAGCGCGCTGGTAACCGCCTCCGGTAAAGACAAAGGCGAGCTGAGCCCGCAAGATTTACTGCCGGTTAGCTGGCAAGACGGCAGCTTAAGCTGCCCCGGCACGCCATCAGCGGAAACCGCGCTACATGCGCAGCTGTATCAGCTGGACCCTGCGATTAAAGCCGTACTGCATACCCACTCGGTACAGGCGACGGTCTTCTCGCGGCTGTTTAACGAACAACGTTATGTGTTTCATGGCTATGAAATGCAAAAAGCTATTAGCGGCAATAGCAGCCACGACGCCCCCTGCCCACTGGCGTTGTTTGACAATACGCAGGATATACCTGTACTAGCCGCTCAGGTGGCGCAGCGCTGGCAACAGCAGCCACTAAATTGGGGCTTACTGGTACGCGGCCATGGCCTTTACGTGTGGGGCCGTAGCCTGGATGAAGCAAAAAGGCATTTAGAAGGCTGGGAGTTTCTTATAAACTGCGAGCTTGAAAGGTTAAAACTAACAAGGTAAACCGTGAAGTACTCTGCCATTATCACCGACATTGAAGGCACTACCAGCCGTATCAGCTTTGTCACAGAGATATTGTTTCCTTACGCTGCAGCTCAGTTGCCAGCCTTTATTCAGGCTAATGCGGATAAGCCCGCAGTGGCTGAGCAGCTGAATGCTTGTCGCAGCCTGATGCAACAAGCCGACGCCAGTATTGCAGCCATCAGCGCTCAGTTGCTGCAGTGGATAGCTACAGATCAGAAAATTACGCCGCTAAAAGCCCTGCAGGGCATGGTGTGGCAGCACGGCTATCAGAGTGGCGCTTTTAAAGGCCATGTCTATGCCGACGTGCATGCCGCACTTAGCCGCTGGCAGCAACTGGGCGTTAAGCTGTATGTTTATAGCTCCGGCTCAGTGCAGGCACAGCAGTTGCTGTTTCAATACAGTGACTTTGGCGATATGACGCCGCTGTTTAGCGGTTATTTTGATACCCGCATTGGCGCCAAACGCGAGCTATCCTCTTATGCTGCTATTTTGCAGCAACTGCAGTTGCCACCAAAACAGGTGCTGTTTTTATCCGATGTGGTGGCTGAACTAGACGCTGCTACGCAACTGGGCATTGCCACTATGCAACTGATCCGCGACGGCCAGGCAGCCAGTGGCCATGCTATAGCGCATAACTTTACTGAAGTCATGGAGCAAACTGAATGAGCCAGCTAACGGTATTTGTCAGTGATAACCCGGCGCAGCCGCTGCTACACACCAGTGACAGCAGCGAAATTCAGCGCCAGCTGAATAATGCCGGTGTACGCTTTGAGCAATGGCAGGCAAGCGCAACCATTAATGCCGATAGCAGCGCCGAACAAATACAAGCCGCCTATGCCGCTGACATCGCCAAGCTGCAAGCTGAAGGTGGCTATGTTACCGTGGACGTAATTTCATTAAGCAGCCATCACCCGGATAAAGTGGCACTGCGGCAAAAATTCCTCGCCGAGCATACCCACAGCGAAGATGAAGTACGGTTTTTTGTCCGAGGCCAGGGCTTATTTTGCCTGCATATTAATGGCAAGGTGTATCAGGTACTGTGTCAGCAGAATGATTTGATCAGCGTACCAGCCGGTACCACACATTGGTTTGATATGGGCAGCGAACCGGAGTTTACCGCTATACGCTTATTTAATAACCCACAAGGCTGGGTGGCAAACTTTACCGGCAGCGATATCGCCGGGCGTTTTCCGCTTTTGCCCTGATTTAATCGCCAGGTTGCACCATTAACGTGCAGCTTTAGCCGCTAACAGCGGCTGGCTGCAGCTTAAAGTAAATAATTATCAATAAATTAGTAGCAGCGCTTGCGCTGGTACTGCAATTGCTTATCCTTGTCATATTCTGCTGTCATACTAATGCAGCATGCGTTTAGCACCAGAGCTGATTAACTATGTTACCACTACATACACCAATGCGCGGCTTGCGTTGTTTTTGTGTCGCCGCTGAGTGTTTAAGTTTTAAAGAAACCGCCAGACAGCTGTATTTAACGCCGTCGGCGGTTAGCCACCAGATCAAGCAACTGGAAGAAAACCTTAATTTGGCCCTGTTTGAACGTAAAACCCGGGCCGTGGTGCTAACTGAAGCCGGTAAGCGCTTTTATCAGGCCATAGCACCACTGATGGAACAACTGGCTGCCACTATTGCAGATTTAAGCCAGACCGAGCGCATGCTGGCAGTCAGTATTTCAATGCCGGAATTCTTTGCCAGCGAGCTGTTTGTACCGCGGCTGATTGGCTGGTCTGAGCAATACCCTAACATTAACCTGACGCTGGAAACGGTAAAATCTCGCCGTGACAGCCCCAAATATACTGACTTGTCGATAGTATTGTCCGGTAAAAGGCCAGAGCAAAAGCAGGTGTATGATCTGTTTCCAATCAGCTATGTGCCAGCCTGTAATACCCAGCAATACCAAAAATGGCACAGCAAGGGCTACCGTATTCTGGAAAAAGTGCCGCTGATCCTGCACCAGGCCAGACCGCACGCCTGGCACCAATGGGCCGAGCACGTCGGCTATCATGATTTCGCCCCCAAACAGATTATTCAGCTCGACAGCATGTTTAGCGTGGCGCGCGCAGCCCAGCAAGGCTTAGGTGTGGCGTTAATTCCGCTGCCTATCAGTGCCGGCTGGTTTAGCAACGGCAGCCTGCAGCGCTTGTTTGAACAGGAGTTACTCAGCCGGGACCGTTATTACCTGGTGCGGCACGATGACGATCCAAACCGGCATGAAATACAACTGCTAATAGACTGGGTGCTGCAAAGCTTTCATCTGAACACAGCATAGCAGCAGCCCTGAGCAACACCCGGGTGGCTTGTGTCCGCCAGCCGGGTGCCGTTTTAACGCTAGTCTGCAGCCGGGCTGGTTTCTGCGTTCTTCACAAACTCATCCAGCCAGGCTACGGTTTCCCATAGCATATGCAATACTGACTCGCGCGCACGGTAGCCATGCGACTCCAGCGGCAGCATTACCAGCCGGGTAGTGCCTCCCAAACCTTTCACCGCCTGATACAAACGCTCACTTTGCAGCGGGAAGGTACCGGCGTTATTGTCATCCGTACCATGAATTAACAACAACGGCGTGGTAATTTTATCGGCATGGAAAAACGGCGACATTTGGGTATACAGGGCTGTGTCGTCCCACAAGGTGCGCTGCTCGCGCTGAAAACCAAACGGCGTTAAGCTGCGATTGTAAGCTCCGCTTCTGGCAATACCGGCTTTAAATAACTTGGTATGTGCCAGCAGGTTGGCCGTCATAAAGGCACCGTAAGAATGGCCGCCTACCGCCACCCGGTTGGCATCGGTCACACCGCGCGTCACACCGGCAGCAATGGCGGCTTCGGCGTTCATCACCAACTGCTGGATAAAGCTGTCATTCGGCTCATTTTCACCCTCACCGACTATTGGCATGGTAGCGTTGTCCAGCACCGCATAGCCCTGGGTCGCCAAAAACTGCGGCGTCCAATAGCGGATAAAATTAAAGCGGTAGGGTGAATCACTCACCTGGCCTGCCGCTGCGGCACTTCTGAATTCACGCGGATAAGCCCAAATCATCGTAGGCAGCGGGCCATCGCGTTCAGCTTGATAACCGGCAGGTAGCAACAGCGTAGCCGACATCGGCACACCGTCAGCACGCTGATAGGTGATCAGCTCGCGGCTGATACCTTTAGTTTGCGGTAACGGATGCGCTGTCTGTGTTAAAGCGGTTAACTTGCCGCTTTGCAGGTTACGCAGGTAGAAGTCTGGCGGCGTGTCGGCCGCCTCGCGCTGGGTAAGCAACTGGCCATCCGGTAGCAAGGTGTAGGCGTATTCATAGAACGGTGCTTCCGAGCGCCATAAACGCTGGGTTTCGCCGTTGGCTAAGTTCATTTTATCGATAAAAGGCCGGTTGCCTTCTTTTGACGCGCCAACGGCGGTCAGGTAAATACTGCCCTGCTCTAACCGCAACAGGCGCTGGCCATTTTTTGCCACAGTGGTCAGCGGCGAGCCGGGGTCATTGTAGCGATCTTCCGACGAGCGCTGCCACAGCAGCCGCGCTTGCGTAGCAGGTGCTACATGCCAGACTTTCTCTACCCTGTCCTGCCACCAGCGCTCCCATACCAACAAAGTACCGTCGGCAGCGGCCAGCAAACGCGAGAATCGAAAGTTAAAGTCGAGCAGTTTTTCCGGTGCTGTGGTAAAAGGCGCAGCCAGTTGGTACAAGCTGTCACGTACATCAGCCTGTTGTGCCGGATCGCCACCATCGGCGGCTTCAGCCCAGTACAGGGTTGCCGGCACATCTGGCCGCCAGCTAATACTGCGCCGGCCGGTTGGTACAGCGTCAAAGGCCACTGGTAGGTTATCGGCTACCGGTTGCTGCGCTACCTGATATTGCAATTTGCCTTTGTTGTCCCACACCTCGGTGGTGTAGGCAAAGCGTGACACCGGTACGGCGTAAGAAAATGGCTGCTCGATGCGGTCAATCAGCAACAGCCGGTTATCCGGCGACAGCTCAACGCCGCGCAGCAACTGCGGCTTACCAATTAAACTGGTTTTTCCTTTTAAGCTAATTTGCACCAGCTGGCTGGTAAAGTAATAACTAAACAGGGCTTCGTCATCTTTGTTTTTTAACAAGTCCTGATATGTACGGGCCGGTGCAGTGCGGCCGCGCGCCTCGGTTACTACCGGCCCGGTTGGCACTTTGGCAGCTACAGGTTCAGCGCCACGTTTAGCCGGTACAGTAAGTGCGTACACACTTTTACTATCGGCACTCCATTGTAAGGCGGCGCCCCAGATTGCATTTAGCTTAACGTTTGACCAGCGGCTGGCTTTTGCCTTAGCAATATCAATGCGCCATAAACTGGCTTGCTGCTCATCCAGCTGAATAAACGCCAGGTAGCGGCTATCCGGTGACCAGGTTAGGTTAACGGCTTTTAATGTCTTCGGTAAACCGCTGATTGGCTGTGCCTTTGCGGTTGCCAGCTGGATCAGGGTTAAATCAGCGATATAACGCGGTAACGCCGGGCTGCTGTTCGCCGGATTGAAGCGCACACCAGCCAGACGGTATTCTGGTGCGGCTAAGTCGGCCAAAGGCGGCAACGCCGGATAAGCCAGACTTAACATCGTCTTGCCATCCGGGCTTAAGCTGGCCCCGGGAGTCGGTGCGGCATCTACTATATCGACAATTTCCTGCGCTGGTTGCTGATAGCTAATATCAACGGCGGTGCTGTGCACATCGCCGGCCTGGCACAGCGCAAAGCCCAGCAACACCAATATGACAAGTTTTTTCATCAGTTTAATTCCTTGTTAAACAACCCCTGTTTTTAGCATAACCTGGCACCGGTTGTAACCTGCCAGTACGACCATTACACGAAAAACCACGCTTACAAGTCGTTCTATCTGCTGAATAATATTGCAGCCTTATCCAGTCCGGCCCCTACGAGTGAATTTTTCTCACTTATCAGGTGTTTTTTTATCGTTTGTCAGTTTTAGTGCTTTTGCTCAGAATTACTCCTGCAAACACTAGCGCGTTTGCCTTAACCGGAAAATTGGAGCGACACATTATGCAAGCGAGATCATTAAAATTAGGCAGTACTTTAGCGTTGATGCTGATGGCCTCAGGTTCATTTCTCGCCTCGGCCAGTACCAACGGCTATAAAATGGTATTAATTGAAGATACACCGGGTGCGGCAGCCTTACAGGCCGGCCAGTTTGACCAGGGTATCAGCGAAACGTTAAACAGCAGTGTTGAAGTAGATAACTTCTCACGCCAGATGAGCCTGTGCGTTGGCTTTACTAAAAGCGGCCAGCTGCAGCAAGCAGCAACAGCCTGTGATAATGCAGTAACCGCGGCGCAGCAGTTTCACCATGTCAGCAGTGGCGAAAAGCGCGAAATGCGTGCTTACGCTCTGACCAACCGCGGCGTGCTGCAGTTGTTACAAAACAACAACCTGGCCGCTTTGGCTGACTTTAAACGCGCCGCCGAGTTAAGCCGCAGCGACGTAAGCGTGCACAACCTGCAGCGGTTAGAAGTAGCACTGAACAAAGCCAGCAACGGCCTTGACGTTGCCATGGTATCAGCAGAGTAACATTTGCGAAGTAACATCTGCCGGGTAAAAGCGGCAACCCAATTCTGCTGCTGTCAGCAGAACACAGTGCAGAGTAAGCGCCTGCACTGTCAGCAGCTAACAGAGTAAGCGCCTGTTAACTGCCAAGCTTAACTTAACACCTCCCCGTGTGTGTATGCAGCGTTATTCCCCCGAATAACGCTGTTTTTTTATGTATTTAGCGCACCAAGCAGCCGCTGGCGATATCCGCTTGCGAGTACACACCACTATCCAGTACCCAGCCGGTGACTAGTGAGGCGGGGGTAACATCAAACGCCGGGTTAAACACTGGTGCATCGTCCGGTGCCCAGATAGCACGGCCAAAACCGCCGCTGACACCGCGTACTTCGTCGCTGTGGCGCTGCTCAATCGGGATGGCGCTGCCGTCAGCACAAGCCAGGTCTACCGTGGTGTGCGGCGCTACCACGTAAAATGGTACTTTATGATACCGTGCCAGTACCGCCAGCGAGTAAGTGCCGACTTTATTGGCAAAATCGCCGTTGGCGGCGATGCGGTCCGAGCCGACAAAAATGCGGTCGACCTGACCGCGCGCCATTAACATCGCCGCCATATTGTCGCAAATTAGCTGATACGGAATACCCAGTTGCTGACATTCCCAGGCCGTTAAGCGCCCGCCTTGCAGCAGCGGCCGGGTTTCATCTACCCAAAGGCGGATGTTTTTGCCCTGCTGATGCGCCAGGTTAATCACCCCCAGCGCAGTGCCGACACCGGCGGTGGCTAAACCACCGGTATTACAATGGGTTAGCAACTGCTCGCCATCCTGCACCAAAGCCGCGCCAAATTCAGCCATGCGTTGACACAGCGCCACATCTTCAGCAAACAGTTGCTCGGCACAGGCCACCGCCGCCGCCTTAAAATCGGTCTGTTGCAGCGCCGCTATCATCGTATCGAGGTTATTCATCAGGTTTACGGCTGTCGGCCGGGCGGCGCGCAGTACTTCGGCATCCTGCAGTAACTGCTGACGGCTGTCACCTTTAGTTGCGCGATAGGCCAGCAACAAACAGGCACCTATGCCGATGGCCGGCGCACCACGTAGCTGCAACGCTTTAATCATGCTGACCATTTGCGCTACCGTCTGGCAGCTTTGCCATACCTGCTGCTGCGGCAGTAAAGTTTGGTCCAGCACATACAACTCGCCTTGTTCGGTTTTCAGGCTCAGTGCAGTTAAGTTTTTCATAGCTTATTCCTGTTT
Source organism: Gammaproteobacteria bacterium (assembly GCA_018826295.1). Lineage (GTDB taxonomy): Bacteria > Pseudomonadota > Gammaproteobacteria > Enterobacterales > Alteromonadaceae > Alishewanella. The sequence continues at coordinate 32,537 of JAHJZX010000038.1, forward strand.
GGCGTTGCAGACGTCTATCAGGTTTGCGATTATGCAGCCCTGCTATGTTCAACACAAGTAACGGGACCCCAGATGACAGACTACCGCACCTTTAGCCCTGACGATGCCATGCGTTTTGCCGACGAGCACAGCGAGCTGTTTGGCGATCACAGTAAGCTTAGTTGTAAAGAATTTGGTGACGGTAACCTGAACCTGGTATTTAGGGTAGAAAACGACAAAGGCAGCAGCCTGATTGTCAAACAGGCGCTGCCTTATGCCCGCTGCGTTGGCGAAAGCTGGCCGCTGACAATAGACCGCGCCCGCATTGAAGCCGAAGTACTGTTGGCGCACCGCAAGCTGTGCCCGCAGCATACAGTAGAGGTGCTGCATTACGATGCCGCCCGGGCCGCCATTTTAATGGAAGATTTAAAGCAGTACCGCATTTTGCGTGGCGAACTGATTGCCGCTAAGCAATTTCCGCATCTGGCGACACAGCTGGCAAGTTACCTGGCCAATACCTTGTTTTACACCAGCGATTTTGCCCTGACCGGGCCGGGTAAAAAGCAGCAGGTTGGCCAGTTTTTAAACCCTGAGCTGTGCCTTATTACTGAAGATCTGTTCTTTACCGACCCTTACTGCAACCACGAGCGCAATAATATTCACGCCGAGATCCGCGCTGAAGCACAGCAGCTGTGGCACGATGAACCCCTGCAGGCCGAAGTGGCGCAGTTAAAAGCTGACTTTTTGTCCAAGCCGCAAGCCCTGCTGCACGGCGATGTGCACAGCGGCAGCATTTTTATTAATGACGAAAACTGCAAAGTGATTGACGCCGAATTTGGCTTTTATGGCCCTATCGGCTTTGATGTCGGCAGCTTAGTGGCTAACCTGTTGCTGAACTACCTCGGCCACTTCGGTTTAACTGCCGATAGCAGCCGCCGTCAGCAACATCAGGACTATTTACTGCAACAAATCGACACCTTGTGGCAGCAGTTTGCCAGTCAGTTTAAGCAACTGATGGCAGATGAATGCAAAGAACCGGCGCTGCAAAATGCCTTGTATCAGCAGCGCTTTATGCAACAAGTGTGGGCAGACACCCTGGGTTATGCCGGCTGCGAGTTGATCCGCCGCACTGTTGGCCTGGCCCATGTGGCCGACCTGGACAGCATTAGCAACAGCATGCTGCGCGGCCAGTGTGAAGCTAAAGCCATTAAGCTGGGCCGCGAGCTGATATTGCAACGCCATAGCCTGGCCAATATGGCGCAGCTGCTAACCTTGCTAAATTACAACACAGCTGAAAACTGAAACGCTTTGTTACATTTTCAATATTAGGCTGTAGCAAAACTGCGTTCCAGTTACCGCTACATTGTGGCATTCTGTTTTCTTAAATAATAACAGGATGTTGTAATGATAGTTGCCGAAAGCCTGAGCCGTACCTTTGGACAGGGCGAAACAGCAGTACAGGCCTTACGTGATGTCAGCGTAACTATTGCTGAAAATGAATTTGTTGCCATTATGGGCAGCTCTGGCTCAGGCAAATCGACGCTGATGAATATTCTCGGCTGCCTGGATACGCCCAGCTCAGGCAGCTATGAGCTTAACAATCAGTTAATCAGCCAGCTTGATGACGTTAAGTTATCCGCGTTACGCAACCAGCACATCGGCTTTATCTTTCAGTCTTTTCATTTATTACCGCGCTTAACCGCCGCGCAAAATGTTGCCCTGCCACTGCGTTATAGCGAAATAGAACCCGCCACTGCACTGGCGCGCGCCAATACTTTGCTGGAGCTGGTCGGCCTGGGCCACCGCAAAGAGCATAAACCGCACGAAATGTCGGGCGGCCAGCGGCAGCGCGTTGCCATCGCCCGCGCTTTGGTTAATACGCCTAAAGTGATCTTTGCCGATGAACCCACCGGTAACCTCGATAGCAAAACATCTAAAGAAATTATGCAGTTACTCTGTGAGTTACACAGTAAAGGCAACACCATAGTGATGGTAACTCACGAAGATGACATTGCCGCCTATGCCAAACGGGTAATACGGATGCGTGACGGCCAGATTTTAGAGGACAACGGATGTTAACCACACTGTACGCCATACTGGCACTGAGCACGGCGACTGATCAACAGATGCCTTTGTTACTTACCGGTACCCTGCAATCGGCCGATAAACAGAGCATAGTATCACCGATGAGCGACAGCTGGCGGGTACAGGTGCAGTGGCTACATCCGGAAGATCAACCGGTAAAACAGGGTGAGCTGATCGCAGTATTTGACGCTGGTACCGTAAAAAGCCAGATAGAACAGCTTAAAAGCACGCTGCTAAACCATCAGGAACGGTTAAACCAGCTAACAAGTGAACACAAACAAAAAGTGATGGAAGCCGAGTTTGAACTGCAGCGGCAACAACTGCTGCTGGAAAAAGCCGGCATCGACGCCGCAGTACCGCAGGCTAACCTTAGCCAGTACGATTACGAGCAGTACCAGCTGGAATTAAAACGCGCCCGCACTGAAGCCAATAAAGCAGCGGAACAACTGGCCGTTACCCGTATTGGTGCTAATAGTGCTTTAACAAAACAGCAATTGCAGATAGACCAGACGCAGGCAGAGCTGCAAGACGCAGAAAACCAGCTTGGCCTGATGAGCGTAACGGCCAGCCAGGATGGCACCATCAGCTACGGCACGCACCCCTGGTACGGCAGTAAAATTTATGCCGGCGTTACCGCCCAGCCGGGCTGGACCATCGCCGAACTTAACCGCACAGACAACCTGTATATTGAAGCCTGGGTGCACGAAACCGATGTGCCCAGGCTGCAACTGCATACCGGCCTGACAGCCCGCTTTGATGTAGCGCCACAACAACCCTTCCCGCTGCAGCTAAGCAGCATTGCTCATCAGGGCGAAAAACGGCAAAGCTGGGGTAACGCGCTGTATTACAAAGCGGTATTTACCTCCGACACTATGCCGCTGCAACACCCTATGCTGGGCATGGGATTATTGATTGAGGTAAACCAGCCATGAGCGTCAAGCCACTTTTGCTATGCATCAGCCTGAGCAGCCTGTTACTGCTAAACGGCTGCCAACCAGCCCAAACGATGGTAACCAGCCAAGCAACTATGCAAATCCGCGCAACCGGCGAGCTGACGGCCGCCACTGCGTTTAAAGCCTCACCACCCAGTGTAAAAAAACTCTGGCAATACAACATTAAACAACTCACGCCGGAAAGCAGCCTGTTAAAGGAAAATGATCTGGTAGTGGCCTTTGATGCCCAGAGTCTGGTTGATGATCTGAAAAACAAAACCATTGAATTACAAAGCGCCGAACAGGAGCTGGCCAACCGTTTACGCAGCGACGAGCAGCGCTTTGAAGAACTGAAACTGGCATTGGCCGAACGCAGAATGGAATACGATAAAAATCAGCGTAAAGCCACCATAGTTGACCAGTCGCGGTCTGATAACGATAGGCGCAAAGCGCAAATTGATTTCACCATTGCCGACAATCAACTGCAACTGGCCCAGGCCAGGCTGGCCAGCCATCAGCAACAACGGCTGGCGGAAGAACAAATGCTGCTGGCCAAGGTAAGCCGGCTACAGGCAGAAGTAGAAGAGCTAAAGTACGGTATTGCCAGTATGCAGGTAAAGGCACCGTTTGCCGGTGTCATGGTATATAGCCAGAATTTTGAAGGCGAAAAATTCTCCACCGGCGATACCGTGCAATTTGGCCAGCCCGTCGCCGAAATCAGCCAATTAGACAGCTTATATGTAAAAGCCGAAATTGATGAAATCGATTTGCAGCAGCTGCGCGCCGGTCTTAGCGTAGAAGTGACGCTGGATGCTTACCCGGAGCGCCGCTTCAGTGGCGTACTGCATAGCCTGGGCAATGCCGTGCGGGATAAATCACGCGATAATTTACGCCGGGTAGTCGATGCCAGAGTCAATCTGCACAGCCTGGATACCGACATTATGCGCCCCGGCATGACAGCCCGGCTGGCAATTAAACTGAGCCATACCGATGGAGTAGCCGATGTACACTAACCGTCTGCTGCCTGTTTTAGTGACAGCGCTGTGCCTTGCCGGCTGCAGCGAACCGGCGTTACAGGTACCCTTGTATCAGTTAGAATCCGACACCCTGGCTCACAGCGTTAATGCCGAAGGTGAGTTGTTTGCCGTTAACTCGGTTAGCATCAGCGCGCCCGGCACGCTGCAGGGCCCGCGCTTTATCGCCTCACTGGCCAGTGAATACACTGAAGTCCAGGCCGGCGATATAGTGGTTACCTTTGATGCCAGTCAGTTGCAAAAAGCCAGAGTAAAAGCCAGCACCGGCCTGGGTGCGGTATTGGCCGATGAACAACAAAAGCAAGCCGAACAGCTAAAAGAGCAAACGACTCTGGGACTGGAGCAGCGTTTAATCGGCCACGAGTTTTCTTTTGCCGATCGCTTTACTATCGATGATGTGCAGATCCGCTCACGGCTGGAAATTATCGATTCGATGCAAAATAAAGAATACCTCGGCGATAAGCAGGCCTATTTGGGCTGGCAGGAGCAAAGCTTTAGCCAGCGCAGCCAGGGCGAACTAGAGCTGCTGCAGCTGCAACGTGGCCAGCAGCAAAACCTGCTGCAACAAGCTGAAACCGGCCTGGAGCAACTCGAAGTCAGGTCGCCACACCAGGGCATAATCTTATATGAAACCAATTGGCGCGGTGAAAAACCGGAAGTGGGCGGCATGGTATTTCCCGGCCACCGCATTGGCAGCATTCCGGATTTAAGCCTGCAACATCTTAAATTGTACGTGATAGAACAAGAGGCCGTTGGCCTGTTACCTGGCCAGCAGGTCAACTTTGCGTTAACAGCCTGGCCGGACGAAACCCTTAGTGCCAAAATTGTTGCTGTCGCGCCGGTGGCACAGTCGCGCGAGCGCCGTGATCCACGCAAATATATTGAAGTCCGGGTAGAGCCTGACGCGCAAGACCCGCGTTTTTTGCCGGGAAATAAGGTACGGGCCAATATCGTGGTTAATAGGCTGGAAAACGTCTTGCTGGTGCCGCTGCAGGCAATCTTTAGCGAACAGCAACAACTCTATGTTTATAAGCGCCAGCAGGCAGGCTTTATTAAGCAAGTTATTCAAATTGGTACGAAAAGCCTGAGCCATGCGCAAATACTGGCTGGCCTGCAAGCGGGCGACGAAATCGCGCTGATTAAACCGGAGTCAATAATTTAATGAAAGCCACGGCCCTGCTTAACGATACACTGGCAGAACTGGCGCAGCATAAGCTGCGTACCTTCCTGACCTTACTCGGCATGATATTCGGTGTTGGCGCAGTAATAGCCATGCTTAACATTGGCGAAGGCGCCGAGCGCGAAGCGCTAAAAACCATAGAAACGATGGGTCTGCGTAATCTTATTGTCGAAGGCCGCAGTTTTGATGAAAAAACGCTGCAGGAGCAACGCAAACATTCACTGGGCTTAAACCAAACTGATATTGATATTGCCGTCGCCACCATTGGCAGTATTACCGCCTATAGCGCCGAACGCAAAATTGACACCCATTCGCTATACAGCCATCAGGGCAAAAGCGATGGCAGCGCTATTGGCATTTCGCCCAGCTATATGCAGCTGAGTAAGCTTGAATTTGCCGCCGGGCGCAATTTTACCGAACGGGAAAACCGCTACGCAGCGCAGGTGGCCATTTTAGGTGCCCGGGTGGCGCAAAGCTTGTTTCCCAACGGCGATGCACTGGGCCAGGCGGTTAAAGTTAATCATGTCTGGTTGCAGGTGGTGGGCGTACTGGCCGAACCCTATGCCGGCAGTAACGAGTTTCAGGGTATAAAACTGGGCGGCGAACAAAACCAGCTGTTTATGCCGCTGCTTACTGCGCAAAGCCGGTTTAAAGCGGCGCCGCTCAGCGCCGAACTCACCTCATTCCGCTTACAGCTGGCAGAAAACGCCAACAGCGCGTTAAGCGCTAAAGCGCTGGATGCCTTGTTAAAACAACGCCACAACGATATCGACGATTACAACATCGTCGTGCCTGCTGCGCTGTTGGCACAACAAAAGCAAACCCAGCAGATTTTCAATATTGTGATGTCCTGTGTTGCGGGCATTTCGTTGTTAGTCGGCGGCATTGGCATTATGAATATCATGCTGGCAACAGTATTAGAGCGCACCAAAGAGATTGGTTTACTGCGGGCAATTGGTGCCACCCAGCGCGATATTAAACTGCAGTTTGTTGCCGAGAGTTTTGCCATTGCCATTCTGGGTGGTTTGCTTGGTATTGTGTTTGGCATATTGCTGTCGGAGCTTATCGCCTTTTACTCCGATTGGGCGGTAAGCTGGTCGCTGCTGGCTATTGTGCTATCGTTTAGCATTTGCGCCCTTATTGGCATTGCTTTTGGTGTGTACCCGGCCATTAAAGCGTCCAGGCTGGACCCTATCAGCGCCTTACAGAGTGAATAACGCCAGTGACACTCAGAGTTACAAGCTGGCATAAGCTTTTTGTAACAAATAAATTAAAGTATCGCGCCAGAGTCGTCGCTTATTACTTACAGTAGTGACGTTGGCGCTTGCTAAACCAGGTTACTACTAAGGTAAACGGTTAGTTACAATTTTGCGCTGTACCTGAAAAGCGCTAACACGCTAAGCTGCGACCCTGACGTCGCCGGCCTGGAAGTAAGAGGTAAGTTTGGCTCACTGGGTTTATCACCGATATTTTGCTGCCGCAGTGGCGGTGTTTACCGCCATCAGCCTGTGCGCCTTGCTGGCATTTGCCGTTAGTAGCGCGGTGCATTTTAGCTTGCAACAAAGTGCCAACCTGTACCTGGCTAAAGTGGACGATATTGCCCGCGAAACGCAAAACACGCTGGATCTGCTTAATCACAAACCTGCCCATAGCTGCACAGCTGCCGACTTAGCCAGCATGCGCCGGGTGCTGATTAGCGCCCGTTATATCCGCGACATTACCTATTACCAAAATAACACCGCGTTGTGCTCGGCCAGTGCCGGCAAATTGCAGGCCCCGCTGCCAGCCGCCGAACCCGACTTTTATTCATTACAAAACAGCAGTATCTGGCTGGACCAGGCACTGGGCGACAGCGAGCAGCAACTTAGCGGTACTGTGGTACGGCAAAAGCAATACAGTGTCGCTATTGTCAGCGATATCGACCGGGCAGCACCACGCCAGGATGTGCGCTGGCAAACCGTAAACATCGCCGGTGCCAACCCGGCGAAAATTGCCGGTGACAGTGGCCTGTATCTGAGCGCCGCTGCTCAACCGGCACTATCCCGCTTAAGCTGGCCCTATTATGTCTATCAGCAATGCAGCGACTATTCGCGCTTTTGCCTGACACAGCAGTTTAGCTTTTATCATTTGTGGCAAAACTATCCGTTACCTACCGCCGTTATTAGCTTCGCCTTATTAGCGTTAACTGCGCTGGCCTGGTTTGGCTGGCGGCAATTGGCCGTGCGCCGTCACAGCTTACGTTACCGTGTACGTAATGGTCTGAAAAAAGGTTATTTCTCTGTTGTCTTTCAACCGATTATTAATTTACGGCAAAATACGCTAACCGGCTGTGAGGTATTAGCCCGCTATCAGGACCCGTTAGGCAGCTTAAGTCCGTTGCAATTTATCCCGTTACTAAGCCAGCTCGGCTTAAGTGGCCGTTTCACCTGCTTTATTGCTAAGCAGGCGCTGTCCCAGCTCAATACCTTGCCAGAACTGCCAGAGTCGTTTCATTTGTCACTTAATGTCTACCCGCAGGATATCGCCAGCGGCCAGATCCTTGAATTATTACAACTGCCTGAAGTACAACAGCGCCGGGTGTCACTGGTGTTGGAAATTACCGAACAGCAAGAGCTCAGCTATAAGCGCGCCACCCTGAACCTGGCGCAGCTTAAAGCCGCCGGCCTGCAATTATCGATTGACGATTTTGGCACCGGCTACTCTAACCTCACCAGCCTGCGCTCACTGAATGCCGATTACCTGAAAATAGATAAAAGCTTTATTCAGGACATGGAAGCCGACAGTATTAAATCGACCTTAATCCCGAAAATCCGTGATATTGCCCACCTGCTGCAGTTTAACATCGTCGCCGAAGGCATCGAAAACGCCGCCCAAGCCGAGCTGCTGCGCAGCCTGGGCATCGACCTCGGCCAGGGCTGGCACTTTGCCAAAGCCATGCCAATAGCCGAATTTAACGACTGGCTGGCGCAATTTGCCGCCAGCCAACCGCGTAAAGCCGGATAGAACACCACATTCCGTACTGCTTAGTATTTGATACTACAACCATAAGGCTTGCTTATTGCCGGATCGGGCTTTTTACCCTTTAATACCGCGCTTGCGGCGTTAGCAAAATGCGGTGTGGCTTTGGCAATATCTTCAACCTTTGTTGATGCGATGCTATCTATACCGCCCATATATTGCAGTATGCCGGCTTTGTCGATGAGGTACATATGCGGTGTGGTTTTGGCGTCATAGGCTTTGCCCATTACGCCCGTTTCATCAAATACCACTGCCGTTGGCATAGCGCCGCGGCTGGCGGTCAGCTCGTCAGCTTTTGCACCGCTGACGTGCCCCTGCTTGCCTGGCGCGGAAGAAATAACACTTAGCCAGACGGCTCCCTGTAGTTTCATTTCTGCCTGCATTGCCTGCATATTGCCGCTATAGTGCTTAACCACAAAGGGGCACTCGTGGTTTGTCCACTCCAGCACCACATTTTTACCGGCAAAGTCTTTTAAACTGTGGCTGTTACCTTTGGAATCGACCACGGTAAAATCAGGCGCCGGCGCACCAACCTGAGGTGCTGCGGTCAGCCCGAGCGAAAACACAGCAGCAGACGCTGCCAGAACCAGTTGACGTAGTTTCATCTGCATTACTCCTGTTATATTGCGTTAGTTTAAGGTTGCCGACTCAGCCGCTCCAGGGTAGTAGCGAGGGTGTCGGGGGTTAAAATCTGCGGCAGCACTTCGGGCGGCTGCCCCGGCCAGTACAATACATACAACGGCACGCCATCGCGCTGATATAGCCGCAAGTACTCGGTAATAGCCGCATCACGCAGTGTCCAATCGCCTTTTAAGTAGGTTACATCATAAAGCGCCAGCGCTGCTTTACTGCTGTCTGTATTTAGTGCTATCCGCTCATTTACCAGGCAGGTGATGCACCAGTCGGCGGTCATATTCACCAGCACAGGTTTACCTTCGGCGCGCAGTTGTTGCAGCGATGCTGCCGACCAGCTTTGCCAGTGCGCGTCGCTTTGCCGCTGAGCCGCGGTACTGCTTTGTTGTGGTGCCAACGCGGGTAACAGTAGCGCCAGCAGTAACAGCAACAGCGCCAGCAATGCGGTTAAGTTACCAGCCTGCGCCAGCTGTTTACGCCCCCACAACCAACAGGCGGCAGCTATACACACCAAGCCAATTAACAACAGCGCCTGGGCATCAACACCACTTTGCCGGCCATAGACCCACAGCAGCCATACCGCACTTAAGTACAGCGGATAAGCCAGCCACTGTTTTAACCCGTCCATCCAGGCACCGGGCTTAGGCAGCAAACGGGCCAAGCCGGGTACGTAAGCCAGCAGCAAAAACGGCAGCGCCATACCCAGGCCTAAAGCGACAAACACCAGTAGCGTCACGACCGCGTTTTGGCTTACTGCATAGCCCAACGCCGCGCCCATAAAGGGTGCGGTACAAGGGCTGGCGACAACTACTGCCAGCACACCGGTAAAAAAGGCGCCTTTACCGCCGCTGGCAGAGGCCAGGTTGCTACCGGCATTCATCAGGCCAAGACCAAATTGCAGCACGCCGGACAAACTTAACCCCAGCGCAAACAGCAGGTAAACCAGCAACGCTACCAGATAAGGGCTTTGTAATTGAAACCCCCAGCCCACAGCAGCACCTGCACTGCGCAACACCACCAGTAAGCTGGCCAGCGCGATAAAACTAACGATAACGCCGGCACTATAAAGCAGCGCATCACGTTGTTGCGCGCAGGGCTGGCCGCTGTTGCCGGCAATACTCAGCGCTTTTAATGACAACACCGGAAACACACAGGGCATCAAATTCAACAGCAAACCACCGCTGGCTGCCATTAACAATACTAGCCACAGTGCTGTGCTGCTTTGCTGGCTGCCGGTGATCAGAAGTTCCGCAGTGCCTTGTCCGGTCTGGTTTAGCTGCACACTGTAGGCGCCGCTATCACTGACTAACACCAGCTGCAGTTGCTGCGGGGCCTTGGTAAAGTAAGTGTTGAGCAGTTGCTGCAATAACAACTTCTGGCCTTGCTGGCTAATCTGCTGGCTACCGGCATGATCGACCAACTCTGTTGCTGCGACAAAAAAAGCCCGAATTTCAACATCAGGCTGCCAGTCAATCATGGCAGAAAAAGCGCCACCGGCAGTGCTAAAGCTACCGCTAACATTAAGTGGCTGCGGCAGCTTTTGCTCCGCCTGCTTAAACAAGCCCTGATACTCCTCAGCTAAAATTGCACTGTTGCCAACCGGCAACGTCAGACTAAATTGCGCTTCGGCCGGTATACAAACTTCTTCACATACCAGCCAGTCAGCCTGCAGCTGTATTGGCAGAGTATCAGCACTGTAGCCTGCAGGCAGGGTTAATTCTGTCAGCAACACGGTGGCACCGGCAAAGCCATAATTGACCAGCGGCGGAATAACAAACGCTTGTGGCGTGGGCCATTGTATAGCTGCGGCAGTGACCCCCTCAGGCAACTGCCAGCTTAAGCGGGTTGGCAAACCAGAATCGCCTGGGTTTTGCCAGTAAGTATGCCAATGCTCATCCGGTACAAAATGCAGCGCCAGCCGCAGGCTTTGCCCGGCTTTAACCTGACGATATTCACTGACCAGTTCAGCTTTCAGCTGTTTGGCACTTTGCCAACCGGTGCTGGCAGCTTGCACACCACTAAACAGGCTGCAGCAACCCAGCAGCAAAAACAATAACCGGCGCATAGCTCTCTCGATGATGATTGATATTTACCGTTACGAGCCTACACTGATTTAGTTCAATATGCCGATAAATTGACCGCAGAAGCACGCCAGATTAAGCATTTTGTGCGACAAACTGCTATATTAGCCAACGTTTATACGTAACTTCCGCTGTGGTCACTCCGGCAAAATAAATGTTACTAAACACACACAACATAAACGTAAATCATCAATAAAAGGTTCACCTTAATGAAGCTATTTACTCCGTCAGCGTTATCAGCAGCTATGCAAGCTGCTCTGTTCGGTGCAGCTGTTGGCCTTTCTCCTGTGCTGATGGCGCAGGAAAGTGACAAAGGCCAGAATGCAAAAGAACAAGAACTGGAAACCATTACCGTAACGGCGCAAAAGCGCAGCCAAAGCATTCAGGAAGTGCCCATTTCAATTGCTACCCTGTCTGGCGAGAAGTTTGACGCCATTTTCTCTTCCGGTGATGACATTACTGCGCTGGCAATCAAGGTACCAGGGTTGTATGCCGAAACCTCGAACGGCCGGGCAGCACCGCGGTTTTATATCCGGGGGTTGGGTAATACTGATTTTGATTTAGCCGCCTCGCAGCCGGTGTCCATTATTATGGACGAGGTGGTAATGGAGAACGTGATTTTAAAAAGCTTCCCGCTGTTTGACGTACAGCAGGTTGAGGTGATCCGCGGCCCACAAGGCACCTTATTCGGCCGCAATACTACCGCAGGTATCATCAAATTCGACAGTGTAAAGCCGCGGCAGGATTTTGATGCCTACGTAAAAACTACCGCCGGCACCCTGGGCCAGTTAAATCTGGAAGGGGCTGTCGGTGGTGGTTTAACAGACGAGGTGTCAGCCCGTTTATCGCTATTATCACAACACCGCAGCGACTGGGTAGATAACGCCTTTACCGGCGAAAACGATGCCATGGGCGGTTACACCGAGCGTGCCGGCCGTTTACAATTGCTGTGGGAAAGCAGCGATTTCGATGCCCTGTTAAATGTGCATTCACGTAACTATGACGGTACCTCGTCGCTGTTTCGAGCCAATATCCTGTCTGCCGGCAGTGACCAGCTAAACGGCAATTATGACCGCGATAGCGTGTCTTATGACAACCCAACCGCCAACAGCCAGAGCTATGATGCCTGGGGCGCCTCGTTAAAACTGGACTTCCAGTTAGACGGTATGACACTAACCAGCATTTCAGCAATGGAACGTGCTGATGGTGGCGGTATTGGTGATATCGACGGTGGCACACCAGATGGCCCGGGCGTTGTGCCGTTTCAGGCGGTAACAGAAGATCAGCTGAAAGATTTAAAGCAATATACCCAGGAAATCCGTTTGGCCAGTGACACCAACGATGCGTTAAGCTGGCAGGTCGGTGGTTTTTACTTTGACTCTACCTTTGGTGTCAACAGTATTGATGGCTTCTTTGGTGCGACAGAAGTATTTCACGGCAATACCAGCTGGGCGCTGTTTGGCCAGACGTCTTACAAAGTAAACGATAAGCTGGATGTCACCGGTGGTATCCGTTACACCGACGACATCAAAACTTTTTCGGTTGGCCAGCAAAACGTTGATGGTTTTGCCCTGGTGATCGACGCAGCTCAGGTACAATACTATGAGCCGATTAAAGTGTCAGACGACAACATCAGCTGGGAACTCAGTGCTAACTATCGTTTAACCGATAAAACCAGCCTGTTTGCCCGCGTGGCGGATGGCTTCCGCGCTCAGTCTATTCAGGGCCGCGATGTGGCTTTTGAAGCGCCACCGTCTGTAGCCAAATCAGAAACCATTATGTCGTTTGAAGTCGGCGCAAAGTCTGATCTGCTAAACAACACCTTACGTTTAAACGGTGCGCTGTTTTACTACACCATCGACGATATTCAGTTATCGGCTATTGGTGGCCAGACGCAGGGCAACCAGTTAATCAACGCTGATAAAGGTGTAGGTTATGGTTTTGAATTCGACTTTGATTACCGCGTCACACCTAACCTTAGCGTGGGTGGCGGTTTCAGCTACAACAATACTGAGCTGCAAGACGACACGCTAACCGTAGCACCTTGTGGTTCGGGCATGTGTACTGTGCTGGATCCGCGCAATGCACAAAACTTAGCGCTGATTGACGGCAACCCGTTCCCGCAGGCACCGGAAACCATCCTGACATTAAATGGCCGCTATGATTTCCCAATTGAAAGCGGTGAAATTTATATCTACGGTGACTATCAGTTGCAGGGTAAAACCAATCTGTTCCTGTATGAATCAGCCGAGTTTAAGTCAAACAACAACTACGAAGCCGGTTTACGCGTAGCCTACATTAACTACGACAATAACTACGAAGTAGGTGTATTTGGCCGCAATATCACCGACAAAGACAACTTAAAAGGCGCCATCGATTTCAATAACCTGACCGGTTTTGTTAACGAGCCGCGTACCTTTGGTGTCGACTTTAAGATTAATTTCTATTAATCGCCAAAACCGCAAACAGAGGGCAGCCTAAGCTGCCCTTTTTTATTGCAACGACAAATCCGGCTATTTAACCCATTCTGATTGCACAACCTTAACCAGCGCCTTAATCTGACTGCAGCATAATTGTGGAGCACCCTATGGCCGATTTTCGCAGCGATACCGTTACCCAACCCAGCCTGGCAATGAAAGAACGTATGTTCAGTGCCGCTTTGGGCGATGATGTATTTAATGACGACCCCACTACACTGGAATTACAAAGCGTAGCCGCCAAACTGCTGGGCTTTGAAGCGGCGCTGTTTGCCCCCAGCGGCACCCAGACCAACCTGATTGCCATGATGAGCCATTGTCAGCGCGGCGACGAGGCCATTGTTGGTCAGCAGTGGCACACCTACAAATGGGAAGGCGGCGGTATGGCGGTGCTGGGTTCCATTCAGCCACAGCCACTGGAGCTGCAAGCCGATGGCACTCTGGCACTAAGCGATATTGCTGCAGCGATTAAACCGGATGATCCGCACTTTGCCCGTAGCCGCCTTATCGTGATTGAAAACAGCGTAGGCGGTAAGGTTTTGCCGCTTAGCTATATGCGCGATGTCGCCGCACTGGCCAAAGACAAAGGCCTGAATTGCCATATCGACGGCGCCCGCTTAATGAACGCCGCGGTGGCGCTGGCAGCACAGCACCAGTTAACGCCACTGCAGATGGCACGCGAGTTGTGTCAGGGTTATGACTCGGTATCCTTGTGTTTATCCAAAGGATTAGGCTGCCCGGTTGGCTCGTTGTTGCTGGGCTCAAATGCGTTTATCGCCCGCGCTAAACGGGTCCGCAAAATGCTTGGTGGCGGTATGCGGCAAACGGGCATGCTGGCAGCAGCGGGTTTATACGCGCTGGAACATAATATTACCCGGCTGGCTGATGATCATGCCAATTGCCGGACCTTAGCAGAAGGCCTAACCGCCTTAGCCGCACAATTACCGGCGCTGCAGGGCAAGCTAACGGCGCTGCCGGTGCAGACCAATATTTTATTTACCGATGTTGAGCTGCAACTGGCAGAACAGTTGCTGCCCTATCTGGCTGAACGCGGTATCAAGCTTACCGGCAGCAATTATCAAAGTGCCAAAGGTGATATTAAGCGTTTGCGCTGGGTGTGCCATCTGAATATCAGCAGCGATGATATTGCACGCACGCTGCAAGCGGTAACGGAGTTTGCTGACCAAGTCTGAAGATTAAAGAACAGTATTGTTGAAAGCAATTGACCCTTCTACCTGTCTGTTACGTAACAAGCAGTAACGATTAACAGGCAGAGGTAAAGATGTTCAGTAAACTTATCCGGCTTTGTACTCTGGGAATGCTGTTTACCGGTACAGCAATGGCTAAGATGCCCGCTACCGAGCATATTGACAGTATTGTGGTTGGCGCAGGGTGTTTCTGGGGCGTGGAAAAGCGCTTTGAGGCTATGCCTGGCGTTATTGATGCGGTGTCAGGTTATGCCGACGGTAATGACGTACAGCCAAGCTACCGCGTGATCACGCAAAAACGTCATCAGTTCAACCCTAATAACCATGCTGAAGTGGTTAAAGTGCGTTTTAATCCGGCGCAAATCAGCCTGGACACTTTGTTACAGCGCTATTTTGAAATGCACGACCCCACCCAGCTAAACCGCCAGGGCAATGATATTGGCACTCAGTACCGCAGCATCATCTTAACCAACAGCGACACACAGGCCTCGATAGCAAACAAGCTAAAAGCTGAATTTCAACAGCTGCTAAGCAAGGCCGGTTACGGTGCCATTACCACCCAGATTAAGCCGCTGCGCGAGTTTTTTCCGGCAGAAAGCTACCATCAGGACTATATCGCCAAAAATCCCAACGGTTACTGCCCCGATCACAGCACCGGTGTGCGCTTTACCAATACGCCAGTGGCGCAAACTGCCAGTGTGGATAACAGCGCGCTTCTAAGCGGCAAGCATATACTGGTAATAGACTCAGAAAGCTACTGCCCGTATTGCGAAAAATTTAAAGCCGATGTGGCTAAGCATTACAGCGGCGATATTCCGCTGCATTACCGTTATGCCAGCCAGCTAAAAGGGCTGAAGATCACCTCAGCCACCTGGGCTACGCCAACCATTATTTTGCTGGAGAACGGCAAAGAAGTGTTTGCTCGCCAGGGCTACCTGAGCCCCAACGAGTTTTATCTGCTGTTGGGCAAGTTTAAACTCGGTGACAGCGAGGCCTTTGATGTCGCCTTTGATGAAGGCACTGATGCGCGCTTTTGTAAACAGTATGAAATCTTTAAAAACACGCCCGATGGTGTCTTTGTTGATAAGTTAAGCGGCGCAGCATTGTTTGATACCCGTCACCGCTTTGATTCCGGCAGCGGCTGGCTGTCTTTTACTAAACCGGTTGACGGCGCGGTAATAGAAAAGCCCGACAACCGCTATGGTATGCGCCGCACTGAAATCCGCGCCAAAGTCTCGGGCATCCATTTAGGCCATGTGTTTAATGATGGCCCAAACGGTAAGCCACGTTACTGCATCAATGCCACCGTGCTGGATTTTGTGCCGCGCGGTTAAACAAAGCTGCCGTGCAGTTACAGCCGTACCGCGTCGGCTACGGCCACCACGGCTTTAGCCGGCTTATGCCGCACTGCTAACGCCAGCCCGGTAAAAATAATCAGCACAACACCACTTTGTTGCAGCGCACTTAAGCTTTCACCAAACAACCACCAGCCGGCCAGAATAACTGTTACCGGCTCTAAATACGCCAGCGTGGCATACAGCCGGGTTGGCAAATGCTGCAACGCTACGATGGCGCAATAAATAGCAATAAAGCCAGGGAAGATACCCGCCAGCACTATCCAGATCATATCTTCGGTTTGCGGCATTTGCATTTCAGTTAAAAACGGCAGCACACAGCAGGCGCCAATAATCAGCTGGTAAAAAGTACGCTGTAATTGCGAATGAGCCGGTAACGAGTGCCGGTTAAGCAGTAAAAAGCCGCTGTAGCACAATAGCGCCAGCAAGCCGTACAGCAAGCCCGGCAGCTGGGCGGCATCGAGCACCAGATCAAATTTAAACTGCTGCAACATGGCAAAGCCCAAAAACGACAGCAAGATCAGGCTGCTATCAGCCAGGTCGAGTTTTTCCTGTAACAGCCAGTGCGCTAAAAAGGCCGACAACGGCGGCGCCAGATACACCAGCATAATGGCATTAGCCAGGCTGATATATGCAATTGCCGTAAGAAAGCTCAGCATAAAGCCAGCCAACAGCACACCATTTACGGCCATACGCCAGTCGGGCTTACCTTTAAGCGCCGCAAGCTTGCCGGTAAGGGTCACAAACAGCAGCAAACACAATGCGCCAACCGCCAGCCGGTAAAACGTCAGCTCGGCCGCCGCTAAGCCACTAAAGCGGGCAATAATGCCACTGCTGGCCATCGCCACCGCCGATAGCAGCGCTAACAATACATAACTAAGCATAGAAACGCAGACCGCATGTTACCGGAGCCGGGTTTACTCACACCGACACGCCGTAAATACATCCTTGTAGGCTCGTCTCACGCATCCATGCGTTCAACGGTCGGCTTAGAGCAAACCCAGCCCCTGATTCAAATTCTGGCTGCTATTATGCGTGTTCTGTTACTAATAAACGAGATGGCCTAACCCGAATTTCGCATACCGGCGGCGATACCGGCGATGGTGACCATTAAGGCCCGGCTAATCATCGGGTTTACCCGCTCCGGCTGATGCCTAACCCGGTGTAGTAACTCAGCTTGCAGGATATGCAGCGGGTCGACATAGGTATTGCGCAACATTATCGACTCGCGGATCCAACTCTCTTTTGCCATTAGCGTATCGCTGTGAATAAGCTTTAGCAGCAGCTCGCGATCTGCCGTTAACTGCTCGCGCAGTTGCTGGCCTAAGTGCTTTAACTCATCCGGCACCAACACCTTGTCGTAATAAGCCGCAATATCGCTGTCGGCTTTTAAAAACACCATTTCCAGCATCGACATGCGGGTGGCGAAAAACGGCCATTGCTGCTGCATTTCTTCCAGCACCGCTGCGTTATCCTGCTCGGCCGCTTTGGCCAGTGCCGAGCCGGCACCCAGCCAGGCCGGTAACATTAAGCGGTTTTGCGACCAGGCAAAGATCCACGGAATGGCGCGCAGGCTTTCGACGCCACCGGTTGGGTTGCGCTTGGCTGGCCGGCTACCCAGCGGTAACTGGCCCAGCTCCTGCTCCGGGGTGGCGGCGCGAAAATACGGCACAAAGTCTTTATTGTGCCTGACCACAGCGCGGTAAGCCTCACACGAGTCGGCTGCCAGCTGGCTCATCAGTGTGCGCCAGCTTTGTTTGGGTACCGGCGGCGGCAATAACATACCTTCGAGCACGGCACTGGCATACAGCGCCAAACTGCGTTCGGCTAATTTTGGTAAACCAAATTTAAAGCGGATCATCTCGCCCTGCTCGGTTACCCGTAAACCACCATCTAACGAACCCGGTGGCTGCGACAAAATAGCAGCATGAGCCGGGCCGCCGCCACGGCCGATAGTACCGCCGCGACCATGAAATAACGTCAGTTGCACCCTGGCTTGCTGGCATATCGCCACTAAAGCTTCCTGCGCACTGTACTGCGCCCAGGCGGCGGCAAACACACCGGCATCTTTGGCTGAATCCGAGTAGCCAATCATCACTTCCTGCTTGCCATTTATGTAACCGCGATACCAGTCAATACTGAGCAAGCGGCGCATACAATCCGGTGCGTTTTGTAAGTCACTCAGGGTTTCAAACAAGGGCGCTACCGGCATTGGGAAGCTGATACCGGCTTCTTTTAACAGCAATTGCACCGCCAGCACGTCAGACGGTTTACCGGCCATAGAAATGACATAGGTGCTCAGTGCTTCACTGCCATGACGGGCAACAATATTGCAGGTGTCCAGCACTTCCTGAACGTCGGCACCGGGTTGCCAGCTTTTTGGAAACAGCGGCCGGCGGTTCGCCAGCTCGGCCAGTAAAAATGCCTGGCGCGCGCTTTCGTCCCAGGCGGCGTAGTCACCCAAACCGAGGTATTGCGTTAGCTCGCTAAATACCTGGGCATGGCGGCCGGCGTCCTGACGAATATCCAGCTTTAACAAGGTCAGGCCAAAAGCGTAAGCGCGGCGCAGCGTGTCGAGCAGCTTGCCGTTGGCAATAACCGCCATACCGCAATCGAGCAGAGATTGATAGCACAGCAATAGTGGCTCAAGTAGTTGCTGGTTGTGCCAGATTAAATCCTGTGGTCGCTGCAAGCGGTCATGTTTTAACGCTTCGGTTAACCAGTCGCGGGTGTGCAGCAGGCCACTGCGTAACTTGTTCAGCACCAGCCGGTAAGGCTCGCGGGCCTCGCCGGCAATGTCGCTAAGTGCCTGGCTGGCCTGATACATGGAGAGCTCGCTGCTAAGCAAGTCTAAGTCTTTGGCAAATAGATCGGCTGCTTTCCAGCGGCTGAGTAACAACACCTGACGGGTAACTTTGGCCGTAACAAAGGGGTTACCGTCACGATCACCGCCCATCCAGGAGGAGAATTTTACCGGCGCCGCATCCAGTGCCAGACCTTTGCCGCTGGCGCTTACCAGTTTGGTGTCCAGTTCACGCAGAAAATCCGGTATTGCCTGCCACAGCGAGCTTTCAATTACCGCAAAACCAGATTTGGCTTCATCGACCGGCGTCGGCCGCTGTTCGCGAATTTCATTAGTGTGCCAGGCCTGGGCAATCAGCTCGCTTAAGCGCTGCTCTACCCGCTGCTGCTGGGCGGGCGTTAAGTCTTGCTCCAGCTCGGTTAAACAGCCGGCAATTTCGGTTAGCTTATGAATAAGGGTACGGCGGGATACTTCGGTCGGGTGCGCGGTTAATACCAGCTCAATGGATAAATTGGCCACCGCGTGCTGCACTTTGCCGGCATCAAGCTGTTTGTCTGCCAGCAAACTAAACAACTCTGCCAGCGGCTCAGGTTTTTCAATACTGGCGTGGCCAATGCGGCTGATGCTGTGATGCTGCTCGGCTAAGTTGGCTAAATTTAAAAACTGGGCAAAGGCGCGGGCGACCGGCAGTAGCTCGTCGTCGCTTAAGCTTTGCAGCACCTGTTTTAACTGGTCGGCTTGTAGTTCTTCGCCCTGACGGGCAGCTTTTGACAGCTGACGGATTTGCTCTACCCGTTCCAGCACCGCGTTACCTAACTGGTTACGAATGGTGTCACCCAATTGGGTGCCCAGTAAACCGACATTGCTTTTTAACGCTGCATAATGGTCCATCTTGCTTACTCCGGTTACCCTGTGTTTTACCACCCTAGCTGGTTATCAACTGGTACTCAACCATGATTGATTACAAAACGGGCAACGGAATTGGTAAGACCAAATAACCAAATTAAGCAAGCAGTTGTTCCAGCTTGTGCTTATTTTGCCTGGATAAACTAAATTGCTGACCGTCTTTCAGAATGACGGTGTAGTCTCCGCGCTCATTAAGACGCAATTCACTGATACAGGCCTGGCGGATAATTACCGAGCGGTGAATACGGGTGAAAATGTGAGGGTCAAGCTGCTGCTCCAACGTTGACATAGTGGCACGGTGTAACAGCACTTTTTTGTCAAACAAGTGAATTTCAGCGTAGTTACCTGCACCACGGATAAAATCAATTTGATCAACATCCTGTAACCGTATCCGGCCCGGATCTTTAATAATAAGTTTGGATTTATAGCGGCGGCCACTGTCTTGCTGCAGCTGGCGGATCACATCGCTGACGCGGGTTAAATCGCTAAGTTGATGTTCGCGGATACGATTAATGGCGCGCTGTAGTGACTGCTGAAACCTGTCATCATCAAACGGCTTTAACAGATAATCTATCGCGTCCAGTTCAAAGGCGGTAATGGCAAACTGATCATAAGCCGTGACAAATACCACCACCGCTTTATTACAAAAATAGCTGGCTAACTCGATACCGGTAAGCCCGGGCATCTGAATATCCAAAAACACTAAATCCGGCTTATGCTGCTCAAACATCGCCATGGCCTGCCTGCCATCCGCGGCTTGTACAATTTGTACAATGGTGCTTTCCTGCTGCAATAACAGCGCTATGCTCTGGCGGGCCAGTTGCTCATCATCGGCAATCAGTACTTTCAATTTCATCAGTTGCCTCCAGCGGCAATTTTAGCTCGGTTGCCACGTAGCCGTTTTCCAGCGGAGTGAGTTCCAGGCTGTAATTCTGTGAATAAAGCCGTTTTAAGCGCTCATGGCAATTACTCAACCCTATGCCAAAACCATGATGCGATTCATGTTCAGCTACCCGGTTTACCAGACGGATCTGTAACATACCGTCATCGCAACCGATATGGAGCTGCAGCAGATTTTGCTCAGTTTCCTGTTGCACGCCGTGCTGTACTGCATTTTCGACCAACGGCTGCAGCAGCATAAAGGGCACTTCCTGCACCAGACACTGCGGCGCAACGTCAATTTGTAGCTGTAACTTGTCACCAAAACGCATGCTCTGTATGTTCAGATAACTTTGAATAAACTCCATTTCCTCAGCCAGACTAATCATCTGATTACTTTGATTTTCCAGCACTTTTCTAAGCATAGCGCTAAGTTCAGTCAGGGCCTTGATGGCGCTGTTTTTGTTATCTAACCGGATAAGCCCGGCAATGGTATTTAAGGTGTTAAATAAAAAATGTGGATTAAGCTGCGATCGCAGCGACTGCAACTCAAGCTGCACCAGCTGACGCTGCAAAGCTTCTCTGTGCGCTTCTTCGGAATGCGCCCGCTTAAAGTAAGACCAGGCATAGCCGGCACTGATCACCGACATAAACACCAGAAAATCCATATGCCAGGCACTGTAACTAATCCATAATGCCATGCTGGCCTGCAATGCTTGCCAGTTGAGCACCCCTTGCGTTTGTAAAGCGACAAAGGGTAACGCCAAAACGCCGTACAACAGCAAAGTAGCAAACGTCAGCAGCACGATGCGCAGCAAAATCAGCCAGTACTTTTGCCCCTCTACCGCTAATCGCTGCGTTGCGGCAATTAACAGGGGCGTAATTAATGCCCAGGGCATCCACCAGGGCGCATATTCTAACCAGACTTGTATCCATTGGGCATCCCGGCCGGCCCGCACAGCTGCCCGATAGGAATGATCGGCAGACAGCGAGCAGATAAGTAACCAGAAACCGATACTGGCCAGCCACAACCGCCATGAGGGTAGAACCCGTTCTTCTCGTATTAACATCTGCATCCTCTTAACCGGCAGTACACCGCTGATAACCTCAGGCTGAACACTGCCAGCCAATCCCCTCTACCCACCAGGTCAAACTACCCGGTCACTTTACGCAGTAATAACGCCGGCGTCACCGCCATTAGTCACCGCACACCCGCAGTTAATCACTCGGAACTACCTGTCAATGGCTCAGGCCTAGGCGCAACACAAATAACAGCCTAGCGTAAACAGGCAGTAACAGAAAAAACAAAGTGCAATAACTATGCTGCAGGGAGAATAGTATGTTTAACAAATCCAAACTGGCGTTGGCGGTTCAACTCAGCCTGGTGCTGGGTAGCTTAGCTACAGTTACCACCACATCTGCCCAGGACACCAACACCGCGGAAGCGGCAGTGGAGAAAATAGCGGTAACCGGCTCGCGCATAAAAAGCCTGGATCAGGTTGCCAATAGCCCGATGCTAACGGTCAACGCGGATGAACTTAACAGCCGGGCTGACATTACCATCGATACCTATATGAACACCTTGCCACAGGTCAATCCGGCCGGCACCACCACCTCAAACAATCCGGGCAATGGCGGCCAATCTAATATTGACTTACGCGGCCTCGGTGCCAACCGCAACCTGGTGCTGGTTGATGGCCGGCGCGTTATGGTGTCGTCGTCAGCAATGACTGTCGATTTAAACACTATACCGGCAGCGATGATAGACAGCATTGAAGTCATCACCGGCGGTGCGGGCGCAGCCTACGGTGCAGATGCAGTCGCCGGCGCGGTAAACCTACGGCTGAAAAGCAACTTTGAAGGTGTGGATTTTCGCGCCACGCATTCCAACCACGCGCAGGAACGTGACGCTGAAGAATACAACTTTTCGGCGGTAGTGGGTGGCAATTTTGACGACAGCCGCGGCAACGCCATTATCGCCTTTGACTACTCCAAGCGTGAAGGCATGATTAAATCGCAGCGCGAATTCTCCGCCAACGCCACCTCAACCACCAGTTTCTTCCCGGAGGGGCGCTATTTCAGCTCTGGCAACCATCCGTCGCAAGCCGCCGTTGATGCCGTGTTTGCCAGCTATGGCAGTGCCGCTGGCTCAGTACCGGCCAATGGCAGTCTGATTGGTTTTAATACTGATGGCTCGCTGTTTTCGGCCGGGGTTTTTAACAACCCGCTGGATGTGGAGAACTGGCGATACCCGGTCGATTTATCAGTAAACGGGCCGCTGTTTCCAGACGTATACAGCTACAACTTTGATGCGGTAAATATACTGGTGCTGCCTCTGGAGCGTAAGACGTTCTCCAGTAAGCTGAATTTTGATGTCACCGACAAGACAGAAGTTTTTGCAACAGCATCCTGGACCAATTACAACTCAGAAACGGCCCTGGCACCGACGCCGTTTCCAACGGTACAGGTGCAGGGCCCGGATGGCACGGTTTCTACCCGCGCCACGTCGGCCTTTGTTTCTCCCGGCAGCATTATTGCCAATCAGTTAATTATCCCGGTAACCAACCCTTTTATTCCGGCCGATATGATGACGCTGCTTAATTCACGCACCGGCGATAATGCCGCTCTGGTGGGTTCTGGCGCAACCGAGCCCTTCCTGATGCGGCAACGTTCGCTATGGGGCGGCTTACGTGGTTCGCAGCGCGACAATACTGTGGTGCAATATATGCTTGGCATTCGCGGTGAAATCAATGACGCCTGGAGCTATGACGTTTACGCCATGGAAGGTAAAACCACCATTAAACAAACGCAAACCGGCAACCTGGACACCCAGCGCGTGATGGATTTATTAGCCGCCCCCGACGGTGGCGCCAGTATTTGTGCCGGTGGCTATAACCCGTTTGGCCGTAACAGTGTGTCGCAGGAATGCGCCGATTACATAACTCTTGACGCCTCGTTATCGCGCGAATTTAACCAGCGTATTATGCAGGGCTTTGTTTCCGGTGATTTACTTGAGCTGCCAAGCGGTATGCTTAGCGTAGTGCTGGGTTATGAAAGCCGCCGGTTTGACTATAATCTGGACCCCGGCTCACTGAGCGGTCCGGTGTCAGGCTTTAACACCCAAAACCCAGCGGCTGGTAAAAACCGCTTTGATGATATCTTTGCCGAAGCCTTTATTCCGCTGCTTGATGGCCGGGACTTCGCCGACAGCCTGGATCTAACCCTGGGGTTTCGCAGTTCACAGTCGCAGTTTACCGACATTGCCAAAGGTATTAGCGGTGATAAAGATCGCAATTCGGCCTACAAAGCCGAACTAAGCTGGGTGATTGCCAGCGATTTACCGCGCATCCGGGCGTCTTATCAGCGCGCAGTGCGGGCGCCTAACTTTGGCGAACTGTTTGACAGTAGCGGCAGTGCACCGCAATACTTCGATCCCTGCTCAGTGTCTACCGAGTTTCGCGCCGCCAATGGCCAGGCCGGTGCCGATTTGTGCTCAGCAACCGGTGTAGGCGCACCGGACAGCTATGTGCAAACGCCGGGCACCCAGGCTTCTATCAACACCTCGGGCAATGTGCAGCTGAAACCAGAAACTGCAGATACCTTTACCCTTGGTGCTGTGCATAACTTCAGTAATGGCCTGGCCATGTCGCTGGATTATTACAATATTGATATTGAAGATGCGATTATCACGCCGAACGTTAACCTGATTATTGCCGACTGCTACAACTACTATGGCAATAACGCCACGCTTAGCGGTGATTACAGTTCCTGTCAGTATATAGTGCGCGGCGGCGGCGACATTTCCCGCCTGGCAGATCCGAATACTGCAGATGGCAATATTCCGGGCATTAACTCCGGTTTTATTAAAACCTCGGGGCTGGATTTCCAGGCCGGTTATGGTTTTGATACCGACATACTTGGCGGTGCCTATATCAAACTGGGTCTGTACGCCAACTACCTGCTGGAGTACAAAACTCAGGAACTGGACTTCCTGCCAGCTATAGATTATGCCGACACTGTAGCGTATTTCGGCGCCGGCCTCGGCCAGTCGTTCCCGAAATTTAAGGTTAATCTCAATGCCAGCGTAAACTTTGGCGATCTGGAATGGGCACTAAAAGGCCGTTATATCGATGGTATGAAAAACCGGCTTGCGGTAGAGATGCCGATTGAAACCCAACCCAGCGGCACCAGCGGCATTATGTATTGGGATACCACGTTTACCTATCGGATTGGTGAGCATTATTCGGTGCGACTGGGCGTAAATAACCTGCTCGATACTGAGCCGGAACTGTATGCGCCAAACGTGCAGTCAGGTACCGATCCATCGCTGTACGATGTGGTCGGACGGCGCGTGACACTCTCGGCCAGTGTTAAGTTTTAGTTGATTGGCAAAAAAAAGCCCGCCTTTACGGCGGGCAAACATCAGGAACGCGATGTATTAGAACTTGTAGCTGACGCCACCGTAGATCTGGCGGCCGATAGTGTCGAACACTTCCGGCACTGTGCCACCGTCGCTGCCGTTGGCTACGTATGACGGCTCTTCGTCAGTCAGGTTTTTCACACCCAATGACACGCTTAAACCGTCGGTAATAAAGTAGCTGGCAGCGATGTTGTGGTACAGCACTGCATCGATGCGCGAGCCATCAGCCAGGAAGTCTGTTTTACCGATGTAACGGTTAAAGTAAGTTAGATTCCAGTCACCCTGACCAGCCTGCACGCTGAAGTTATTGCGCAGTTCAGCATAGCCACCAAAGTTACCGTCGATGGTATTAGTGTAATCAATACCGTCCTGTTTAAACTCCAGTAACCAGGTCGTGTCGTTGTTGATTTTCCAGGTTAAACCCAGTGCTTCAAAACGGTAAGCGACGTTGATATCCACACCACTGGTGTCCTGGTTACCGACGTTGGTTAACGGGTTGGTAAAGTTAGACAGATCACCTGCCATAGTTATGCTGAACGTTTCACAGGCAACAGCGTCGCCGGCAAAACAGTTATCCAGACCAGCCTGCGCATCTAAACGGGTGATGGCATTCGTCACTTTAAAGCGCCAGTAATCGACGGTTAACGATAAACCTTCAATTTGCGCCGGTGACAATACCATGCCGGCAGTGAACGATTCTGACTCTTCCGGTTTAATATTGGCGTCTGAGGTGTAGTTCACCAGAATTTGCGGGTCTTGTTCATTGCCCCACGGATCGGCCAGGTAGTCGTAAGAACCGGTGTTACCACCAAATAACTCGTTAACGTTTGGTGCACGGAAACCGGTAGCCGCTACCGCACGTAACATCACTTCGTCAGACAATTCGTAAGTTAAGCCGACTTTCCAGGTGCTGGCTTTACCAAAGGTTGAGTAGTCATCAAAACGCAGCGCAAATTCACCGGTCAGCTTGTCGCTGAATGGCACGCTGACTTCCTGGTAGAATGACACCACGCTGTAGCTGCCCTTGGTTGGGTCTTGCTGTGCGGCGGTACCTTCACCGGCAACAATCACCGGGTCTGGGTTAAAGAAGCCCGCGTCACGGCGATACTCTGCACCAATAGCAAAGCCAACCGCACCGGCGTCTAAATCGAATAGATCACCGCTTAGCACACCGGCCAGTACGCTTTGTGAGTTGCCACCCTCGGCCTGCTCGAAATAGCCAATATCGTTAACAATAGCGCTGCTCAGTGGCGCACCGCTGAACCAGGCCGCCTGATTGGCATAGACAGAGCTTTCCATCTTCACCGCGTTAATTGAATTGGCTACCGAGGTATCCGCTTCGTTTTTACCATAGGTGTACGACAGCTCCCAGTTCATACCGGTGTGTACATCCAGGCTACCGGCTAAGGCCGCAGATACACGTAAAGTGTCGGTATCCTGGGCATATACGCGCGGGCCGACATCGTTAGTACGGCGGCGGTAGTTAATACGGCCGGTATCATCTGCAGTTAAACCACCGGCAAGCATTGCCGGCGTTAAGGTGATGCAGTTTTGCAAATCGGCACCTGGCGCACCGCAGACATCCAGCATAATGTCGCCCGGTTGCGGAGCTAACTGCTGATCTGACTTACGCTTGGTGTACAAAGCATCGGCTGTAAATACTAAATCGTTGTCCAGCTCTTGCGTAGCGTTAGCAAACAAGCTGTAACGCTTACTTGGCGTCTGGTACCAGCTGTCCTGGGTAAAATCATAACCGCTGCTGCGTGCCACCCATTCGCCGGCGGCATTTTGCACTTTGCCCCCTAAGCTACCGGTGGGAATGAACGAGCTGTTACCGGCCTCTGTCCAGTCACGGTCTGACTGAATAACGCCTTTACGATCTGAATAGGTGGCGCCAACAGTAAAGTTGCCACTGTTAGTGCTAAAGCCATACAGGGCGCTTAACTCACCGGTTTCACCATCACCTTTGTCGGTGCTGCTGGCGTTCAGGTCCAGTTGCACACCGTCGAAGTCTTTTTTGGTGATAATGTTCACTACCCCGGCAATGGCATCAGAGCCGTATACCGCAGAAGCACCATCTTTTAAAATTTCTACCCGGGCAATCATCGCTACCGGAATAGCGTTTAAGTCTACCGCGCTATCGGCACCTGATCCTGAATTCACCATACGGCGGCCGTTTAATAACACCAGGGTGCGCTCTGCCCCCATACCGCGTAAATCTACCTGGGCGGCGCCGTCGGCACCATTGTTGGTGGTAGCACCCACTGCCGCGCCGGCCATAGAGGTTTGCGCCTGTAACAGTTGGTCAACCGAGGTAAAGCCTTCAATACGAATAGCCGCAGCGTCAATTACCGTAACCGGTGACGCCGTTTCCATATCCTGGCGCTGAATGCGTGAGCCGGTAACTTCAATGCGCTCTACCTTGGCCACTTCTTCCTGGGCCAATGCTGCTGAACTGACACCTAACGCAGAAGCTGGCAGCGCCAGCATGGCAAAGCGTACCGCCTTACCTACTAAAGATTGTTGCATGTAATTCCCCCTGGACGCCGCAAAGCCGGCTACCGTTGTTATAAGTGGTGGTTTTTCCGGCGCTGACGCTACTGGCGTTTTGTTAGCAATGCCAGCGCTAAGTCATCAAAGTAAGGCGTGCTGTGACCAAAAGGGGGAATGGTGCGATAAAGCCACAAGCTGTATAAATTTGTAAAAACCACTGCCAACACCACAAAAACCGGGACCAGCGCCATACATTCGCCAATGTATCTTTGCTACACTGCGCGCCCCTAAAGCCCGGTAAAGACGGGAACTGGCGTATTGCATTCTGGCCAGCACGTTTTTACTGTTTTCATACAGAGTCGGTTATGAAGTTAAGCTGTTTAATCGTGGACGACGAACCTTTAGCCAGGGCTGGCATCAGACATTTGCTGAGTCAACAGCAACAATTTGAAATTACGGCAGAAGCCGATAATGGCACTGATGCATTGCGTTTAGCGCAATTGCATCAGCCGGATATTATCTTTCTTGATATTCAGATGCCGGGCCTGGATGGCCTGAGCGTATTTAAACAGCTGGCCAGCAAGCCTGCGGTGATTTTTTGTACCGCCTACGCTGAACATGCGGTATCAGCCTTTGAGTTAAGTGCGGTAGATTATTTACTAAAGCCTTTCAGCCCGGAACGCTTTCAGCAAGCCTTGTTTAAAGCCTGCGGCAAAATTATTGATAAACTAAGCCGCCCGGCCAACACTGTCAGCCCGGCTACCAGCTATGTTGACCGCTTAACCATCCGCGATCCGGGCCGGTTGCGTATCGTCGATGTTAACGATATCAGCTGGATAGAAAGCGCCGGCAACTATGTTGATATACATGTGTATTCGCAGCCGAAAAGTTACCTGCTACGCGACACCATGGCCGCACTGGAACAAAAGCTCGACCCGGCAGTATTTGCCCGCATTCACCGTTCATCCATAGTGCGCAAAAGTGATATTGTTGAACTGCGCCCAGGCGATAAGGGCGATGCCGAGGTGCTGCTAAAATGCGGCAGCCTGCTTACCATGTCGCGCCGGCACAGAGCGGCGCTGGCAGAGCTATTTGGCAACTTAAACTAGCACAACCGATTGCTGCAGCGGCCCGGCTTGGTATACTGGCCAGCAAATAACCACCTTACAGGTATTTATGACAAGCACAGCACAACCCGGCCCGGCCAAAAGCAAAAAGCCTGGCCTGTTATCCAACCTGCTAATTAATGTGGCAATACCCGCCATTATTTTAAGCCGCTTTAGTGGCGACACCGCCTTAGGGCCGGTATGGGCTGTGGTGGTGGCGCTGGCTTTTCCACTGCTGTTTGGTTTGTGGGAGCTAAAGCAATCTGGCAAAGTGAACTTTTTTTCTGTGCTGGGTATTATCAGCGTGCTGCTAACCGGCGGCATCAGCTTGTTGCAATTGCCACCCTCTTATATCGCCATTAAAGAAGCGCTGATCCCGGGGCTGATTGGCATTATTGTGCTGCTTAGCCAGTATACGCCTTATCCGCTGGTTAAAAAGCTGCTGATTAACCCGGAATTACTCGATTTACCCAAGTTAGAGCAAGCCTTAGCCGAACAAAACAACAGCGCCCTGTTCGACCAACGCATGGCCAGAGCCGGATACATTGTAGCCTCGGCGTTTTTTCTGTCATCGGCATTAAATTACATACTGGCCAAAGCCATAGTGGTAAGCCAACCCGGCACCACCGCTTATGCTGAAGAGCTGGGCCGTATGACCTGGCTAAGCTACCCGGTGATAGTACTGCCGAGCATGGTAATGCTGTTTGGCGCCATTATTTATATGTTCCGCCAGATTGGCCGCCTGAGCGGCCGCTCATTGGAAGAGTTTATTCTGCAATAGGCTTTTTTAGCTCTGCACGCAGCTGTACCAATTCCTGTTGCAGCTGCTGCATTTGTAATAACAGTTGTTGCTGGGTCGCCACATCGGCTGCATGTTCTTCTTTATGCTCGTCATCGTGCATGCTTTGCACCGCATTGACGATAACGGCAATAAACAAATTCAGCATGGTAAAGGTGGCAATTAAAATAAACGGCACAAAAAAGGCCCAGGCATAGGGAAACTGCTCCATCACTGGTCTGGCAATACCCATAGACCAACTTTCCAGTGTCATCACCTGAAATAACGTATACAGCGAAGCCCCCAGGCTGCCAAACCAGTCAGGAAAGGCCTCACCAAATAACTTGGTTACCATGACCGCCGCCACGTAGTACACCAGCCCCAGCACCATAGCGATAGACAGCATACCGTTTAGCGACTGCAACAGCGCGCCAACAATTTTGCGCATTGACGGCACAAAGGTCAGTACCCGCAATACCCGTAGTACCCGCAATGCTCGCAGCACGGCAAAAGGCCCGCTGGCCGGCACTAAGGCAATACCAACCACTATAAAATCAAACACACTCCAGCCGTCTTTAAAAAACGCAAGCCGGTGGACAAATAAACGGATCAGGATCTCCAGCACAAACACCGCCAAAATAGCCTGATCTAATTTTAGCAACACAGTACCGGCCGCTGCCATCACCGCCGGCATGGTCTCCAGCCCGAGAATAGCGGCGTTAATTAAAATCAGCGCCAGTAAAATACGTTGCACTGTGTTGTGTTCAATAAACTGCTGTAACCGCGCACGCACCGACGGCGTGCTTACCAGGGCATTACTACTCATTAAACGACCTTAAGCAAAGTGGCTAAAACTGGCGATATTGTATGCCAGCCCCCGCCGCCGTCAATGGCTTTGCAATGGCGATAGCAAAAGGCTTTACAGTAACTGCGATAACGGGCTTTTTACCGCATTACCGCCTTGTTTTAGTACATGGGTGTAAATTTGGGTGGTTTTAACGTCGGTATGGCCCAGCTGTTCTTGTACGGTGCGAATATCCATACCGGCCTCAAGTAAATGAGTAGCAAAGCTATGGCGCAAAGTGTGGCAGGTAACGTGTTTTTCAATCTGTGCTTTTTTACTGGCCAGGCGCACCGCCTTTTGTAAGGACGTTTCATCTATGTGATGTCGTCGCAACACCTTAAACTGCGGGTCAATACTTAGCCGGGCCGACGGAAACAGGTATTGCCAGCCCAGCTCTTTGGGCGCAGCTGGGTATTTACGCGCCAAAGCAAACGGCAACCATACACCGGCAAACTCGGTAGTTTGCATATCCTGCTGGTAAAAAGCCTCTACCACCCTGAATTGGCGCCGTAATGGCTCCACCAACTCAGGCGCCAACGTTACCCGTCGGTGCTTGCCACCTTTACCGTGCCAAACCATTAAAGACAAATAGTCAAAATCAACTGCGCCAACCCGAAGCCGCACCGCCTCCATCAAACGTAAGCCGCTGCCGTACAATAATTGCGCCAGCAATAAATATTGCGGATCTATGCATTCCAGCAGCCGCTTAATCTCAGGTTTGGTTAACACCACCGGCAACTTACGCGGTTTAGCCGCCTGGTTAAAGTTAAGGCTTAATGCCAGCGGCCGTTTAAGTATTTCTTTGTATAAAAAACTCAGCGCATTAAGCGCCAACGCCTGTGTTTGCACCGCTACATTTCTGTTAACAGCAAGATGGGTTAAAAACTGCTCCACATGCTCATCCAGCAAGTCTTTCGGATGCTGCTTTTTATGAAATAAAATGAAAAATTTAATCCAATGCAGATACGTTTCTACAGTACGTTTGGCATAGCGCCGAGTATACATTTCCTCGGCAATACACTGCAAAAAAGGTGATGATTCGGTCATAGCGACACCCCTTGAAACACTGTTTAAGTATACAGTTACTTTAAAAATGTCAAATTGGCCTTGTTAGACGGGTTAACCCGTACTTTCTACTGAAGCACCACGAGCCAATTCAGCATCTCATTGTATTTTTTATAAATGCCCAGTAATCTACGGCACATTAAATTTACAAATACGGGTCAGCCTGTGTTTAAGTACAGGTCGACCCGTCGAATAAGCGTTATGCATTTAATCAGGGAGAGAAGTATGCTTGAGTTTTTAGTTGACAGGCTTATTGCACTAATGGGACCAATATCAACTCTTTCGAAGGAAAAAAGAGAACTCAAAGATAATGCGTTCAGAGCAATCTCAATTGCACTTCAAGAAACAAAGTTATATTACAAATCACTTGAACGTGGCGGTGATAGGAACATGGAAACGGAAGCTCAACTTGTCAGGTATTGGGGCGCTGCTTCAATTCCGCTTCGTCATATAGATGAAGAATTAGCTATGGTTTGCGAGCACAAGGCGGAGTTCTGGATTAGCCCAGAGAGTTGGTCTGATGAAGACATTAAGACTTTTGGTATTAAGTTAGACGATGTTACAAAAGCATATCGTCAACTTGCAATGCCAAGCTTTTCAAGCAAAGTTAATTCGCTTAAAAATGCATAACAAAGCCAGTCAGCAACGCCCACTGCGTGGGCTGGACCTCAAACCCGCTGCGCGGCTTTTCGGCCGCTGCTGGCAGCGTTATGTACCTAGGTTGAGTATGAGAGTATTTATAGTTGTTTTTGCTGCGATGATATCCAGTTTTGCTCACTCAAATTCTGAGTTAGATGCCGAAAATGAAGGAGAGGCAGTAGGAGTAATATATGGATATATTAAAAAAGTAGATGTTTTAAATTTCATGTGCGAACGAAAAGCACCTGAAAAAGGAGCGCTACTTTCAGAAGCTATTGATAAATGGATGGCTAGAAATAGTTCTGTGGTTGCTAATTTAACTGACGGGCTAGATAGAACTCCAATAGATATGCGTGAACAGCTATTCGAAATGGCAAAGCAAGTTTCAAGAAATAGGATCATTCTATTTAACAAGATGAGTCAGTCTGAAAAAGAAAATACCTGTGTCTCATTAGCTGAACATTTGAATTCTGATTCTTACAAAAATGAATACCCAATTGCCTATCAGCTCATGAGTAAATAGGTACATAACAAGCGCCTTAAACATCGCGGCCTGCGGCCGCTGGACTCGCAACAAGTTGCTCGCCGTTTAGGCGTGCGTTAGCAGTGTAAGAGGAGCTATTTATGCTGGCGAATAGGCAAGAGTTAAACGTAAATTATGAACAATCCTTGTTTAGTGCGTTCACAAATTACCAGTTTGTCGAGTCATTACTTCGGGACTACATTGTAACTGCTTACGAGATTATAAAAATTAGAGTTTCCTGCTCAAATGTTATGGCTTTCGAGCTCAGTAAAAAAGACATTGAAACATTTGGACTTGATAGGTTAAACACTACATTCAAAAAGCTCTGTCGTAACAAAGCACTTAGTACGGCAATTAAAGAAGTTAGCCAGATAAGAAATGAATTAGCTCATGAAGCATTTTTTCAAAAATTCAAGGATCGGATCAGCGAGGTCAGTGATGAACAGATTTTTGAAAAAACATGCAAATTTTTAGACTGTAGAAGTAAGTTAGAGCCAATCATTACTAAACTGCTCAGAGAGTTAAAACTAATCCAAGCAGAGCTAGAATCTCTGTCTGGCTAATGTGATTAATAGTATTTTGTTCAACTTAAAGTGCCAAAATTCAAGCAAATATCTGTGTAGGCTGCTAACAAGCAAAGGCAGCCGACGCGTACCGCGCTGCTGCTTTGAGCGTTAGGGCCGGTCGGCAGCAATCAGGAGCAGTGACAATGGACAGTATTCACATTGACGGCTTGCAGGTAACCCCAAAATCGATATTGATATACGAAGAGCTGATAAAAATGGAGTTACTGCAATCCGATGAAAGCACGGTCTTTCCTAAAAAGGCAAACACTCTAAGCTACGCTTTTTCAAAGGACGGTATATCAATGGGTTACTATAAAATACTGTCGTCGGTTGCAT
Source organism: Gammaproteobacteria bacterium (assembly GCA_018826295.1). Lineage (GTDB taxonomy): Bacteria > Pseudomonadota > Gammaproteobacteria > Enterobacterales > Alteromonadaceae > Alishewanella. Next base: position 65,877 of record JAHJZX010000038.1, read on the forward strand.
CTGAAACACAGGGCTTAAAATTATTTATTTTGCACAAACAGTGAGCCCTAACAAGTTACTTAATTTCGTTCCGGCCACAAACAGCGTGGCCTCCACGGGACTGCCTACGCTGCGCTGCGGCAGCCCATTAGTAATGCGTTATATTTTTTGAGTAGTCATGAACACAATAATTAGAACTGTAATAACGTCACTACTTTTGTTTATGTTGCCGATAACCGCTTATCAGGCATACAAAATATTTCTTATTGGTAGCTGCGATCCAAAGTTTGGCTGTTGGGGCACCTTCCAACTTAGCTTGTTAATTGGCTCAGCGTACTGTTTTATATCTCTAGTTGCATTAATCACAGTTCAGTTGGTATCCAAAGTAAACATGCTCAACGTGCTTGCAGTGTTGGTAACACTGCTACTCGGAGCAGCACATTGGTTTGTGCTTTCGATTGAGCTTTTAGATTCACTAACCATGCAAGTGCTATTTTGGCTGGCGTTGTCAGGTGTGCTTTATTCACTTGCAGCTGTAATTTCAAAAAAATATAACACATATGAGCCTTCTCGGAGTCAATAGGTAAAACCGCTCTTCTGGCCGCGTTAGCGGCCAGTCTGTTGTTCCATCAGCAAGATAGACTGCTTCATCTGTCATCATGGTTGCCAGGCGATAGCCTGCAACAAACA
>JAHJZX010000075.1 GCA_018826295.1 Gammaproteobacteria bacterium
CGATCTCGCCACACCGGATTACATGAAAGGTCCGTGCAATGCCGCGATAGCCGAAAGAGCGTATCTGATAGCCGACGCCATGCTCGCCGCACGGAAGGAGAAGCCATGACCCCCACCCTCTACGTCATCGAGGTCCGCACAGGCCCGCGCAAGTGGGAGCCGTTCGTGCTGCCGTCAATGGAGTCGGAAGCGAGCGCGCATCTTCTCATGGAAGGTCACAAGAAGCGAAAGCCAACCGACAAGTTCCGCGTCCGGCGCTACGTCCGCGCCAAGTAGCATGAACCTCCTCACCCTCATCATCTGGCTCCTCGTCGAATCCGGCGGGAACGACATGGACTGAAGGAAAACGCACCATGAAAAGATACCCTTGGATCGACCACATGAAACCTCGAAAAGCAGTGCAATGGTTCGCGCAGGAGATGGAAGGGAAGCTCCGCGAGAACGACCACAAAGACGGCTGGCAGGGATGCCGGTTCTCGGCCCTTTTCCCGCGCCTCCGCGAAGAGACCGACGAACTGTTGGTCAAGGCCCACCCGCTCCAACTGGATACGATTGCCGAGAAACTGTCAGGCGCAGACGCCTGTGAACTCATCCGTGAGTGTGCCGACATCGCCAATTTCGCGATGATGATCGCGGACAACATCCGCGCCAAGCAAGAGGCGTGAACGAGACGAAGCCATGACCCTCGCCCTGATAGTTTTCATCCTGTTCCCGTCGCCCAAGGTGGCGACGCTGGACGCCCACAGGATGGCCGAGTCTATCCGCATGGTCGAGAACAGCGGATGGCGGCAACGAGGCAGGGACGGCGAATGGGGTGCCTTCCAGATCATGCCGAACGTGTGGCAGCGGCACTCGCGGGCTCGCCAATGGAACGCGCCGGAATGGGAGCAGCGCAGGGTTGCTCTGGCCCACCTGGCCGACCTGCGTGCAGGGCTCAGGCGCAACGGGATGCCGGAATCACCCTACCTGCTAGGTCTATGCTGGAATGCGGGGCTGGACGCAGCCGTACGGCACAGCGCACCGGCAAGGGCCAAGGACTACGCCATCAGGTGCCAGAACATCTACGAGGACCAACCATGAAAATAAAAGACCTACCACAAGACGTTCCGCTTACAGGAGTGCGCTTCGTTTATCCCGGCGACGGACGGCCGTATTACTGGGTGTCGCAGTGGCAAAAGGGAGTGTGGGGTAAGAAGGATATGGGCGACGGTAGGATTTGGCCCTTGTTCTGTGATGATCTGAAGGAGGCTTTAGCGTGGGAGGTTGTCCCATGACAACCGCAATCTGCTGCTTCATTTTCGGGGTAATCGTCGGTGCCGCAGCCATTCTGTGGCTGTCCCCACACGACTCCGATAGCTGGGACGACTAGCCCCTACCGCATCCTGATCTTCTTGCCCTTGGGGTGGACGCATTTCCAGCACTTTCCGTACATTTCCATGCTCATCCCATCCAGGGTGCCGGCCGGCTCCTTCCCACAAACCTTGCAGACCGACCGCAGAGTAGGCACGGGTCGCACGTGGGGCTTGGGAATGGGCGGCTTCATGGGTCGATTTCAGTAACTGGTATTCCCAACTCCTCTGCGATCTTTCGTTCTTCCGCAACGCCCTTGGATGTATCCCAACCGGGTAGCCGAAGGATGGCAAAACTATCTGCTCCTTTCAACATCTCACGATCGAATTTCTCCCAAAAGTCCCATGTCCGCGGAAGGCCGACACGCACCGCGATCGGGTGGCAGGGGGCGATGGGAGAATAGACGACATTGCCAGCGTTCATCAGTTCGCCGGCCTTTCGGCACACGGCATCGAACCGCACCTCCATGACGGCTGGATCTGGATCGGAGTAGGGCGATGCGAGGTACAACATTAGTTGTCAGCGGTAGAAGGCCACGAATGACCCGGCGAACATATTGCAATTGTCACCCATCCGCACCTTGACGATCCAACCCCCGACGTGCGCAGCGAGTCCCTTATCACGCATGTATGGGGTTTGCCACTGTAGGCACCCCGACTGCGCCACGCAGACGTTACGGTAGGCTGGCATCCATTCTGCCTTGTGAAAGTGGCCAATGAAAAGCATGTTCGGCTTCGTTCCACCCTCCAGTTGCTCGACGATTTTTTGAGGACGGTACGAGACGGCGTATGACGAACCGCCGCCCGGGTGCATAAGGTCCACGATGCAGCTTTTTCCATTTCCAGCGTCAAGAACAACGCGGCCCGTGCATGATCCTATCAGTTTCCAGTCTGGTCGACGGCGAGCAAGGTCCGAACCTGGGTCCATTCCGGCCAGCTTTTTCAGCGACTCGTCATGGTTCCCGGTGATGAAATGTGTCGGCAAATCTCCCGGAGCATTGTCCTCGAAACACTTTGCCTGAGCCTCCCAGCCGATTGCCGATTGCTCGTATTCCTGCCCCTTGTACATCTTCGCCCCGTCACACACGTCGCCGCAATGAAGGATGAACTCGGCTCCCTCGCGCTTTGCCGTTTTGTAAAACTCAACGAGGCCGCTCAGGTTGGCATAGAGGCTGCCAAGATGTGAACACGAAACGACGCCGAACGTGATCTCGTTATCGGTTGGGATAATGAATGCCGGTGCGGCTGCGGAGAAATGAGCCAGTTGCTTTCGTAGCTGAGTGATTCGTTCCTGACCCTCTGGGGACTTGCTGTAGCTTTTCTCGAAGGTTGAGAGAGTGCGTTTTGATGCCATGGTTATGCCCTCCCTGTGATTTTCTTCATCTCGTGGATCGTGCCTTTGGACGCCCAATAGACGACACCATCGAGTTTGAACTTGTTCTCTGAAAACTCTGGCAGGTCTGCGTTTCGCCTCCAGTGCTGCACGGCCACGTCGCAAAGCTGTCTCATTTCCTCCTCGGTCACGTAGTTATCGGTGCGCATTGTGGCGAGCCGGGTGCGGATTTTCTGCGGGATGTCGTGCGCCTTTCGGAATTCCGAAATGTCGCGAACCTTGATTCTCGGAGTCACGGGTGATGGCTGTGGAATCTGTGCGTGTTTTCCTGCCGATTGACGAGCTGCACGCACGTCGGCAACGAGGACCCCTCCGGTGCG
>JAHJZX010000039.1 GCA_018826295.1 Gammaproteobacteria bacterium
TGGTGGCAATAGCGCTGTGGAACCACCTGATCCCATTCCGAACTCAGAAGTGAAACGCAGCTGCGACGATGGTAGTGTAGCATTCGCTATGCGAGAGTAGTTCACCGCCAGGCTCCTCATTAAGTAAACAAGCCCGTCTCGAAAGAGGCGGGCTTTTTTGCTTTATGTTGCCCTGATGGTAAACCTGCCCGAGCCAGCGAACGCTATGCGACCAGTTCGTCCAGAACGAACTGGGACAGCTTCAGCTGGCCGCGAAGAGGCTAGCTCCATGGAAGGGGTGAGCAATGTAGTTCACCGCCAGACGTTCAACGCTGTTAGGCCTGCCCCACGCTGACTTAATAAATGAAAAAGCCCGCTTATCGCGGGCTTGAAAAGAAGATTAAATTGGCGCAATTCAGAAGCGTTGTAGGCTGCCCATTGAATCGAAGCGCCATTGTGGTTGTTGCAGGGCTTTCAGGTAGGCGCCGGCTTTGTCTAATTCGATAGCTTTAACAAAATGATTTTGCTGATCGAGGAAGATTAGCCACTGTTTTGCCGTGCTGGCCAGTTGTGCTTCTTCAATATATTTATGCATACCGATATAAGCCGGCGCCGGGTTTTTCCAGCCTTGCTCAACTTTAAATATAAAACGGCTTTGATAATCAAGATGCAGAAAATTGGCTTGCTGCACTGCAGACAATAACTGCTTATCACTAATGCTTACCTGAGCTATAGCGCTACTGCGGGCGATAAGTTGCTCTACTTCATTGCTGCGATTGCTGGCAGGCTTTGCTTGGTTGATAGCCCGATCAAGTGGCAAGGCAATCTCCAGCGAAAACAACGCCACTTCATAATTATCCAGCATACTCTGCAAGCCTTTTTCATCCTCACAATGCTTTGGCGTGCTGATAGCTGCCTGGCTGCTTTGCGTTAATCTGGCATCAACTTTAAGCAGTAAGTCTATATCGTCAGTGCGGACAGCTTGTTTTAATAAGCGCAATAGCTTGCTGCGCTGAGGATCTGACAGTTGAAGGGTGTCGGATGTGTCTGTTGGCTGCTCTTTGCATTGTAGATAATAATGGTTAACTGCATTGGAATATAAGGCGCTACTAATAGCCGATTGCAGCGTGCGTTTTTCAGACGTGGAGTACCCACTGACGGTCACTGGCAGCGACACTAGAGTAGAAAGCAGAGGCAATATTGTTAACATAAAAGTGCGGTTTGGATAATTCTGGCGGCACCTTAGCCTGAGTTGATAAAAAAGGAAAGCGAATACTGGTTTGATCAGCCAGGCCGCATGTTTATTGCTGTGGCTGACAGTGTAGCCGCACTAGCTTGCTCATTTTGTCTAGTAATTGTTTTTTGCCGTTAAAGCCGTATTGTTGTGCCACGGTACTAAGGTCAGCGCGCTGCCATAGTAATGCGCAGAGTATTTCGGCTTCAGCTTGCGGCAACTGGTGATGGTATTGATTAAACCAACTAAATATCAGGTGTCTGACAAGTTCATAAGGTCTAAGCCCTGCGCCAAACAGCGCGAGTTGCTCGAGAGCTGCTGTTGTTAGCGGCTCTGAATTAGGTGGGGCAACCAATTGCATTACTAAAGCCTGATGTAGCAACGGATACAAGGTTAAATTAACAAAAAGTTGTTTGGCAAAAGCGTCAGACAGTGCCGTAATAGCAACAGGATCCGCCGTTATCGCTTTTAGCATCAGTATTGAATATTCGTTACTGGCGTTATCGGTAGTGGTGCCCAGCCTTAACGGCAGATAGCCGGCATTACGCCAGAATTGCAACAATTCCGCCGTAGCACCAAAACTGCTACCCAGGTAGCTAACGCTCTGCTGTGTTGCTTGCTGTGCAATAAAAGTTAACAGTCTTGATCCCAGTTTTTGCCGTTGCAGTGCGGGTTGCACGGCTATACGCATAACACGCCACAGTGTGGCTTGAGCCAGTTCTGGCTGAGCCAGATGGAACGCCAGGCTCTGCGCCAGTAAATGCCCCTGTACCCTGCGCTTGCCGTGGTATATCTGTATTGCCAGCTGGTTGTCGATGTCACCTTCAATGCTGATAAGCGCGCAAGCCAGTAGCCGGTTATTCTGCTCAATACTGATCACCTGCAACTGCGGGTTATCCAGCAAAGCAGCTAAATCTTTTACCTGAGTTTGATAATGCGCCAGGCTTAACAGGCTGAATACTTCTGCTAACTTGTCTGTTTGATCCAACCAGTCTTTAGCCCGGTAACAGGCAAAGCTGACAGGACTCGCTGCATGGTAAACCGCATCAGCGGCGTTTTGTTGCAGCAAAAAGCCGGCAAAGGTCAGCTGCTCTAATGGATCGCCTGGTTGGTAGCGGATGGCTTGTTGTATATGTAGCTTCTTCCAGCCCGGGCACTGTTTTGCAAGGTATTGCTGAAATCGCAACTGAAAGCCACGGCCGGTACCTTCATAACCATGCTCTGTACTGGCAAATACGATACGGCTAAAGCGCTGCAACAACTGTTGTAGTACTGGGGTCGGAATAGCGGCAGCTTCGTCTACCAGCAGTAAATCGGTATTCTGATCGCTGCGTAACAGCTGATCAAAAGGTACAAACTGCAAATGATTATGCAGTGCTGCATCGCTTAGCTGCTGAAAATGCGCCAAAGCGGTTTGTGCAGCCAGCGGCGACGGTGCGGTAATCAGCAGCTGTTTACCGGCTTTCGCCAATAATGCCGCGGCTATACCCAAAGCGGCAGATTTGCCCCGACCGCGATCGGCACTGATCACCAGAGGCCGGCGTCGATGACCACTGACTACATGTAAAATAGCGGCAACAGCAGCTTGTTGTTCGCCGGTTATACAGGGCGCTGGCACGCTATCATGCCTGACCGTATCTGGCCAGGTCAGCTGTTGGCTAACAGCCGTATTGTTTATAACAACGACATTTTGCTGTTGTAAGCGGCTAAGCCAGAAAGCAATAAAATGGCCCTGATGGCTGGCGGCATCCAGTGGGTATGGTAACAGCCTGGCGTGCGCCGGATTAGCTTGCTGCTGCCACTGAGTAAAAGGTGGGCAAAGTAGCAGCCAGATACCGCCGGCTTTAACGCAGCCGGCTGACGCTGCCACCAAATCAGCGTTAAAGCCTGCAAACGCATTGATAACCAGAATATCGCACTCGCTGCCCAGTAACTGGTAGTTTTGCCTGCCAGTTAAGTTGATGGCATCGGCCGGCGCGTCCGCGCCAAGCCAATACAGCGTGTGGTAATTTGCCAGGCTCAGTAAATCGGCGGTGTACGATAGAAGAGATTCTGCTGTGCCCTGCCAGATTACCGGCAAACGGATATGCAACTGCGCGGCCTGTTGCTGCCATTGCTGTAGCTGAGCCAGCAGCGCAGTAATGGCCATTTAGCCAACCGCCTGCAAACGGGCATAAGCCGTAACCAGCCACTTGCTGCCCAGATCGTCAAAGTTAACCTGAATGCGCGATTGGCTGCCGGTACCTTCGTAATTAAGTACAGTACCTTCGCCAAACTTATCGTGCAACACGCGCTGGCCGAGTTTAAAGCCGGTATTTTCAAACGCCACGTGCGAGGCGGCACTGCCAAAGCGGTTAAACTGGGTTGGCCGGCTTACCTGAGTAGTCAGACGAATTTCTTCTACATATTCTGCCGGTATTTCACGGATAAAGCGTGACGGCTTGTGGTATTGCTCCTGGCCATACAAACGGCGGCTTTCGGCATGGGTTAAGTACAGCTTCCTCATCGCCCGCGTCATGCCGACATAACACAGCCGGCGCTCTTCCTCTAACCGGGTCGGGTCGTCACCACTTTGCTGGCTGGGGAACATGCCTTCTTCCAGGCCGCAGATAAACACCAGCGGAAACTCCAGCCCTTTGGCACTGTGTAGCGTCATTAACTGCACCGCATCGGAGTGCTCTTCGGCCTGATACTCACCGGCTTCCAGTGCCGCCTGCGATAAAAACGCTGCCAGCGGCGTCATATCTTCGGCGCGGCGCTCATCAAAGTTCTGGCAGGCCGTGATCAACTCGTTTAAGTTTTCTATCCGGGTTTGCGCTTTCTCGCCTTTTTCTGCCTGGTACATGGCATATAAACCAGACTGTTTAATGGCGTGTTCGGCTTGCTCATGCAGCGGCAACTCCACTACCTGGCTATCTAACTGCTCTATTAACTGCATAAAGTTATCAATGGCAGAGGCAGCGCGGCCAGTCAGCTGCTTTTGCGCCAACATTTGCTGCAAACTTTGCCACAGTGTTTGCTGCTGGGCGCGGGCGTATTCGCGTACTTTGTTTAATGTCGTGTCACCTATGCCACGCACCGGTGTATTGATCACGCGCTCCAGCGCAGCGTCATCCTGGCGATTATGCAGCAGGCGCAGGTAAGCCAGTGCGTCTTTAATTTCCTGCCGTTCATAAAAGCGCAGGCCGCCATAAATACGATAATGCAAGCCTTCCTGAATTAAGGCTTCTTCTAACACCCGTGACTGGGCATTGTTGCGATACAAAATAGCGGCTTCGCTTAAGCGGTCACCCTGTTTATGCCAGTCGCGAATGCGACCGACAATAAAGCGCGCTTCATCCAGCTCGTTAAAGGCAGTGTATAACGATATCACTTCACCCTGGACGCCGTCGGTCCATAAATCTTTACCCAGCCGGTCGGTGTTATTAGCAATAACCGCATTAGCGGCTTTTAAGATGGTTTCCGTCGAGCGGTAGTTTTGCTCCAGCCGCACGGTTTCTACGTCGGGGAAATCTTTTAAGAAAGTTTGAATGTTTTCTACCCGGGCGCCACGCCAGCCGTATATCGACTGGTCGTCATCACCTACTATCATTACGATGGCGCTGTTGCCGGCTAACAGGCGCAGCCACTGATACTGAATGGCATTGGTGTCCTGAAACTCGTCTACCAGTATATGGCGGAAACGCTGCTGATAATGACTACGAACGTCGCTGTTTTGTTTTAACAGCTCAAAGCTACGTAACAGTATTTCGGCAAAATCTACCAGGCCAGCGCGGTCGCACATGTCCTGATAGGCGGCATAAATTTTAACCATCTGCTGCAGGCTAAAATCGCCGGCGGCATCTATCATACCCGGGCGCAGGCCATCGTCTTTGCGGGCATTAATAAACCACTGAATCTGTTTTGGCGGCCAGTGTTTTTCGTCCAGATTCAGTGCCTTGAGCACCCGCTTAACCAGCCGGTACTGATCATCACTGTCGATAATCTGAAAGCCCTGTGGCAGGCCAGCTTCCTGATAATGCGCCCGCAGCATGCGATGCGACAAACCATGGAAGGTGCCCATCCACAGATTATTTAAACTCACGCCAATGGTGCTTTCAATACGGCCGCGCATTTCCTGCGAGGCTTTGTTGGTAAAGGTTACCGCCAGCAAGCTGTAGGGCGCGACCCGCTCTACCTGCATTAACCAGGCTAAGCGATGCACCAGCACGCGGGTTTTGCCACTGCCGGCACCGGCCAGTACCAGCATATGCTGCGGTGATGCTGCCACCGCATCGCGTTGTTTATCGTTCAGCCCATCCAGCAGGTAAGATACATCCATCAGAAAGTCTCGCTATGCACAATGGCAGCCATTATAGCAGCCCAGCTGTGCAGGCCAAGCGTAGATAGTGGATATATAACCAGTTAACCAGCAGATGGCGCCGTATTTTGCTGTTGCATTAACTGCTTTTGTTTATAGCTTTTAGCAAAAGTTAAAATGGCCATATTGATACAGGCAAAAATAAAGAAGCCTAATGTCACCGGAATAAGGCTACCGTTATACATCTGGCCTATGATGGTGCCTATGCTCATCGACATAATGGAAGACACAGAGCCAATAATGGCGGCTGCTATACCCGCCACATGCCCCATAGGTTCCATGGCCATGGCGTTGATATTGCCAAACACCAGGCCGAAGCAAAAAAACAGTACGGCGGCGTACAGTAAAAACATCCAAAGTTGAATATCAGTCACAAGATGCAGGGCTAAAAACAGCGCCGAGCTGACAATAATGCCCCAGACAGCGGCGGCGGATAATTGCTGCATGTCCCATTTTTGCACCAGACGTGAGTTAAGCAATGATGCTACACCAAACACTATAGCCAGCAAGCCAAAGTACAGGGTAAATAACTCACCGGTTTTAAATAAATCCTGAAAAATCTGCTGCGATGAGTTGAGATAGCCAATAAAGCTACCAAAAAACAACCCCATACAAATCATGTAGCATACGGTTGGTACATTGCTGATAACTTCTTTAATGCCCTCGGCAAAGCCTTTTTTGCTCATTGGGATCCGATGTGCTTCGGGCAGGGTTTCTTCCAGACGCCAAAAAATCCAAAGCACTATTAGCAACGCATAGCCGACATACAGTAGAAAAATATCCCGCCAGTTGCCAACCCATAACACCGCCTGGCCCAGGCTGGGCGCTAATGCTGGTACCATAACAAAAATCATCATCACCAGTGACATAATGCGCGCCATATCATTGCCGGAATATTTATCCCGCACGATAGAAATAGCCGACACATAAGGTCCCGACACGCCTAAACCCTGGATAAAACGACCTAATAGCAACATATTGATATCGTTAGCGAAATAACAAACCGCCGTACCCACTAAAAACAGTGCTATACCGCCGTTTAGCACCTTTTTGCGGCCAGTAGCGTCAGACAAAGGGCCGCAAATCAGCTGGCCCAGCGCCATACCAAAAAACAACGCACTGACCACCAACTGCGCCTGATTAGGATGGCTCATGGCAATGTCAGCCCGAATTGCATCCAGCGCCGGTAACAGGGCATCAATAGAAATGGCAACAATAGACATCATCAGCGCCACCAGTACGGAAAATTCAGCGGTGGAAATACGCGACTGCGGCGCATGGGTAGAGTAATCTGACATTCAAAGCATTCCTTGGTTAAAACTGCCCGTGTAAAGCGGGGTTCACTTGGTTCGTTGCATCACAACAACACAGTTAATTGCTGCACATCGGTCAGGCGGATATGTGGTAGCACGCTAATGGCACTTTGATGATGATCCAGCCAGGCGGCCTGGCAGCCCGCATTCAGCGCACCCATTACATCGGCGCGGTGACTATCGCCAATATGCAGTATCTGGTTGGGTTGAACCTGTAGCCGGTTAGCGGCGGCCAGAAACAGATCGGCATAAGGTTTCATCCGGCCATCCGGCCCGGCCTGCAGGCTAAATTCAAATAATTCACCGATCCCCATTTTATCAATACAGGCGTTGCCGTTGGTAATAGCGATTAACGTATAGCGCTGCGCCAGTGCAGACAGCAGCGCAATTACGTCAGGCGTTAAGCTGATACGGGTACGCTCCGCCAGAAAGGCACCGTATGCCATTTTGGCAACTGCAGCTGCGTCACCTGTTGCCAGCCCCAACGATACCAAACCGGCTTCAATGCCAAGCAAGCGCCAGCGGCCGATATCATGGCGGATAGCGGGATTGGTTTTAGCCAGCTGTAACCGCTGCTGCCACCAAAATTCGCTGTCCAGTTTAGTGGTTTCTGGCACCTGTTGCGCTAACGCCTGCAGCATTGCTTGCTCAGCGGCTGCAATAACAGGTTTGTTGTCGTACAGGGTATCGTCTAAATCAAACGACAGTGCTTTAACCGGAGTTAGTGTTTTAAATAGCTGCATAATTAATACTCCGTTGCCGGCTGCAAAACCTGTGGCCAGTTAATCTGGGCCAGTTGCTGGCTAAACCAGCTCAGTGCCTGGCCCTGATTTTGTTTCTGCCATGCCAAATAAAGTGGCACCTTTTCTCTGGGAATGCTGCAGGCTTTGGCGATCAGTTCACCGCGTGCCAGCTGCTCGCTAATAAGATGGCGCGGTAAAAAGCCGATGCCCAATCCTTGTTTTTGCGCGTCTATTTTCGCCGCCATATTACTGACGATCAGCCGTTGCCGGCTATCGAATAAGCCGGATGAACGCTTGGGGGCGTCCAGTGCCGAGTCGGCGACGACCACAGCGGTAAATTGCTGCACATCGTCGGCACTGACTATTCTGTCCAGCGCCGCTAGCTGGTGATGCGGAGCGACAGCAAAAACAAACTCAGCATAACCCAAAGGCACCACATTAAACTGGCCTTTGGCAACATCACCGGATAAGCCAACCGCAATATCGGCACGGCTGGTTTGCAATGCTTCCCAGCCGCCAGCCATCACTTCTTCGGTCATTTTTATCTGGGTAAGTTTACCCAGCTGTAAAAAGCGGCTAATCACATCCAGTAGCGGCGCACTGGGCATGATACTGTCTTTGGCGATCACCAGTTCGGTTTCCCAGCCGGTATCCAGCTGTTTAACGGCATTCTGTAGCTGATTCGCAGCGTGTAGCAGCTCGCGGCCTTGTTCCAGCAGCAGCTGTCCGGCCGGCGTTAATAGCGCCCGTTGTTTGCTGCGGTCAAACAACGCCACGCCTAAATCAGACTCCAGCTTGGCAATGGTGTAACTTAGCGCCGACGGTACCTTGTATAAGGCTTCAGCCGCTGCGGCAAAGCTGCCCTTGCGATCAATGGCGTCCAGTGCGCGCAGGGCATCTAAGCTCAAAACGTTATGCATAATTTTCCCACTGGCGATTAATTTCAAAAATTTTGAATAGTGTAGTCAAAACATTGCGTTTTTACAGTGCAATTTAACCCGCTATAGTTACTTCATCGACACAAGCTTGCTGTCGAGCGGCAGTAAACTTAACTTTAAACAATTTGACAGGTGATATTATGGCTACTTCAATCGTTCAGAAAATTTTAAGCTCAAATGCGGGTTTTGCGGCGTTGGCCTTGCGGGTACCGGTGGGGATTATTTTTGCCGCGCATGGCGCGCAGAAGTTATTCGGCTGGTTTGGTGGCTACGGCCTGGAAGGCACCGGCGGCTGGATGGACAGCATAGGTTTATCACCGGGTATCGTAATGGCGTTTTTAGCCGGTGCGGCAGAGTTTTTCGGCGGTATCGCGTTGGTACTGGGCTTATTAACCCGCCCCGCGGCACTGGCACTTAGCATTGCCATGCTGGTGGCGATCTTTGCCGTGCACTTTCAAAACGGCCTGTTTATGAGCAACAACGGCTACGAATTTGGTTTAGCCCTGTTAGCTGCCAGCGTGTCACTGCTGTTTAGCGGTGCCGGTAAAGCCTCACTGGATAATATTCTGGCCAAGCGCTTCAACTAAGACTAAGTAACAAACAAAAACGCCCGGTTTTGCCGGGCGTTTATTTTTTCTTAGCTCTTGGATGGGCGTTATCGTAAACCTTCGCCAGGTGGGCGAAATCCAGATGGGTATAAACCTGGGTGGTGCTAAGGTTGGCGTGGCCTAACAGTTCCTGCACGGCACGTAGATCCTGGCTGGATTCGAGCATATGACTGGCGAAGGAGTGGCGCAGCATATGTGGATGTACGTGCTGGTTTAAACCCTGCTGTTTGGCCCATAACTGCACCCGCTCGCGCACATGGCGGGCACTTATACGTTTATGCTGCTTGCTGATAAACAACGCATTGGCATCTTCTTCTGGCAGCTTGGCTGCGAAGGCCGGTCGCTGCTTTAACCAGTCTTGTAATGCCGTAAGCGCAATTTTACCCACCGGCACTATCCGTTGTTTGCTGCCCTTACCGGTAACGCGCAGCAGTTGCTGTTGCCAGTCGATATCGCGTAAATCGGCATTAACCAGTTCTTCCAGCCGCAATCCGGATGAGTAGAACAGCTCCAGCATAGCCTTATCGCGGCAGGCCAGTATATCGTCGCTGCTATCGAAGCTAAGTAAATGGTTGAGCTGGTCAACATTAAGGTTTTTTGGCAGGCTGCGCGCCGCTTTGGGTACCGATAAATACTGCGCCGGGTTATCGCTGCGTTTTGCCTGCCCCTGCAAATAGCGGAACAAACTGCGCAGCGCGGCAACTTTTAATGCGATGGTGCGGGGTTTGGCGCCGCAGCGACGCAAGCCGGTAATGTGCTGCTTTAATTGATCTTCAGTAACGTTAAGCCAATGGCTGGTGGCATCCGTTGCTGCCACACTTAACGCCAGTTGTTGTAGCTGGCGCTGATAGCTGTCGAGGGTTTTGCTGCTGTAGCCGCGTTCAAACTGCAGATAGGCTAAAAAGTCCTGCAGTGGCTGTAACCACTGCGGGGCAAGCAGTGGTTCAGGCTGCGTCATAAGCCGGAAGCAGCTGAGCTAAAATTACCGCCAGATGGCCGATAAACAATTTGTCCATCGAGGGCTGAAAGTGATCGTCCTGTTCGCTGCCAAATGCCAGCAATGCCAGCGGCTGGCCGGCATTTTGGATCAACAATAACGCCACCGAATGAATGTGAGTAGCAAAGATGCTTTGCTGCTCTTCTTTGTTAAGCCGGCCCAGATAAACGCCGTCGGCATTTAAGCGGCGAGTTAATAATAACTGGTACTGAGCGGCAGTTTGCTCATCGTTTAAGCAGATCAGCCGGCATTCACTGACTTGCGGCATGGCTGCAGTAAACTGTTGCAGGCTGTATTCGGCTTCGTTAAGGCTTCTGGCCTGATACAGTGCAGCCTGCAATTTATTAAACGCCAGAAAAATCTGCTCGTTGTGACGGGCAACCGACATTAAGCGGGTGATGTCATCTTCCAGTGCCTGGATCTTTTCGCGTTGTAGTTCCAGCTGGCGCTCTACCAGAGATACACTGCCACGTTGCTGGTGCGGCAAGCGCAGATTAGCCAGTAACTGCGGATACTGCTGGAAAAACTCCGGGTGGTCCTGCAGGTAGTCGTATACCACTTGGGCCGCCAACAGGTCTTTGTCTTTGCTCAGGCTATCGTTCATAGCAATATTTGTCCGTCGTAAACATGTTCTGCCGGGCCGGTCATTTTCAGCGGTTGGCCCGGACCGTTCCAGCGAATATGCAGGCTGCCACCGGGTAAGTCTACCCGCACCTGCTGGTGCAATTTCTTTTGTAGCTGGCCCACTACTGCGGCGGCACAAGCGCCGGTGCCACAGGCCTGGGTTTCGCCGGCGCCACGCTCCCATACCCGCAGTTTAATATGGCCTGGGTTTAGTACCTGCATAAAGCCAATATTCGCCCGTTCAGGAAAGCGTTCGTGCTGTTCAAACAACGGGCCTTGTAACTGCACCGGGGCAGTGTCCAGATCGTCTACTTCTACCACGGCATGCGGGTTACCCATAGATACCACACCGCACAGTATAGTGTGTTCGTCTGCGCGCAGTATGTAGGTCAGTTCCTGCTTTTGCGCTTTAAACGGCACCCGTGCCGGGTCCAGCTGTGGTACGCCCATATTGACCGTGACCTGGCCGTCGGCCTCTACGTATAACGTAATTTTGCCGGATTTAGTGCTAACGCCAATTTTATGTTTGTTGGTTAAACCTCTGGCGCGGACAAATTTGGCAAAGCAACGTGCACCATTGCCGCATTGTTCTACTTCTGAACCGTCGGCATTAAAAATACGGTAGTGAAAATCCAGCTCGGGATCATAGGGCGGTTCTACCATTAACAGCTGATCAAAGCCAATACCGGTATGGCGGTTAGCCAGCGCTTTGATTTGCTCTTTGGTTAAGAACACATTTTGGCTGACGGCATCGACCAGCATAAAGTCGTTGCCCAGACCATGCATTTTAGAAAAATGTAACAACATCTGCGCCCTTACTTAATCGGTGACCAGCTGTTCACCACGCCATAAATCCTGCCATTGTTCACGGGCGCGGATTAAATGCGCCTTTTCGCCGTCTACCAGAACCTCGGCAGCGCGTGGGCGGCTGTTATAGTTCGAGCTCATGGTAAAACCATAGGCACCGGCCGAACGCACAGCCAGTAAATCGCCCTGGGCTATGGCCAGCTCACGGTCTTTACCGAGAAAGTCGCCGGTTTCGCATACCGGGCCAACAATGTCGTACAGCGCAGAGACGGCATTGCTATTGCGTACTACCGGCACTATCGCCTGCCAGGCGCTGTACAGGGCCGGGCGGATTAAGTCATTCATGGCGGCATCGACAATGGCGAAGTTTTTTTCCTGGCCGGGTTTTAAAAATTCTACTTTGGTGAGCAGTACACCGGCGTTGGCCATAATGGCCCGGCCCGGCTCCATAATCAGCTCCAGTTGCGGGTAGCTTTGCAGCCGCTGTACCACTTTGCTGATGTAATCGGCCGGTGAGGGCGGTGTTTCTTGATCGTAGGTGACGCCAAGGCCGCCGCCGATATCAATATGGCTTAGTTTGATGCCATCTGCCGCCAGTTCATCAATCAGGTTAAGCAGCTTTTCTAATGCGTCTAAAAAGGGTTGGGTTTCAGTAAGTTGAGAGCCGATATGGCAATCTACACCGACCAGATCCAAATGGCTGTAGCTGGCAGCCTGGCGATAAATGTCGCGCGCCAGCAAAATATCAATGCCAAACTTATTTGCTTTTAAGCCGGTAGAAATATACGGATGGGTTTTGGCGTCAATATCGGGGTTTACCCGAATGGAGACTGGTGCTTTGATATCCAGGCTGCTGGCAACCTGTTGCAACCGTTCCAGCTCAGCTATCGATTCAACATTAAAGCACTTAATACCCAGTTGCAGCGCAAAGCGCATATCGTCAGCGGTTTTTGCTACACCGGAGAACACCACTTTTTTTGCATCGCCGCCTGCGGCAATCACGCGGCGCAACTCTCCGCCGGAAACAATGTCAAAGCCACTACCCAATTTAGCCAGCAGATTCAGGATCGCCAGGTTGCTATTGGCTTTTACCGCATAACACACCAGACTTTGCGGGTGTTCTGCGGCGGCATTAGCAAAGGCCTGATAATGCCGTTCTACCGTGGCGCGCGAGTACACATAGCAAGGGGTGCCAAATTGGCTGGCGATATCGTCCAGCGGCTGTTGTTCCGCAAACAGGCGGTCGTGCTGATAATTAAAATGGTCCACGTTGTTCATCCGTTTGTTGAGTTGGATTAGCGTTGTTTTGCTGTGGCTCTGCCACTTCCGGTGCCGGTTGTGGTAAGGTAAGCGGGCCTTTTTGACCACACGCACTCAGTAAGCTGCACAGCAAAACGACAGCAGCGACAGTTAAAAGCGGACCTTGGGTTGTAAAAGCTTGCATGATGTTATTTTTTTATGGTGGTTGCGTTCTATAATCGCATCCTTAGCGATAAAAGCAAACAGGTGAAGCAGATGAATGATCTGGAATATGAAGAATTAACCGACAGTATCCTGCTGGCGGTAGAGCTGGCAGTAGAAAATGCCGATGCCGACCTGGATTATGAGTCACACGGCAGTTTGCTTAGCATCAGTTTTGCTGATGGCAGCAAAATCATTATTAATAAACAGCCGCCGTTGCAGCAGCTGTGGCTGGCTACCAAATTTAATGGTCACCACTTTGAATTGCATGGCGATAAGTGGATAGACAATCGCAGCGGTGCCGAATTCTGGCAGCTGCTGAACGATGCTGCCGCCAAACAGGCCGGCAAAGCGCTTAATCTGGCGCCTTAGGCGCTATAGTTTTTCTAGGATCTGTGATGGCGTTACTTCCTTTTGTTGATGTAAAAGCGCAGGGCGATAGCCGTGCTGCGGTGGTGTGGTTACATGGTTTAGGTGACTCCGGTCATGGTTTTGCCCCTATCGTACCCGAGCTGCGTTTACCGGCAGATGCCGGCATCCGGTTTTTATTTCCACATGCACCCGAACGGCCGGTAACGGTAAATGGCGGCATGCGGATGCGGGCCTGGTACGATATTAAAACCATGGATTTAACCAACCGTGCCGACGAAGCCGGGGTGCGCGAATCTGCAGCAGCAGTACAACAGTTGCTGGATAAACTGATCAGCGATGGCATTAGCAGCGATCGTATTATTCTGGCCGGTTTTAGCCAGGGTGGCGTCATAGCCCTGCATTTACTACCGCGTTTGCCGTATAAACTGGCCGGCGTGATGGCGTTATCTACTTATATGTGCGCGCCGGATAAACTGAAAGACGAAAGCAATGCTATTAATAAAGCCACGCCGGTGCTGGTAGCGCATGGCAGCCAGGATCCGGTGGTGCCGATGGCAGCAGGGCAGCAAGCCTACCATACGCTGAAAAATGCCGGTTTTAATGTCAGCTGGCACGACTACCGTATGCCGCACAGCGTGTGTGCGCAGGAAGTGGCCGATATCAGCAGTTTTATACAGCGTCGTTTACTGACAGAGGTAACCCACTAAGATGAACCTGATCCGTATTGCAACGCGTAAAAGTGCGCTGGCGCTGTGGCAGGCTGAGTACGTGAAAGCCGAGCTGTTGCGCTTTCACCCGCAGCTGACAGTTGAGCTGGTGCCGATGTCGACGCAGGGCGACAAAATTCTTGATACGCCACTGGCAAAAATAGGCGGTAAAGGGTTGTTCGTAAAAGAGTTAGAGCAAGCCATGCTGGATGGCCGCGCCGATATTGCCGTGCACAGCATGAAAGATGTACCGGTAGAGTTTCCGGCAGGCTTAATGCTGCATACCATCTGCCCGCGGGAAAACCCGCAGGATGCCTTCGTCTCAAATCAGTTTCGTTCTTTAGATGAATTACCGCAGGGCGCCGTGGTCGGCACGTCCAGCCTGCGCCGGCAGTGTCAGTTAAAAGCCCTGCGGCCTGATTTAACCGTGCGCGATCTGCGTGGCAATGTAAATACACGCCTGGCCAAGCTGGATAATGGTGAATACGCTGCCATTATATTAGCTGCAGCTGGCCTGATCCGGCTGGGGTTTGAGCAACGCATTGCCAGCCTGTTACCGGTAGAACTTAGCTTACCGGCCAATGGCCAGGGCGCCGTCGGTATTGAATGCCGTAGCGACGATATCGCCGTACAACAACTGCTGGCACCACTGGAACATAGCGCTACCCGCAGTTGTGTGCTGGCCGAGCGGGCAATGAACCGTAAACTGCAGGGCGGTTGTCAGGTGCCGATAGGCGCCTATGCTGAGATCAGCGGCGACAGTTTGTGGCTGCGGGGCCTGGTTGGCTCTCTGGATGGCAGTGAAATAATCCGCCATCAGTTGCGCGGTCCGGTAGCTGAAGCTGAACAGTTAGGTACAGCGCTGGCCGAACACTTATTAACGCAGGGCGCTGAGCGTATTTTACAGGCGGTATATCAGGCTGCGCCATGACAGAGTTTGCGCCCGACAACATCGCCTTTTTAATTACCCGGCCGGCCGGCAAAGCAGATAATTTGCTGGCAGCATTGGATGAAAGTGGCGTTAGCTACTTGTATCAGCCATTGATCACCACGGCGCAGGTTAATGTGACACCTTATGATATACAGCAGCTGCAACAGGCCGATGCGGTGGTGTTTGTTAGTGTCAGCGCTGTTATCAGCCTGCAAAATCAGCTGGATGCCGCCGTGCTGCGTGCGCCGTTATTTGCTGTCGGCCAAACTACCGCGATGGCACTGCAAAGCTGGCTCGGGCGCAGCGTCGAAGTACCGGAGGATCAGCGCAGTGAGGGCTTGCTGCAATTGCCGCAGTTACAACAACTGGCCGGTAAAAATATTGTCGTGGTGCGCGGCAATGCCGGCCGCGAACTAATTAAACAAGGCCTGGTGGCGCGCGGCGCAGCAGTGCGCTATGTACAAAGTTATAAACGTGTCGCCCTGCCGCTGGATGGCGAGCTGTTGTGTCAGCAGTGGCAGCTGGCCGGTATTCGTTGTATTGTGGCCACCAGCAACGAAATATTACAGCAACTGTTTAAGCTGGTACCCCAGGCTCACCATCATTGGCTGACGCAGCGCGATTTTATTCTGGTTAGCCCACGGGTGCAGGACAGTGCTTTGGCACTGGGGATAGCACAGCAAAACATCATACTGGCAGCTAATGCCAATGACTGGGCGCTGCTTAGCGCTATCAGCCAGTTGAAGAGGGAATATCAATGAGTGACACCTTAGAGCGCGCAACGGAAGTTGAAGCGCCGCTGACCCAATTAAAGCAGCAAATGGATGCCGAACAGCCGGCACAACGCAGTGGCCGCAGTGTTACTGCAGGTTTAAGTTTACTGCTGGTTGTAGCATTGGGTGCAGGTCTGGCAGGCGCTGGCTATTACTGGGCGTGGCCGCAATGGCAGCAACTGGGGCAGCAAGTACAGACTTTGCAACAACAGCAACAACGTCTGGCTGAGCAAAACCAGCAACTGCAGGACAGCAACCGCCAGTTACAGCAAAACTTGCAGGCAGATCAGCAACAGCAGTTAAGCCAGCTGCAGCAAAACCTGACCACCGAACAGCAACAGCAGGCTGCTCAGGTTACGGCGCAATTACAAGCTGTACGGCAACTGGTGCAGGAGCGTGACAGTGCGCCGCCACGGCACTGGTTATTGGCCGAGGCCGACTATTTACTGAAACTGGCAGCGCAAAAAGTCTGGTTGCAACAGGACACCGTGACGGCAGTAGCGTTATTACACAGCGCGGATGAAAAGCTGGCAAGCCTGGACGATGCGTCTTTGCTGAGCGTACGTCAGGCCATAGCCGCTGATAGCCGCCAGCTGCAAGCTGTAGTGCGGCCTGATGTTAGCAAACTGCATGTGCAGTTACAGCAATTACGCCAACAAGCCATGTTGCTGCCATTAAAACAACAAACAATGCCGTTACAGGCTGAAGCGCCAGAGGCGACACTGCAAAACTGGCGCGCTACCCTGGCATACCATTGGCACCATACCTGGCAAGGCTTGCTAAACCCCAGAGATGCAATGCCGGAAGATTACTTTGACTTAACCACTGAACAGCAATTGATGTTGCGTATAGCACTGCAACAACAACTGCAGCTGGCCCAGTTGGCAGTAATGCAACAACAGCCACAGGTTTTTACCGCAGCACTGCAGCAGAGCAGCGATCAGCTACAGCGCTATTTCAATGCCAGCGCCGACACCGTACAGCAGTTTAGCAGCCAGCTGACAGAACTGGCCGCAGCAGATATTACCGCGCCGGTTTTTAGTGCGCTTAGCAGCCCGGCGCAACTGCAGTTGTATATGCAGCAACTGGCAGGAGAAAGCTTATGATGCGGATCCTGCTGCTGGTGCTGGCCCTGGCTGCGGCGATGTGGTTAGGTCCGGTGCTGGTTAATCATGCCGGTTATGTCAAAGTTATCGTGGCGGGCAAAGTATTCGAAACCACGTTGCTGGGATTAGTATTGCTAGCTATGGCGGCAATGCTGGTGTTGTGGCTAAGCAGTTGGCTTTTGCGTAAGTTATTACGCTTACAGCATATTTCTTTTAATTTTTTACGCTGGCGCCGCCAACGCAAAGCGCAGCAGGCTTTTGAGTTAGGGCTTGAAGCCTACGCCAAGCAGCAATGGCAGCTTGCCAGCCAGCATCTGCAAAAAGCCTGCGCCGATGATTTTATGGCACAGCAAAAGCACCTGGTTGCCGGCTATGCCGCATTTTACGCCGGCGATATCAGCACGGCAAATCAGCATGCTCAACAGCTACCGCAAAGTGGCAGCGGTTTGTTTTTACAGGCAGATTTGCTGTTGCAGCAAGGCCAGGCTGCTCAGGCCTGTGTAATACTGGCAGAGCATGTGCAAGCCGGTACTGAGGATAAAGGCTTGGGGCAACTGTATCTGCATGCGCTGCAACAGGCCGGACAATGGCAGCAATTGCTGCAGTTGTTACCCACAGCGTTAAAGCAGCAATGGTTTGACAAAGACAAATGGCCACAACAGCGCTTCAATATTTATCCGGCCGCAATCAGCCAGTTGAGCCAACAGCAGCGGTTTGATGAAACGGCAGACTACTGGCTGGCATTGCCGGCGAAAGAGCGCAAGTCGACAGCGGCTAACATTGGCCGGGCCTGGGCGCTGGCACAAAGTGGTCAGACAGATGCAGCAGAAAAGTTATTGTTAAGCCAACTGCAACTGGCAGAGTTACCGCAAACCCTGCCGTTTTTACGCCAGATCCCCTTGGGTCATAGTGTGCTAAAGCTGCGTAAGCAAGTACAAAACTGGCTGCATGAGCAGCCTACCAATGGTTATTTGTATGCGTTACTGGCGTATATGGCAGCAGAAGAAGGCGAGCCGGAACAGGCGGCACTGGCATGGCAAAAAGCCCGGCAATATCAGCCCTCATTGCAAGCCTGATGCTAATTAGCGAATGACGGACCAGCTAAGCGGGCTGACACCGATTGCCGGCGCAAATGTCAGGCTGCTGATCCTCGGCAGTATGCCGGGCGCGGTGTCGCTGGCGCAGCAGCAGTATTATGCCCATCCGCGCAATGCCTTCTGGCCGATAATGGCGCAGTTGGCCGGATTTAACCTTAACCAGCCTTATGCTGAAAGAATTACCGCACTGAACAGTGCCGGGGTGGCGCTGTGGGATGTGATTGGCCGTTGCCAGCGTAGCGGCAGCCTGGACAGCGCCATTCGTGATGAGCAGGTAAATGACTTCGCCGGTTTTTTTGCCGCCCGGCCTGAACTGTTGGCTATCGGTTTTAACGGTGGCAAAGCCTGGCAAAGTTTTAAGCGGCATGTTTTGCCGCTAGGCATAGTCCCGCCGCAGCTGCAACTACTTAGCTTACCCTCCACCAGCCCGGCGCATGCGTCGCTCAGCTTTAACGAAAAACTGCAACAATGGCATCAACTTAGTGCATTTATAAATAGCTTGTAGCGGAATTTATTGCTGCCTCTCTGGTCTGAAGCTGACTAAATCACAGCAACAGCAGGGACGGCAATTTTTTGTCTGATATTCGCGGCGTGTTAAATTCGTTTAGCCAAACTTATGGCCGGCCGGCTTTACTGGCATTACTGCTGCATACTGTGCTGCTGGCAGCGTTGCTGCAAACTGAATTTACGCCGTTGGCCAAACCACCGCTTACTGAACCGGCAGTATCTGAACCAATAGTGTCGTATTTATACCAACCACCAAAGCCAGTACCGGCCGAAACACAGCCACCCGTCACAGAAAACACCGTAGCGCCTGAAGTGGTTCAGTCTACACCCGCGAATACCGTACCGCCTGCCGTAACTGCAGAGCAAAGGCCGGCTAGCCAGCAGCAAAGTGCTGCAGCGCCCTTGCCTGACAGAGCAGACAAACGTAGTACTGAACACACTGCAACTGCACCGCGGCAGAGCCTGGCCCAACGGGCATTTAACCGCGCGGCAACTGTCGACCCTGTTGCGATTGAACAGGCTGCCACTGCCAACTATCAGCAGTTGTTGCAGGCACAGCAGCAACCCAAAATGACGGTAGAAAAGCGCCATCAAGAGCTAAGCAATGATCCAGCTCAGCAGGTGGTGGCAGAATTGGGTGATGGTATACAGCTTATTCGTATCAAAGGGGGGTGCCGCATTGGCGACCCGGCTAAAGATGGTTTTGACGGCCTGATGGCTGCAAGGGTGGTGCCATGTGGTGATGAAGCAAAAACCAGCGACCTGCTTAAACAGGCGCTGGAAAAACACAGTAAACGTTAATCAGGCTTCCGCTATATGCTGCTCTAAGCGGGCTTTTAGCTCGCCTTCAATGGCCACGGCTTTACCGGTTTTTTGATCCAGGCAAACAAAGGTTACCTGGGCATCGGCAGCAACCGCATCTTTGCCGGCAATACGTACTTCCTGGGTGACCACCGCGCTTTTACCGCCTACTTTACTAAAGCGGGTAAACACTTCTAACTGGTCGCCCATGGTCGCGGCAACACGGTAGTTAATATTGATATTTACTATTACCCAGGCCAGATTGTGTTTGGCAAACCAGTCAATGTCGCCACTGTCTTCCAGATAGCCCCAGCGCGCCTCTTCTAAAAACTCCAGATAGCGGGCGTTATTGACGTGTTGATATATATCTAAATGATAACCGCGGACTTTAATCAGGGTTTTATGCTGCATTACAGCGCTCCGTCAGGTGATTAAGGCCAGTATTCTGCCATAGTTGATGTGGCCAAACCAGTTGGCATATGCTGCGGTTTTGTTAAAAAGTAAACATCGTGTTTGCTAAATTCTGTATTTTGGGTAAGCTCAGTTGGTAACTAACAAGGAGATACCCATGAAAAAATGGTTGTTGCTTGCTCTGTTGGGCAGCAGTGTAGCTCAGGCCAATATGCTGGATGCATTGCAGGCCTATGGTAAAAAAGATTACGCAGCTGCGGCACAGCAATTTGCTGAATTATTACCATTGGGAAATGAACTGGCTGCATTTAATCTTGGCGTTATGGCCTATCAGGGAGAAGGGCAACCGGCAGATCTGGCGAAAGCGCTGGCCTATTTCATGCTGGCGGCGGATCTGGAACATGACGAATCACGCGAACTGCTGCAGCGGCTTACCGCAAAGGCAACAGAGCAGCAACTGGACACCGCAAATTCAGCCTTTGAACAGTTAAAGCAACTGGTGATTATCACAGAAACCGATTTATCAGCCCGACAGCGGCAGAATACGCCAGACCCCATACGACGGGTGCATCCGGAATATCCAATCGATGCAGCCAAAAATGGCCAGTTTGGTTATGTAAAGCTGCGTTTTCTGGTAAATGAAGACGGTGACGTCACCACTGTGGATACATTAGATGCATTCCCGGCCAAAGTATTTGAACGCGCCTCTGTTAAAGCAGTTAAACGTTGGAAATACCAGCCAAGTGATAAAAAACATTTGTTTGAAGTGCAGCTGGATTATTCATTACAAGGCAAAGTTGATAAGCATGCACTGGCAAGAGTGCTGGAAAAGAACAAGCTATGGCAATACGCTGCGGCCGGTGCGCCACAGTATCAGTTTGCTCTGGGCACTTTGTTAACTCTGATGGAAGTACAAAGCCCGAATAGCTTTTGGTTTGACCCAGAATTACCACTTATCCCAGAGCCGGATTTTTCAATTTATCGTAAACGCAATAAACTGACAGCAGATCTGGATGGCTTTTGGGGATATGCGGTTGTGCGGGTTGCCGCTGATGGCACTATCACCGAACAGTTAAAAGTGAACTTTGAGTCTAAAAATCAGCTTAGCAGCCTGGTAGGGCAGAAACTAAGCGGTGAGGTAGATAACGAAGTTTATCGTTTGTCACGTTCATCCTCCAACCCGATGAAAAAACTACATATCACACCTTCAGTTACCGCGTCGCGGGCCATGTCGGGTAAGTTTTGGTGGCAACAGGCGGCCAAAAACGGTGATCTGGATGCACAGCGGGTGATGGCGGCTTATGATCCACAGTGGGAGCAATATTTGCTGGCGCAACAAGACGGTGAGGTAATGGCCTGGGCTGGTACCAGAATGTTTTTGAACGGCCAGCAAGCGCAGGGCATTGTGCTGCTGGAAAAGGCGATAGCAAAAAACTACAGTTTGGCCGAAGAAATGCGTCTGCAGCTTGACCGGCGTGATATTGATGACGTTAAAACCCGTGATAATAAAGACGTCACCACTAAAGGTCGTTAATCATTGCTTGTCAGCGGGGCCATATATTTGGCACCCGCTGTATTAAATAAAGCTGCATTTTTGCAGCAAAGCATCTATTAAGATCAAATATAGGCAAACGCATCGGCAAACATATGTTCACGATGCGCGCCTTGTTCAATAAAGGCATCACGTACTACACCGGCCATGGCAAAGGGGCCGGCAACGTAAATGTCGTAAGCCTCCAGCGAGACAAAATCTTCCAGCACCGCATTATGCACCATACCGCTGCGGCCCTGCCAGTTGTCATCCGGCTGTTGTACGACCGGCACAAAACGGTACTTGCTGTTCTGTGCTGCCCACTGCTGCATTACTGCATTATGGTACAGTGCGGCTTGTTCGCGCACCCCCCAGTAAAAGAACACTGGCCGATCCAGCTTGGCGGCAGCAATGCTTTGCGCAATGCTGTAAACGTATGAAAAACCGGTGCCGCCAGCCAGCAAAATAATCGGCCGCTCGCTATCTGCCCGAAACTGTGCCTGGCCCAGACCTATTTCAGCCTGAACTGGTTGCTGCAGTTGATGCTGTTGCAGCAGATGTGCCAGTGCCTGGCTGGCGTACTGGTCGGCGACTGCACCGCCGATATGCAGTTCCAACTGCTGTTGTGCCGGTGTGCTGGCTATTGAAAAAGGCCGCTTATCGCTGTCACTTAAACACAGCTGCAAATACTGGCCACTGCTAAAGTTGACAGCTTGTGCCGGCGTTAACAGCACCCGGTTAACGGTTGGAGTGAGCTGTTCAATTAAATCTACGGTGCAGGAAGTTATCGTCATAGTGCTCTCAGCGGTGGCCTTAGCTTTTAGCCACGGATAAAAGGATGGTGTAACACCACGTCAGTATTGGGGTAGGCTAAACAACAGTAAGTAAACCGCTGTTGTTTGTCCAGTTCGGTAAGTGGCTGCGGTTCGTTGTAACGCACCTCGCCACTTTTTAGTTTGCAAACACAGCTGGTGCATACGCCCTGGCGGCAGCGGTTAGGGAAGTCGATACCGCTGCGCAGCGCTGCTTGCAGTATGGTTTCGCCGTCCTGTACCGCAAAGCTTAATTGCGCCGGGGCTATGGTGACCAGGTGCGTCACAGTTTGGCATCCTTTGCCGGCAATGGTATACCCAGGCTATGCCAAATTTCATCAACCCGTTGTTTAACCGCGTCGTCCATCACTATAGGCTCGCCCCATTCGCGTGTGGTTTCGCCGGGCCATTTATTGGTGGCATCCATACCCATTTTCGAGCCCAGGCCGGATACCGGTGAGGCGAAATCCAGATAATCTATCGGCGTGTTTTCAATAAGGGTTGTGTCGCGCGCCGGGTCCATCCGGGTGGTAATGGCCCAAATGACGTCTTGCCAGTCGCGGGCGTTGACATCGTCATCGCAAACAATAACAAACTTGGTATACATAAACTGGCGCAAAAATGACCACACGCCCATCATCACCCGCTTGGCGTGGCCGGGATATTGCTTTTTCATGGTAACAACCGCTAAGCGGTAAGAGCAGCCTTCGGGCGGCAGGTAAAAGTCGGTAATTTCCGGAAACTGTTTTTGCAATATCGGCACAAAGACTTCATTTAATGCCACGCCCAGTATCGCCGGTTCATCCGGTGGCCGGCCGGTGTAGGTGCTGTGATAAATCGGCTCTTTGCGCATCGTTATATGGGTAACGGTAAATACCGGGAAGCTATCGACTTCGTTGTAGTAACCGGTATGGTCGCCATAGGGGCCTTCCGGCGCCATTTCGCCCGGCGCAATATAGCCTTCTAGCACAATCTCGGCACTGGCAGGGACCTGCAAATCGTTGCTGATGCATTTGACCACTTCGGTATTGTCGCCACGCAGTAAACCGGCAAAGCCATATTCCGACAGGGTATCTGGTACCGGCGTTACCGCACCTAAAATGGTGGCCGGGTCGGCACCTAAAGCGACGGACACCGGATAGTTTTGCCCCGGGTTGGCCTTTTGAAACTCGTAAAAATCCAGTGCGCCGCCACGGTGCGATAACCAGCGCATAATCAGTTTATTTTTACCCAGCAGTTGCTGGCGGTAAATACCCAAATTTTGCCGCTCTTTATGCGGGCCTTTGGTAACGGTTAAACCCCAGGTGATTAGCGGAGCAGCGTCACCGGGCCAACAAGTCATAATAGGTAATTGGTTTAAATCAACGTCATCACCGCTTAATACTATGTCCTGGCAGGGCGCTTTTTTCACCTGCTTGGGCGACATATTCAGTACCTGCTTAAAAATAGGCAGTATACTGAAGGCGTCTTTTAAGCCTTTTGGTGGCTCGGGCTCTTTTAAAAAAGCCAGTAGCTTGCCGACTTCGCGCAGCGCCGATACGTCTTCCTGGCCCATACCCAATGCTACCCGCTGTGGGGTGCCAAACAGGTTGGCCAAAATCGGCATACTGTGGCCTTTAACGTTTTCAAATAACAACGCCGGGCCGCCGGCCCTCAGGGTACGGTCGGCAATTTCAGTTATTTCCAGTACCGGGTCTACCTCGGCTGTTACCCGCACCAGCTCGCCGCGTTGCTCCAGCTGGGCAATAAAGTCGCGTAGGTCTTTATATTTCATATTTGCCATCAGGCCCTGTCAGTTAATGCCGGCTATTATACAGCTCTGCGGCGCCCTTACCAGTTTTGGCCTGCTAAGCGGCTGGGGCAGCAGGCTGTCGCGCTTTATAATGTAGCGGTTTCTTATTACGACAGGTTATACGATGACAGAGCAGGAAGGAGTAATAAAGTTTCAGCTGGATTTTCGTCAGCAAGCCGCGCTGAAGGCGGCTGATGTAACGGCGATCAACAGCTGGCGCACTATTATGTTGCAACTGGGCATGTTGGGCCAAACGCCACTGCGCTACGATAACTATGGTTTTGGTAATATCAGCCAGCGTTATGGCACGCAAAACCAGTTTATGATCAGTGGCAGCCAAACCGGTGGTATCACGCAAATGCGTGCGGCCGATTATGCGCTGGTCACCGAATGTCAGCCAGAGCAAAACCGCATAGTTGCTGTAGGCGAAACCAAACCATCGTCTGAGGCTATGACACATGGTCAGCTGTATCTGTTAAGCGCTGACATCAACTTTGTGATTCATGCGCATTGCCCACAGATTTGGCAGCAGGCGGCAATGTTAGGCTTAGCGCAAACAGGTGCTGATGTGCCCTACGGTACCGTCGCAATGACAGAAGAAGTAGCACGTTTATTTGGCGCCAGCGACGTATTGCAGCAAGGGGTTTTTACCATGGCCGGCCATGAAGACGGCGTAGTGGCCTTTGGTGTATCAGCTGAGGCAGCCGCCTCGCGACTGATCGGGGTATATGCTACTGCGTTAGGGCTTAATGCTATACCGGACTAACGCAAAACGACAGGGTAGTGCTGGCATGCCGACAGATTGACCGCTACAGTCTTAACACCAGTGACTTGATATCCATGATGATTTATGCAATTTCCAGCCAGCATTAAACAACAAACCTGCAGTGACTGCTTAAGTGGCCAGTCGTTGGGGTTTCAAATCCGCATGGCGTTTCAGCCGATAATTGACTGGCACAGCAAAAGTGTTTATGCCTACGAAGCGCTGGTGCGCGGGCCGCAGGGCGAAGGCGCAGGCTGGGTATTTCAGCATGTTAATGACGATAATAAATACTATTTTGATCAGGCTTGCCGGGTAAAAGCCATAGAGACGGCGGCCAGGCTGGGGTGTAATAGCTTTTTAAGTATCAATTTTTTACCTAATGCTGTGTATAACCCGGAAACCTGTATCAAAGCCACGATAGAGGCGGCTGATCTGTATGGTTTTGACCTGAACAAACTGATCTTTGAAGTAACCGAGGGCGAGCAGATCCCAGACAAGGCGCACTTAAACCGCATTTTTAACAGTTACGCCAAACGTGGTTTTCAAACCGCTATTGACGATTACGGCTCGGGCTTTGCCACACTGGATTGGCTAATAGAATTAAAGCCCAACATCCTTAAGCTGGATATGCAGCTGATCCGCGATATCGACCAACATCCGGCCAAGCAGTATATTGTTGAGGAAACGGTGGCGCAATGTCAGTTACAGGGCACAAAAGTACTGGCCGAAGGCATAGAAACAAAGGCCGAGCGTGATTATCTTACAGCAGTGGGTATCCGCTATCTGCAGGGATATTTGTTCGGTAAACCTCAGTTAGAAACACTGGCTACAACAGCAGAACTGTCTGGTTTAGGCTGATACCGCAACATGTAGGTTGCATTTAGCGCTGGCTCAAAGTGCTACTTTTACGATAGCATGGCCGTCCAGATGTCTCTTTTTAGTATGCTGACTCAGCTGGTAGGGAATGACTCATGAAAAAAGATACCCGGCTTATTCATGCCGGCCGTGCAAAAAAATACACCGGCGCTGCCGTTAATCCGGCGCTGGTGCGTGCTTCTACCATAGTGTTTGATACCTTTGCCGAGCTTAAACATGCCACAATAAACCGCGGTAACCGGGTGCCATTTTATGGCAGGCGCGGCACCGACACGCATTTTGCCTTACAGCAAGCCATGTGCGAACTGGAAGGCGGTGCTGGCTGCGCGCTCTACCCATGCGGGGCGGCGGCGGTAAGTGGCGCTTTGCTGGCGTTTTTAAAAGCCGGTGATCACCTGCTGATGGTAGACAGCGTTTACGAACCTAGCCGGGCCCTGTGCGACAAAGTGCTGGCCGGCTACGGTATTGAAACAACCTACTACGACCCACAGATCGGCGCTGCAATAGCCGGTCTTATTAAGCCCAATACCAAGGTGATTTTCCTGGAATCACCCGGCTCATTAACCTTTGAGCTGCAGGATATACCGGCTATTACGGCAGTAGCGCAGCAGCACAAAATAGTGACGATATTAGACAATACCTGGGCGGCCGCGGTGTTATGCCAGCCGTTTGAGTTGGGGGTTGATGTGTCGGTGCAAGCGGCAACCAAGTATATAGTTGGCCATTCCGATGTCATGCTGGGCACCGCGACTGCCAATGAAAAACACTGGCCACAGCTACGCGAACACAGTTATCTGCTTGGCTACAGCACCTCGGCAGACGATGCCTATGCTGCGTTGCGTGGCCTGCGTACCTTGTCGGTGCGGTTAAAACAGCATGAAAAAAGTGCGTTAAGCGTCGCCCATTGGTTAACGCAGCGGCCAGAGGTAGAAACCGTGCTGCACCCCGCCTTAGCACAACATCCGGGCCATGCTATATTTCAGCGCGATTTTACCGGCAGCAACGGCTTGTTTTCGTTTGTTTTAAAGCAAGGCAGCCAACGCCAGATAGAAGCCTTTATTGAGGGCATGGCGCATTTTAAAATGGGCTTTTCCTGGGGCGGCTATGAAAGCCTGATCACCGCCACTATGAAGCTGCAAAACCTGCGCAGCGCCACAACCTGGCCTTACAGTGGGCCTTTAATACGGCTGCATATCGGTTTAGAAGATGTAGATGACTTACTCGGCGATCTTGACGCGGCTTTTAGGCGGTTTGCCCAAGCGAGCTGATTTAGATCACCAGTGCTGGAAAATTCAAAGCAGCCATCGTTATGGGTTGGCTGCCTTGATAGTGCAGAGAGATTTATTCCTCAAACATAAGCTCCATGCCATGAGACTTTGCGATTTTGATAAGTTTATTGCTCACATTGCCGGAAATACATTCGGAATAAACACTTATATATTTATCCACATCTAGTGCGCCACTGTTTTTGCTGTCAACTTTACTCTGTTCATACTTAGGTTGATTAAAAAGCGCTAAAGCGTCATTCATAATCGCTTCGCGAATTTCATCTCCTACGTCATATCCGCCATCATAAAACATATGATCAACACACTTTATAACCGCAAAATAGGCTTCATCACTTGCAGCTGTTATTTCAGTTGCAACAGATGTAGCACCAAACACTAAGCAAGCTGTTAATGAGAGTAAAAAACACCCTTTTTTCATTTTGGTATTTCCTTTTTATATTGTTGTACATGCATTTTTTAAACTTCATGCAATTCTGGCGTTTCAGATTCATGGCGTTAATGCTAAACCCGCTGCGACCGTTATGGCCTAAAATTTAGCCAATAACGAACTGCTGCGTTATTCCGCCAATAAGCCGCCTTGTGCTGGCGATTGCTAGAGCTCATAGCTTGATGACTGCCAACATATCTTCACCATCTTCATCCAACCCTACTTCCTGAAAGCCAAAACTTGAATAAAAGTTTTTGGCTACCGGGTTTTTAGGGTCATAACAAATTTCGATTTCTTTTACGTTGCCACCAGCTTTGATTTGATCGAGTGCCAAGCTTAACGCAGCTCTGCCAATGCCAGCTTTTTGATAACGTTGATCCACCATAAAGCGCCAGATCGACACTTTTTCAGCGGTTTCAGTTACCCACATAAAAAAACCGACAGGGGTATCATTCTGATAGATAGCTCTGCAGGTATGCCCTTGACAGTAATGCGACTCAAGCAATGACCACATATTGCTGGCAACATATTCCTGTTGCTCTGCCGTGACATCTAAGTCACATACCGCTTCATAATTTGAACTTGTCACTTCTTCCAGTGTGATACTCATGACTTTCCTTAGTTTTACCCCCCCGAATTCAGCGCGAAAAAGCCGTGCAGCGGGTTGATATCTTAGCCAGCTTTTTCGCTGGCGATAATATTTGTATGTTATATCGCGATGGCAAAAACAACTACTACCAAACAGATTATGCTTTGCCGCTCAATGTTCTCAGTACCACAGATAGATCGCTATGGTCGCCAGCGTGTTCCACAGCGCATGGGCAACGATGCATGCGGTCAAGCGGCCCCGCCAGACGTAGAGCAACGTTAGAGTCAGGCCGCCGTAGAAACCTGTATCCACCACCCCGACCCATCCTTGGTAACCATGCCCGGCCGCAAAGAGGGCGACCGTCGCCATAACCGCCACCGCAAGCGCAATACCTGACCTCCCAAGCAGGTTCCGCAGAGTCGTAAAGAAGTGACCGCGGAAGAACAACTCCTCGCTAAATGCGCCAGTCCACGCCAGAACGATTAAGCCGAACACGCCCCACGCCGAGTCGCCAATCTGAGCCGCGTTGGCCACGATGTCGCTGCGGGCCGCCCCGCCTGTGTTGGGAATGATGATGACGAACTGTACCAGGGTAAACACCAGAGCAATCGCCGCACCAATGAGCGCGTCACTGCGCCAGTGTGCAGAAACGAGTCCAACATCGCGGATCCGTAGCTGAATGAGGCGAAGGGCTATCATAACGGCCGCGAACCCTAAAATGGCTCGAATCACGCCGACGAGGGCATAGGTTGCTCCTTGCAACTCCAAGCCGAGAAAGACCTGAGGAATGATTTCCGAAGTGATCACGGCTGCGAGCCAAAGCACGGTTCCGAGGATAAGAGCCGCTGCCCAGCGCCATTTTGTAACCGAGCGGGGGGCTGCAGGCGGCGAATTGTTATATTGCCAAAACACGAATGCATTCCTTATAAACGGAAATTGTGTTCTTAACAAACAGGATGACTTTGACCACATTTCCGTTGTTTAGAACACAACTTACCTCAATTTTATCTTCGATGATTTTAGCCCTAGCTACTGCATCATCAGTTGTGGGACCAAGATTAAAAAATGTATATCCGCTGGCAACTTCGCCTTTTTCAATATTTGCCACCTCACGTCTCAGAGCGTTTACAAATGCAGGCAAATACGCGGCATTGTCAAAGTAAGTGATCAAAACAGAGCCTAGCCAAATATCCACGCTTTGCATCGTTGGGGATTGCTTTTCTCCAATTGAAAAAGCCAATTCACTTCGTAAACCTATGTCCATATCTTCCTTGCAACATAACGCCGCTATCACGCGCTTGTTGCGTGCATAGCTTTGTTATTGATTTTTATCTCAATCGCACTCTTAAATGCATCGGCGTTTTCGAGCTTATCTAATATGTCCGATGGAGGTAGACAACTTTCATCTACAAATTTCACCAGCTCAGCAACAGGATCGCAAAATAATATATCTAGAGACATACGATCCATGCCGTATATTCCACGATGAATCATATTTGCACTAAAGATCAGTAGGTCACCAGCATCTAATTTAACTGCTTTACCAGTCGATAGGTTTTCATAATTCTTACGGCCATTGCGCTCCAAGCGTACATCGAGTTCATCGTCTTTATCCCAGCGCTTATGGGTTCCCGCTATTAATTCGACGCCGGGCTCATCAACCAAAGGGATGCGAAAGTGTACAACCTTTGGCCCAAGTAGCGCCTGTTTCTGCTCTTCAATAGACATATGGTACTGTGGATCTCGATGCCAGTAGTTCTGCTGACCTTCGTTGGCAGGATCAAAAAACAGCTGGGTATTCATAAAAGTTGGACGACCACCCATGATTGAAGTAACAACATCCATCAACTTAGTTGACCCTATGAACTTGAATAATGTTTCTCTTTCCTTATTTCCCAAGTGTTTTTTCGCCGTTAAATACGCAGAGTTTACCGCCTTTTCGGCGTAGAACTGCGCATTATCCTGTTTCCAAGATTGATGAAACTGGGTAGCCACATCTCGTAACTTTTGAAGTTCGCTGTCTTTAACGAAGTTTTTAAAAACAAGATATCCGTTCTCTTCGAACTCTTTAATCATACGTATACCAATAAAGCTTTGCTAACAGGCAAAGGCACAATGTAATCATGCAGCAGCATGGCGTTTCTGTTTCAGCACATAGTAGCGCGTTAGTGCCCGGCAAGACTGCCTGCGGCGCCATCATAGGGCGCGAGCTACAATAAAGGGGCGAAAATCAGTCTTTTTCGTACCGTGCCGCTCGTTTTCCAGAATGTCAAAGCCAGCCGCAGCAATATCCTGTATCAGTGACGCCGGGGAGCAGGCAGTAACAACGTCAGGTGCTTTGCCGAAGAAACGCATAACCGGAATAGCAAGGCGAATAAGCGGATTCATTTCGGCTAAACAAGGGGTCTTAGAGATGAACAGACCGCCTGGTACCAGCATTGACCGGATATCGCTAAGCACATCGGGCAGGCTTCCCGCTAGGTGGAGGTAGTTAAAACCGACAACCACATCGTAATGTACGCCCTCAGGCGCCAAAGTGTCGACGGTTGCCTGGCGAAAAGCCAACGCAGCGTTAAAGCCGCTTTGGCGGGCCGCATCGAGCTTTTCCTGTGCTATAGCTAGCATGCCCGCTGAGATATCCGTGGCCAGATAGCTTTCTGCACAGTCGGCCAGACGCAGAGCAACCGTACCGGTACCGCAACCGAGCTCTAAAACCCGTGAGCGGGAAGGAATAAGCGCCCGGCTACGCGCCAGCGTCCTTTCGAATCCGGCTTCATCATCAATGGCGGCGGCAGCATATTTTCGGGCTGCCTTGTCCCAAAACTGTGCATCTTTCTCGCTCATCTATTGTGTCTCCATACTTGTTCTTAGCTCACTGCCAACGACCCCATCGCCCACGCGAACAGAATATTTCCAGGTTGTTGCCAAAAATATCCCGGAACGCTAACACACTCAGCACAAGCTGAAACCCTTGCAGCACAGCAGCAATATCGACAATAACATTTTCACAGTGGCATCAGCCCGACAGTAACTGAAGCTGCTAGCTATGCAAAATCAGCCCGGCCGGCTTATCCAGTGCAATTATTTTTCATCCCAACCATAAGCATTGGTAATGCGATCTGCCACCTGATTCATCAGAGCCATACCGTTGTCACCATTGGTCATGATGATCATACCGTACCCCTTACTGATGTGCCCCGTCATCCAGGCCCGGTAGCCCCAATTCGAGCCACCATGCGAAAAAAATTTATCCTAGCCATGTAGAGAATCCAAAGTGACTAACGCTTACAGCAGTTGCTCCTGCTGTTTGACGTCGGCTGCCTTGGCTTGATAAATTTTATAGCGCCATATGCAACAGTGGATATGGCTTACCCTGTCCATCAACTGGTGAGCGGCCTATCACTTTAAAGCCAATATGCTGGTAAAAACCTAGCGCCTGCTCGTTTTGTTCATTTACGTCGACCTTTGATGCCCTTTGCTCTTTAATAGCGTGAGCTGACAGCATGGTACCAATGCCTTTGCCGCGGGCATCAGGAGAGATGAACAACATTTCAATATTGCCGTCGTGGACGCCGCAGAATCCCTGAATTTCACCATGTACATTTTTAGCACACCTTAGATCTACGGCGTCAAAATACTGCTCCAAAATTAACGGCTTTAACTCTTGTAGATTTTCTTCAGCCAGAAAATCATGCGTTGCTCTGACCGAGGATTCCCATATTTCTATCAGCTTAAGGTGGTCGGCTTTTTCTACGATCTCAATATTCATCACTAAACCCGATTGAAAATTTAACGCACGCCTAAACGGCGAGCAACTTGTTGCGAGTCCAGCGGCCACAGGCCGCGATGTTTAAGGTGCTTGTTAGTTTTCAATTGCCGCGACCTCTATACCGAAAGGTGATATTTGCCCAAAAACTCGTATTTTCGAACCTAGCTCAAGATTGCCATAAACAGATTCTGATAAACAAATATGTTTTTTAATAAAAAAAGTGACTTCTTTTACTTCAACTCTAGGAGCGCATCGGCCTTTATAGGCTACGCTTTCCATTTTTATGACTGTTAACTCAATGACGCCATTACTCGCGTAAAAATGATGCAAAACCTTGGGCAATCCGCCAAATGTAGCTGCCGCTAGCCAGCCAGCAAAAACTATCGGTAAAACTAAAAAGAGCGTGTGCTTCCAGTTTTTTCGAACATCGGAAAAATTACTTTTATTTAAAAAATACAGACAACTAAATGAACACAACCCGAGCACTAATAAAAACACATACAAACTGAAGATCCATGTACCTGATGAGTTATCAACGGTAACTCTGACATCTGAGAAAATAGATAAATAACCTCCAGCGAAAAGAAAAATAATGATCGCTAAAGCCACTATTCGGTTAGCAATGTTAATCGCTGTACTAAGTCTCATTTGGTTTACCTAAAAACTAACGCCCGGCTTTGGGGCGGACTTGTAGCCGCGCAGCGGAGGAAAGGCCGTCGAGGGCCGCAGACCCGTTGTGATTGCGCTTGTTAGCATGTTGATTAAAACGGGCTATGCGAACCATACCTACCAGCCCTGAATTTTTTGTAGTATTTGTGAGCCAGTAAGAAAAATACTACCGCTATAGATAAGTAAACAGCGCTGATTGCGTACAAACCAAGATATGGAGAAAGTAATGTATGTAACACGGAAAACACAATATTAAATATTCCAGACTTTGATCCATGCCCAGTCGGAAAATGGCTTTGACCGAAAAACACAAGTGCTGAAACCAAAAATACAATTGCTATCGCGAGACTACCGCAGATTTTAATTTTAAGTAAACGATTAAAACGCTCCTTATCGACAATATTCCAAGCGTAATTAAAATTTGAACACTCCGGACACTTTCCGGTTAAAGGTTGTTCCATCACTTTATGGTGGCAGGATGGACAAGAAAAACTACTATGCATACTCTATCCCTGCTAACGCTTTGCTGATTGGCTGCCGCAGCATAGCGTAGTCAGTCCAGTGGAAATTTCCCCCTAAAAAGTAGACGCTTGAAAATTCTTTTTTCATGCCGCCTTTCTTTCATATTCATCAGGTGTTTTAAACCCTAATGAAGAGTGGAGCCGACGTTTATTGTAATAACTATCAATGTAGCGAGATAGTGTCGCTCTCAACTGACTCACAGACTCAAATGCTAAGCCATGAAACGTCTCTGTTTTCATAGTCTTAAAGAACGATTCCACGTGTGCATTATCCGTCATATGTTTGGGTCGGTTCATACTTGGCCTAATTCCAGCTCTGGCCAGTTCATTTTGAAACAGATATGCACCATATTCTGAGCCCCGGTCACTGTGGAATAACAAGCTTGGCTTTACCTCGCGATGCATCAGCGCTTTTTTCAACGCTGACACCGTTAAATCTGCTGTTCAGGTTTGACTAAGCTCCCAACCTACTATGCTTCGTGAATACAAATCAATAATCACCGCAAGATACGACCATTGGCCATTTACCTTCAGGTAGGTCACATCTCCAGCCCACTGTTCATTTGCCGCTACCGGAGCGGCTTCTTGCCGCTTTTGGTTACCAACGGTAATGCACGGGTTAGCTGGCAACGGTGTGCGTCTATATAGCCTGCTCACCTTTCCTACCAAACTCATATCACGCATTAATCTTTCTACGCGCTTGCGATTGACCCTTTCACCTTCTCGTCGCAACGCTGCATGGATCCTTGGGCTGCCGTAATTACCATCGTGCTCACAAAATAGCACCTGGATCCGCTCTGCCAACCTACGATTCGCTATCGTTCGCTCGGCTTCATCACGGTTACGCCACCGGTAAAACCCTGCTACAGAGACATTTAATCGTGCACACAGGTATCTGATCCCAAATGCATCACCATGCTCGGCTATGAATCCGAATCGGGTTGCTTTTGTTCCTTCAGATACCTGTCCCACTTTTTTAGAAAGTCGTTCTCTTTCTTCAGCTCCGCCAACTCTTTGCGTAAGCGTTTAAGTTCCGACTTTTCTTTCTCATCAACAGGCTTATCCGCTGGCTCTTTTGTCATGCTGATCCTTCTCGTAGGTTGGGCAACAAATCTACCCTCCCGGTACTCTTGTCGCCAGCGATAAACCATTATCGGGTGTAACCCTAAAGCCTCTGCTATCTGTACCGCCGTAACACTGAGCTGTTCGGTCAAAGCGACAACTGACCTTTCCCCGGAATTAATACCAATCCCGTGATGAGATTTTCCAGCTTATGCTGCCTGCTTTGCATATTCAACAGGCGACATGTAATTCAATGAGCTATGCGGTCGTACGTTATTGTAATGATCACGCCATAGCTCAA
>JAHJZX010000040.1 GCA_018826295.1 Gammaproteobacteria bacterium
GATTAAACAGTTCTATGCTGGCTTGCAGAATTTTATCTTTTGTTCTGAGCTTTTTTTCCATCTGCTAAACAGGCTTATGGTTGGCTAAATTAATTTGCTATAGTAACGCCAAATTGACTAAAAACTCTAGTCGCAGGGTAATGCCGCCACTACCCTTGCCAAGGAATGCCGCTAAAACAATGAAAATTAAAGCTATTTACCCAGGCACTTTTGACCCTTTAACCAACGGCCATGCCGATCTGGTACAACGTGCTGCCTGCATGTTTGACAGTGTTATTGTCGGCGTTGCCGCTAACCCGAGTAAACAACCGCTGTTTTCACTGGATGAACGGGTAGCGTTGGCGCAACAGGCCTTTGCCGGCATAAAAAATGTCAGCGTTATTGGTTTTTCCGGCTTACTGGCCCAGTTTGCCAAAGAACAACATGCCGCTGTGTTAATCCGCGGCGTGCGGGCCGTGGCCGATTTTGAATATGAATTTCAGCTGGCCAGTATGAACCGCCAGCTTAACCCGACACTGGACAGCGTGTTTATGACGCCGTCAGAAAAAAACACCTTTATCTCATCAACCCTGGTAAAAGAGGTGTGTCGCCATGGCGGAGATGTGTCGAGCTTTGTGCCGGCCCATGTTGAACAAGCGCTAAAAACCAAATTAAAACTATGAAACGAAATTTATCTGCACTGGCGCTGTGGTTTGGCAGCGCATCGTTAATGGCTGCGCCCTGGGTTGATACCACAGATAACTATCTGCGTCAGTCACTGCAAACTCTGGCGCAGGCCGGCATTTTAACCGGCCCGGTAAATACCTATCCGCTGATGTGGAAGAACATAGCGGCCGATTTAGCCCGGGCTGACGAGCAATCGGTGGCAGAGCTGCGCTTTGCTCTGGCCCATGTGCGTGCCGCCCTGCACGCCAGCCAGCACAGCTACATTGCCGGGGTTAAACTTAAAGCCAGTTCAGATCCATCATTGTTTCAAAGCTTTGGCGAAAGCTATTTTGAGCAAAGCAGCGTCAGTGTATTTAAAGAGTATCTGGGGGATAACTGGGCAGGAAAAAGCCAGTTAAATTATCGCAATACCGCAGATAACAACACCGAGCAAGACCTAACGTACGATGGCAGTTACCTGGCGCTGATTGCCGGTAACTGGGTACTGGCAGTAGATCAGTTGCCGTTATGGTGGGGACCTGGCCAGCAAAGCAGCCTGCTGCTGAGTAACAATGCCAGACCGATCCCATCGCTGCGTATAAGCCGGCATAGCTGGCAAGCCAGTGAGGCGAGTCTGTTTAGCTGGCTTGGCCCCTGGAGTTTTACCGCTTATCTCGGACAGGGCGAACATCAGAGCAACCCGGCCCAGATTAAACATTTTGGTGCTCGCTTTAGTGCCCGCCCGCTGCCGCAGCTGGAGCTGGGCCTGTCCCGCATTAGCCAGTGGGGCGGTGATACGCTTGACAATAGCGCCGCTGCCTTTGCCGACATGCTGTTACTGCGCAGCGACAGCGACGATAATGCCGACAATATGGCCGCGGTTGATTTCACCTTCCATACCCGGCTGGCTGGCTGGCCACTGAGCTTTTACGGTGAGCTGGCTGATGATAACAACGGTGGCCAACTGACTAAGCCGCTACAGCTGTATGGTGTACGCAGCTATTTTGGCTCAGAAGCGGCCGTACATACCTTAAGCCTGGAATGGTCTGATAGCTATATTCGCTGTGATGGCAGAGCACAGGCTGGCAATTGTGCCTACGAAAGCGAACTGTATCCGCAGGGATACCGCCGCTATGGCCGGCTTATTGGCAGTGGCTACGGCGCCGATGCACAGGTTTTATCGGCAGGTTACCGCTACCAGACATTTGACGGCTACAGCTGGGCCGCAACCTTACTGCGCGGCCGTTTTGTCAGCGATACAACTGCGCTGCACAACTGGCAACTGCGGCTGGAATACCGCCAACCACTGTTTAACGGCCTGCTAAGCCTTGAAGGCCGGGTGTTTGATAAATCACCGCAGCCGGAATTAAAAATTAAACGCGCTAGCCTGGCGGCAACCTGGGAATATCGCTTCTAACCCTGCGATTATCCGCCTGCATTACAGGCGGATAATAATGTTACGCCGGTACAATAGCCGCGATAACCACCAAAACCACACCACATGTGCCAGAGCAAACAGCAATGACGCCAATTTGGCTGGCAAAAACTGCGCTAACAGGCTAAACAGCGCCTGATACAGGTTAGTGTCGCCAACCGGGATCAGGCCTAAGGTTACAGCCCATAGCCAGGACAGCACATAAATAAACAGCGGATTAGTGCCGTAAGTTACCAGGGGTTGCAGCAGCAACGGCCGGCCTTTTATGTCGCTTAACCACAGCAGCCCAGCCAGCAACCAAAACAAC
Organism: Gammaproteobacteria bacterium; assembly: GCA_018826295.1. Classification (GTDB taxonomy): domain Bacteria; phylum Pseudomonadota; class Gammaproteobacteria; order Enterobacterales; family Alteromonadaceae; genus Alishewanella. The sequence goes on from JAHJZX010000040.1 coordinate 2,388, forward strand.
AAGCCGGCCGTTAGCAATACATAGCTGCCACTCCACAGCGCTTTATTAACCGGCCAGATCTGGCTACATAACCAGGCGGCTAGCAATAAAACCAGGCCCGCACCTAGCAACCAGCTGGCGCCTGCTGTGGCAGTTCGTTCACTAAGTTGTTGCGCAGCATAATAGCCCAGCAGCACTGAAGCCACTGCCGGCAAAGTGCTTAGCAAACCTTCAGGGTCAAAGGCGATCCCAAAGCCCTGATACAGATGTTTTGCTCCGAGCAGCGCTATATCGAGCTGCCGCACCAAATTATGCTCTAAGCTATATGGCTGCTGAGCAGTCCCTTGCAACAGCAACCAATATAACACTAACAGTATCGCTGCCAGCCAGGGCAGATGCGGCCGCTTAACAAGCAGCACCAACACGGCTGCAATGCCATAACACAGGCCAATGCGCTGCAAAACCCCTGGTAAGCGCAGCTCGGCCAGACTGCCGCTAAACGGAAACCAGTTTAATAAGATACCAATTAACACCAGCAAGGCACTGCGCTTAGCGATACGCAAAAAGGTTGCTGCATCAGCTTGGGCCCGGCGCAGCGCATAAAACATAGCGGCACCGACCACAAATAAGAACGCCGGAAATACAATATCAGCGAAGGTAAAACCGTCCCAGGAGGCGTGTAGCAAGGGGCTGTACACATGCTGCCAGGATCCTGGTGTATTCACCAGGATCATCAGTGCTACCGCCAGGCCGCGCAGCGCATCCAGCGCTAAAAAACGATTCGCCGGCATTACTTCCAACTGGTCAGCTTATGGCCTTTAACGGCATAAAATAAAATAAACAGGTAGCATGGCAGCATGACAATATAAGCACCTTGCTGGCCCAAACCTGTGCCACTTGCCAGGCCCCAGAATAACGGCCCGAACGCACCACCGGCGATACCCATAATTAACAGTGCCGACCCTACGCTGGTCAGGCTGCCCAGGCCAGACAGTGCCAATGGCCAAACGGCAGGCCAGACAATGGCATTGGCTAAACCCAGCACCGCAATAAACAGTAAGGTATCCGGTAATGCAGTACCACCAAATGGCACTAACAGCGCATTGGCAATGGCGTAAGAGCTGGTATCACCAAATACAATGGCCGTTGTCAGTAACAAACCTAATACAGCAGATATGGCCAGCGCACGTTGCTGCGATAACACCCGCGGGATCAGTACTATACCCAAAACATAACCCAGCACCATGCATGCCATGGTATAGGAGGTCATTACGGTGTAGCGCTCTACGCCCAATGATAAGGCAAATAAACCTATGGTATCACCGGCAATAACCTCAACGGCGACATAAACAAACAGCGCCACGACACCCAACGCCAGGCTGGGCCGTGCCAGTGCGGCTTTTAACTGACCACTGTTACCCGCAGTATCGGCTTCTTTTTCCAGCTCCGGCAAAGGTGAATACTTGACTGCCAGCGCCAGCAAGCCCAAAAAGGCGGCCAGCCCCAGATACGGCAATACCAGGCCGGATGCCATAGTGTCTATTTGCTCTGCCGTCAGTGCGACATCTGATTTAGTTGCAAAGCTGCCAGCCATCAGCGCGGTAAACACTATTGGCGCCACTACACCGGCGGTTTTATTTAAGATCCCCATAATACTAATACGCACAGCCGCCGTTTCTTCCGGACCAATTTTAACCACATAAGGGTTAACAGCAGTTTGCAGCAATGTCTGGCCGGCACCTATCACCAGTTGCGCCAGCAAAAATAACGCAAAGGTTTGTGTTTGTGCCGCCGGTATGTACAGCAAGCCCGCCAGCATCATGGTTGCCATGCCCAGCGCCATACCATTTTTATAACCGACTTTGCGGATCAGCCAGGCCGATGGCAACGCGGTAAAGGTGACTGCTATATAAAAAGAAAAGATAATCAGCGACGCCTGCAAAGGTGTTAATTGCAACATCTGCTGCAAATAAGGCATCAGTGAGCCATTTAGCCAGGTGGCAAAACCCAGCACAAAAAATAGCATAGCCACTATGACCATGGGCATAGTGCTATTACGGCTTTTTGTCTGTTGTGCAGCCATTTCCATATTCCTTCCCCGCTTTGTTATCGTGCTTGTTATTGTGATAGTTCTTGTATTAACTATGCTTGTTATCTGTTGCTATCGCTTTGCTGGCCGGCTATCCAGTTTTGCCTGACCTGCCAGTTAGGATCCAGCAGTACCATATCGGCCTGATATCCCACAGCTATCTTGCCCAAATGGCTGGCATGAAGAAATTGCGCCGGATACAACGAAGCCATCCTTAATGCCTCATCAGGCGCAACGTCCAGGGACTCTATGGCGTAGCGCACAGCAGCTGCCATATCTAATACCGAGCCCGCCAGCCGGCCTTCGGTATCAGTCAGTTTGTTGCCGTGGCGTACGACTTTGCCGCCAAACAAATCAAATTCGCTGGCGTCCGTACCTACCGGCGACATCGCATCGGTAACGATCATTAGCTTACCAGCTGGTTTAGCTGCCAACGCGACTTTGGCTGCCAGCGGGTGCATGTGGTAACCATCAAAAATTACACCGCACCAGCTGTGCGGATCGGCCAATGCCACCCCCACCATGCCCGGCTCACGCGAGGTAAGTGGCGACATGGCATTATACAAATGGGTAAAACCGGTGGCCCCGGCGTTAAGCGCCGCCTGCACAGTCACTGAGTCGGCGTTGGAGTGCCCCAGGCAGACAATCACATTTAACTCGATCAATTGACGTATTTGTGCCGGACTAACGTTTTCCGGTGCCACCGTAAGCAGTTTTATGCCTAAATCTTTGCGGCTGTACAGTGCCAGCTCGCCAGCGCTAAGCTGGCGGATATGATGTTCGGGGTGCACGCCCTTTTTCGGCACCGACAGATGCGGCCCTTCAAAGTGCACACCAATAATGCCGGGCTCTTTGTCAGCAATAGCTTGTGCTATCGCATCAGCAGCATGTTGCATCACGTCTAACTGATCGGTAATAACCGTTGGCAACATGGCCGTAGTACCGAAACGGGCATGCGCCTGCAGCATAGTGCGCAGCGCTTGTCGCGTTGGCGTGGCATTAAACAAAGCTCCGCCACCACCATTTACCTGTACATCAACAAAGCCCGGCACCAGCATGCCCTGCGTTACCGCGCCGGTTGCCGGTGCAATAGCCTGAATAACTCCATCGGCGATGGTTACACTAAGGTTGTCGTACCATTTTTCGCCGTCAAACAGGCGGCTGACACTTAACTGCTGCATCTATTATTACCGTTCACTGGTTAAACCGTTTTGGTGACTTTATTCAGCCCCGGCGGGGCGTCCGGGTTAATACCGCGGCTGCGTGCGACCACTTCTACATCGAGGTAAAAGCGTTGCAAAATTAATAACGGCAGCAAGCGCGGATGCGCTGTTAAACCCTTATGGTGTAACTGCACTATGGCGGCGCCACGGCTTCTGACATCGTCAATCTGGCTGCGATGTGCAGTGATGGTTTCATCTTCGACACTGACATCGACAATGGCGAACTGATTTTTAACCAGGGTAACAGGGCCATGTAAAAACTCTGCACTGGAAAAAGCTTCGGCATGAATGCCGCACACTTCTTTTAGTTTTAAGGCAATTTCGCGCGAAATGGCATAACCCAGGCCCCGGCCCAACACCACCAGATGCGCCACTTTTTCCAGCGCCGTGCTATTTAACTGTTGCGGAGCATCGATAGCAGATTGCAGCAACTGTGGCAGATTTTGCACCGCTTGTTGCAACTGCGCATTGTCTGACCAGGCAGATACTAATTGCAAAATAGCACTTAAGGTTGCCAGATAACTTTTCGTTGCCGCTACAGCCTTTTCCGCGCCAACATGCAGTGGCAGCACAAAGTGTGCTTCTTCAGCCAGTGGTGATGTGGTGTCATTAACCAGAGCCACCACCATAGCGCCGCTGCGTTTGGCCATAGCTACCTGCGCCAGAATATCCGGGCTGCGGCCCGATTGTGAGATCACCAGCACCAAAGCGTCAGCCAACTGCAACGATTTGTTATAGACACTGGCAATCGACGGTGCAGCTGCCGCCACCGGTAAACCTATTTCAATTTCAATTAAATATTTGGCAAACACGCCAGCATGATCAGACGAACCACGGCCAACCATATAGACAAATTTTGGTGCCCTGCTGCGGATCTGCTGTACCACCTGCTGTACCGTTGCCGCATTGGCTGTCAGTTGCTCGGCGATACGTTGTGGGGTTTCTCTGGCTTCTGCAGCCATAATGCTATTGTTCATTACGTCTTTACCTATTATGCGACACTAATTGAAGATGACTGACTGTGCTTACGGGCAAACCAAACCGCGCCGAGCTCGGGCGTTTGTTGTGCCGGTGTAACCTGTTGCTGAATATCCTGCGGTAAGTGCGGCAATAACTTATACGCCAGACCACCAATAAATGACAGCCGCGGAGGCTGTTGGCTAAGCAAGCGCCGGGCAATGGCGGCAATAAACTCCGCGCCCTGTGCGACTACCGCTTGTGCTGTCACGTCGCCCTGCTCGGCAGCACTAAACACCAGCGGCGCATATTTAGCATAGGTTGTCGGGGTGGCATGCATAAAATGCGACACTATGCCCAGGCTGTCACTGACCGCCAGCTCCTGCAGCAATAGCCCCGCCATGCTCGTTGCCGGTGCCAGTTGATCCAGGCTCAGCAAGACTTTATGCACCAGCTGCATGCCAAACCAGGCGCCACTGCCATTATCACCATAAGGAAAACCATGGCCACCAACCTCTGTCAGGCCGCCATTAACTGCCGCCAGACCACAGGAGCCTGTGCCGACAATTATTACTGCTCCGTCCTGCCCCTGGTGAGCGCCCATACAGGCAATATGTAAGTCTGTTGTTAAATGCAGCGCTTTAAATGGGTGTTGCCAGTCAGACAACAACTGAAAATACTGCGGTACGTTCACGCCAGCCAAACCGGCGCCGGCGATCAGGCGGGACATATCATTAAACGACAGCCCGGCGCTGCCCAGCGCTTGCTGGGTTGCAGCCAAAATAGAGTCGGTGGCTATTTTCATGCCACGCAACGGATTGGCTGGCCCGGACAGCCCCTCGCCTAGCACCTGCTGCTCTGACGACACTATAACGGCGCGACATTTACTGCCGCCGCCATCGATCCCCAGATACAAAGGCGCATCGGCCCTTAGTGCTGCATTCATCCTGTCCACCTTATTGCATTTGCTGTATAAAGCCTGACCAGCAGGCTGCTGCTTTCTTACACTGGTTTCTGTGCCAGAGCAAAATTGACAGCGTTGTCATTTTTTAAAATCAGCATATAATAATTCTGACAAATAACAAGTCCTTTGTTTAAAAATGCAGCTGGGCTTTTCTGTTTAAGTTATGCTAGCTTGCAACTATCATCAAATAAAAACAAAGTTAAACAATGAGTTAAACAATTAAACCAGCAAACAATTTAACTTCCGGCACACGCAGTAACATGTCGGTATCAACGGGGAAAAGCAATGCGAATACTGATCTTACTGTTACTACTGTTTAGTCTGCCGGTCTGGGCCACCAACTGGACCCAACAACAGCTGGCCGATTTTGCCAATGGCAGCACACTGCACTTCGCGGTTGATTCTAATCAGCTGGCTGAAGCCAGTCGCTTTCGGGCCGCTATAGTACTGCACAACAACTCATCTGTTGCGTTACCTGCCGGCCAGCACGACTGGCAAATTTACTTTCATCTTATCCGCCGTGTTGATACCACAGAGCAACAGGGCTTGCGTATTCAGCATGTACAAGGTGACTTACACAGCCTGAGCCCAACCGCCGACTTTGCCGGTTTAGCGCGCGGGCAGCAGTTGCAGCTGGTGTTTGAGTCGGCCCCCTGGCTGGTAAGTTATTCGGACTTTATGCCGCGCGCTTTTATTGTCAGCAAGCCGCTACAGCCTGAAGTATTCGCCAATACCGACACTGAAGATTTACAGCAGTTTGTGCTGCCATTAACCCGCGATGCCCAGTTACAACGCAATTTCGGCAGCCCGGATCTGGTTACCATTGCAACGCCTGAGCGTCGTTTTGCCAGCAATCTGGCCTTGAATGGCACACATAACAGCAACGTCAATCCGGCGCTGCGCATTATCCCCACTCCGCAGCAGGTTAACTTCAGTAAAAAGCGCATTACACTTGGTGCACACTGGCAACTGAAGTTTTCCGGTGCCGCCAGCCACGAAGCACGCTATTTGCAACAGCAGTTACAACAACTGGGTATTGAACTGGGCAGCAACGCAGACAGCAAGCAACCGCTGATAGAGCTGACGATAACGCCAGCTTTGCCACTGGCTGCAGAAGGCTATCAGCTTAGCCTGAGCGCAAAACGAATTAGCCTGAACGCTAAAGACAATGCCGGTGCCTTTTATGCCGTGCAAAGCTTGTTGGCCTTACTACAGCAGCAAGGCGATGACTGGCTGCTGCCGGAGGGTAATATCACCGACCAGCCACGCGCCGCCTGGCGCGGCATGCACTATGATATGGCGCGCAATTTTCATGGCAAAGACGTAACGCTGCGGCTGATTGATAATATGGCGCGTTACAAACTGAATAAACTGCATTTGCACCTGACCGAAGATGAAGGCTGGCGGCTGGAAATTCCCGGCTTACCCGAACTGACCAGTGTCGGCGCCTATCGCTGCTTTGATTTGACAGAGCAGCAATGCCTGTTAACCCAGCTTGGCACGGGCCCGCACAAACAAGGCTCAGGTAATGGCTATTACAGCACCGCCGATTTTATTGAAATCCTGCGCTACGCCGGCGAGCGCCATATTGAAGTGATCCCGGAAATTGACCTGCCAGGCCACGCCAGAGCGGCCATTGTCGCAATGAATGCACGCTACAACCGGCTAATGGCATTAGGCCAGCCCGACGCTGCCCGCGCCTATTTACTGGCAGAACCCGGAGACAGCTCACAATACATCAGTGTACAAAACTATACCGACAATGCGGCTAATGTATGTTTGCCGTCTACCTATGCTTTTGTCGATAAAGTGATTTACGAGTTACAACAGCTGTATCGCCAGGCTGGCCAGACCTTGCATATTTTTCATATGGGCGGTGACGAAGTTGCCGCAGGCGCCTGGCAGAGCTCGGCTGCTTGTCAGCAGCTATTTGCCGCACCGGGCAATGGCGTCAGCGGTGTGGCCGATCTAAAGCCGTATTTCGTCCGTCAGCTGGCACAGCTTACTGCGCAGCGTGGCCTGGCGCTGGCTGGCTGGGAAGACGGCCTGATGTACGACAAGCTCAATACCTTTGAGCGCTCACAACTTGCTAATCCGCGCATCCTGGCTAATGCCTGGGATAACATCTGGGAATGGGGTGTAGCCGATCGCGCTTACCGGCTGGCCAATAACGGCTACCAGGTGATCCTGTCGCCCGGCACTCACCTGTATTTCGACCACCCGCACGAAGCGCACCCGCAAGAACGCGGCTACTACTGGGCCACGCGTTTTACCGGTATCGACACCGTCTTTGGCTTTATGCCGGATGATCTGTACGCCAATGCCGTCACTACCCGCGATGGCGCTGACATCACTGATTTAGAAAAGCTGCTCGGCCGTGCATTGCCGCCGCTACTGCAGCCAGAAAATATCGTCGGCATTCAGGGCCAGGTATGGACCGAAACCATCCGCAGCGCTGAACAACTGGAACACATGATTTATCCGCGCTTACTGGCACTGGCCGAACGCGCCTGGCATAAAGCCGGCTGGGAGCATAACAATGACCCTAACAGCAGGCAGGCAGACTGGCACAGTTTTGCCAGCCGGCTGGCACAAGTTGAACTTGCGCGCTTAGCCAAACAGGGCAGCAGCTATTATTTGCCACCACCGGGCGCGCGCTGGCAACACGACAAACTCACCGTTAATACCGCTCTGCCGGGATTAAGCATTGAATTCAGCCTGGATGGCGGTAAAAACTGGCAAGCCTATAGCGACCAAAGCGTGCTGCCGGCCGAGGCATTGCTGTTTCGTAGCAGAGCTGGCGCGGTAACCAGCCGCAGTGTCGACCTGAGCCCGGTCCAGGCAACCGCTGACAGCGCGCAGTAACCAATAAAAAACCCCGGTTAAAACCGGGGTTATTTTTTTGGGCAGCATACAGTTGCCGAAATTAAGCGCTAACCGCTTCGCTTGCTTCGGCGATTTTTCTTACCAGTTTTTGCGTATGTTGCAACGACATCAGCTGGGCATAAATAGCCGTTAAATAGCCGTTTTTGCGCAGTTCAAGGAACTGTTCATCGCTCAGCTCATTCAGTTTAGCTTCGTCAACCAGATAAATACCGGTAATACGGCGCTCTTCACCTTTAATTGTCAGCGTCAGTACCTGCTCTTTAATCAGATCCATGCTTTGTAATTTATCGATAAAGTTGCGGGTAACCACGCCCATGTCGAGGTATTCTGCCATCTGCTGTTTGCGGAAGGTCAAAAACTCACTTTCACTGCCGTCTTCATTAAACAGGGCAAAACCATCTTCCTCGCTGACACGGCTTGATGCTTCGTCCAGTGCCACAACCAGACGCTCGCCCTCAGGCGTATTGTCTTTTACCAGTACCAAGGGATAATTGCGGATGGCGCGCGGCACATAGTGCGCCTGCCACTTTTCATCTTTAATAAACAGGTTTTGCTGGGCATTAAGTCCCAATAACGCAACCGGCTGCAGCAGTTCCTGATTTTTAATAAATACTACCGGAAATTCGGCTCCGGCAACCACGAATTCGTGCACAACCACAGGTAACATATGCTCTTTGCTGATATGGGCAAAAGCATTGTTATTATTAATTTTTGTTTGGGCGTGCTGATCTTTTTTTAACGGCACAACTTTTGGCGTAGAAGTCATAAACTGCTCTTTCATTCTGTTCTTGGATAATAATAGTGCTGCTGGCAAACTGTGTTAGATGATGCGGGTCAACGCTGTTGCCATCAGCTGCGCGGCCTTATCATGCGCTAAGTTGCGCGCCGGATCAACAGCTGAACTGTGGCAAAAGGGCAGTTAATTAGCCAAGGGTAACCGGCCTGATAAGCAACACAATAAAGCCGCTGATGACATCGCTGTCATTTTCATGCCAGTATAGCGTCAGCCAGTCGTACAGTGTTACCACTGGCATTGTTAGCCATTCATCGATATAACATAGGTTTGCGTACTGCCAGAGGTAACCGATGCAGCAAAAACTAAAACAACATTTGTGGCTATGGCTAGTCTGGCTGGCTGGCTTTTATGCTGTTTGGCTATATCTGGTTATCGGTTTAGGTTACTGGCCAGAGGCCAAAGCTCACTGGCCCATTGCTGTGGCTATGGCGATAGGCAGCTATGCCGCAGGGTCGACGCCGATGGGCGGTGGCACTGTTGGCTTTCCGGTATTGGTGCTGCTATTTGAACAACCCGCCACGCTGGGACGTGATTTCAGCTTTGCCGTGCAAGCTATCGGCATGACCAGCGCCAGCATTTTTATACTGGCGCGGCGTCAGCCCATTGCCTGGGCCATGCTGAAAGGCGCCATGTTAGGTAGCTTAATCGGCACACCGCTGGGCATTTGGCTGATAGCCCCCTACATTCCTGGCTTGTGGATTAAACTGGTGTTTGCCGTGGTCTGGGCCAGTTTCGGTTTATTACACCTGTACCGTTTAAACGAAATTGCCGGCCACAGCGGCATGACCGAATTTAACGAGAAATGGGACTTTAAAGTCGGCTGCTGGCTGGGTTTAGGCGCTGGCGCAGCAGTGGCCGCAGTGACCGGCGTTGGTATCGATATGGTGCTGTATACCGCCCTGGTATTGCTGTGCCGTACAGACTTAAAAATCGCTATTCCTACCTCAGTAATTATTATGGCGTTCACCTCGGTGCTGGGCGTTATCGTGAAAAACTTCAACACCGGTATGCAACCGGGCGTCTTCGAAAATTGGCTGGCCGCTGCACCGGTAGTCGCGCTGGGTGCGCCGCTGGGGGTATATATCGTTGCGCTAATTGGCCGTAAACCAACCTTGCTGGTAGTAGCCTTTTTATGTGTACTGCAGTTTTTCTGGACCCTGTATTCCGAGCGCGCCAGTTTGGGCCTCAGCGGCATGCTGCTGTCCGCCCTGGCAGTAGGTGTGTGCTTATTCGGCTTTGAGCATCTGCGGCGCTGGGGAGCAAAACTGGTGGGCTATCGCAGTGCAGCGGCAACACTTAAGGTGACAGATACGCCAAGTTTAATAGCACCAGCCGGCAAACAATAAGCCGGCTGGCGTTACACTTTAGGCAAGCCGTAGCGATACACCTTATCAATTAACTCACGATGCGTCGGCAATTGCTGTTGTAACAACGCTGTGGTGCGATCAATGTCAGCAAATAATTGTTGGGCGCGCTGTTTATCCGGGTAACTACTGAGGTTGTGCCTGATGTCTGTATTAAACTTCATGCCGTACAAGACAAACAAATAGCTGTCGAGTACAAAGGGTTCAAAGGCATAGTCAAAATCGTACTTGCCGGGCGGGTGCAGCCGCCAATGCGCCAAACGCTGCTGTAATGACTCCGGAATTGAACTGTCTGCACAGTTATCTACCCAGTACGCCGTGTCACGGCGCTGACTGATACAATAATGCAATTTAATAAAGTCGATGCTTTTATCCCAGCGTAGTTTGAAGGTGTCATTAAATTTTTGTTCGACAAAACCCAGCGCGGCGCGGCTACGCGGAAACTGCTCTGCCAGCATGTTGGCCGCAGCTTCAATCAGAAAAATCGCCGACGCTTCCAACGGCTCAATAAAAGCAGCCGACATACCAATGGCCACGCAATTGTGCTGCCAAAACTTTTGCCGGTAACCGAGGTTCAGCTTTATTTTACGGGCCTCCAGCCCCTCTGCCTGATCACCTATATGTTGGCGCAATATCTGCTCAGCCCGTTCATCTGAGCTATGGGCACTGGAGTAAACATAACCGACACCGCGCCGGTTATGTAAGCCTATATCCCAGGTCCAGCCTGCTTCATGTGCTGTCGCTATGGTATGGGTGGCAATAGGCCAGTCTGCGGTAGGATAAGGCACCTGCATTGCAAGGGCAGTATCGTTAAAAATGACATCGTTAATGCTGTGCCAGCCGACGCCTAATGCCTCGCCTAACAACAGCGCTTTACTGCCAGTACAATCGACAAAAAAATCGCCGTTAATCTCACCTGCACTATCAGTTAGCACCCCGGCAATGGCACCACAGGAGTGTTGGCGCACTTGCTGCACATTGGCCGCGATAAAACGTACCGCCAGTTTCTCAGTACAGTGTTTTTTCATAAAGGCGGCAAACTTTACCGCATTAAAGTGGTAAGCATAATTTTGCAAGGCGCTGTAAGCAGCAGTGGTAATTTTTTTCGGTGCCAGCCCAAGCTGGCAAATGCGGCTTTGCGATGCCACCGCTAAATCATAAGGTAATTCAGACACGCCCTGTAGCCAGTAAGGCGCCAGATTAAAATCATAGGAGGAATGAAACACCGCACTTAACGGATGAAAATAGCTGTGTGTCTCACCGGCAGCCGGCGTATGCTGCCAGTTTACAAACTCCGCGCCCTGCTTAAAGGTAGCATCGCATTCGCGCATAAACTCACCTTCATCCACACCCACGCTTTGCAAGGTCGTGCGCATGGTTGGCCAGGTACCTTCACCGACGCCGATAATCGGAATATCCGGAGACTCAATTACGGTGATTTGCACACTGCCGGCAGCACCGACATTAAGTTTTTTCGCCAGTATCGCCGCCGTTAACCAGCCGGCGGTACCACCACCGACGATAACAATGTCGTCCAGAGTAGGCTTTAACATAAGCGTATTCCTCTATTAGGCTAACCTGGCCACCAATAATGGCAGCTGGGCCATCGACATCAATACCGCGTGTATTGCCAGCAAATCATTGTTGGCACGCAATGACAGCCATTGCTCTGCCGTCAGTTGCGCCAGCCGCTGCTCATCGATACCGTACATACCGGTCAGCTCGTATGGCTCCGCCCCTTTTGGTGTCAGAGTTAACGTTCTGGCCACCAACAGCTCCAGAGCAAGCAAACGATTAATAAATTGCTGCGTTAGTCCAATGCCATGCGCCTGGTTAATAGCAGAGCGAGCCCGTTGCTGCAAATAGTCAGTACCCTTATCAGCTGCAAACAACGCCTGTCCACTTTGCTGGTTAAACAGCTCACTGCCGGTATCAACCGCAATAATGTAATCATCAGATTGTGCCTCTGGCTTCAGCGCCAGCAGCGGATAATTGCGCACTGCAAGCGGTATGTAGGCAGCCTGCCAACCTGATTCCTGCCAGCATAGATTTTGCCCTGGTTGCAACCCTGTCAGAGCGCAGGCACGGAATTGACCGGTTGTACTGTCTTTGACAAACACTATTGGCAAGCTTACCGCCGCAGCGACAAATTCGGTCACGGCCAACGGTAGGATGTGCGCCGTCCGGGTGTGCGAAAACAATTTGTCTTCGCTCAGTTTGTAATGCTGATGTTGCTGGCTGTCCAGCGCAACTATATTAGTCATTATTATTATTTCCGCTTAACATCTGCCTTTAAAGTGCAGAAAAACCATACTGATAAATTTTTGCCAGCAGCTCCCGCTGAGGCGGCAGTTGCTGTTGTAATTGTGAGGTTAGCTGTTGCACCCGTTGAAAATACATCGCCGCTTTGTCATGTTGCCGATAGCGCTGCGGGTCAGCCAACTGCTGGTTAAAACCCATGCCATACAACACATATTGGTAGCTTTCCATCGGAAACGGCTCATACACGTGGGCAAAATCATAGGCGCTAACCGGCTGCGTTTGCCAGCTTTGTAATAAGTCCTGCAATGAGGCCGGAATTAATTGCTTGCCGCGGGCAGCTTGCCAAAACGGCTCAGTGCGGCCAGACAAGGCATAATGCAGCTTGATAAAATCAATGGTTTTTTGCCAGCGAAACAAAAATGAGCTGTTAAATTTACGCTCGGCCAGCGGCAGGTTTTGTTTTAACGCTGGCAACTGATCGGCCAGCATATTGGCTGCGGCCTCAATCAGAAAAATAGCCGAGGCTTCCAGCGGTTCGACAAAAGCGGCAGATAAACCCACCGCAGCACAGTTTTTATGCCAGAATTTCTCCCGGTAACCTACCTGCATTGCCAGTTTTCTGGCGCTAAGCGAGTCTGCTGCCGGGCCAATATAGCGCCGCAACGTTTGCTCCGCTTCCTCGTGCGATACATAGTTGCTGCTATAGACATAGCCAACACCACGCCGGTTGGTCAGGCCGATATCCCAAATCCAACCCGCGGCTTGCGCTGTAGAATGGGTGCAGGCATTGATGGGGGCGTCTTCGCTAGCATGCGGCACCTGAATAGTCACCGCATGATCTGCCAGTAAGGTGTCGGCCACTGAGCAAAAGCCAACGCCCATCGCCTTACCCAGCAATAAGCTTTGGAAACCGGTACAATCCACATAAAAATCGGCTTGCTGCGTGCCGGCGACGTCAGTAATGACAGCGGCAATACTGCCATCGCCAGCCAGAGTGACATCCAGCACATTAGCACTGATAAACTTCACACCTAATTTTTGCTGCGCATGCTGCTTTAACAGCTCGGCGAATTTTCCGGCATCAAGATGATAAGCGTAATTAAGCACGCCCTCGTAGGCTTTGTTAGTAATTTTTTTCGGCGCTAACCCAAGCTCGGCAATAACACCCTGGGCGCTTACTGCACTGGCATAAGGCCGATCATTACCGGCATCGCCCTGTAGCCAATAAGGAGCCAGATTAAACTGTGTCGGATCACTGACCGAAGTAAATAAATGATGATAACTGCCAGGCTGTTCACTATGCTGCCAGTTTACAAATTTTGTACCTTGTTTAAAGGTCGCGTTGCAACTGCGCAAAAAGTCTTCTTCTTTTATGCCCAGTTTTTGCAGTGTGGCCCGCATTGTTGGCCAGGTACCCTCGCCCACACCTATGGTAGGAATATCCGGTGACTCTATCAGCGTTACGCTGATGGCCCCCGGGGCAGCACTGTTAAATGACTGCGCCAGATTAGCCGCAGTAAGCCAGCCGGCAGTACCACCGCCAACCACCAGTACTGAACGTATTGACTCTGTTTGCATACTGCAACCTATAAAAGCAGAACTGTTTTACGTTACTACAAAGCAGAAAAAAAGGAAGGCAAATGCCTTCCTTTTTCGTCAAGATCAGAAACGATAAGACGCTTTTAACGCATAACGCCGACCATTTTCTGTAATAACCCGTACCGTTTGTGCACCAGTACTATGGCGCTGATAAGTGATTTCATTGGTCAGGTTAATACCTTCCAGTGATACATCTAACTGGTCGGTAATTTTGAACACGAATGATGCATCAAGGAAGTCCTGCGCATCAAACGAGTCGCTACCGTTACCTAAAGCGGTACCTTCTGCAAAAAACTCGCTGCGGTTGGTATAAGCTAAACGGGCTGAGAACATGTCATGCTCGTAATAACCGGTAACGTTGAACTGGTTACGAGATGACCCCGGCAGAATAATTTTTTCGCCATTGTCAGTCTCACCTGTTGCATCAACGTAGGTGTAGTTGAACAAGGCACCGAAACCATTGCCAAAGTTAGTTTGCCACTGGAATTCAACACCTTCAATCTTACCGCCACGGCCCTGATCCGGCACAGATACTTCGTACTCGCCCGGAACCGGCACATCAACTAAGTCTTCAATGATTTTCTTCGTGCTGATAAAAGACGCAATGTCTTTGTTAAACACGGCGAAAGACAACAGTGATGACTCGTTGTAATACCATTCCAGACCAATATCCATTTGCGTTGCACGGAACGGATCTATCGCCGGGTTACCACGGGCAGCTTGTAAACGGCCACTTTCTGGCGGCGTGTCAGGCAACCCTTTGTAGCCCGGTGCCAGTTGGCTGTAGCCGGCACGGGTCATTACCTTGGCTGCCGACATCCGTAAAATCAGGTCGTCTGACAGGTCAATGGCTAGGTTTAAACTGGGCAGGAAATCGCTGTAATCACCTTTGAACGAATCAATACCAGTCAAATTACCATTGTAGGCACGGCCATCCGTTTCGGTTTTCACGTAGCGCACACCGACGTTACCGCGATAGTTGTCGCCAGAGAAATTGCCTTGTACATAAGCGGCGTACACGTCCTCAGTCACAGAACTGAAACTGGCAAGCTGCCTGTTCCAGGCCGTTACTGAATCATTTAATGCATTCCAGTACGCCTGACCATTAATCTTGACATAACTGGTTGGCGAACCAGCAGCCAGTACACCGTCAAAATCTTCTAATACGCCGTCGGCAAACTGATTAATATTGGTAATGCCATGGGCGCCCAATGTTGCACCGTAAGAGTTGTAAGTGAATTCATGCGAGCGAATTTTCACACCGGTTTCAATGCTTTGAATAGCACCCAATTCTACATCCAGTTTTAAATCAGCCTGAGCATAGGTTTCTTCGTCTTCCAGTTCAGTGCG
The DNA here is from genome assembly GCA_018826295.1 of Gammaproteobacteria bacterium. GTDB lineage: Bacteria > Pseudomonadota > Gammaproteobacteria > Enterobacterales > Alteromonadaceae > Alishewanella. Next base: position 17,857 of record JAHJZX010000040.1, read on the forward strand.
CGCCAGTGAACCACCCTGGAAATCCTGCCAGGATGCATCACTCAGGTTTACACCGTTTGGTACCAGCAACATTGAGTTTGCCAGGTCCATGTTAACGTCAACGGTAATACCGTTAGTACCGTCTATCGGCTGGCCCCATAAACCGTTAGCATTGCCACCGTTACCACCATCAGCTGAGGTTTTACCGATTACACCAGATAGAGTGTAATTGGCCGCTTCGTAGTCAAAGCGTAGATCCAATACATCACTGGTCATTTCAGCGTTACGGGTATTGGTATCCTGTGCCAGCCAGGCCGCACGGTTAACAGTACCTGTCAGTGGTAAACCATTTGGTGCCACACGGCCGCTGGTATTGGTCATGCTGGCAGCATCAGCACCAATTACCAGAAAGTTCTGGTTAGTGTTAAATGCATCTAACTTAGTACGGAAGGCATGCGCCGTGATCCGCAGTTGTTCGGTTGCCTGAAACTGAGCGGTGATATCGAAAGCGTCACGCTGACGATCCTGGTCAAAGCCAGCAATACCGGCAGCCGACCAACCTTCTTCCCAGTAGTTTTCCGCTTTACGACCGCGGCCAATTTGCTCCAGCGTTGAAATCATACCGAGTACACCAAAAGACTCGTTGTCATTTTTCCAGCTGAATAAGGCTGAAGCACCGACACCGGTGTCATCTGCCAATGAATTCTGATTAGCTTCGATTGAAGCAAATAAGGTGTTGCTGTCTAAATCGAGCGGCTTACGGGTATGCAAAATAACAGTACCGCCAACACCACCCTCGTCCAGTGATGCTACTGGCGATTTATATACTTCCAGATCTGAGATCATTTCTGATGGCATCAGATCCATATTGAAACTGCGCTTGTTGGCCCCCTGCGAAAACCAGGAAGTAGACGCGACAAACTGGCCATTCATCTGTACCTGAGTCAATGTCGGGTCAACACCACGAATTGATACTTCAGCACCTTCACCAACAAAGCCACGGTTAATTGCTACACCGGCAATACGCTGCAACGATTCCGCGATATTTTTATCCGGAAACTTACCGATGTCTTCTGAAGTAATAGCGTCTACGGTAGCAACCGCATAACGTTTTACGTTTAATGAGGCTTCCTGCGAGGCTTTGATACCACGCACCTGAATAACTTCTACTTGTTGTTCTTTTGCAGCTTCATCAGCAGCAAGAGCTGGCATACTTAATGCGGCGCTTCCCACTAACAAACTTAGCTTAACTGCTAATGCACATTTATTTATTTTATTGTGCTGCATATTACTCTCCCGTTCCTGTTCTGCGTATTTGCTGTTTTACTTCCCGGTCAAACCATGACAACGCTGTCATTGGAATTTAACATACACAAAAAATTTTGCCTTTGCAAACCGTATTCGACGAATTTTTAAACGACATTGGCGCATCTAAACAATAACAGCCACAAGCTTACTGACTGTTGCAGGACAAATCATTATTTCCAACACAACAACAGTAAAATTATTTTTACATTTAAATACAGTACCTTATGTAAAGCGGTAACCTTTTCTTAGTCTGCTAGACAAAAGTAGTAGCAAAAATAAGCAATAAATATTTGCCGTTTAGTCAAAAAAGAGGTATCCATTAGTTCAATTTGATCTAATAAATGACTAGCGCTGTCATAAACTCTAATAAGAGCCAGGATCTGCAAATGAAAGTAACCATTAATGACGTGGCAAGCCAGGCCGGCGTGTCGATTAAAACCGTATCCAGGGTGATGAACAATGAGCCCTCAGTGCGTAAAGACACCTTTGATAAAGTGATGGCCGCGATAAACGAGCTGCAATATCAACCCAATGCTGCCGCGCGTAATCTGGCCAGCAGCCGCTCATTCAGCATTGGTTATATCTACGACAACCCCAACGCCTATTACGTAATTGATATGCAGCGCGGCATGCTGGATGCCTGCCGTAAGCATGGTTATGAGCTGATTATTCACCCGACTAATGCAAAATCGCCGGGTATAGTACAAGAGGTGCTGGATCTGGTGCAGCATTCCCGGCTGGCGGGGCTGGTGTTAACCCCGCCGTTTTCCGAAATGCCCAATATTGCCCAGGCACTGGAGAAAATCGGTTTGCCGTTTATCCGCATCATCTCGGGGTCAACGCCCTCACCCAAGCTAAGTAACTGTGTATTGGTAGACGACTTTACCGCCGCCTTTAAAATTACCAATCACTTGCTGGAACTAGGCCACACCGACATTGCCTTTTTATGTGGTGATGAAGAACACAGCTCCAGTGGTGAACGCCTGGCCGGTTATCAGGCAGCGTTGGCCAAGCGTGGTATTGCCGCTAACCCGAAGTTTATTGTTCCCGGCAGCTACTCGTTTGAATCCGGTGTTAAAGGTGCAGAGCAATTAATGCAGCTGGCTAAAAAGCCCAGCGCTATTTTTGCCTGTAACGATGAAATTGCCGCCGGTGCCTTGTTTGCCGCCCGCTTAATGAATATTGCGATACCAAAACAACTGGCGATAGCCGGCTTTGAAAACAGCCCGTTCTCACGCCAGACCTGGCCGCCGCTAACCACAGCGCATCAGCCTAACGTCACCATAGCGCAGCAAGCCGCCGAGCTGCTGTTTCGCCATACCAAGCCCAACGCCAGCAAAACCTTGTCAGACAAACAGCCGGTGTTTATTCCGGAGCTGGTGGTTCGCGAGTCTACCGCTGTCAGCGAGTAATAAAAAACCGCACCTGGGTGCGGTTTTTTAACTCTTATCTGTCTGGTTAAACAGCGGCTTAAATAACTATTTAACCTAGCCTGCAATCTGATAATAGGTTGGTGCATCAGGGCCAACCGGTAAACCGAATAAAAATACCCAGATGTAAAACAAAATGGTCCAGCCCAGTAAAAAGAATAAGGAATACGGCAGCATTGTTGCAACCAAAGTACCAATACCCAGATTCTTTTGATAGCGACTGGCTACTGCAAGAATAAGCCCAAAATAGCTCATCATTGGCGTAATCAAGTTAGTCACAGAGTCACCAATACGATAGGCCGCTTGTATTACTTCTGGCGCATAACCAATTAACATGAGCATTGGCACAAAAATAGGCGCTGTTATTGCCCATTGCGCTGAAGAGCTGCCAAGCGACAAATTAACCATGGCACACATTAAAATAAACAGGGCAAACACCTCCGGGCCATCAAGACCCAAGGCTGTAAGCAACGCAGCACCTTTAACCGCCAGTACCGTGCCAAGATTAGTCCAGTTAAAAAAAGCGACAAACTGCGCAGCAAAAAACACCAACACTATGTACATGCCCAGGGTACTCATGCCTTTGGACATGGCATTGATAACGTCCTTATCGTTTTTCATGCTGCCAACTGTTTTGCCGTAGACAAAACCGGGAATAGCAAAGGTGACAAAAATAAAGGCAACTATGCCTTTTAAAAACGGCGAACCGGCCAGCTCGCCAGTTGTCGGGTGCAATAGTGCGCCACCAAATTGTGGCACTATCGTCAGCACCAGCACCGCCACAACTAGCAACAATGCGATACCGGCATTACGTAAACCAGCCTTTTCTGCTGCAGTCAGTGCTTGCAAATCCTGGTGCTGTAAATCGTCCGCTGCACCAGCCGGGTCAAACTTACCCAATCTGGGCTCAACAATCTTCTCTGTAATTACTGCACCAAGTATTGCAATCATAAAAGTGCTGACAAACATAAAGAAGTAATTAGCTTCGGGGCCAACGGTGTATGCCGGATCTATCATATGAGCCGCTTCGGTAGTAATACCCGACAGCAATGGATCTATAGTGCCAAGCGCCAAATTCGCGCTGTAGCCCCCAGAGACTCCAGCAAAAGCGGCCGCGAGCCCGGCCAACGGGTGACGCCCCAATGAATGGAAAATCATCGCTGCCATAGGTACCAGCACCACATAACCTAACTCAGAAGCGGTATTTGATACTACCCCGGCAAAAACTACCGTCAACGTTACCAATTTTGCCGGTGCTTTTAATACTAGCCCCCGCATAGCAGCCGATAACAACCCTGAATGCTCGGCTACAGCCACCCCCAACAACGCAACTAGTACCGTGCCCAATGGGGCAAAACCAGTAAAGTTAGTTACCAAGCCGGTGACAATACGCTGTAAACCTTCGGCACTTAACAGGGAAATGACTTCAATCATGCCATCCGGCGCCCGACCTGCGGCCCCCAGAGGCCGGGGATCTGCAACGCTAACGTCCAAAGCGCCTAAAATGCCGCTTAGCAGAATGATAAACACTGAAAAACAGGCAAACAGGGTTATCGGGTGCGGTAGCAAATTACCCAACCACTCTACCGTAGCTAAAAAACGATTAAACCAACTACCCTTTGTATTGTTTACTGCTAACGTATTGTCAGGCGCTGACATACTGAATCCTCTGTGTAGACCTTGTTCTGTGCAACAGCACTCAGGATAATTAGTACTTTTACTCAATATTTACTAATTATCTTACTAACACCCTGAAAGATTATTCTTTTTATAGAAAAAATGGCTGTCACGTACGAATTATTTTTATTGTTAAGGCGAAAATGTACCACAAGCACGCGGAGTAGAAAACTATAAGGCGGATTTTTCACTAGTTGGCTATAGCAGCCGAAACAAAGGCGACAATATATCGAAATGCCACGCATAGCACTAAAGTAGCGTTGCTGCTTTAACATTCGCCACCTAGCATAACTGTACTTACCATTTTGGAGTTCAGATGATGCAGGTGTTAATTACAGGCGGCAGCGGTGGTATTGGTTTTGCCATTGCCCGCCATTTTGCCGGCGCAGGGCATAAAGTAATACTGGCCGATTTAAACCAGCAGGCTCTGGCTGAAAAGGTCGCCGCGCTGCAGGCCGAAGGTGCCAGTGCCGCTGCGGTGCTGTTAGACGTAACAGACCAGGCGTCAATTACGCAGTGTGCAGCGCAATACCCTGTCGATATTTTAGTAAACAATGCCGGTATTCAGCATGTTGCGCGGCTGGAGGACTTTCCACCGGAAAAATGGCAGCAGTTGCTTAATGTGATGCTAACCGGCCCGGCCATGTTAAGCCGGGCTGTGCTGCCTGGCATGCGCCAGCGCAATTTTGGCCGCATTATTAATATCGGCTCTATTCACGCTCTGGTGGCATCGCCATTTAAATCAGCCTATGTTGCGGCCAAACACGGCATGCTCGGCTTTAGCAAAGTGGTAGCACTGGAAAACGCCGATTTCAATTTCAGCATTAATACCATTTGCCCGGCTTATGTTAAAACGCCGCTGGTTGAACAGCAGATCGCTGCGCAGGCGAAAGAGCACAACCTGACCGAGCAACAGGTCATAGAGCAAATTATGCTGGCACCTATGCCGCAAAAAGCCTTTATTGGCGTAGATGAAATTGCCGCAACGGCCGGTTTTTTGTGCAGTGATGCAGCGCGCCATATCACCGCCCAGACGCTGGTACTGGATGGTGGCTGGACGGCCCGCTAGCCGGGCCGGTAAATCTCAGGCACAATCGGCAGATATTGCAATACATGACAGCAGCTCAGCTTATGCTTCTAAACGGCAGCAGCATTGGTCTTGGCACCATAGCGGCGCTTTCTCTGGTTTATTTATTGATCCTGTACAGCGTCGGCCGCTTTGGCCGGCGGGTAAACAGCAAGCATCCGCTGGCGCCCTGGGTTTTCAGCTTTGCGCTGTCTATTTACTGCACCTCCTGGGCGTTTTACGGCGTGTCAGCCCAGGCAGTGGTGAATGGCTGGTGGATGCCGCCCACCTATATTGGCTCTTTTTTATTGTTTGGCTTCGGTTTTAAACTAATAGCCCGCATTGCAATTGCTTGCCGCCGTTACCGCATTACCTCTGTCGCCGACTTTATCGCGACCCGCTTTGGCCACTCGCGCACGCTGGCCGTGCTGACTACGCTGATCCTGCTAATGTCGACAATTCCATACATTGCACTGCAACTGCACGCCGTCTCCACCAGTATTAATACCTTGGTTGGGTCTGCACCCGGCAGCCAGTGGTTTAGCGATACCGGTTTTTATGTCAGCTTATGGATGGCGGTTTTTGCGCTGCTATTTGTCAGCAAAGGTGCCAAAGCGCATCAACCCAACCCCGGCCTGATGACTGCCATTGCTTTTGAATCACTGGTCAAGCTGCTGGCATTATTGGCCATAGCCGCCTTTGTGTTTTGGGGCATGTACGATGGTATCGGTCAGATATTCCAATTGGCACAGCAACATCCGGCGGTAGCTCAGGTGCAGCAACAGGGCTTGCCCACCCACGCTTACTGGCTGCATGTGTTGCTGGGTTTTGCCGCCACCCTGTGTCTGCCGCGCCAGTTTCATGTCAGCTTTGTTGAAAATCAGCATCTTGGTCATTTACGCAGCGCGCGTTGGATCTTCCCGCTGTACTTATTATTAATGGGCATCTGTACTTTACCGCTGGCATTGGCCGGCGTGATGCTGCTTGGCGGCAACGCTAATATCGATCTGGTGGTGTTGCAACTGCCATTGGCAGCGCAGCGCACCGACATTGCTTTGCTTGCTTACCTGGGCGGTTTTTCTGCCGCCACCAGCATGGTAGTGGTAGCCACTGTGGTGCTGGGCATAATGATAACCAATGAACTGCTGGCGCCACTGATTTACCGTGCACCGGCCAGCCAGCTGCATACTGTTAACAGAGTAAAAGTCGCGACCTTGCGCCGCATTACCATGCTAATAGTGATGGCACTGGGGTATCTGTATTACCGCTGGATTGGCACCGACACCGGCTTAGCCCAACTCGGCCTGATGGCCTTTGCGCTGGTGGCCCAGCTGGCGCCAGCGCTGATCCTTGGTTTGCTTAGCCGTGATATTAACCGCCAGGGCGCAATTGCCGGTTTAACCGGCGGTGCACTGATCTGGGCTTATGTGATATTGCTACCCGAGTTAAACCGGGCCGGGCTTATCAGCTTGCCGTTGCCGTCGATACAACACTGGCTGCAAACCGAGCTGGACGCTATTACACTGGGAGTACTATTAAGCCTTAGCATTAACTGCGCGCTGGTGTTGTTAATCAGCCGCTTTAGCAACACCCGGGTGGCAGAATGGCTGGAAAGCGGCCGCTTTTTACGCACTCAGTTATCGCAACACTCTGCCAGGCCACTTAATCTCAGCGTGCAGGACTGCTATTTATTAGTAAAACGCTTTGCCGGTGAAAAAGAAGCCCGTCGCTTGTTGCAGCGCAACCTGAAAGAGCCACATGAGTTACAGCAGCTGGCACCGGCCAATTTGCTACAGGCCGCCGAACGCAGCTTAGCGGCCGTAGTCGGCGGTGCTTCTATGCGGCTGATTATGGATGCCAGCAGCCGCCACGCCGCACTGCCGCTGGAATCGGTGGCCCGCTTTGTTGACGAAGCCAGTCAGGTATTTCAGTTTAATCAGGCACTGCTACGCGCCACTATCGACAACATCAGCCAGGGCATTAGTGTGGTGGATGCCGACTTGCGGCTGATTGCCTGGAACCAGCGTTATATCGATATGTTCAGCTACCCGCCGGCACTGGTAGAAGTGGGCCGGCCGGTCGCCGATGTGATCCGCTTTAATCTTAAACGCGGTTTAATCGACAGCGAAAACATCGAAGCCGAAATAAACAAACGCCTGAGCTACCTGCGCCAGGGTAGTGCCTATAAGTTTCAGCGCCGCCAGCAAGATGGCCGGGTACTGGAAATGCAGGGCAACCCGCTACCGGGCGGTGGCTTTGTTACTACCTATACCGATGTCAGTGCCTTTATCGACACCCAACAACAGCTGGAACAACGCGTAGCCGAACGCACCGCAGCGTTACAGCAATTAAACCAGCAACTGCAACTGGCCCAACAAAAAATAGAGGCCAGTACCCAGGCAAAAACCCGCTTTTTTGCCGCCGCCAGCCACGACTTAATGCAGCCTTTTAATGCCTCAGCGCTGTTCGCCAGCTTGTTACGCGACAAGCAAAGCACGCCAGAGCTGAAACAGTTAAGCCAGAATCTGATTAACTCGTTAAACTCAGCCGAAGAGCTGCTCGGTGCCATACTGGAGCTGACCAAACTGGATTCCGGCGTTATCAAAGCAGTGCCACAGGCAGTTGCGGTCAGCAGTCTGTTAGACGATTTAGCACGGGATGCCGGCGTACTGGCAGAAGAAAAAGGCGTGCAATTTCATTATCTGCCAAGCATTGCCGTAATTGACACCGACCGAAAATTACTAAAACGGGTCATCCAAAACCTGCTGGCCAATGCCATTCGTTACACCAGCTCAGGCCGCATAGTACTTGGAGTAAAACGTCGCGGCAGCAGCTTGCAAATTTGTGTGCTGGACAGCGGCTGCGGCATAGCGATCGAGGATCAACAGCGTATTTTTGAAGAGTTTCAGCAAGGGCCGCAGCAAGATCAACGCGGCCTGGGCTTGGGGCTGGCTATAGCCAGCCGTATCAGCACCATTTTAGGCCATCAGCTACAGGTGCACTCTGTACCCGGTAAAGGCAGTTGTTTTAGCGTTTACGTAACAAAATCTGCCGCACAGTGCCCGTCACAACCGAAACTAAATAGCGACATTAGTGCCAGTTTTGCGGGTAAAGCCGTGTTGCTACTAGACAATGAGCCGCAACTGCGCACCGCTGTGGCTGAGTTACTGCGCAGCTGGCAGATTAATGTTGTGGCCGTCGGCCAACCCGCTGAAGCACTACAAGCCTTACAACAGGGCTTTGTACCTAACGCCTTGCTATTTGACTATCATCTGGATAATGGCGCTACCGGTATCGACGTGGCGCGCCAGTTAGCAGAACATTTTGCGGTCTCAGCACCGGTTATTATTCACTCCGCTGATCACAACGAGCAAATCCGCGAAGCGGCGCTCAGCGCCGGTTACTATTTTTTGCTAAAGCCATTAAAAGCAGTGGCGCTGAAAAAGCTGTTTCAGCGCCTGCTACGTTAATCTGGCTTGCCGGTTAACACCGCCAGCTAAAGCGCCTACTCAGCGGCAGTAACACCGCCAGTGCAAATAACCACAGCGTTGACGGTGCCGGAATATCTGTTGCGCACTGCCCCTGTCCAACGCCGACACAGGCACCCCGGGCCGATAAATCCAGACTCAGCCCGTCACGCCCGGTGACATTAAGCTCAAAGTCCGGATCGGTTCCAAAATTAAGCAGGCTAACGCCATCCGTCAGCGCCAGAAAACTGACCGAGAACAACCGCACCGGCTCGGTTTGTCGTAACGCCAGCTCTGCATCACTGAGGAAAGACACCATAAAAGTGCTAACTTCACCAACGCTAATAGTCGCGTCATAAAGCGCATCAGCTATCGGATCGTCGGCAAAATTTGCCAGGTCAAAAAACACATCCGTGGCTTGTAGGATGCTGCCATCAAATAACAATAACAGATCCCAACCCGATACCACTTCTCCAGCCAGACCAGACACGAAGATATCCACCGACAAGGTGTCGGCCACCGCCACTTGCTGCTGTACCGGTGAGATATAAATAAGAGCGGCTCTGGCGGGCACTGCAACGAGTAGCAGTGCTAGCATTGCCGGAAGCAGAAACTTAGTCATAATAGTATCCTTCTATTTATGTTACACATCGGTTTAGGGCGCTACGGCGCAGCGCGGCAGGCTGCACTTCAACGCACATAAACGGGCGTCGTTTACCGTGATCTTTCCGTCGTCGTTTTGATCACGCACATCATCTGGCAGCGGCACCTGACCAATACCCGCACGTACCAGCGCTACGTCAGCAGAATCAGTAGCGCCATTGCCATCAACATCACAACCGGCGTCTACCGCTGCAATCGTCAGATCAAACAGTATCGGGCTATCTCCCTGCTCATTACCATTAAGACGACTTTGCACCTGAATAAAGCGGCCACTGCTTGCCAAAGCTGTACCTTTAGTGGTTGGCTGATAACTGACTAACGCCAGGCCGGCCTGGCTTTCTGCCGTGCGAAATGCCACCTGCACCCCGGTATCAGCTGGTGTTAGATCGTTCCAGTTTATATTGTCCCAGGCGGTGCCGCTGCTACCACTGTCATATACCACTGTCCAGGTGCCTGTGGGATTAGTTACGTTACGCGCCACCAGACCGGTAGCATCGCTGTAGGTATAGGGCATATTGCCGACCGGAAACACACCAAGTGGTGCACCGTCACTGCCACGGTACTTCTGAATACGGCCGGCACTGGTGAAACCGATTTGCAGCACATCATTGTTGGCATCGACTTGAATACCAACTGAGCTGCTGCCACCTGCCTGCAATGGTGCCTGCCACAATAGCGTGCCGTCGGCTGCAACTTTACGCACTGTTGTGGTGCCCGCAATAATATTGCCACCACCATCTACTACTATACCGGCAGTACCAACCGCCATATTCGGAATAGCGATATTGGTATCGGTGGCCGGATCAAACTGGCGGTTACCGCTACCCAGGTAAACCTTGCCATTACCCAGTGCGATACCATAATTGGACAGGCCACCAAACGACGAAACAGTATAGGGCCCGGTGTTACTCTGCGTATTGGTAATTTTACCCAGCACACTGGATAACGATGCACTCCACAAGGTGCCACTGGCATCGATCAGGCAGCCATATGGCGTCCAGGAACCTACTGACGGCTGACCGGCAGTGGGCGTTGTAGATACCGGGCCAAAAATGGTAGAACCATCTGCCGAGCTGATTTTGTAGTAAGTTCGATCGTTAAACAGCCCAACCCATAAGTTGCCGTCAGTGCCAATACACATGGCCCGGCCCAAAGTGCCGGTTGGCCGCAGGGGCGCTGCTACACCGTCAGGCACCCGTTTCGCCCAGGCAATGCGCTCATCCTGAATTTCATTATCATCAATGATACCGTTGCCATTGGTGTCAGCCATGGGCTGCATTTCACTGGTATCAATAATGCCATCATCATTGGCATCTACCGAGGTGTCCATCACGCCGTTACCATTACGGTCAACAAAGCCCTCCGCCAGGATTTTTAGCACGACACCAGCACTACTGGTACCCTGGGTAAAGTGGCGGTTAAGTACATAAGCGTTACCATTAATGTCAACCGCTGTGCGCGATGGTGCCGGCCCGCTATAAGCGTTACCCAGATGGTTAAAATGGCCTGGCTGACCCGCCGGGCCAAACCAGGTACGATAACGGGCTACTTCTTTGTTTAAATTGGTATCAAACTTAGACACCGTATCTTCACCGGCATTGGCTATCCAGGCTACCGGGAAAGTAGTGCCTACCGCATTCAGTTGTAGCTGATCGCCGTTGGGTGCATCATAGTTAACGCCATCGAGTGCACCCTGAGCAAAATCAGCGTCCAGCGTATAGGTTTTATTGGCCGCCAGCGCGGCGCTGCTATAGCAGCAAAGTGCCGCCAGCAGCAACGGATAAACTGCCCCTTTGCCAGCCGGCTTAATAAGTTTAGTGTTCATACTACAGGCCTCCTGTTAATCCAGTCACCACCGTTTGCGACGTGCGCACTGCGGCAGGCTGGGGTACCTGATCCATATCATGTGATTGATTTTCGGTAAGTCGTACTGCGCGATTAGCTACCAAATCGTAACTATAAAGTTGTGCAGTACCGCTGCGTAAGCTGGTGAAAACGACGTTTTTACCATCTGCTGACCAATGTGGGTTGTAATCTTCATGCGGATGCCGGCTCAGGTTAGTTACTGCTGAGCCATCAGCATTCATTACAAAGATATCCATCCGGGTTAATCCGGGGTCATCACGGCTGCTGGCAAACACTATCTGCCGGCCATCTGCAGACCAACGCGGGGTTTCATAGGCAGCGGGTGTATCGGCGGTTAGATTCTCCGACTCCCCGCTGTGTAAATCGGTGCGAAACAACGCCAGATGGCCACGCATATCAGCAACATAAACCACATAGCGGCCATCTGGTGAAATTGCCGGATGAGCCTTATGCCGCTTAGACACCTGATAACTGATATTTTTCAGGCCAACACCGTTTCGCTGCACTAACCAGACATCGGTTTTACCATCTTCATTGGCACCGACAAAAACCAGTTGCTGGGCATCGGCAGACCACAGCGGAGCATCCGGGCCCTTTTCCAGGCCGTTGGCCGCTATTACCTGCACAGAGGCCTCACCCAGTCGCTGAATATGCAGCTCGACCCCGGCTTTGCTGTTGTCGCGGGCCAGATAGGCGATAGCACTGCCATCAGGAGCCCAGGATGGCGCAGTTTGCCACAGAGCACTTTGGTTTAACCGGCGCAAGTTTTGGCCGTCAGCATCTATCAGATAAATAGCCGACTGACCATCCCGTACCGAGCTAAACGCTAATTGCCGGCCGTTCGCCGACCAGGCCGGCTGGGTATTAACGGAGTTGCCATGGGTTAACGCCCGTTCGCTATTGCCCTGGCTGATATAAATATGGGCGTTACCGTCCCGGATAGAGACAAATGCCAACCCTTGCTGCACTGCTGCGGCAAGAGCAGAACTGCCCCACAACGCCAGCACAACAGTAGCACTGCGCAGATATTTAAAATATGCCATGACTAATCTCCCGCCGGATGAACCAGCACGAAAGACGTGACAACCAGCTGATTTTCACTGTCATGTACCCGTACTTCATATTTACCCGGGCTGGCTGTAACTAACTGATAGGATAAGCTGCCATCGTTGGCAGCAGTCACCAACTCCTCACTGCTATTACTACCCCGTATCGTTATTACAGTAAAAGTGGCGCCAGCTTCAAAGTGCTGACCGTTCAATGTAACCAGATCTCCGGCTACGGCTTGTGATGGCCCTGAAAGCGCCGCTTTGGCTGCGGCTAAAGCATTAGCAGTCACCAGTAACATTAAGCAAAGTGTCGCTGCGCAGATGCGCTGTTTTGTGCAGGGGTTTTCCATTGCTAGCTTCTCCTCTTTTAACAGGCAGAAACCCGCATCACACCTTGATATGCAGGGAATACAACAATGCCAGGCAATGCATAGCGCAAGCCAACATTAGAAGGTACTGTTTTATTTAGAGTTAATTTAGCAATATCGGCTATATACGTAATCAAATGTAAAGCCAACTGACAAAATCAGTGTAAATAGCAGCGTACTAAAGAGGGTGCAGCCCTATTGCGGTAAACGCAGTTTTTCGAACAGTATGCCAGCCAGGGTGCGGTTATTGACATTAAGTTTGCGCAATATGGCGGACACATGTTGTTTAATGGTGGTTTCCTGTACATTCATTTCATAGGCAATTTGCTTATTTAGCAGGCCATCGGCAATCATTTTTAACACCCGAAACTGCTGTGGGGTAAGTTGTTCCAGCCGGCTGGCAAAATCGTCATCTATCAGGGCTTTGGCACTATTTACATCCTGGATCAGACCAGCTGGCAACCAGCTTTCGCCGCTTAATACCGCCGCTATTGCTTCCGACAATAATTCCAGTGGTGCCGATTTCGGGATATAGGCTGCAGCGCCTAAAGTCAGTGCTTGTTTTATAATGGTCGGGTCTTCTTCAGCCGACACCATAATAACCGGTACGTCCGGGTATTCAGTGCGCAGTGCGGTTAAGCCGGTAAAGCCGTCAGAGCCGGGCATACGCAAATCAAGGAAGATAAAGCTGGTGTCGGGGTGAGCGCGTAGCAAGGGCCACAGCTGCTGCATATTCTGTGCTTGCAATAGCGTAGCATCGTTACCAAGAATATTGGCGCAGGCTTGTGATAAAGCCACCCGAAACAGCGGATGGTCGTCAGCAATTAAAACTATCATAGATCCGGTTCTGAGCCTTTTGGCTCATAATGTACCGGGGCTTTCGCCCCGGCAAGTGTTTTATGGTTAGAAACGGTAGCCAACACTCAGACTAAGTGTGCGCGGTGCTCCATAATAACCGATTAAAGTGTTGTCACCACCGGTTCCGGCATCATAGCCGCTACCATTTGGGTTGTCGGGATTTGGTCTGATAAAGGCATAGTTACCCACCAGATATTGTTCATCTGTCAGGTTTTTGCCGTGCAAGCCAATGGTCCAATGCCCGTCGCTGCTAAACCAGTTGATGCCAAGATTCAAAAGTCCGTAGGATTCCTGAGTTAATAAATTATCTAACTCAACCAGGTTATATTTGCTGCGATAGCTATAGTTACCGTTGATCACGATATCGCCGAAATCGGTCGCCACTTCGTAACTAAAGCCTGCGTTAGCGGTGGTTTTTGGCGTATTGGTAATACTGAACCTGTCAGAAATATCCCCCTCAGTTGCATGGAATACTTCTTTGAAGCTTGAATCGATAACACCAAGATTGGCGTACAGTTGCAGCTCGCGGCTGGCTGCATAAGTAATCTCCAATTCTGCACCCGTCGCTTCTGATCGACCAACGTTACCCAAACGTTGGTTATTAATGGTCAGATCATCCGGATCAGGAATGGCCGAAATATACTGTCTGTCTTTGTGATCCAGCATAAACAAGGTGGCATTTATGCGTAACCGGTCAAACCAGTCACTTTTAATACCCAATTCAAATGAATTAACTGTTTCGGGATTAGCAGCAGGCTCGTTTGATGTCGCCCGTGGGTTAAACGTACCCGATTTAAAGCCCTGGCTAAAGCTGGCAAAAAGCATCATATCGTTATCGTATTGATACTCGACACTCAGCTTAGGTGTAAGTTTATTCCAGCTGGCTTCGCCATCTAACGGAACTCTATCAACCGCAGGAGTTGGTCTTACGTGGCCTGGTAGCCAGCCATCTTCCGGATAAACCGTTGTGTAATAAGTCCGGTTGAATACCTGAGCGTCTTTATCATCTTTGGTGTAACGCAAACCGGCAGTGACTGACCATTTATCATCAAACTGATAGGTGCCCTGGGTATAAGCCGCTAAACTGTCTCCATTGCTACAACCACCAACCTCAGAAGTAAAGCCCGGTAATCCCAGCCCTTGCCCAAGTACCTCAAGAATGGCGTCGTACATACCACAGGAATCTGACGTGTAATAGTACAAGCCTGATACCATTTTCAAGTTATCTGTCTGGTAGTTAAGCTGGAATTCCTGCGATAAGCTTTCGTCATCATACAGCGCAGGAACATCAAAAATACGCAAAGCAGTGTTGTCAAAATCAATATTGGTTTTCGAGTAACTTTCACGTTTTGAGGTTACTGATTTAAAGGTAAAGTTATCGTTGATATACCAGTTGGCCGTTAAGCTTAAACCTTCCGTCTCAACCGAGTTCCAGGTTGGTAAGCTGGTGTAGGAATCGTACACACTGTCGGGTACAGGCGCATTAGTCAGGATACTGGGAACTAAACGATAGCCTCCTTTTGAGTTAGAGTCATCTTCAGTTTTATCGTAGTTTAAGCGGATAAACAGCTCATCGCTTGGTTTGAATTCTAACGTCAGGCGATAAGCCTGCAGATCTTTATTGTAGTTTTCACCATCCTGGTCAGGTAAGGCAGATTGCAGGAAATTACCATAACCATCCCGTTTCAAATTGGCATAGCCGACCCCCAGATACAGTTTATTGTCTACCAGGGGGAGTTGACCGGTCAGTTTAACGTCACCCTGTTTATAACTGCCTGCGGTAAGATTTACTGCAAATTCAGTATCACCACTCATTTCACGGGTAATATATTTTACCGCGCCACCAATAGTATTTTTACCGTACAAGGTACCCTGCGGGCCACGCAGCACTTCTATCCGTTCGACATTGAGAATATCCAGCACGGCGCCCTGAGGCCTGGCAATATAGGCGTCGTCGATATAAATACCGACACCAGATTCATAACCCCACAGTGGGTCTTCCTGGCCTACGCCGCGAATAAAGGCGGTAAGAGTTGAGTTAGTGCCGCGGCTTTGCTGCAAGGTGGTATTGGGTGAGAATTGCTGAATTTCAACGACAGATTCCAAGCCACGCTCTGCAATATCTGCTGCGCCAATCGAAGTAACCGCTACCGGAACTTGCTGTATGCTTTCAACCGTGCGCCGTGCGGTAACCTCAATCCGTTCCAGTTTAACTTCGTCTTGCTCTTTTGCGGTTTCCTGCGCCAGAGCTGATGCAGCAAAGCAGCTGCTGATAGCCAGTGCCACCAGGCTGGGCTTTAACAGGGTACGACTAAACTTGTGCTGAGCATCACTATTATTGTTATAGGCCATTATGGCTCTCCTGCTGTTGATTTGACTTCATCTGGTCATTATTGCTGTAGTCTTACTGTAGGCTTAAACGCAGAAATTTTAACCTGTACCTTAGTACTATGGTGATGACAGCTGTCCTGTATCAGACTAAACCAAAATGCGAATAAGGATAACAAGATGTTGAGTCTTCTGGGATTACTGGCCGGGTTAGGTCTGTTAATCATACTGACTATGCGTGGCTTTAACCTGTTTATCACTGCGCCGCTGTGTGCCTTGCTGGTAGCAATAACCAATGGCATTCCGTTCTGGCAAGTCAGCGACAAGCTGGATTTTGTGCATGGCTATATGACGGGCTTTTCCGGCTTTGTCGCCGCCTGGTTTTTAATGTTTTTGTTAGGCTCATTGTTCGGTAAGCTGATGGAACATACCGGCGCAGCCGATGCGGTAGCGCTGGCCATCGTTAACAAGCTGGGGCAAGGTAAAGCGGTATTGGCAGTGGTGCTGGCCTGTGCGGTACTGACTTATGGCGGCGTCAGCGTATTTGTGGTGGCGTTTTCGGCCTACCCGATGGCAGTCAGCTTATTTAAAGGTGCCAATTTACCACGGCGCTTTATTCCGGCGGCGCTGGCACTGGGCTCGGTGACCTTTACCATGACGTCGGCCGGCTCGCCGGAAATTCAAAACTGGATCCCAATCCCCTATTTAGGCACCACGCCTTATGCCGGCTGGCAGGTTAGTATAGTGGTAGCTATTTTTATGGCGATTGCCGGCTATGCCGCGCTGATGTGGATGTTAAAACGCGCTGTTGCCAAGGGTGAACACTTTAGCCAGCGCAGCAGCGATCCGGTACTTAGCGAGCGTGCCTTGCCGCATCCGTTAATGGGCATTATTCCGCTTGGTGTTGTGCTGTTACTGTCTTTCTTACTGCATGACAGCCTGCAGCAGGCAGCACTGATTGTCGCATTGTCCGGCGGTGTGGTAAGCCTGTACTTACTTAACTTCCGCTTTCTGCACAACCCTGCCGCAGCCACCAATGAAGGTGTGCTGGGTGCGCTACTGGCCATCGGTAATACCGCCGCTGTGGTCGGTTTTGGCTCAGTGGCAAAACTCACCCCGGCCTTTAGCAGCGTAGTGGATTATATGACCCACCTGCCCGGGCCTGAGCTATTGGGTGCCGCTGTGGCAGTAAGCGCCATTGCCGGCTTAACCGGCTCTGCCTCGGGTGGCCAGGCCATTGCACTGCCTGAACTGGCACCGCATTATCTGGATCGTGGCGTTGATGCCGAGCAACTACACCGCGTGGTTGCTATCTCGTCCGGCGCGTTAGATTCGTTACCGCATAACGGCTATGTGGTCACCACTATCCGTGCTATTTGTGGTGAGAGTCATCAAAATGCTTACTGGCCGGTGGCCGTGGTTAGTGTATTGGTGCCGCTACTTGGCACGGCACTGGCTATCTTGTTATTTCAATGGTTTTAGGAGCGGTTATGCGCTGGCTTGCAGCTATACTCATCTGCGTTACTGTTACCCTATCAGCTGAACCGCTACTGGTAGAAAAACAGCGCTTTACGCTGGATAAATTTACCACCGAAAATGGCCAGCTTATTGCCCCGGTTAATATCGGCTGGGAAGCCTACGGCAAACTGAACAGCGATAAATCCAATGCGATTTTAATTACGCATTTTTTTTCCGGCAGCAGCCATGCTGCAGGTAAATACCAGCCTGATGATGCAACGCCCGGCTACTGGGACGCTATTATCGGCCCGGGTAAAGCGATAGATAGCAATAAATTCTATGTCATTAGCAGCGACACCCTGGTCAATGCCAATGTGTTTGATAACAACGTCATCACCACAGGCCCGGCAACGATTAACCCGGCCAGCGGTAAACCTTATGGTTTAAGCTTTCCGGTAGTAACCATCGGCGATTTTGTCGAGGTGCAAAAAGCCCTGCTCGACAGGTTAGGCATAACTAAGCTACATGCAGTAGTAGGCCCGTCGATGGGCTCATTTCAGGCCATTGAATGGGCGGTGCGCTACCCGGACAAGGTAGAGCGCTTGATCCCGGTGATTGGCAGCGCCTATATGGATAACTACAGCGCGATAAAGCTGCAGCGCTGGGCCTACCCCATTTTGCAGGACCCGGCCTGGCATAACGGCGATTACTACGCTAAAGGCCAACCCTGGCAAGGCTTAAGTACGGCTTTGGCCTATATAACTCAGGATGCACTGCACCCGGATGGGTTTAATCCGCGTTATCCGCCAATCAGTAGTGATACCGCCATACATCAACGCATTGAAGCACTGCCGCAAGCCTGGCAGCAATTACTGGCACAAGCGCGGCTGCGGGCCGAAAAGCAAGACGCTAACCATATTTTGTATTTAGTGCGCGCCTCACAGCTGTGGCGGGCCGGCATGGGCGATAACTGGCAACAGGCGCTCAGCCGGGTAACCGCCAAAACGCTGTTTTTACCGGCCAGCGGCGATTTACTGCTGCCACCTGCGCTGAGTAAAAACAGCGCCGGGGCCATGTCTGCCGCCGGTAACCAAGTGCAATATGCCGAAATTCCCGGCAGCTTTGGCCACCTTGACGGTGTGCTGGGCATAAGCGCTGTAGCGCAACAGATTGAAGCCTTGCTTAACTAAGCTCGCGCAATTTTTCCTGACGGGTGCTGCAGGTATTGAGCGCCCTTTTTTAACCGCAATTAATTTATTCGCCAACTGGCCGATTTTCCGCTAAAACTATCCAACCGGGCATTGCAAAATGGCCGCAGTCAGGCAAGATAGCATCAATTACAACAACCTGATTTTTAAAAGGAAGTAATCATGGCCTATGATTATGGCAGTGAGTCGTTAGGGATCCGCAACCCGTTTAAAATTGAAGGCCTGCTACGTGCAGTGCGCGGTATGCTGGTTAGCCTGTTGGGTATTTACCCGTTATTACAGGTCGTCACTTTGGTACAGCAGGATAAAACCCTGGCCTGGATTTACGCCGCAGTTGGCTTTGCCTTACTGGCCGGCGGGCTGCGCGCCTTGGGTGGCGGCATTTTTCAGATGTTGCGGTTTTTTGTTGGCCGCAGTGTGCCTACCTCACTGGCGGAAAACTTCAGTAAATCCGAGCGTGAAACGGCCAAATTTGAACAGCCGCACTATAAAAGCACCGACTTAGAAGAAATGCTGATGGGGCGTAAAAACAAAACCTTTGTTGAACCCGTCGGCTTTATTTCGCGCCTGGTGCATACCTTAGTACCCAAACTGATTTTTCTGCCTTACCCGCTGCGTAATCTGGCGCAACGCTTTGCCGGTGCCCTAATCGCTACTGTCGTGGCGTTAGTGGCCTATGCATTAACCGCCTTTGTTTGCCTGACCGGCCTGGCCGGTAATACCGGTGATATACTGTTGCCGTTTTTCTCCTTCTTGCTGATGGTGTATCTGGTACTAAGCTGGCGCAATGCCAGTACCGTTTACCGTATGGCAGAGCGGCGCATTGAAACCCAGGGTAACCTGCAATTGGCCAAAATAATGGCCTTTGCCATACTGGCACCGGTCGTGCTGGGGCTGATAATCAGCTATTTACTACAGCAGCGCGATATCGCGCTGTTTGTCGTGGATATGCAAGACAGCGAGCTGCAAACCTTTGCCGTGATGCCGCAATTGCTGCTGGTGTTATTGTTTACAGCAGTGAGTGGCGCGCTGATTTTTTTGCTGTTAAAACAGCG
This sequence comes from Gammaproteobacteria bacterium, assembly GCA_018826295.1. Taxonomy (GTDB): domain Bacteria; phylum Pseudomonadota; class Gammaproteobacteria; order Enterobacterales; family Alteromonadaceae; genus Alishewanella. The sequence continues at coordinate 37,637 of JAHJZX010000040.1, forward strand.
TACCGCTCTGGTTCAGGCGCAAACTAAGGTATCGGAATATCGCGCCAATTGGCAGGAAAACATTCACCCGCGCGAGCTGTTTGTTAACATCGACAACATAGTGATGGCTAACCGGCGTTATAAAGAAATACCAAACCGGCTGTATCGCGAGTTAAACCCCAACCTGAATGAGCAATCGGAAAGCAAGGGCAATTTCAGCGGCGAAGTGATGATTGAAACCCAGCCGGCCTATGCGCCACTGCAACACACAGCACTGTTTAAGCAGTTGCGGCTGTGGGCCACCCTTGCCGCCCAGCTGTTGCTGTTAATCGGGCCTTTTATTCTGTTTTACCTGCTGGGCGAAGCGCAATTAATACTGCAAATAGTGCGCGATTTCAGCGCCATACAACGGCCAGGCGATGCTGCGGTATCACAGTTTGTTGTAGCACTGTTTAATGAAAGCCAGTTTATTATCAGTCTGGTGTTTAGCTGGTTAATTTGTCACAGCTTTGGCCGCCTGCTGCAAAACTACAGCCATACCTTCTGGGCAGAACTTAATTTTGACTCGCTGCTGGTCTATTTAAAATGCGAAGGTACTTATACCCAAAGCAAACTGACCACAGGCAAAGGCATTTACGATTCTACCTCGTCAGAAAACTATGTGATGCGCTCATCACTGACGCCCTGGATCATCAGTTCCCGCATTATGAGCAGCACCTTCGCTGATAGCGGCGCGAAAAACGTTGAGCACCCGCGGCATATTCTGGAAATGCACGACAACCCACAGGAGATGCAAGCCATACTGGATGACATTCAAAGCTTTCTGTCGGAGCGTGAAACCATTGCCAATATTAAAAACGCGCAGGATATATCCAATACCGAGCAAATTTACCAGATTAATCAGCAGTCACGCGCCATGCCGCTAACACCGGACCAAGCCACTCTGGCCAGCCCGCAGCAGGATGCTGACGCCAGCACCAGCTTACAACCACCGGCCAAAGAGTAATACTGTTGGGATCAGCCCCGGCTGATCCCACTTTTTATTAGCATTTTTATAACTTCATGCCACACTTAGCAGTAGCGAAATTAAGGACTACTGCATGAAAGCCTTACCACTAATTTACCTATTGTTATTAGTCTGCGTTAACCAGCCGGCACCGGCGCACGGCGAAACACTGATGCTGGCCAGCAGTAATTATTACCCACATTATGCCGCCGATATACCGCAGCAAGGCGCGGTAAGTGAAGTCGTACGGCAAGCATTTTTATTGCAGGGCATTGATATACAGATAGAATTTATGCCATTTGCCCGCGCGCTGCGGCAAAGTCAGCAGGCCGAATACATTGGCCTGGTGGCCGCCTGGTACGACGATGAGCGCGCCCGGCATTTTTACTATTCGCAGCCGTTATATGCCAATCAAATCGTATTTTTTAAACAAAAGCAGAAAAGCATTAGTTATCAGCATTATGCCGATCTGGCTGCCCAAAGCTTACGGCTGGGCTTGGTACAGGGTTATTTACAACCTCAGGGATTATTGCAAAGCCAGCCTAATCTGGTGCAGGTGGCAACCGACGAGCAGGCATTTATGATGCTGGCGAAAAGCCGGGTTGATTTAGTGCCGGCCGATAAACTCAATGGCTTATATATACTGGAGAACAAGCTGCCGCAGTACGCCGGGCAATTAGACTGGCTGACACCGGCACTGGAACTGCGACCGATGTATTTACTGTTGTCAAAACAGGATCCTCGCTCCGAAACCCTGATGCAGCAGTTTAATACCGGCCTGACCGAGCTGCGTCAATCGGGCCAGTATCAGCGCATTCTCGATACCCTGTTGCCCGAAGGCTACTAAATGTGCCGGCCTGTGGTTAACGTAAACGCGGAAATAACACTAAGTGATCTAAATCCAGCCGGATGCCAATTTGCTCACCTATAGCATGGTTATGATGACTAAGCGCCAGACATTGCACCTGTTCACCGGTTTTCAGCTTTAGCTGATACAAAATATGCGAACCGCGAAAGGCCTTGTCCAGCACTTGTGCTGTTACACCGCTGTTATCGTCATGCACGATATCATCCGGCCGGATCAACACATCCACGCTGTCGCCCACCGCTAAATCGGCGTTGTAGCGCTGCTGAAAAATACCCAGGTTAGTGGCAACCTGCGCGCCATCGACCACGGTCCCCGGCAGCAATACGCCGCGGCCGATAAAGTCAGCGACAAAACGGTTGGCCGGTTTATGATACAACTCATAGGGCGTGGCCCATTGCTGCAGCCGGCCATGTTGCATCACACCTATCATATCGGCCATAGCAAAAGCTTCGTTTTGATCGTGCGTCACCAGCACTGCAGTAATATGTAGCTGCTGTAATATCTGGCGGATCTCACGCGCTAAGCCCTCGCGCAGCTCGGTATCCAGGCTGGAGAATGGTTCATCCAGCAGTAGTACCTTAGGCTGTGGTGCCAATGCCCGCGCCAGAGCTACCCGTTGTTGCTGACCACCGGATAACTGATGGATATAACGCTGGCCCAGATCAGGCAAGCCAACCAGCTGCAACAGCTCTCTGACCTTATTGAGCTTATTGGCTTTGGTTAACCCTTGCAGGCCAAAAGCAATATTGTCCGCTACCGACAGATGCGGAAACAGCGCGAAGTCCTGAAACACCATACCTACATGACGTCGCTCCGGCACCTGCAGCACCGTGCTACTGCTGACGATTTGTTGCTGCAGCCTGATACAGCCCTGCGCCACGGCCTCAAAACCGGCAATTGCCCGCAACAAAGTCGTTTTGCCGCAGCCCGAGGGGCCGACTAAACAGCCAATCTGGCCCTGCGCCAACGATAAACTGATGTCTTTTACTACCGTATGGCCGCTGTAGGCTACGGCCAGCTGTTGTAATTCCAGCATCAGGTGGGTCCTTTTTCAGGTGATTCAACCGAGCGCGCCAGCAGGATCACCGGCAGTAAACTGACTAATACTATTGCCAGTGCCGGTAAGGCGGCATCGGCCAGGCGCTCATCAGAAGCCAGCTCGTAAGTGCGTACCGCCAAAGTATTAAAGTTAAACGGCCGCAATAGTAAGGTAGCAGGCAGCTCTTTTAATACATCGACAAATACCAACAGTAACGCCGTCAGCACACTGGAGCGCAGCAAGGGTACGTGCACCTTGCGCAATACCTGTGCCGGCGAATAGCCTAACGAGCGGGCAGCGTTATCCATACTGGGTTTTATCCGTTGCAGGCCGGCTTCAACGCTGTGTAACGACACCGCCAGAAACCGCACACTGTAGGCCAGCACTAACGCAAACAAAGTACCGGAGAAAATCAGCCCTGTGCGCAGCCCAAACCAGCGCTCGGCCAGCAGGTCAATCTGGCCATCCAGCCAGGCCAGCGGCAGCATTACGCCAATCGCGATAACAGTACCCGGCACCGCATAGCCCAGCGCAGCGACCCGCACCGGTGCACGCACCAATATATCCTGACGTAACCGCTGGCCATAGCCAAACAACAGCGCCAGCCCGACCGATATCAGCGCCGCCATAGCGGCCAGTTTAAAGCTGTTCCACACTAACCCGGTAAACTGGCTGTTTAAGCTAACCTGATAATTGCTTAGCGCCCAGCTCAGCAACTGCATGGCCGGAATTAAAAAGCCAAACAGCAGCGGTAACAGGCACAAGGTAAAAAACAGCCATTGTTTAGGCCGCCCTGGCTTACGCCTGGCAGCACTATGCGGGCGCTGGCCCTGATGATAGTAGCGGATTTTGCGTCTGGACCATTGCTCTAACAGCAACAACGCCAGTACAAAGCCGGTTAACAAAGCCGCCAGCTGAGCCGCAGCTGCCTGGCTGCCCATACCAAACCAGGTACGGAAAATACCGGTAGTAAAGGTTGGTACGCCAAAATACTGCACAGTGCCGTAATCTGCAAACGCTTCCATCATTGCCAGCGCCGTGCCGGTAATAATGGCAGGCCGCGCCAGCGGTAAGGCCACTTGCCAGAAATGCTGGCGTGGCGTTAAACCCAGTGTACGGCTGGCCTCCAGTAATGAGGATGACTGCTCACGAAAGGCGGTACGTGCCAGCATATAAACATAAGGATACAGCACCAGAGTCAGCATCAGGATGGCGCCGCCTAACGAGCGGATTTGCGGAAACCAGTAGTCGCCATAGCGCCAGCCGGTAAGCTCGCGCAACAGGCTTTGCACCGGCCCGGCAAAATCCAGCATACCGGTGTAGGTGTAGGCAATAATATAAGCCGGCATAGCCAGTGGCAGCAGCAGCAACCACTCCAGATAACGGCGGCCAACAAATTGGTATTGGGTAATTAACCAGGCGGTGCCCGTGCCAACCGCTAAAGCGCCGGCACCGGTGCCAAACGCCAGCAGCAGCGAGTTAGTGACATAGTCGGCCAGCACGGTCTGGCGTAAATGCAACCAGATCTCGGTTTGTGGCGATAGCAAACTGGCAAAAATCATCAGCACCGGCAATGCCAGTACCGCTGCAGGCAACAATACAGCCCAGCGCCAGATATCTGTCCAACCCGACTTCATCCGGCGCTCAATCCTTTACAACATATTGACTTCAAATATTATTTCCAGCCAGCGCGATCCATTACCCGGATTGCCTCGGCGTTTAATTCGCCCAATTTGTCCAATTGTAACTGGTCTGCTTTAAATTCACCAAAGCCTTGTAAAATGGCACTGGCTTTAACACCGGCACGCACCGGATATTCATGATTGGTTTCAGCATACCATTGCTGTGCATCGGCGGTCGTCATGTATTCCAGCAGCTGAATGGCTTCGGTTTTGTTAGGCGCATATTTTGCTATGCCAGCGCCGGAAATATTGATATGGGCGCCACGGTCAGCCTGATTTGGCCAGAAGACTTTAACTTTTTCTGCCGCAGCTTTTTCTTTTGCATCAGCCAGCATGCCGCCTAAGTAATAGGTATTGGCGATGGCGATATCACAGACACCGGCCGCAGCCGCTTTAATCTGGTCACGGTCGCCGCCTTTGGGTGGCATGGCAAAGTTGGCCACCAGGCCTTTAGCCCAGCTCTCTGCCTTTTCGGCACCATCATGAGCAATTAGGCTGGCCGTCATCGACTGGTTATAGATATTGTCTGACGAACGGATACAAATACGGCCTTTCCACTGCGGGCTGGTTAACGCTTCATAAGTCGATAAGTCTTTCGGGTCCACCTTGCCAGGCACATATAAAATCGGCCGCGCGCGCATGGTCAGGCCAAACCACTGGCCGCTAGGATCGCGCATCTCTGCCGGTATGGTGCTGCTTAACACATCAGACGTTATTGCCTGTAACACCCCCTGCTGCTTGGCACGGTATAAACGGCCCACATCAGTACTAATTAATAAATCGGCCGGGCTGTTACGACCTTCGCTGGCCATGCGGCTAATCAGCTCGTCCGGCTTACCGGTAATCAGGTTTACTTTAATGCCGGTTTGCGCGCTGAACTTGTCCAGCAGCGGCTTAATCAGCTCTTCCTGCCGCGCTGAGTAAACATTCACTTCGCTGGCCTCTGCTGCAGCCAGATTACACAATGCGGTTACTACGGCCGCGCCGACTAAACTTAATGCCTTAACTGATTTCATCACCAAACTCCTGAAGGAAAGGGGAAACGCAAAAGATGGGCTATCTAAGCATAAATACGAATAATTCTCAACGAGATTGAGATTAGTCTAATAAAAAAAGCCGTTAAACTTTCTTAACGGCTTTTCAGTTGCAACTAATGTAGGGTTTTTAGTGATCGTGCGCTGCGGCAGCTTCTGCGATACCTAACCACACCAGCTTATGCGGGACAAAGTTCAGCTGTTTTGTCGCCACCACTTCAGCATCGGCAATATCGACAGTCAGCAGGGTGCTGTCGATGGGGTTAGCCACATAGACTTTGTCATCACTGGCTGAGATCGCCAGTTCAAAGCGGCTGCCACTTGGCATAGTGCTAACATCAGCGCTGGTTAGCTGCACTTTAGCGGCAAACTCAAACGCCGGCTCTTCCGCTGCTGCAGCGCCGTCGTGTTCATGACCATGATAGTTAAGAATAGTTAAGTAGCCCTGGTTATCCAGCAGCACAAACTTTTCGCCCTTATCGGCAAAACCGTAGCCAATAATGCCGGCACCTTCGCCGCCCTGCCAGTCTACCAGATCCATTTCGCCATCTTCTGCATGAATAGCAAACATGCTGCTACCGGCAAACCCCACTAAATGTTCGGCATGCATAGCGCCGACCAGAGTACCAATGCGCATGGTGCCGCTAAAATCATCGGTGTTGGCAATTTTACTGGCGGTAAAGGTTTCACCTTGCTGCGCTATGACCAACACGCCGTCAGTACAGCCAAAAGCAATCACATGCTCGTTCTGCGCGCTGCCATGTAAACCCGGGCAAGTCTCGGTAAACACCATTTCTTCATGGAAGTGATCATCATGCGCATGATACAGCCCTACTTTATCAGGCAAAGTGGTCGCGCTATTGGCATCGCGGATAGTCGACAGTACGTATTCGCCACGGGCCTGGGCAGCGCCATGCATATGCGTCGTGTAATGCAGTACCGGGTAGCCGTTGCTGTCGGTGCTGATATCTGCATCGGTAATTACTGCCACTGCCGCCGGCGTGCTGCTATTGCCATCGCCGTCAAAAAATACTGCGGTCTGGCTGTCGGTGCTGGTAATGTGGGTTGGCCGGCTTTCAGATAGCACAAAGCTGCTCAGTGCCGGTGCTTGCTGATAGTCGTGCAGGTGATCAACATGATCTTCCTGGAATAAACCACCATCAACAAACTCGACCCGATCTGTGGTGCGTTGCACAACCAGCGCGTAGCGCTTACCGGCAGACGCAGCCAGCGCAGAAGGCGTGTCAGCTACCGCAAAGCTGTCCAGCAGGCTGCCATCTTCCAGCTCATACACTGATACCAGGTTGGAATCTTTGGCGGAAATGACCAACCGGCCGACGCTGCTAATCTCATCATGATCGTGATCATGGTCGTCACCATCATCGCCAGCGATAGGCTCTTTTTCGACGATATTCGTTGTGCTATCACCGCAGGCGCTAAGTAGCGAGCTGGCTACCAGCAGCGCCACCAAACTTAATTTATTTTGTAACATAGGCTGAAACATGAAAATCTCCATATTAAATAAAAATTGCCGCAGGCCAGGAACCAAGCTTCCTACGGCAAAAAACTTAAAAACTGCCGCGCAAACCCAGTGCCACAGAACGGCCAGGTAACGGCGTGATATCTTTTAAGAATGAAGTGTGTACCCGCGCTTCTTCGTCAGTCAGGTTTTGCCCTTTCAAATAGGCGGTTATCAGCTGACCGCCGAGGTTAAAGCGGTAACTCAGGCTGGCATCAAGCAAGGTGTAACCGTCGGTCGCGGTTTCTAATGCGGCCGTTCTATCCTGTTTAAAGTAACGGGTGGCGCGCAGATCAGCACTGTAAGCATCCTGCTCATAGGCCAGCTCGGCACTGATACGTAGCGGTGGCGTGCGCGGTAACTCGCCGCCCTGCTTTAAACGGGCACGGATGTAGTCGCCCTGCAGGGTTAACTTAAACGGCGCATTAATTTGCCAGATATACTGGGCTTCAAAACCATGTAGCCTGACGTCGGCAGCAGTAAACAGATATACCGGCAATTCGCCACCGTGATCATGGCCATCTTCCTCAGCATGCTCATGGCTATGGCCAGACTCAGCAAACAAGCCGGTATTTTGCTGGTAATAATAGTTATCTATCTGGTTATAGAAGGCATTTAACACAAAGCCGGTATCACCGTTGAACTTACGCAGCGTAATATCCAGGTTATTCGCCGTTTCCAGTTTCACCGGCTGGCTATTTAATACAAACTCGTCGTCGTCCAGGGTAAACAGTGCGCCGACTTCATAAGATTGCGTACCGATATGCGCACCAAACGACAGCATTTCCGCTGCAGAAGGTGCACGCTGTGAGCGCGATAGCGAAATACCCAGGTTATAGCCTTCAGCAAAATCCCACACTGTGCCGGCCGATAAGCTGTATGGCGTAAACTTCTGGCTGACATCAAATACCCGGATCATTCCATCTGCGTGCTCATGGTCATGGTCGTGATCATGCTCTGCTTCGTCATGGCCATGGGCAGCGATGTCTGGCAGCCGCATATCAGTGGCGTCAATAGTGACGCGTTCAACCCTGGCACCTAACTGCACCAGCCAGTGGCCAAAATGACGCTCTTCCACCCAGGCCAGCGCCAGCGTTTTGCTTTTCGATGGTGGGGTAAAGGCTTCTTCGCCGATGGCTTCGAAGTCGCTGTATTTATAATGCAGGCTTAAACCGCCACGCCAGTCGTTAATGGTGCGGTGTAACAGCTCAATACGCGCTTCATAGCTGTTATTGGCGAAGGTGGTGCCAACAACTCCGTTTTCAATTTCAGCATGCTGATAGTCGGTATAGGCTAAACGGGTATTAACGGCGCGGATCAGGCTATTGTCGAAGTTAAGCTCGCTCAGTAACTGCCAGCGGTTTTGCGTTAAGTCGGCCAATACCCGCTCTGCGTCGTGCGCTTCACCCTCTTCGTCTTCATGCGCATGCTCTTCATGGTCATGCCCGCCGTGAGAGTGGCCAGGTATGCCGTACTCGCGCTCTAAGCGACCGTAAGACATACCAACATAGCCATTATCCAGCAACCAACTGCCGCCGACAGTCGCGCCTTTGGCGGTTTGGCCTGAGTTTTCAACTTTGCCTTTTTCAGCACCTTGTTCCGGCACACTTTCGGCAAAACCCGGAATACTGTAGTTGTCACTGTCGCGCCAGAAGCCATCAACATAAACCGCAAACATATCAGTACCATTTACAGCCGAGCCTGCGACCAGTTTTTCATTATTTACCGACTCACGCTGCAGCATCCATTCAGCACGCGGCGTACTGCTGGTTGGCACCCGCTCATCAACCACATTCACCACACCACCTATGGCGCCGCTGCCATAAAATAATGTCGCCGGGCCACGCAGTACTTCAATCTGGGTTGCGGTGCTGGCTTCGCTGGCAACACCATGATCCGGGCCAACCCGAGAAGCATCACCGGCATCCAGGCCGTTTTGTGTAATCAGCACGCGCGGGCCATCTAAACCGCGGATAATCGGGCTACTTGAGACACCGCCATAAAAGTTTGAGTGCACGCCAACTTCATTTTTTAGCGTATCGCCCAGCGTCGCCGCCTGACGCATTTTCAGTGCGTCACCGGCCAGCACGTTTACCGGCATCGAAGACTCGGTAGCTGAGGCATGAAACGGACTGGCTTTAATGTCGATGGTTTCAATAGTAGTAGAAAGCAGTACTACGCTGAGGTTATCCAGCCCGGTGGCAGGTACTTCAAGATGCACATTACGATGGGCAAAGCGGCTCGCTTCAATATGCAGCTCTGCTTCACCGGCGTTGATATTGGCCAGCACAAAACGGCCATTGTCATCAGTGCGGGTTTCGCCATTGCTGCCCATCAGCTGCACTCTGGCATTCGCCACCGGTTTGCCAGCGGCGTCCGTTACTGTACCTGTAATACTGTCGGCATAAGCCGTTGACGTTAAAGCAGCAAACACTGCTGCGGTTAACAGAGTCGGTTTAAACATTGTCACTCCATGTTAGCCATTTACTGTTACAACCTGATCAGTCGATTTGACGACTTAAATGTTACGTTATAACATATTTTGAATATTGTGATGTTATAACATTTTTATGGCGGACTGCAATGCTTACGACAAGAAAACCACTGCGCACGGTGAATAACATAAACGGCAGAGGTGCCATCTCGGCGCTATCTATTAGCGGTGGCTTACTGCTGGTTAGCGCGCATTTGTATAACGGTAAACTGCTGCATAAACTGCAAGGGCTTCAGCATGCTGCCAACTAATACTGCTTCTGACACACGTCTGCCGGTTACGGTGCTATCCGGCTTTTTAGGCGCCGGAAAAACCACCTTGCTAAACCATGTGCTGAATAACCGCGATGGCTTACGCGTTGCCGTTATCGTCAACGATATGAGCGACGTTAACATCGACGCCAACCAGCTTAATAAAGAAGTCAGCCTTAACCGCGCCGAAGAAAAGCTGGTAGAAATGAGCAACGGCTGCATTTGCTGCACCTTGCGCGAAGATTTACTGCTCGAAGTCGGCCAGCTGGCCAAAGCCGGCCGCTTTGATTATCTGCTGATTGAATCGACCGGTATCTCCGAGCCGCTACCTATAGCTGAAACCTTTACCTTTGAGCACGAAGACGGCCAGAGCCTGGCCGATATTGCCCGGCTGGACACCCTGGTCACCGTAGTAGATGCGGTAAACTTTCTGGCCGATTTTGAAGCGGCACAAGACTTAGCCGAACGCGGCGAGAGCCTCGGTGAAGATGACGAGCGCAGCGTGGCCGACTTGCTAATTGAGCAAGTCGAGTTTTGTGATGTGCTGGTGGTTAGCAAAACGGATTTGGTCAGCGCAGCACAGCTAAAACGCCTTAGTGCCATTTTACGTAGCTTAAACAGCCGCGCCCACATTATTTATGCTGACAATGGCAAAGTAGCATTAACGCAAATCCTCAATACCGGCTTATTTAATTTTGAACAGGCACAGCAAGCCCCCGGCTGGCTGGCCGAGCTACGTGGTGAGCATAAGCCCGAAACCGAAGAATACGGTATCAGCAGCTTCGCCTTTACTGCGCGAAAACCCTTTCATCCCGCGCGTTTTCACGCCTTTTTACATCAGGACTGGCCAAGCGGCCGCCTGCTGCGCTCTAAAGGCTATTTCTGGCTGGCCAGCACACCGGAGTATGCCTGGCTGTGGCATCAGGCCGGCGGTATCGCCCGTTACAATATGGCCGGCTTATTCTGGCAGGCCGTGCCGGCCGAGCAGTGGCCGCAAGACCCAGAGCTGCAGGACGCCATTATGCAAAGCTGGGCCGAACCCTATGGCGACCGCCGCCAGGAGCTGGTGTTTATTGGCCAGCAACTGGATAAAACCGCCATGTTAGCCCAGCTTAACGCCTGCCTGTTAAGCGATGCAGAGCTGGCGCTGGGCGAGGCCGGCTGGCAGCGGCTGCCAACGCCTTTTATGCAGCAGCAACCGGCATGATTGCGTTAGCCGGTAAGCTAGCGCAATCATGCCAGATTAAATATGCAGATTTAGCAGGCGGGCGGTACGTCGTGCATAGTAAGCAAAGCCGGCTTTAGAGCGCTTGTCCTGCAAAATCCAGTCATGCGCCTCTTTCGCTAAAGCCGGGTCAATGTCTTTTATCGGTGCTACGGCTTCGGCCAACAACTGCAGTCGTGCCGCCCTTTCACACTGGATCGCCAGCATACAGGCTTCTTCGATAGACTTACCGGCCACCACCAGGCCATGGTGACACAGCAGTGCGGCACGCTTATCAGCCAGCACAGCCGTGATAATTTCGCCCTCTTCATTACCTACCGGCACCCCGGGCCAGTTTGGCAAAAAAGCCACATCGTCATACAGCATACAGCTGTCCATATGCGAAACTTTTAATGGCACCCCAAGCATTGATAGCGCCGAGATATGTGGCGGATGAGTATGAATAATACAGCGCACATCCGGCCTGGCGCGATAAATCCAGGAGTGAAACCGGTTAGCCGGGTTAGCCATACCTTCGCCTTCGATTACCTGCAGATCCTCATCTACTGTCAGTAAATTGTCAGTGCTGATCTCGTCAAAACCAAAGCCAAAAGGCTGGGTATAGTACTGCGCCGGGTAGTCACATCTTGCGGTGATCTGTCCTGCTAAGCCGGAATCATGGCCCTGTGCAAACAGGATCCGGCAGGTCAGTGCAACTTTTTGCTTGTCACTCCATAAACCTTCAGGCAAGTTTTGCGCTATATCTGCCCGGCTTTTGGCCATAATCGATTGCTTATCCATACTCAGGGTACTGTTCATTGCGGTCCGGCTCTTTAAGAAAACTCAATATTAGCAGCATTTAGTTCGGCGACGCTGCCAGCTTGTTGCTCAATAGCAGTAAAGAAGTTCAGCCGCGCGTTTATCAGGGCTTCACCGGCCTGGATCATATTCTCCAGTTGAAACTCATTCGATCCGGCTATTTCCAGCATAATGTCGTTCAGGGTTTCTGCATGCCCGTCGTCGCATTCAATATGCAGGATAAAGAAATGGATTTGCTCATCGGCAATGCCGTGATGCCGGAAACCCGACACCAGGCTACTGTACAGCACCGGCACTATAGCTTCAGCACCAATACACAAAGCGCCCAGCCCAAAGGCCGGGTTAAGCTCGCGGCATTGGGCAAACATCACATCAATCAATGCCTGGGTTTGTTGGTTTATCTTGCTTGAATCCAGCTCAATGGCAAAAGACTGCAGCATATCTTTATAAATTAAATGATGTGGTGTCGGGCTGTCAGGCGCAAGACCCAGTTCTTCAAAGAGATTCTCTGCCAGCGTAAGCACCTGATTATTATTAGGAAGATTTGACATCATCGCACAAAGATAACGGGTAAAATACGCGCTGTAAAAGCCGTGCTGTAATAGAAAACTCTTCAATTCGGCCAGTGAAACCGAGCCGTCGCGACAGCGTTTTAAAAATGAGTGCTGATATAACTTATCAGATAGCCGTTTAATAGCTAAGTTGAGCTTTTCGATACTTTGAGCCATTTGCCCTCTCCATTCATGTTTAATTTTTTTGCTTAGCGAGCTAATCAAAATAACTTTAAATTATTGATTTATATAATATTTAATATTAGGACACTGCTAAACCACATTAATATCGGCACTGACATCCAGCCACAGGGCTTTCAGTTGTTGCCGCTGCAATTTGCCAGTTACCGTTCTTGGCAAGGCTGCGACATACTGGAACAAATGCGGGTATTTCCAGCGCTCCAGATGTTGCTTGGCGTACTGCTTTAGCTCGTCAGTAAACTGGTCATGGTCTGTGCGTTGCGTCACCACAAAGGCTTTGGTTCGGGTGGTGGTTTCATGATCGCCAACGGCTATTACGGCAATTTCTGTCACATCAGGATGGCGGATTAATACCGCTTCAATATCCTGCGGCGACACCCATTGTCCCGACACTTTAACGACGTCATCAGCGCGGCCAAAGAAGCGAAAATAGCCGTCGTTATCGCGTACAAACATGTCATTAGTGCAATACCAGCCGTTACTAAAGCGCAACCTGGTGGCTTCGATGTTGTTTTCATACCGGCTGGGTAACGTCGGGCCTTTTAGCCATAGTGTGCCAATATCGCCCGGCGCGCAGATAACGCCGCGTTCATTAATTATTTTGGCCGTAAAACCCGGTACTATTTTGCCGGTGTCACCAAATTGTCGGTTAGTGCCGGGTATGTTAGTAAGATAGGTGCTGAATGCTTCTGTCGAGCCTAAACTGTCTAAAATAGTGGCGTTGAATTTTGCCTGCCATTTTCTGTTTAACTCAACGGGCATCCGATCACCGGCCGATACAAAACAGCGTACCGCGCGAAAATCATCATCATGGATACCGGCGTGATTCAACAAAAACTGATAAACCGTTGGTACCGCGTAAATAATTGTCGGTTGGTACAATTTAATGGCCGCGACAATTTCATCCATCGAAAGCGTAGCCGGTGATATCACCGCTGTGGCGCGATTAAACAGCGCGTTAAAGCAGTTATGCAGCCCGAAGGCGAAGCTCATCTTCGACACCGAGAATGCCCGGTCACTGCTATTAATATGCAGCACCTGGGCAGCATAACGCTCTGCTGCCACGACAAAATCCTGCTGCCGGTGCAGTATTAACTTCGGTACCCCTGTGGTACCCGATGTAAACATACCAATGGCGTAATCAAAAGGGCTTGTCCGCGCCGGCAACCATGACGTTGTCATGCTGGTGCTAAGCTGCAGCGGGGCAATGGCGGTCAGTTCCGAGACAATCGTTGTCTGCTCGGTAAATTGCCTGGCATTGGCCTGAAACTGCCGGATAAAGTCCTGGTCGGCAAACACATGCGTCACCGCTGCCGACTCCAGAGCATGGCTAATGGTCTTTTGCTTAAACAGCGGATTAACAATGATGGCAATGCAGCCGGCATACATTAACGACAGTACTGCTACGGCAAAATTCGGGCTGTCGTTGGCAATAATGGCAACACGGCTGCCAGGGGTAATATTAAGCCGGGCAATGTTGCTAACGCAGTTCAACACTGAAGCAGGCAGATCGCCATACTGCAGCTGAGCATCGGCATGACAGATCGCAATTTTATCGGCATTGATTTCGCTGGCGATAGTACAGATTTTGTCAGCAAAATTAAAAAACGAGACATTATCTTTTTCTTTGGCAAACAACATAGCATCTTCGGTAATGTCATCACGCCAGGCCGACGCTGTAGCGATATCGCTGTGCAGCATAGTGAGAAAATTACGCCGTTGTTCAAACTCGTCAGCTGTGTCTTTGCTGGCAAGCGATATCTCTGTGGTAACCAGGCCTGCATTTGCAATCAGTTTAGCGAAAAGCTGCTCCTGACTATTTAACTCTTCTGCAGTGCTATCTATAAACGCAACATCGATATTCAACGCAGTAGCAACAGTTGCAATAAACTCTTTCAGCGGGATCTTGTACTGGTATTGCCGGTTATTAGCCGCCTTATCGGACAGCATTGTGTTCAGATCAGCTGCAAAAGTTGAGAAAAACAGATAGCTGGTGTCAGCGACAAACAGGCGGACTTTTCTGCCATTTAGCGCCGCAGCAAAATCCACCATAGCAAAAATATAACGATTCAACGCTGTATCAATGCTGTTTAAGTCGTTGCCAACCGGGCTTAGCAGGTTGGCAAACGCCATTTCCCTAACATCAATAACCTGACTGGCCGCGCCCTGCTGCGCTGCGCCATAGCGGTAATTGATTATGTTGCCCGCACCTGCTGCGTCAAGCCCGCCACTCGGGTTAGCTGCAACCACCCAACTAGCCGTCTGGTTTAGCTGCAGCTGCCATTCTGCCACTTTTGGCCCCAGCTGCGACAGCGGCTCGCCTGGCCCAAGCTGACTGTCGTGTTGAAAAATAGCCAGTTTTGCTAACTGCTGCTGGTTTAACAGCTGGCCGTTCTTGGTGGCAATCTCCTGCAGATAGCGCTTAATGTCTGGCAGTTGCAGGGTGTCGGCCGTGGGCTGCGCCAGCATTAACGTCAGCTGCTGCGTGGTGTTATCCGTTAGCAAGGCTAACAGCAGCCTGGCAGACAGGTAATGTAGTTCTGTAAACACGAGATGATGTTTTAGCACGCCTCTACCCCTTGTTGTTGTTGCTGACTTTGCTGGTCAAAAGCAGGCGATAGCACGGCAACGTTATCCTGTACAGGCGTTACCACAGGTGGTTTAGTCTCAGCACCGACAATGTTGTAACGGTTTTCATCACCGGTGGCGTATTTTGCAATGGTGCGCAGCAGGGCCCGCGCCTTGATCAGTATTTCTTCAAACTCTTCATCGGCATTCGACAGCCAGGTAATAGCACCGCCAACACCAATTTCGAGGTTGCTGCCCTGCACAACCAGGGTTCTGATCGCTACATTAAGTTCAGCCGCACCATTTAACGACATATAGCCAATAGCACCGGAATAAATGCCGCGCGCAGACGATTCCAACTCATCTAATATTTCTAATGTTCGGGTTTTGGGTGCCCCTGTCATAGAGCCGGGCGGAAAGGTGGCAGCGAATAAACTTGCCAGCGATTCATGTTCGTTCAGTCTACCCCGCACCGTTGAAACCAGCTGGTGCACCGAGGCATAAGTTTCAATTTGCATCAGCTTGGGTACCCAAACCGAACCGGCTTCACAGACCCGGTTTAGATCATTGCGCAGTAAATCCACAATCATCAGATTTTCAGCATGATCTTTTTCGCTCTGTGCCAAATCTGTTATCAGTGCCGCATCCTCAGCCGCCGTGGCGCCGCGCTTTCGGGTTCCTTTAATCGGCTTGGCTTCAACCACAGCATTACGGCCAACACTGACAAATTTTTCCGGCGAAGAGCACAGGATGGCAAAGTCCGGGCTATGTAAGTAAACCGACCTTGGCGCCGGGTTAACCTGGCGCAAAACAGTGTAAAGGGCCAGGGGCTCGACATCGAGCGTAGCGCGCAGCCGGTTTGTTAAACAGATTTCGTAACTTTCTCCCCGCCGGATATAGTCCATGCAGCGACTGATTTTGCTGGTGTATTGCTGATAGTCATCTTCAAGATAAAAGCGGATGTCCTGCTGCGACCGCGCCGTGTTGACGGCTGACGCAGAACTTTTTTCCGTTGCAGGCATAGTCGCCAGGCGTTGGCTAACCGTGCTAAGCCATTGCTCAGATGCCGCAGCCGCACGGTGCGGGCTGTGCTCTTTTTCGATAATAACGGCGTAAACCAGTCCGGTTTTATGATCAAATGCAATAAATCTGTCGACAAAGATCCCGGCGGCGTCCGGCTGTTTTGCGGCGTATTTATTGCTTACGGCTTCCGTCTCGGCTTTCAGTTCGTAACCCTGAAAGCCAACCAGACCGCCACAAAAATCAAATGGCAACTCTTCCGCCCCGGCCACGGTTGCGGCCAGTGTCTGCTTAACAAAAGCGCAGTAGTCACTGTGCAGTTCATGTTGTTTGCCATGGGCATTGAGCAACACGGTTTGCTTTTTCATATCGTATGAAAACCAAAACGACTCCGGTCCGCTTGCATCGCCGATAAAGGAAAACCTGGCCTCGGCATTGTTAACAGAGCTGGAATCGAGCCAAAAGCTATACTGCGAATCACCGTACAGCCGTTGAAAAACCTCTGCCGGCTGAAACGTGCTGTTTAGCTGCTGATAACGACAGCGCCAGGCTACAGGCGGCACTGCTGCTTGCGGCAGGTCAAGCTGCTCAGTTGCCGCCCGCTGCACACTGCTGCGGTTTACATTATGCTGCTGCACCAAGTTCTTAAAGTTTTCGATCAGCTGGCGACCACAATCAGTAGAGATCGATTCAGGATGAAATTGCACCCCCCACATCGGCCTGTGCCGGTGTTCTATCGCCATGATCATGCCATCTTCGGTAAAGGCAGTGGCAATTAACTCAGTGGGTAACGGTTGAGAGGCGATCAGCGAATGATAGCGCACCACCGTTAAAGGATTGGGTAAGTTGCTAAAAACACCGCTGCCACCGTGTAAGATCTTACTGCTTCGGCCATGATAAGGCATGCCGGAAAGCTCAACGGTCCCGCCCAGACTCGCCACGATAGATTGATGGCCTAAACAGATCCCCAACAGCGGTTTGCTGGTGTGTTTTATGATCTGCTCACATATGCCAATATCACTCTTGTTATTGGGCGTGCCAGGTCCGGGTGAGATCACTATGGCGTCATAGTCTTCAAAATCGACATGGGTATCATCGTTTCTTACCACCACCGGCAAGACGGCAAAAACTTCACTAACATACTGATACAGGTTAAATGTGAAGCTATCATAGTTATCTACAATAAGAATTTTCACAGCACCTCCTTAAACAATAAGTTAAAACAAAATGGTGAACAACGGCGTCGTCAATACACAGGCTTAACTGAGCTCGGCTATTCGTTTTTCGTTTGCAATGGCTTCGCGGTTGTTACTTTGTGCCGGTGCAGGCATTGGATACCCCAAAGGCGTGAACCCCTGCTTGCGTGCTACCTCGGTAACATAGCGGGCCTGTGAATATTCAATGGATTTGCCAACACTAAAGTAGCCGTCACAACCTTCGATTGCCAACGCTATGGTCTCTGACAAGCAGGCTAAATTGATACCAGGTGGCAACCCAACCATATTACAATCGCCGTAGCGCAGCACCTCAGGTTGCACTACCAGGCCACCTTCGAGTACCTGCACGCGTTGCCCTGGCTGCACCATAAAGTCGAACGGGCGGGCGGTATCAATTGCCACAGCGCCGGCTTTTAAAAATTCAGTGCTAAGAAATGGTTTGCCTTCACTGGTTGCCGACACCACATAATCAGATTGCTCCAGCGCGGTTTTGTAACAATCGCATGTGCTGATACCGAGCGAACTAATCAGGTTATCCAGCAATAAGGCGTCTGCTACAGTACTGAGCATGTCGGCCGGCACAGCGGCAGCGCTGCCGATATAGCGGGCTAGCTCCGGCATCGATTGCTGCACATAATGGCGAATATTGTGGATAACAGAACCCGGTTGCACTTGCTGCTCGGTACTGAATGCCAGCTGGCATAAGGTGGGTGTCAGCTCCTGCAGCAGGTGTTTTTCGGTCCCCGGGCGGCCCATCAGAATGATGTTGTCACCCCAGTGCGCCAGCTCACTTACCATCAGCTTGCCAACCGCACCGCGGGCACCGATCACACTGATCACAGAGCCAACCAGATTATATCCCGCCGCCTCGATAACGGTTGCCGTAGTGCTCATTGCCGTTAAACTGTTACCTGTGGTAAACGACAACCCATCGATGTCATCTAACATTTTCTCACCGCCGCGGGTGATCACCGACGTGTAGGCACCCAGCCCAAAAAACTCGACGCCTTCACGCCGCGCTACGGCAATGTAGTCTTTAATCAGGTTTTCTTTTTCAGCGGCAGGTAAGTCCATCATATCGCGCGGTGCCATGGTGCTCATAATCATAATACCGTCAGCAAAGGCGTGTTCATTACTGACACAGAATTTCAGCGCCACGCCCGGGCTTGGGTCCACCGCACCAACTTCCATCACTAATTGACATAAATGCTGCTTTTCGTCGTCGCTGAAATTAGCGTGAAAACACTGGGGTAACATGCGCACGCAATCATCTATCACGGTAAAGTGCATTAAAAAGGCGAATTTTTTGCCGCGTTTTTTGCCTTGCTGCACATAGTGCGTCGGTACAGTTTGCCCGGCAATTGGCACCGGAAACGCCTGCTCCAGCGCGGGCAACTCGGTATAGGGTTTTTCAATAAGTCCGGCCATCAGGATGTCGTACCGACCATTTTGAATTATGCGGCACAGCTGCTCTACTGCAGTAAAAAAGTCGCTAATATCTTCGGCACTGGTATTTAGTGGTGGCTCAAAGCGGATCGAGCATTTATCTGACAACAGCGGCATTACCAGCATCTTGTGCCGGTTAAGCAAGTAGCTGCACAGCAACCAGGCTAAAGAGCCGCTATTTTGCAGATAGGTGACAAAGTAATTGCTATCTGCAGCAACATCATTAAATTGAAAAGCCCGCATTAAACCGGCGCCACGCCAGGAAAAAATACCGCCATATTGCCCGGCCAGGCGTTCGCAGCACTCGTCAACCTGAGCAGAAATGTTTTTGACGTGCTGCAGTGCCTCACCATTGTTATGGCGCAGCTGTTTAATAACCGCACGGCCAACACAGGTCGCTAAACCATTGTTAGCGAAAGTGGAGCTGTGTTTGCGATCGAACTCTGCTGTGGCGACCCAATTGGAATAAATGGCCGCACCGGTTGGTATTAAACCGCCGCTGAGTGATTTTGCCAGCAATAATATATCCGGTATTACACCGATATCCATCGCCACACACATGGCGCCAGAGCGGCCCAGGCCGGTTTGCACTTCATCAAAGATCAGTACTGTACGGGTTTTAGCGCATAACTCCCGCGCCCGCGCCAGCCAGGCAACATCTGCGACATGCATGCCGCCTTCGCCTTGTATCGGTTCGACGATAAAAGCGGCATATTGCTGCGTTTCCAGTTCGGCTTCCAGCGCAGCAAAATCGTTCAGCACCACCTTATTAAAGTTTTTATCATCCTTGCGCAGATGATCAATGTTGTGCCGGCGTGAATTGGTAGCCAGCAGTGCCGAATAGGTTTTGCCATGAAACGAGCGGTCAACCGACAGTATTTTCTTGCGGCCGGTTTTGATCCGCGCCAGCTTAAAGCCTACCTCAACTGTCTCAGCGCCACTGTTGGCAAAGGTTACATTGCTGGCCCAGCCGCCAACGGCCTCAATCAGCTCTTGTGCAAAAGCTTCGGTGGCCTGCTGAAATATTGGCTGAGTAAACACCGGCGCTTTATTTTGCAGGTGTTCAATAACGGCATTAACACAAAATTCCGGGTTATGGCCAAAGGGCAAAGCACCATACTGCGATAAGTAATCACGGACAACGCCGCCGTCCTCAGTATAAATTTTATTGTCTTCACAGCGGGCGATGGCGATATCCAAATCAAGTTTGCCCATTAAAAACTTGCGATAGTTGTTGATCAGAGACACGTGTTTTCCCCTTAATTTTTGAACACCAGAATTTTTGAACACCAGAGTGCAATTAGGTACAGCCCGGGCTAACTGCGTACATTTCAATTCACCTTAACCGTCAGCGGCTCAGACGAGACAGCGCTGACTAAAGGCGTGTGCTGTCAGACAGCTGGCTGACACAATTCATGCTGAATTAACTCCACGGTCTCATTGCGTGACAGCGGATGAAAATTCAGACATTGGCTAACTTGTAACAGGTATCTTAGATCTTCCGTAGCCAGGTACTTCATGCCGCCCAGGCCAATCAACGCCAGGCGGTTGGCACGGTCAATACATTGGGCAACCAGAGTGCGAACACAAATCGCCAGCGCCACTAACTCCTCGCTCGGTGGTTGGGCGTCAAGCAAAGCGGCGGCGCCCTCCAGCGCCAATGCCGCCGACTCCAGCTCAATGGCCAGCTGGCTAACATCGGTGGCATTGCCAGGTCTGGCAGCGAAGCAACTGGCAGCCAGCCGTGACGCCACCCCCAGATAAGATGCGGCGATTAGCAGCTGAAAACTGCTCAGGCCACACAGCTCCGTTGTTTCTATGGCTTGTTTCGCCTGTGACGGTGCATTGCCCGCCTCCATCAACACTACGTTGTCTTTTGCCACGGCAAAGTCAGTAAATACTAATTCATTGCTGCTGGTTGCTTTTAAGATAGACGCGGGCCAAAACGGCACTTTGCGGATGTTTTCCGCGCGCATATCTTCAACAATCAGCAGGCCTCTGGCAGTGGCGTCATCCGCTAACGGGTTGGCGATACCGATCAAAGCGATATCGGCATAGTCCGCCATAGTGCACGGCTTCTTACTGCCATTAATAACAAAGCCGGCTGAGCCTGGTACACAACTTACCGACGAGCTAAGAATATTGGCACCGGGGCGGGCTTCGGCAAATCCGCTGCAAAACACCAGCTTATCCATAGCGACTTGGCTCAACACCCGGTCTTTTGCTGCCAGCGACGCATCCATCGCTGTAGAAAGGCAATAGGTCGTGTGGTTATGCATCGTCATCATTATCGCCAACGACGGCGACAAACTACCGACATAACGATGTATCCGCACGGCGGCGGTCAGCCCGGCGGCAGCGCCCCCCCACTGGGTTCCGACTAACAGGCCGGGATTGGCATAGTGTTTAAAATACTGCACAAGCTCACGACCATCACCCGATTCAAGCTGCGACAGCGATTTTTGCTGCAATATGGCAGACAGCCCGGGTAACAGCTTATCTGTGGTATATTTTTCTTTATCTAAAAACATAACAACACCTTATTTAAGCACGCCTGGCGCCAGACATTGGCCTTAGTGCGTAACCGTTTTTGAAAATACGTTGATAACAAAGACACCAAGGATGATCATTAACAACCCCAGCATCGCGGGCAGATCCGGTACTTCTTTAAACGCCACGGCACCAATCAGGGTAATCAACACTATGCCTAAACCAGCCCAGATGGCGTAAGCAACGCCAACCTGAATAGACGACAACGCCAATGACAAAAAGTAAAATGCGGCCGCATAACCCAGCACCACAAATATCGACGGCGTAAGCTTGGTAAACTCCCCCGACATCTTTAACGCTGTGGTACCGATAACTTCAGAAATTATCGCCAGCCCCAAAAACACATAATGCATTGCTCATTCCTCTTTAAAAAATACTAAGTGATTAAATAAATTTACGGTTAATTACGCTTCAGGCTACACAAGCAAGGTTATTGCCGGCCGTTAAGCAGTTTTATCAAAATGGCGGCCAATGCTGCCATTAATCTTATGGCTGTCGGCAACAGCACATATTTCTTCCAGCACACTAACAAAAGGCGCCATTACCGACTCCTGAACTGGCTTAGCAAAGCATCTGTCGTCATAAACCAGCGTTAACTTTAACCGGCCACGGAATGTACAGAAGAAAAAGCCCAGCCGCAGCGGGCCGCCAACATTAGGGAAACTGAAGAAATCTGTTACTTCTGCCGCGCCAAACTGATAAGAGTCAAAATTGAATACGCCAAGATTAGAAATCAGCATGTTGCTTCTTAGCTTATCGTCCAACACTTTGGCGACATATTGCTTTTTAAAGCGTTCAGGTAGCAGTAAAAACACCGACACCCAAATCTTTTGCTGGTACCAGTCTTCAAATATTTTTCCGTGTTTCAGCCCGGCGATGTAAGAGGTAATATCATCAATAACCTGCTCATCCGGCTTGTTGGTATAAAAGTCTTTAAAATGATTAATGCTGTAGGCGTCATAGGACATTGACACATCTTCATCAGAAAACTGCCGTAAGGTCAGTACATCCAGCAACTGAAAGCCGGGTATATCTTTAGCGCCATTAAATTTTTGTTTAAATTTAATCATCGCCAAAACAAACAACACATGCACCGAGGTGTTGTAGTGTTTAGCGGTTTGTTTCAGTTTGGCCAGTAAATTTTCCGGTAAGGCATCAGTGTATATCGAGCGCATAGCATCTGCCGCCGGATCCGGAATATTCAGGCCAGACACAGCAAAATCCGGTTTGCTCAAAAAAGCTTTAATGCCGCGGCAAAATATCGCGACCCGCTGCATAAATGACTGTTTATTTAAGCAAACACGGCCGACGTCGCGGTTTTGTATATAGTGCTCGTCACTGTACACCGGCGTACCTTGCGTTAAAGCCGTGTATATTTTGGCGATGTCTTTAAACAGAATAAAGCCGGATTGTGCATCGGCGGCCGCATGGTGCGACACGCTTTGCAAATAGCTGACGTTATTGCCGGCATCAATCAGGTAAAACCTGATTAACCGCTCCTGCGTATAGTCGGCCTGCCGGCACCAGGTGTGACTGGCTATCTGCTGTTTTAATGCCTCGTCCGACAGCGTCGAGTAGTCGCACCGCTGAACTGAAATTGGTGTATCAGCCGGCAGTGGCTGCCAGTGGTAAGCAAACCGGCCGGGCTTAATACAGCACTGTAAAACAGGTTGCTTATTCACCGCTATGCTAATGGCTTGCTTGAGTAAGCCAAAATCAATGTCTCCGCTAAGCTGGATAATTTCGGCAGAGTGGGAGTTCATTAACTTGCCCCACAAAATATAATTTAAGTTTAGATGCGTCAGCTTCATTTTATCGGCCTTGTTTAGTGGTAAACCTCTGATGCAGACATCAGATCACGCTAAAATTGTGTACAATTTCATCGCCGCGCTGCTGCAATAGCAAAGCAACCTCAGACTTTAATTGTCGCTTTAACACCTTGCCGGTTAAACCACGCGGGAAATCGCTGAGGGTAAAGACAAAATGCTTAATATCCCTGGCCAGTTCGCATTCCTTGATAGCCGAAACGATACCGGCATAGGCATCTGCCCGTACATTGGACTGTATAACGCAGGCAACCGCCTGGCTGTCGGCATCGTTTAATTTGACCCCCAGCACGCAGGCGTTTAACACTCCCGACACTTTAATAATTTGCTCTTCCAGCGCCAGTGACGACACTTGCCCGCTGTTTGTCTGAATTAAATTTACCCCGCGATCCAGATGATAAAAGCGTCCGCGCTTATCTTTGTAAACGATGTCCCCTGTCCACCAGCAGTTATCGTGAAACACGCCAAGCATTTTTTCACTGTTGTTCCAGTAACCTTTGAATACCGTCGGCCCGCTAACCACAAGCCGGCCCGGCTGATTAACCGCAACTTCGTTGCCATATTCATCCACAACATTAACCTGCAAACTATTGTTAATCGGCTTGCCAAGATAACGGCCAAAGCGGTTGCTATAAGATGAAATACTGCGCATCAAAGCCGGCACGCCGGTTTCTGACGACCCCAATAAGTCAATAAACAGCGATTTCACTATCACTTTGCCAAACACCCGCAGTAATGCGCCCTTTTGCACAAAGGCGCGCTGGTGCACTTCGTAGCTGACATCCGCCACTGACACCCACATCTTGATACTGTCCAGCCGGTAGTTGTCCAGACCTTCGTTATACATCCGCGCATAGTTGCCGGCAAAACTGACAAAACTGGTGATGTTGTATTGATCAATATTGCTTAAAATAAATTTTGCACTGTACTGCTTCACCAGCCACCAGGTTTGATCACTCGACACCAGGGTCACAATAAAAGCACAATGCGAAATCCAGTGATTACACGGCATTACCAGCATCATGCGTTCATCTTTTGAGGTAAAGACGGCTTTTGAGTTGGATAACAGCACGGCAACCAGGGTTGAATCGGTATGGATCACTGGCTTGGGCAGGCCGGTGGTACCGGAGGTATGCACTATTAAGACGACATCATCCGGGCTTAGCTTTACCGCGCTAAACTCATCAGTCTCGTCTTTGGCCGCATCAGCCAGATAACAGCCGCGCGCATCAAGGTTTTTGTTGTCGAGACTGATGTAGTTATCGATATACTGTGACGGCGCTTCGCCTTGCCAGATACAGGATTCGGTGATCAGCAGTTTGACACCGGTTTGCGCCAGATATTCGTCGAGTTCTGTTTTATCAAAGCCGCCATTCATCGGCACAGCTATGCCTCCGGCCCTGACTATAGCCTGAAACCACAGGTGGTATTCCATGCTATTGCTTAACAAAATACCGACGCGCTGGTAGCGGCTGATCCGGTACTTATTTTTTAGAATGTTGCTGCGGATATTAACCTGACGTTTTAACGACAGCGCTGACCAGGCGGCAGGAGATTCAAGCTGTTGTTCTGATAACTGGAAAAATATGCTCTTGTCACCATGCAGCTCAGCCGTTACGTCCAGCAAGCTGGAGACACTAAGCCTTTCGTTCTGGTTGGCCAACAGCTTTTTTAACGCTGCTAAATTGCTATGATAGGACATTACGCCTCCGATATATCAACATATCTGTGGTTAAAATAAGTTAAGTTGTCTAAACAGGCTGTGCTTTTACAGACTGTGTTTTTAGCTGTTTGCCAAATGCTGTGCTGCTTATACGTCTGAGTCCTGCAGGTTTCGGCTGACAATATCCTGCATAACGGCGCCAATGGTAAAAATGCTATTATCAAGTTGTGACAAAGGCATTACGCCAAGTAAGGCGTTACAAATGGCCACTGAGTCGGCAGCCAGCAACTCCTGCAGCGTTATATCTTTAACCACTGCCGGCCTGTTTTCTGCTTGCAATATGGCAAGCACTTTTCTGCGCAGCACGCCGCACACGCCCGCCCGGTTAAGTTGCGGTGTATAGATCACCCCATCTTTCTCAAGCAGGATATTTGACATGGTGCCTTCAATGACAAACCCCTGCGCATCCAGCATCAGGCCTTCTTTAATCGCCGGATCATGCCATTCCGCTCTGGCCATGACCTGCTCCAGCCGGTTCAGATGCTTAATACCCGCTAAGTTAACATTGTCAGACAACCTGGTTTTACAGGTAATAGCTCTGACTCCAGTAATATAGGCGTTGGCATCCTGTGTATATTCAGGCGCAGACATCACAATAACACTGGGCTTTTCGTCACCGCTAAAGGCGTAACCTCTTTGCCCGACTCCCCGGGTGACGATGATTTTCAGCACCATATTGCTGCCGGTAGCACTAATTACGCTATCAACATCGCGTTGCAAGGCGGCTAAATCCGGTAGCGGTATTCTTAACGCCTGGCAACCTTTTACCAGCCGGTCCAGATGCAGGCGCCACAGCTTTGGCTGCGAATGTTTAACTTTTACCGTTTCGAACAAGCCATCGCCGTAGCACAGACCACGGTCTTTAACGCTAATCTCGGTGTTTTGCTGTCCATTTACAATAATCATCAAATGTCTCTGCAAATCAATTGTTGTCAGACTGCCTGATCCAAACACACCACGGCACAGTATTACAGTACAACCTTACTGTATAACCAGGAACTTGCTGTAGCGGCAGCACAGTCAGCTGCAAGCAAATGGCGTCTTGCCGGCCAACTTGTTAACTAATTTGGACTATTGTGTCTTTTTTGCGCATGGCGCGACGGTTTTCGATAGTAGGCGGTTAAATTTGGCAAGTCAATAATTAGTTTTGCAGTTATTTTTTTCCCGCTAAAATTGTACCGAAACCTACCGGTACCGGCTGCTAAGCCACCACAGTTGTCAACGCTAAACCTCGATAGCAGCTGGTATTGTCTCACGTGTGAGATGGTTGCACCGCTATCGCATGTCTCACACGTGAGACGATGGCCGCGGGCATTTCTGACAAACTGAGGTTACGCAGCAGCGATGGATTTCGCCAACAGGTGTTTACATTAACTTAACGCCTGATGTAGCATAAGCCCACCTGATTAACATTTTAGGCAGCCTTTGACATGGACATCAATAACAAATATGAAACAATCAACACCCATAACCTGGTAAGATTTGAGCATACTGCGTTGCTGTTAATTATGGCGTGGCTTGCGTTTATTCACTATGAAGAAATTAATTGGTACTTATTTAACGCACTTTTCTGGGGCATTGATATTTTAGGCTTCTACCCTGGCATACTATATTATAAATACGTCAGTAAAAACGTCCCTAAAATATTCTACTTAATCTATAACATATCGCACAGTTACTTAACCTGGATTGTTTTTTCGTTGGTCTGGGTATATTGCTACGGCCTGGACTACGTGTTACTCGCCCCCTGGATACATCTGATGGCCGATCGGGGCATCTTCGGCAACACGCTTAAGGCTTATCATGTCGCATTCAATATTGAAAAGAACAAACATTTCGAGCAGTTTGAAAACATTATATACAAATGACCGCAGCACTTAATTGTATATATCAGCTTTTCAAAACCGAATCACCAGTTACTGTTATATATGGAGAAAAGTAAAGATGCGCGATTTTATACTGAAAAGCGGGGTCTACCGACCTATAACCACCTTGTTGCTATGTCTGGCGCTAATTATTGCGACCAGCTGGGGAGCCGGCCTGCTGGTTTTCAAAAGTGATAACCGGGTTTTCTTTGCACCGGACAATCCTCAACTGCAGGCGTTTGATCAAATGGAGGCGGTTTATGCCAAAAGCGATAATGTCGCCTTTTTGGTTGTACCAAAGAACGGCGATATATTTACCCGGGAAAATCTGACAGCAATTCAACAACTAACAAAAAGCGCCTGGCAAACGCCGTACTCCAGTCGCGTTGACTCTATTAGCAATTACCAGCACACCTATGCCACTGATGACGAACTGGTCGTCGGTGATTTGGTTTTAAACCCACAGGCGCTTGATGCAACACAACTGGAGCAACTGCGGGCGATAGCCCTGAACGAACCCTTACTGGTTAAACGCCTGATCTCGACACAGGGCCATGTCAGCCTGATTAATGTCACGCTGCAAAAACCCGGGCTTGACGCCGAAAAGGAACTCGCTGAGATCAGCCAGTTTGCGCGGCAATTACGCGATGACTTGATGGCCAGCTATCCGCAGATTGATATTTACCTGACCGGCCTGGTGATGATGGATGTTGCCTTTGCCGAAGCCGCGCTGGCTGATAACGAGACGTTAGTGCCATTAATGTTTTTAGTGGTGTTTCTCGCCGTTGGCCTGCTGCTAAAAACCATAACCGGTACCCTGGCTACCGTATTTATTGCCGTCGTATCCATTGCAGTCACTCTAGGTGCCGCCGGCTGGCTTGGCATTGCCCTGACACCGCCGTCGGCCGCGGCGCCTATTATGATCCTGACCATTGTGGTAGCAGATTGCGTGCATATTCTTGCCGGGCTGTTTCAGGAAATGCGTCAGGGCGTGGAACGACGCCAGGCCTTGTATAACAGCCTGCAGCATAACGTTAAAGCCATATTTCTGACCAGTGTTACTACAGCGCTGGGATTTTTAAGCATGAACTTTTCTGATGTACCGCCATTTCAGGATCTGGGTAACATGGTCGCCTTTGGCGTGATGACGGCGTTTCTGCTGTCTGTTACCTTGTTTCCGGCCCTGTTGTCGATTTTGCCTATTACACCGTTTAAACAAGGCGTACGGCAAAACTCAAGGCTGATGTCTGCTATCAGCCAATTTGTGGTAACACATTACCGCCGGCTGTTACCGGGCAGCGTGCTGGTGATGGCGGCTATGCTGCTGTTTATTCCACAAAACGAATTAAACGATAAGTATGTCGAATTTTTTGATCAAAGTGTGCCATTTCGTGCAGCGACTGAACTGATGGAACAACAACTCAGCGGTGTCGATACGCTGGAATTTTCGATTGAAACGGCAACGCCGAATGGTATTAATAAACCTGAGGTAATTGCGGCCATCGAGCAGTTCAGTAACTGGCTGCGTAGCCTGCCCGAAGTTGACCATGTTAATACGCTAAGCGATACCTTTAAGCGGCTGAATAAAAACATGCATGGCGACGATCCGGCCTGGTACAAGTTGCCCGATAACCCGCAGTTAGCGGCGCAGTATTTACTGCTGTATGAAATGTCGTTGCCCATAGGGCTGGATTTAAATAACCAAATTAATGTTGATAAATCAGCAACCCGGTTGATTGTCACACTGAAAAACCTGCCTACTTACCAGTTGCTTGAGTTTGAACAGCGCGCCTCCAGCTGGTTTGCCGGGCAATATCCGGAATTGCAGCTAAAAGCCGCCAGCATCTCGTTAATGTTTGCCCATGTCAGCAAAAAGAACATCGATAGCATGTTACTCGGTTCAATCGTGGCATTAATCCTGATATCGCCTATCCTCGGCTTTGCTATGCGTTCAACCAAGTACGGCTTTATCAGCTTGCTGCCCAACCTGTTACCGGCCGGTATTGCATTCGGTATCTGGGGTTTATTATCCGGTGAGGTTGGCCTGGGCTTATCGGTGGTTATCGGCACCACGCTCGGCATTGTCGTCGACGATACCGTGCATTTTATCAGCAAATACCTGTACGCCCGCCGTGAGCGCAAGATGGCCCCCAATGCTGCCATTCATTACACCTTTCAAACTGTCGGCCCGGCGCTGTGGTTTACCTCGTTAATCCTGATAGCCGGTTTTGCCATTATGGCGTTATCAACTTACCGGGTAAATGCCGAGATGGGCCTGATGACTGCCATTACCATTGCTATAGCGCTGATCGTGGACTTCCTATTCCTGCCATCGTTACTGATGGCTACCGACAAGGCTGATGCTGTTACGCAGCCGGTCGATGAAAACGCTAACCTTTCAGAAAAAATTGAGGAGCAATCAGTATGTTAAATCTCAAGCTTCAGCATGTGTTGTTGGTCGGCTTACTGCTTGGCAGTAACGGGCTTAGCGCCAACAGCAATGACACCACAGTACAGGACAAAGGCCTGAGTATTGCAAAAAAGGCCAAACAGCTCGACAGTGGTTGGGGCGACAGCCAGTCAGAGGTGGAAATGATCCTGAGCAATAAAAATGGCCAGGAAAGCCGGCGGGTCATTCGCAATAAAAACCTGGAAGTGCAGGGTGATGGCGACAAAAATCTGGTTATCTTTGACGAGCCGCTTGATGTGCAGGGCACCGCCTTTCTTAACTATTCTCATCCGGTCGGTGCCGATGATCAATGGCTCTATCTGCCTGCGTTAAAGCGGGTTAAGCGTATTTCATCACGGAATAAATCCGGCTCCTTTATGGGCAGTGAGTTTGCCTATGAAGATATGTCATCCTTTGAAGTAGAGAAATACAACTACAAATATCTGCGCGATGAGCAACTTAACGGCCAGGATTGCTATGTGTTGGAATATTATCCGGTAGATGAATTTTCCGGTTACACCCGTCAGGTTGTCTGGCTGGATAAAACCATGTACCAGCCAGTAAAAATAGAATTTTATGATCGCCGCGACAGCTTGCTTAAAACCCTGCTGTCAAAGGAGTATAAGTTGTATGAAGGCAAATACTGGCGGCCCGGCATCATGGAAATGACCAATAACCTTAACGGTAAAGGCACAACCCTGCTGATGAAGAACTATCGTTTTCGCAACGGTATGACAGAGCAGGATTTTAATCAGAACGTACTAAGAAGGGTTCGTTAAGCCTTAACCCCAGGCTGTGTTTGCAACAACGCCCTGCTTTAGCAGGGCGTTACATCCTCAGAAAAAATACTCCAGCGTTACAGCAGCATAATCGTCGTGGCGGATACCATACAGCAGTTCATTGCTGTTGCTACTGGCGAAGGTTCTGATATCGACTACTAATTTCCAGTTGCTGCCCAGACGGCGGCTACCTTCAATAAACGCGGTGGCAGAGCTGCTGTTGGTCAGATCCTGTACATAACCGAGCAATAATTCTGTACTCTGCACGTCGTTAAAACCCCATCTGATCCCCAGAAAAAGATCATTCTGAAACAACGAGGTTGACCTGCTATTGCGGCTATCACGGCTGTATTCCGCTAACAGGCCGACATCAATATCAGTGCCCGCCCACCCCACCAGGGTATACTCAAAGCCGGCAGCAAAAGCAGCAAACTGCGTTAAAGAGTCCTGCCGGCGGATAACTTCAACTTTTAGCAGCCAGTCAGCCAGGGTGGCTTGCATGTCCAGGCTGAGCTGTTGCATTTGGTCATAGTAAGGCTGGGCGCTAACCATATCGCTGTCTGCTGCCGTCGCAAGCGGAATAATAATCGGCTCTCTGTTGGTACCTTTAAACCAACCAATGCCAAAGTCTACAACATCTACCGAATGGCTGTAGCGCAAGGCAAGGTCGATATGATCTTGCTTGTGCGAATGCTCGAATAACGCATTGTCGCTGTCGATTATCACGCCGCCGTTTAGTCTGCCATTTTTGCCAGCAAAGGTACGCTGACGAAAACCCGGCAATACAAAGGCATCAACTACGCCCCAATCGCGGATCAGCGTAGCGTGTAACATAGCCTGGCCTAACTTTTGTTTGCCATCTACCGCTTCAACTAAGTCAGTTTGGTTAATTACATCAACCAGTTGGTTCGACTCTGTTACGCCCCAAAATACCTTACCAATGCCAGCCCTGAATTCCCATCCATCCGCTACGTGCAACCAAAGCGCTTCCTGAATATCAACATGGCTACGTTCATCATCCAGGTCGTCATAACGGGCAAAAGCTTTTAGCAGAAAACTGTTAGTTTGTTCATCGTCGGCCCAGTACATTTCCGGAGCCAACATCAGCGAATTCTGAAAACGACCGTCATTGCTAAACAGCCGGCTTTGCACGCCCGCTTTACCAGAAATATCAACCGCTTGTACAAATATCGGCCACGCCAGTAATATGGCTGCCGTTACTATATTCTTAGCCTTGTTCATATTATTACGACGAGATCCCTGCTAGTAACTTAAAAATTTTCACTTTAATGACACCATAAAAGCCGTTTGTCATCTGCGCAGAACTCGGCCATGCCGATAGGTTAAGCTGACGGCATAGCCGCACAGGGCGACCGCCTGGCTGAGCATCAATCAGATTAAACGCAGGCCATGTTTACACTGCAAACCCTAAACGTCAACCTAAAACATCCATTTAATTAACATTATTTATTCTTAGCAAGATTACGGGATAGCGGATAGTGCGCAAGCTATGACTGGCACAAGCAATAGCCCAGGTTGGAGCCTGTTGAGATGGTTTACCACCGCAGAGCGACGCGGTGGTACAGGTTACTGCGCCAGGTTTCTACTGCTGGTTAAATAACTCAGCACCCGCTCAAAGGCGTCATTAACAGCTTTGGGTTGTTCCCAGTCTAGTGTTGTCCAGTCCACACCACTGTCCAGCTCGAGTAAGTTTTCCGTCAGGATCACCTTCATCAACTCAGCAGATTCGATGGTGCCTAACCGATAGCGCTTTTTTTTGCTGCGGCTTTGTTCTACCGCGGTATTGTTGAGGATATTGGCCAGACGTTTATTCAGGCTGCGTTTTTGTTCAACGTCTAACACGCTCTGGCCTGTTTTTTTTCTGACGAGCGCTTCTTCACGTACCACAATTTTTTTCATGGCGATAAAAGGCGTCGAGTTACCGTTTTGATAGGCCTCCACCACTGCCGGGTATCGGGTTAGCACGTTGTAGTTGTCAAACGCCCCCATCGAAATACCCAGCAAGCTGGAAATTTCACGCACGGTCAGGTTTTTACCTTCGGTCCTTTGCCGCATAGCACTTAAGGTTTCCAGCTCCAGCCTGGCTTCCTGAAAAGCCTGCAACTTGCCATATTGCGGCAAATCTTCTCTGCTGGCATTTTCCTGAAACTGCTTGGTGCGTGGCAATGATGGTTTATTCCGGTACACCTTAAAATGGGCCGCGCCATCAATTCCATTACTATAAAGCATGGCGAAGAAACGCCGGTGGCCGGTGAGGATTTGGTAGTTGTCATCATCCAGCGGGTAGATGGTTGGTACCTGAATTAGCTCAGAAACCGACACATTTGCGGCCAACTCTATAATCGATGCTATCGATACGTTGGCTTTTTTCCACTCTACGCTGCCGCGACTGAAGCAATTGACGATACAGGACTTACCAATGACCACTCTGTCGACACAATCAAGGCGTTTAATTAATTGGGCTTTGCTTAAACGTTTTGTTGCAATTTGGTACGCCAGCTGGTCAGAAACTATCACTGCCGGGAAAAAACGGGCATTTTTGCTATCCGGCTGAATACGATTCAAAAAAATAGACTGGTATTCATAAGGCTGTTCAACCAGGATTTTAGAAAAATCCATCCGGTTTAGCTCAGCGCTTAGTTGCTGCTCCAATGACGGAATACTCAATACTCATCTCCAAAAGTTACAACTTAGTATCTTGATATAGTAGGGTTAATCTTGTTTAGCGGCAAGTGAGGTACGACAATGGCAGCCGCTCAATGTACGTCATTAGCTTTGCTGCAGCCAACTGGCGCGCTAAGAAAACCCATTTCTGACATTTTTAGAAAAAAACCATTTTCACTCATATACTTATCAAGCACAAGCTGGGGCTCAATGTGAATTCCTTCCAAGCCATCCTCCCGTCCCTGCAAATAGGCATCTTTGTAAATTTCATGCAGTAATTTTGCCAGCGCATCCATCTGAGCCACCCTTATATCGGATTGTCTGTTTTATCACCCGGCCAGCGTTTTTACATTCCCTGCCTACTGCCGCATAGGTTTTTGTTTAACACCCGGCCTTGCCTTACACGGGCAACAAGTCTATCTGCAGCAGGTTACTCTTTGCGAACAATCAAGTGATAACAGCTTGATATATTTTTTATATCTTTTTGTTAATTCCAAGATAGGGACGCAGCGCCCCCCTCTTGTCGGGATCTAAGAAACAGTGTCCGCCGTCGCTGCGACAATTTGCCGCATCCCTCGACGCGCGAGGTTTTGATACCTTAGTTATTTGAATTCAAAACTAAACAAAATCAGATAACTTAGAGAAGTGCGCATGACAGTAAACACGCTTAGATTGGCAGTGATAACAGCAATACTGGGGCCAATATTGCAACCTTTATCGCTGAAGGCTGAAGAGAGGGTAGCCGTTGCCGAACAAGATATTGAAGTGATGGTGGTAACCAGCAGCCGTCAGGCACAGGCGCGGGTTAATCTGGCTGAATCGGTGGCGGTATTGGATGAAGACACCATTAAAAATGTCAGCCCCGGCCACCCGGCCGAGCTTTTAAATCGGGTATCGGGGGTGCATGTGAATGATTTAGGCGGCGAAGGCCATATGACCGCCATTCGCCAGCCAATTAGCACCGGCGGTGTTTATCTGTTTTTAGAAGACGGCCTGCCCACCCGGCCGACCGGATTTTTTAACCATAACGGCCTGTATGAAATTGATATCCCCAATGCCGGTCGGGTCGAGGTGACCAAAGGCCCGGGCTCGGCACTGTACGGCAGCGATGCCATAGGCGGCATTTTTAATATTTTAACGCCAGAGCCAGCACAGCTGTTTGGCGGCCGGGTACAGGCAGAACTTGGCAGCGACGGCTGGCAACGTGGTTTGCTCAGTGTCAGTGGGCCTGTGGCCGACAAGCATAGCGCCTTCTGGCAGCTTAACAGCACTAAAAGTGATGGCGCGCGCGAACAGGCCGATTACCAGCGTTTTTCCACTAACCTGCGCCTTGATAGTGAACTCGGTGAGCACACCCGGCTTAAAACTCTGCTGAGCTTTGGCAAGGTAGATCAAAGCGGCACCTCGGGCTTATCATTTACAGATTACACGCTCAACCCTGAGCGCAATTACTATCACGCTGACATGGGTGCGCGTGATGTGCAGGCACTACGTTTATCGGCCGAGCTGCGTCATCAGCTGACGGATAACAGCGAACTGATGCTGATGCCGTTTTTGCGCGATAACCGCTCCGATATGATGCCAAGCTGGATGCTGAGCTACGACCCTGTGCTGCAGCAAACCCGGTTTAAATCCTATGGCCTGTTGGCGCAGTACAGCCAGCAGTTAAGCAACCAGTTTAACTGGACCACCGGTCTGGATATCGATTACACCCCCGCCAACTTCACCGAGCAGCAAATTACCGTAAGTCGCGACGGCGATATTTATACTGATTACGCCCCAACCGGGCGCACCAACTATAACTATGATGCCGAACAAACGGTGCTGTCGCCCTATGCACAGTTGCAGTGGTTTGCCACTGAGCAGCTGATTATCAGCCTGGGCGCACGCTATGATTATTTCAGTGTCGATTACACCGATTTGTTGCCTCAGGATGTGCCAGAGCAAATCGGCCGCAGCAGCTGGTTCAGACCCGACTCGCAAAAAATCAGCTACCGCCAGCTTAGCCCCAAGGCCGGTATGGTGTGGAAATTCGCTGCCAATCAGCAGCTGTATGCTAACCGGCGCCACGCCTTCAGGGTGCCTTCTGTCGGCCAGGTATTCCGCCCCGGTAGCAGCAGCGATACCACTGAACTGGAGCCGGTAACCGCAGTAAACCATGAGCTGGGCTGGCGCGGCCAGTTTACCAGCCCGCTGTTTGAACGAATGCAGCTCGATGCCAGTATCTATGATTTAGCCATTAAAGATGACGTTGTAACTTATATTGACGGCAATACCCGTAAAGTAACTAATGCCGGCGAAACCAGCCATCGCGGCATTGAGCTGATGCTGCAGCTGGTACTAAATGAGCAATGGCAGTGGCAGGCCAGCGGTAGCTACAGCAGGCAGAAATATGACGATTTTCAGTATCTGTACAGCTGCTTCCCACCGGCCTGTGTGCCGCCGGTGTCAGAAACCCGCAACTTTGCCGGCTTTGATGTTGGTAAGGCACCCAAACAGCTGTGGCAAAGCAGCCTGAGCTATCAGCCGGCGCAACTTGCCGGCCTGTGGCTGGAGCTGGAATGGCAAAAAGTAGGCCGCTACTTTACCGACGAAACCAATACCAACACTTACCCCGGCCATGATTTATGGCACCTGCGTGCCCGTTATCAGCTAACGGATAATATTACCCTGGCCGCACGGCTGATGAATATCAGCGATAAAACCTACTCGACCTATACCAGTAATCAGGTTGGCTCCAGTGCCATCGACTACCGCCCGGGTATGCCGCGCAGTGTCTTTGTCAGTGCCACGGTTAATTTTTAGGAGCCCGTATGAAAACCTTCACCTTAGTAAAATGGCACCGCTTATTGCTCTGGCTGGGTGGCGCCACCCTGCTTATTTTTGCCCTGACCGGGCTAACCCATCCGCTGATGAGCTGGACCGGGCCGCAAGCCGTAACCATGCGCCCGCCGGCACTGCAGCTTGATGGCGCTACCTTACAACAGGCGATGCAACAGCTAAACAACACTGCACTGCCGCCACAGGCTTTGGTTAAGCTGGTGCCCTACAAGGACAAGGTATTGCTGCAATTGAGCAACAACCTGAATGCAGAGCGGCAGTATCTGACACTGGATGGCAGTGCACCGGCCAGCGATCAGGACGTCGCTATCTGGCTGGCCAGCCATTACAGCGGCTTGCCGGCTGAGCAGGTTAGCCGCACGACCTTGCTGACCCGCTTTAACAATGCTTATCCGTCGGTCAATCGGCTGCTACCAGTGTATCAGGTCGATTATCAGAACGGGCTAAGCCTGTATATTCATACCGAAAGCCTGAGTATGGCCGGCATTAGCAACCCGTACAAAACTGCAGTGCAGGCGGTGTTTCGCCAGCTGCATAGCTGGCAGTGGCTGGATAACACACCGCTGTTAAAAGTGGTGCTGATGACAGTGCTGCTTGGCAGCGCGCTGTTATTGGTACTAAGCGGCATCTGGCTATTGCTGAAACTGCCCTTTAGCGCACGCCGCCGTGGCCTGCGCCGCTGGCACTATGTGCTGTCCTGGTTGCTGGCCCTGCCGGTGCTGCTGTATCTGCTGACCGGTATTTATCACTTTAGCTATAAGCAAGTTGCCGCTACCAATGCCGGCTTAACCCTGCCCGCAGCCAGGCCACTGCCGGACAGCACTAACCTACCCCTGACCCAGCCGCTGGATAGCAACAGCCTGTACAACAGCGCCAGCCTGGTGCAGGCCGCTGGCAACTGGTACTGGCGTTTGTCAGAATTTACCCCCCAGCTACAGGCCGACCGCCATAGCCGCTTTAGCGGCCAGCAAAGTGAGCAAGGCGCGCAGTTTTTAGCACTGAACCCAGCCGCACCGACGTTGGACGATGCGCAATATGCCCGTCTGCTGGCACACAGCTTTACCGGTTTAGCTGCAGAGCAATTAACCAATCAGCAGCTTATCAGCCGCTTCGGCCCGGATTATGATTTTCGTAACAAACGCCTGCCGGTATGGCAGTTTGACACACCCGGCGGCCGGTTGTTTGTTGATGCTGTCAGCGGCCAGTTAATCGAGCAGCAAAGCCAGGCCAGTCGCATTGAGCGCTACAGTTTCTCGTTTGTGCATAAGTGGGGCCTGTTACAACCGCTGTTAGGCCGGGAAGGCCGCGATATGGTGGTCGTTGGCATTATGCTGTTAGTGCTATTAATGGCAGGCCTGGGTTTTGCCATGCGTCTGCGGCGTAAATAGCCTGGCAAAACACTGCGACAATTTGCCACAGCGGCATAAGCTGCTGCTGGCGTTACACTTAACACACTCAAAATGACATTACCGCTGCAAAGGGATAGCGCTGCTTTTCGGCGGGTTATTACACTATCAGTGTTAGATGAACTGATGAATGCTTGCAGTTTTTGCTACTGAGATGAAGGCTTACTTCAGCAGTAACTTATGCAATTGCTTCAAGGCCTTTCTTTTCTGCCAGGGACAGCATTTTTAATGCGGCACCTTTAGGCTTGCTTTCGCCTTGCTCCCATTTTTTTATTAGTTTGTCACTCACATTAAAATAGCGAGCAAATACAGGTTGTGAAAGGTTATATTTAAGCCTCAAAGTACGCACTTGCTCTGGTGTAAATTCATGCACACTGGTTAAACACAGCGCGTCAAATTTGCGCATAGTAGTTTTGTCGATAACACCTGATTTATGTAAGCCTTTAGCAGTGTTGTGTACCGCTTTTAAAATATCACTCATATACTACCTACCTTAATGAGTTCACCGTCTTCGACAAGCTGGTTCAGCTCATCCTCGCTAAACGCTAAAAATTCTTTGGCTAATTCTTTCAACGCTAATTTCTCCTTGGCGTTGATATTAGCCCTATCGCTTTTGGCAAAAGCATAGAGGAAAAAATACCTGTTGCCGATAACAGCGCCAACGATAGTGCGATAGCCGCCACTTTTTCCTTTATTACCAGATGCAATGCGCTTTTTATAAACATTGCCGCCTAAATCTGCATCAAACAGCCCTTCGCTCAATTCCTTACAGGCTTTGATAAGATCAGCGTCAGATAACGGCTCTTTCTTCGTTAAAGTTGCAAACACCTTGGTTTTATAAATCAAAGTATACTCCAACAGGGTACATTATCAACATTTAAAGAAATTGAAATAGAGCCTTCGGCTAGGCTCTCACACTATAGTTCTGGCATGCTGTTTGGTAAAGCACGCTTAGTACTGTAGCTGCTGCGACAATTTGCCACAGCGACATAAGCTGCTGCTGGCGTTACACTTAAGCCACTCAGAATGACATTACCGCTGCAATGGTTTAGTCTCTTCTGACATTTTGCAAACGGCTGCCTGGCAGCCGTATTTTTTCGTAGCAGGTAGTGCTTCGCTATGGCCAGACAACTTATTATTGCCACTGAACTTTCTGAGCAACATCAGCTTAAACATTTTATCCAGTTTCGCTGGGGTTTAATCGGCTTTGAAGCGCTGGCGCTTATTGCAGGCTGGCTATTGCATTACACGGTCAGCTCCTGGCCATTGCTTGGCTTGTTACTGTTAACCCATATCTGCACCAATTTACTGCCC
The DNA here is from genome assembly GCA_018826295.1 of Gammaproteobacteria bacterium. GTDB lineage: Bacteria > Pseudomonadota > Gammaproteobacteria > Enterobacterales > Alteromonadaceae > Alishewanella. The sequence goes on from JAHJZX010000040.1 coordinate 75,973, forward strand.
TATTGGCTGGCCGCCAGTAAAATGCCGCTAAAGGTAATTTACCTGCTGTGCTGCACGCTGGATATTCTGCTGCTGACCTGTTTACTGGCGTTAAGCGGCGGCGTTAGCAATGGCCTGGTGGCAATGCTGTTACTGCCGGTCGCAGTGGCTGCAGTGATGCTGCCCGGGCGCAGCGGTTATATTGTTGCGGTGCTGGCGATACTCGGTTATAGCCTGTTGCTGCAGGTTGGCGATTTACATATTCCGGATATCGATACCTTGCTGGCGCAAACCGCACAGCAGGCCAGCCATGACGACCACGCGGGCCATGACATGCATGCCCAGCATAGCAGCGGCGGCTTTGGCCAGCATATGCAGCAAATGTGGTGGGCCTTTACCATTTCCGCTTTACTGATCAGCTGGTTTATTAGCGCCCAGGCTAAATTAAACCGGATAAAATCAAAAAAGATCAGCGAGTTACAACAGCAGCAAATACGCAACGAGCAAATGCTGGCTTTAGCCACTTTTGCCGCCAATGCGGCGCATGATTTAGCCAGCCCGCTACAAACCATGCAGCTGTTAGCCGACGAACTGGCCGCAACAGAGCCGGCCGCTCAGGAGTTAAAGCAACAGCTACAGCGCTGTCAGCAGATAGTACAGCAACTGCGTAGCGACGCCGGCAGTCTGCGTGAAGAAAACAACACTGCACCGCTGTGTCAGCAAACCGAACAAGCGGTAGCGCGCTGGCTGAACAGCCGACCGGAGATCTCTCTTAACATTGAGCGTCTTGTGCAGGCAGAAGATTTTAGCCTGGCCGACAGTCAGGGTTTTACCGCAGCGCTACTCAATATTCTGGATAATGCGGCTGACGCCAGCCTCGCCAATAACAGTAGTCAACTGCAACTGCAACTGAGCTTGCAGGCAGAGGGTTTAACGCTGCAGGTGCGTGATTTTGGTGAAGGCTTATCCGACAGCCGGTTGGCGGAACTGGGTAAATTGCCGCAGCAAAGCGAACATGGTTTGGGCATAGGTCAGTTTCTGGCCAATATGTCAATTGAGCGCTTAGGCGGCACAGTGCGCCGGCAAAATGCCGGCAACGGCACCCTGACGCTGATTAGCATGCCGCGCCAGCACAGTGAGCCACGCCTATGAAGCTGGTGATAGTGGATGATGATATTGCACTGCTAAATGCGCTGTCGCGCCGCTTTAGCCAGCGCGGTTTTGATGTTGTCGCCATTGCAGAACCTGTTAGCCCGCAACAGTTGGTTAACGAGAATGCCGATACCTATCTGCTTGATCTGCGCTTTGCCAGCCAGTCCGGTTTAAACTTTGTCGCACCACTGCGCCTGGCACTGCCAAAGTCTCGTATCGTGCTGCTTACCGGCTATGCCAGCATTGCCAATGCGGTGCAGGCGGTAAAACTGGGGGCAGATGATTATCTGACCAAGCCGGCTGATCTGCTGCAACTGGAGCAGGCACTGCGCGGTGAACATCTGGCTACTGACAGCGCTACGCAAGACACACCCGCAGTATTATCGCCGGATCAACTGGAGTGGGAACATATTAACCGGGTGCTAGCCGAGCAGGATGGCAATATCAGCCGCACCGCTGAGCTGCTGGGCATGCACCGGCGTACCCTGCAGCGCAAACTGGCCAAACACCGGCCTTAATTCTGCTTACTGCTGCTCTGCCATTTGCTGCAAAAACTGCAGCCGCTGCAACTCCTGCTCATCGGGTTGCCAGGGTTCATCGCTGAGCTGATTAAGCGAGAAACTATCTAACGGGTACTCGGCTTGTTCGCTGTCGCCATATTGGGTTTGCTCACCGGGTACAGCTGGGCGCTTTTCCAGGATAAAGCTGCCGAGAATATAGGGCCCGCTGTTGTTACGCAGCACGGCTTTATATGCGCGCAGGGTAATTTCCTGTTTGCCGCTACCCAGTTTTTCGGTCGCCGTTAACAGCGCCAGTGGCTGGCGCTGTGCCGTGTATAAATTGGCCCGTATACGGTAGTAGCCCACTTGTTTAACCTCAAGTTTTACCGGTATTTGCATATCGGCACCAACGCCCAGGCTATCGGCAACACCGACAATGGTGGCTACCGGGTTATGGTATTCAATGCCGGTTTTTAGTACCTGTGCTGTGCCATTAGCACTAAAGCTTACCTGCACTTCAAAGGCGCCGTTCCAATCTGACTCAGGCTCGAGTACGGCGTTGTAACGCTCTGGCGTGCCGCGCATTTCAGCCGTTGCTACACTGTCAGCGCTGTTTTCATCTGCTAGCTGCACGCTGACATCAAATATCTGTAAGCCGTTAATCTCCAGCGTTACTGCTACTGGTTCGGGGTAACTAAAGCGATATTTCGCCAGCACTATAGTCGCACTGGCACCGCCTTCCAGCGGCACGCTTTGCGGAATATAGCGGTTGGGATTAAGTAAATGCTCATCATCTGCACTTAGCGGCCGCGAATAAGCCGGCAGCTCAAGCTCAGCGGCATAGGCGCTGGCTAATAGCTTAAAACTCTCAGTCACCGGCTCAGGGATTTTCTCTGTGACAGTTATCTGCTGCGGCTCGCTATCGGGCTTAGCAGCGACAGCATTATTATCAGGCGAAACGGCTACGCCAGACGGCACAGCTTGTGTTGGCGATACAACAGATGGCTCTGGCCAAAAATAACCTAAACCTGCCAGCAATGCTGACAGGCTCAGTACTAATAACCACTTTTTCATGCTTAGTTCGCGGCCTGATACACCAGTGCCGACATACTGGTGTTATTCGAGTTACGCACAACACGATAGCGCGAGCTGAAAATCCACCAGCCGCGTGTTTCGTCGTAGGTGTTAAACTGCAAGCGATCGCCGTTAAGATAATTTGCGCCATTGTTAGCGGCGGTAATTTCATCCTCAGCGCGGTTAGCAATCACATCGCTGTGGCTATAACCTTCACTCATCAGCAGCGGGTAGTGATATGGCATAAAACTGGCTGGGCCACTTACCGAAGCCAGCTTGCCATCAAAGGCTACACTGCGTGAGCAACTGTTATAACTGGCGGCACTGGCTGCGCCACAGCTGGAATGACTGGCCACCACGCCGTCGTCTTCACCGGGTAAAAAGGCGCCGGTAGTCCCCAGGAAGTCGGACCCGGCACCGACAAAGCGTAACCGCGGCACCCGCTCATCCGGAAAAGCCGCTAACTGGCGGGCGGTATTGACCCGTAAATCATTAAGTACGCCAATATTTGCCGGCGACGGTATTTGCCCCAGCCATAGCGACAACGCCAAACGCAGCGCGCCGTCAATCAGGCCGGAGCCGCCGGCGACATTTACCGCTAAATCAGCCAGCTCTACCCCGCCACCGGCGCCGGCAAAATCGAAGCTGGCGACAATATTAAGCGGCGGCAAGCCGGCGTTTTGCAGCCACAGCGCCTGGTTGTCAATAATATAGCGGGTAACTAAATCGCCGGTTGAGTGCGAGACAAAAATACAGCCATTGGCGCAGGTGCCACTTTGTGACATTTGTTGCAGCTTGGGCCAGACATAATCGCTGGCAATTTTGCCGGCAATGCGCTCTTGCGATGGCCAGTCTATACGCACGTCAGCCCGGTCACGCCAATACTCGGCCCAGTATGCTGCGCCATTGGCCGTTACCTGGCTACCGCTGGGCCGGCTGGCTAAATTGTCTGGCTGAAAGCCGTGTACTAATACTACAGGGTAGCCACCAACCGCCGCTTGCGAGCCAAAGCTCAGCAAAGCTGCCAGTAGCAGCGAGCTAGATTTTTTCATTGGGTTGTCCTCGTCTTTTCTCTGCTGAATCAAAGTTCTTGCTGAGATTATCGTTATTATTTTTAGCGTCTCTTCCATGTGACTGGTTACAACTCCACCAACAACATAGACCAGTTAAAATTGATTGCAATACGCAGAATTAACGCTTTGACCGACGCTTTTGCTGAAAAAAGCAGCGCGCTGTTTTAATTACCCAAAAATGTAAAACTTGTTAACGCCGTAAACTGGTCGCGGTAGTTAGCTGCGGTCTTTTTTGGTGCAGCAACATGACAAAACTGTTGTTTAAAGTGATTACTCAAACTATTTTGCAGAATTTTCGCCGGCCAATAAAAAACGCAGCCGAAGCTGCGTTTTTATTAACAGAATGGCGCTGAGTTACTGGCGTTTCATCTGGCGATGAAAGGCTGCCACGTCGGTTACTTTAGTCTGGCCGGGTAAGTCAGAAAACGGCTGATCAGCAAACTTGGTACCGCGCATTTGCACCGAAATACGTGCGGCGTTAGGGTTTAACATGGTTTCACGGTAGAAGGCTTTCACATCGGCCAGGCTAACCTGCTCTGTTGCCGCTATTAGCTGTTGCTCGCTGTCAAAGCTAAACTTCTCGCGATACCAATCCGTTATAAACGGGCCGACTTCTTCGCGTAGGTTTTTCGCCGGCTCTTTTAGCGTGATTAAAGTACTGGCTTTAAGTTTAGCGAAATCGTCTTCTGTCAGTTTATCCAACTCGGTTGCATACTGCTGTTTAAAGCTGTCGAAGCGCGCCTGTATCTCGGCGACACTTTTAACCGGTGTTTGAATATACATTGCAAAACCAACATAGTCTTCCAGCTGCATTGAAGTACCGCCAACGGCATAAGCCAGTTGCTCTTCAGTGCGCAGCTTATCAAAGGCAATATTGCTAAAATGGCTGCGTAATATGGTTGCGCGCGCCAATTGGGCGTATGACGGCTCTGGGTGAACATGCACATCGACCAGCGCCACATCGGCAACATCGATATCTTTTTGTACTACCAACGCTTCACCCGGTTTAGGTAACCAAAATGCCGTACGGCTGTATGGTTGGGTATTGCGCTTCGCCGGCAATGCTGCTGCAACGGTTTTAACTACCTGCTCAACTGCGGCTTTGTCATAGTTACCAAAAGCAAAAATACGCAGCTGATTATTCGCCAGTAAGCCCTCTACCGCGGCGTTCAGCTCTGCCAGTGTCAGGTTTTGCGCAGCTTGTACCAGTGCATCAGCTTCATAATTGCCAGAGCGCACCAGGCTGTTGTAGGCTAAAAACGCCTGTTGAAACGGGAATTGCTTACTCTGGTTTTGTACGCCACGGATAAAGCGATCTTTGGCCTGGGCAAAGCCTTGTTCATCGGTAGTAATGGCTAAGCCTGCCAGCGCCTGCTGTAACAACTGCGGCTGTTTATCGGTAAAACCGGCCACACTAAGTGCCAGGCCATTGCCATCACGCAAGCTTAGCTGCATACCGGCAATATCGGCTTCAGTAGCCAGCGCACTTTGCTGCAGGTTATACAGATCACGCCACAGCGACAGCGCAACTTTAGCCTTAACCTGTTGCTGCACGGTATCACTGTTGAGAAAGATCTCCAGCACGCCACGCGGCTGGCCGGCAAACTGCTGGCTGGGATACAACCAGGCGCTAATGTTCTGTTGCTGCACCACCAATTCTGGCTTGTCTTGTGCCTGTGGTGCTTTTAAGGCGAAGTTTTCTGGCAACATACGGTTTACGGTAGGCAAACTCAGCGCCAGCTGTGGTGTCTTTTGCCAGCTTAGTTGCTCTTCTTGGCTGATATCGGCAATTTTGTACTTACCGTCATAAAAATGCAGGCTGCTGTCGTGCGGCTCCTGCTTGCTGATATACCACAACCGTAAACGCTGCGGCGTTAACTGCGCCAGCACATCATTCACTGCTTTAGCATCGAACTGTTGATAGTAGAAAGGCGCATTAATGGCGTTACGCGATGGTACTTTTTGCATCGCATCGGCCAGGCTGGCTACATAACCAAATTCGTCGCCTTTCTCCAGGAATCGGAACTGGTTGTTCAGGCTGGTTTGTATTTCACTAAAGTACTTGCTGTCGACGCCCTGCTGTTTGATCAGGTCTATATACTGCATCACCGTGGCAACTATGCCTTCGCGGTTTTGCATGCCGGCGTCGGTCAGATCAATATCAACACTCAGCGAACCATAGTTACCGTATAAGTCTGGTGTGGCACTGGCATTTAATTTTGAAATCAAGCCCATAGCTTTTAACTGATGGGCCGGCGTGCCAGGCATTTCTGAACCAAGCAAATAAGTAATAAATTCGTTTGGTTTAACAGCAAACAGCTCGCTGTTATTGCTGATAGTAAAATCCAGTTTTAGCTGTTTAACGTCATTGTTCGGTACATAATGAATGCGCTTACCGGCCAACTGGCTAAAATCTACATTGTCGGTAACGGCTGGCTTAGCAATGTTTTTATTTTCAATGCTGGCAAAATGTTTAACCGCCAGTTGCTCCATCTCAGCCAGCGGCAGGTTACTTAGCAGCACAGCCTTCATAATATTGGCCGAGTAGTATTTATTATAAAACGCCACGGTTTCACTGTGCAGCTGGCTGCCCTCTTTGTCGCCTAAGGTTTCCAGGTTGCCAATTAAAAACCGGTTGGCCGGGTGGCTGCCCATCATATTACGCGCTAGCTTGTACTGGCCAAAAAAGTCCATTTCGCGGCGCATAGACCACTCGGCGTTTACCGCATTTTTTTCTTTGTCGGTGTATTCCGGGTATAACTTGGGCGCTTTAAAAAAGTCAGAAAAACGATCCAGACCTTCATCATAAGCGTCGTTGTTTACCTTAAACATATAGTTGGTAATATCCAGCCAGGTATAGGCGTTTTGTGCACCGCCATGGGCTGTCATAAAAGCACTGTATTCGTTAGTGTCAGGATAGCGCTCGGTGCCCAAAAACAGCATATGCTCTAAATAATGCGCCATACCTTGCTGACTCATTGGATCTTGCAATAAACCTACCCCGACACTTAGCGCGGCGGCAGACTTTTCTGCGGCAGGATCTGACACCAGCATGACTTCCAGTTTGTTTGGCAGTACTAGCGTTTTATAAGCGCGATTATCATTCGGGCTGGCCACGACCTGGCCCTGTAGTTGTTGTTGGCTTACTTGCGCATCAGCCGATACGCTACGCTCAGCGGCACAGCCGGTTAGTACCGCCAGCGCTACCGCGCTGATTACAAATATTTTTTTCATTGGTTCACCAAAGTTAGACGGGTTGTTACTTTATATATCAGCCAATGTAATAAAAACGGTGACAGCCCGCCAGCCCGGCTGCTAACTGGATTGTAATAAAATGTGTCGGCCACTTATTAACGCCGGGCTGTTAGCTTAGCGCCGTATCTAATAACAGCATCAGTACAAAGCCCAGCATTAGTCCGTTGGTGGCGGCCAGCTCATGACCCTGACGGTGTGACTCCGGGATCATTTCATGGCTGATAACAAACAACATCGCGCCGGCAGCCAACGCCAGCCCCCAGGGCAATAACAGGCTGGATTCACCCAGTACAGCCGCACCAACAATAGCCATTAGCGGCTCAGTTAAACCAGACAATACCGCTATGCTTACTGCCAGCGTGCGGCTATAACCTACTGCCAGCAGCGCCATCGCAACGACCAGGCCTTCAGGAATATCTTGTACAGATATACCGGTAGCCAGCGCCATAGCAGCTAAATTGTCGCCTGCAGCAAAGGAAGCTCCAATAGCCAGGCCTTCAGGAATATTATGCAGTGCTATGGCAAAGACAAATAACCAGCTGCGACGCAGAGTTTTATTGCGCGCCCTGTCTTCATCTTTAATAAAATGCTGGTGCGGCACCAAGCGCTCTAACAGCAACATAGCAGCCCCACCTAGCAATATCGCCAGCGCTACACTGCCCGAACTGTACCACGCAGATGCACCGCTATCTGCCAATAGCGTCAGCGCCGGCACTATTAACGAAAACATACAGGCGGCCAGCATGACACCGGCGCCAAAACCCAGCATAACATCATGCAGTTTTTGCGATAAGCGCCGCATAAACAGTGCCGGCAGCGCACCAGCCGCCGTTGCGACAGCGGCTACCATGCCAGCATAAAAAGCATGCCGTATCAGGCTGTTTTGTTGCAACAAAAACAGCAGTTGCAACACACCGTAAGCGGCTCCTGCTAACACTACCAAAAGCCCCATCAGTTGACGGCCGCTTAAGGCTGGTAAGGTTAAAGATGCAGCGGGTTTCACGGTTGCTCCAGATACAACTGCGCCACACAGGGCCAGTTAATCAGGTTAAAAAACGCCGCGACATACTCCGGCCGTTTGTTTTGATATTGCAGATAGTACGCATGCTCCCAGACATCCAACCCCAAAATAGGTGTGAATCCGTCCATCAAGGGGCTGTCCTGATTCGCACTGCTGGTTACCAGCAAACTGCCATCAGCCCGCTTAACCAACCAGGCCCAGCCACTACCAAAACGGCTTAGCGCCGCAGCGATAAAGCGCTGTTTGAATTCAGCAAAGCTGCCAAAGCTTTGTGCTATTGCTGTTGCCAGCGCGCCGTCAGGCTCACCGCCGCCCTCTGGCGTCATGACTTGCCAAAACAAACTGTGGTTGGCATGGCCACCACCGTGGTTACGCACAGCCAGTTGCAGCGTTTCTGGTAACTGCGCAATCTGCTGTAACAAGCGTTTTAACGGCCAGTTGGCATAAACGCTATCAGCGACAGCGGCATTTAGGCCATTTACATAGGCTTGATGATGCCTGCTATGGTGAATTTCCATCGTTAACGCATCCAGATGTGGCTCTAACGCAGTGTAACTATAAGGCAAGGCGGGCAGGCTAAATGGCATAACAAACTCCGGCAAAGATAAAACATCAATTGATAATCATTATCATTTGCATTAATTTAAAAAACAAACCATATTTTGCGCAATATTGTTGAACAGGAACCTGAGATGGACGCCATAACGCACTGGAAACAGATTATTACCCAGGCCAATAAAGCCTTTGCCCATGATCACTTTGCACTGGCAGCAGGGCTATATCAGCACGCAGCCGGTGTAATGACCGACGCCTGGCCGGATTACGTGGAAAACCAACAGCATTTGTCACAACAGCAGTGGCAGGATAGCGTTGTACAGCTGGTGCTGTGCTACTCGATTAGTGTGCAAAATCTGGCCGAAACCTATGCCCGGCAACAACGTTGGCGCCGCTGTCTTAGTGTATTGCGCCAGACATTAAGCCAGTTACAACGCTTGCTGCAACAACTGCCAGGTAACCATCCGGCCAGCATAGCCGTACTGTGGGAAAGCTGTCATATCCGTCGCGAGTTTTGCCGTTTTAGCCAGCAGCATCAACCGGCACATAAGCATAGCCTGAGCACGGAGCCCTACGCTGGCAAAGCGCACGGCTGGTTACATTAAGCCGGGTAAAAAGGGTATCTATGTTATCAATACAATGTAGTAGTTGGCAGGACTTCAGCCGGTTAAGCCGATTGGTAAAACAACAGGCCGCTTCGCCAGCAGATTATGCCCGGCTGGTAGCCGATTATTGTTGTTGCAGTTGCCGCTTAGCCAGTTTACTGGCGTCAGAAAAGAATATACTGCTGCAGGAATGGTGCCTGCGTTATGCGTTGTTTACTCTGGCTGATATTGCTGCCGATCCCAGGTGTCAGACTACCGCCAGAACGCTCTGCCTGAATAATCTGTATGTGCCGCTTAGGGCATTGATCCGCTATTACCAACAGCAGCCGCAGGGACGAGCCGATATTGCAGCCTTGCATGCAAAGTTACGCCATTGCCTGGCTATGATGTAACGGCTAGCAACGGTTAACCCGCTAAGATGGGCAAACTGCTGTTGCCCATCTTATACAGTAACAAAGCGGTTGTTACATCTGTGATTGCAGGTAGTTTTGCAGACCCAGCAGTTTAATCAGATTCAGTTGTTGCTCTAACCAGTGGGCGTGATCAACTTCAGTATCGTCCAATAATTGCTGCAGCATAGCGCGGGTGACGTAATCCTGCTGTTGCTCACACAAGGCCATGGTTTGCTTTAGCAGCTTTTGCACTGTGTATTCCACCTGCAAGTCATTCTGCAACATAGTTGGTACATCATGGCCTACGTGAATGGCATCACGCTTGCTCATATCCGGCACACCTTGTAAAAAGATAATGCGTTCTATCAGTTTTGAGGCATGGCCCTTTTCGTCATCAAACTCATGGTCTATACGCTCAAATAACTTGTGCAGGCCCCAGTCGTGGTACATACGCGAATGAATAAAATACTGGTCCATCGCTGCCAGTTCATTGGCCAGCAACACGTTCAGCGCATCGATTACGGTTTTATTGCCTTGCATTTATTCGCCTCCCAGCTGTGCTTGCAGGTAATTAGCCAGCCCCATAGCGCTGATTTGATGCTGTTGCGTTTCCAGCCAGTCTAAATGTTCTTCTTCGTATTCCAGTATTTCGGTCAGCATGTCACGGCTGACATAATCCTGCTCGGCCTCACACAGCGCTATAGCAGCGCGCAGCAAAGGTAATTGTTCAATTTGAAAGTCCATATCGCATTGCAGCATTTCCGGCGTATCTTCACCGATGCGTAACTTGCCCAGCGCCTGTAAATTTGGCAGACCGTCCAGCATTAAAATACGCTCGATCAGTTCATCCGCCTGTTTCATATCTTTAATCGATTTTTTGTAACAGACATCATTCAGCGCTTTTAAGCCCCAGTTTTTGTAGATGCGGGCATGTAAAAAGTACTGATTAATCGAGGTTAATTCGGCAGTTAGCACCTCATTAAGTTTTGACAATACCTGCGGGTTACCTTTCATTGTGCCAGCCTTTTTATGCAACAGAAAATATGCCGACAAGTGTAGTCCAAAAAGCAAAGCATGGCAAAATTTTGTTTATTATCAACAACATACTATTGTTAATGATTCGTATTATTAACTTGTTTCGCTTCCCGTTTTCGCCAACGTATATGGCGGCGTTTTTATGGTCGCTGGCCGCATGTCTTTTGTATTTGCTAAGGTTTTACGGTAAACAGGTAAGCATAAACAATAACAGCACCGACACCCCGGGGGAGTAATGAAACTAATCACACCTTTAGCCTTGTTGCTATTTGTCTGTAGCACACTAGTGCAGGCAACAGAGCGGCAGATTGACATTGATAATAAAGTGACGACTGAGCATAAAACCGAAGTAAACGGCAAGCGTTTTAGCTACAGTGCTACCAGCGGCACCCAACCGGTGTGGGATGACGAGGGTAATCCTACCGCCACGTTGTTTTATACCTACTACCAGCGTAGTGACATTAAAGATCGCAGTAAGCGGCCGTTGCTTATTTCCTTTAACGGCGGTCCGGGCTCGGCATCAGTATGGATGCACGTGGCCTACACCGGCCCTAAAGTGCTGAATGTCGACGACGAAGGCTACCCGCTACAACCTTATGGCGTAAAAACCAACCCTTACTCGGTACTGGATGTGGCAGACATCGTGTTTGTTAATCCGGTTAATACCGGCTACTCGCGCGTTTTGCCGGGTAAAGATGGCAAAATGCCAAGCAAAGATCAGCAGCAGAGGATGTTTTTTGGCGTCAATGCCGATGTGAAGTATCTGGCTGAGTGGGTTAATACCTTTGTCAGTCGCAATGAACGTTGGCAGTCGCCAAAGTTTTTAATCGGTGAAAGCTATGGCACCACCCGCGTATCGGGTTTGGCACTGGCACTGCAAAACCAGCAGTGGATGTACTTAAACGGTGTGGTACTGGTATCGCCAACTGACTTAGGCATAGATCGCGCAGGCCCGGTAAAAGCCGCCAACCGCCTGCCTTATTTTGCTGCAACCGCCTGGTACCATAAAAAGCTCAGCAACGAGCTGCAACAAAAAGACTTATACGACATTCTGCCGGAAGTAGAACAATTTACCCTAAACCAGTACCTGCCGGCCTTAGCTAAAGGCAACGCCATTAGCCAGGAAGAAAAGCAGCGTGTTGCCCAGCAAGTGGCCAGCTACTCCGGTTTATCGCTTCAGGCGGTATTGCAGAATAATCTGGATATTCCTACCAGTTACTATTGGAAAGAACTGCTGCGTGATCGTGGCCAGACCGTTGGCCGTTTAGATTCACGCTATTTAGGCATAGATAAGCGTGACGCCGGTGACACACCGGATTACAACGCTGAACTCACCTCCTGGCTGCACTCGTTTACACCGGCGATTAACTACTACCTGCGTAACGAGCTGAACTATAAAACCGACGTCAAATACAATATGTTTGGCCCGGTGCACCCGTGGGATAGAAGTGACGACAACACCGGCGAAAACCTACGTCAGGCCATGGCACAAAACCCTTATTTAAAAGTGCTAACCCAGTCAGGCTACTATGATGGCGCCACCAACTACTTCGATGGCAAATACAATATGTGGCAGCTGGACCCAAGCGGCAAAATGAAACACCGCTTAAGTTTCAAAGGCTATCGCAGCGGCCATATGATGTACCTGCGCGCGGAAGATTTACAGAAATCTAACGACGATTTGCGCCAGTTTATCTTAGATGCCATCCCGGCAGAGGGTATCGCGGCTAAGTACTAGAGTTTAAGATGTAAAAAGATCCCCGGAATACCGGGGATTTTTTATTTAGTATCCGCATTAGCTATACTGTACTGGTCTTAATTAAGAGAGCCTGGTTTGAAAACCTTCACTTTGTTGTTCAGTTTGGTACTTTTTCACACCATGGCCAGCCAACCGGTGCGTATTGGTATGCCGCTGGGCGACTCTGAGCTACGGGATAAGCTGCAGCGGCATGTCAGCCAGGCCTATAGCCAATTAGGCTTTACACCCGAGTTTATAGCCCTGCCGTCTGAGCGACGCTTACGGCTGTTAATAGATGGCGAGATAGATGCCGATTTATTTCGCATCTGCCAGTTAGACGAAGCCAATGACGAGCTACTGGTGGTGCCGGTCATTCTGGATAGATTGCGGCTAAATGCCTATAGCCTGAACAGTGGCAAACTGATGAACTGGCAACAACGCAACGATTTACTGATAAGCCATATTCGCGGCTTTAAAATGGCCGAACAACAAGAGTTTGCTGGTGTAAGGGTGCTGGTGAACAGTGACGCCCAGGCTTTTGGTTTAATGCTGCAAGGCCGGGTAGACCTGGTGCTGGAAGACAGCCGTACAGCGGAGAAATTTCTGGCTGCTCAGCAGGACATGCAGAGCATTATCTGGCAGAGCGTGGCCGACTTTACTATGTGTCATGTGATCAATCGTAGCTTGCAACCGCATTTACCGGCCATTACCTTACAACTGCAACACCATTAAACTGAACCACCGCATAACAGCAACTTTTACCCAACGCACCACAAAACGTAACATTCACCATATTTTCACCAAATTGTTACCTTAAGTACATTATTTTGCTCTATGGTTTATTGGCGCGGCCTACTGGCTTGCGGTACTACTATAAAACAGAGAGAGCTATATGTACTTACCATCCCTTTTAGCGTTAAAACGCTGGCTGCAGAGCTTATTGCTTGTCGGCCTGAGTCTATCCGGCCAGGCTTTTGCGGATAGCTATGTTTTTATAACTAACTCTACGCCTGAAACGGTGCAAATTAACGTTGCTCAAACCGGTAGTAGCCGTTTAACCGCCGGCAGCCAATGGCAACAGGAAGCGACAGAAATTGCCCCTTATGCCACAGCCAGAGTGCTGGCATTTAACCGCAATGTTGGTGTAAAAAACGGTAAAACCTATCAATTTGATACTCAAATCACCGCTGGCGGCTCTACTATTGTTGCCCGCCAGCAAATGACCGGCAATTGGGTTGGCAGCAGTATTAAGCACAGCATTACTACCACCGCCAATCAGGCGCCCTGGTTTACCGATCGCAACATACATCGTTATCAGGCACCTTATCAGAACCGTCTCAGCACTCAGGCTGTGGCAGCACAGTATACCGGCGGTTATGACGACTTTTACTACACCATTAGCAATCTGCCGCCACAGGAGCCGTTGGCCGGTGCCGATAGCCTGAAAGTACTAACGTACAACATTTATGCCCTGCCATTGGTTGCCAGTGACATAGCTACGCGCCTGACCGAGCTGCCAGCTGCGCTAAAAGGTTATGACGTGCTGTTTTTGCAGGAAGCTTTTTCAGCTGACAGCCCGGCGCTGTTACGTGCTTTGGCGGCAGAATACCCTTACCAGACCGAAATCCTGCGCGCACCGTTGTCGGGCATTAATGTGTATAACGGCGGTGTAGTTATTGCCAGCCGCTACCCGCTGGGCGAAATAAGTTATCTGGTATACCCGGACTGCACCGGTACCGATTGCTTTGCCGACAAAGGCTTTATCTACGCCGAAGTAATTAAACACGGCAAAGGCTATCATGTGGTAAACACCCATGCCGCCTCGTTTGATAGCGACGCCGCCAGGCAGATGCGTCAGGCCCAGTTTAAGCTGATGCAACAGCATATTGCGGCCAAACCAATACCAGTGACAGATGCGGTTATCTATGGCGGCGATTTTAATGTGAATAAACTACGCTTTGCCGACGACTATAGCCAGATGCAAGCTAACCTGGCTGCGGCAGTACCGGCTATCAGCGGTTATAGCGCAGCAACCTTTGACCCGCGGGTTAACCATTATGCCGCCAGCTACGACACAGTAGAATATCTGGATTACCTGGTGTACAGCACGGCGCACAAACAGCCCCGCTACGCGGTTAACGATGTACGGGTTTTTCGCAGTACCGGCGATGCATTGTGGCGAAAGTGGGATCTGTCCGATCATTTTGCCGTGCTGGCTGAGTTTCGCTTTGACTAAGTTCATTGCCCCGCGGTCTGCCAAACAACGGTCTGAGATCAGGACGATATGATGAAAAAATGCTTTGCGCTCGGTAGCATAACACTGCTTAGTGCAGCACTGCTGTGGCAATACGCTTTTGCCCCGCCACAGCTAAGTGCAGCTGTAGCGCCATCCTCAATGCCAGTTGCAACGGTAATCAGCGCCACTGATAGCGTGGCGACACGCCAAAACCCTTCGCCGCACAAGGCAACCAAGCCGACTGACGAGCGTATTGCTGGCAGACAACAGCGTCAGCAAGCGGAAATCGAGGCGGCGTTGCAACAAATGCACAAGCAAATTAAAGGACAAAATCTGCAGCAGTGGCTACACCAATTTTGGGCTGATTGCCAAAACGCCGGGCCGCAGCAATGTCTGCAAACACTGGCTTTGTATCAACAGCAACTGACTACAGCAGAGGCGGCCTGGTTACAACAGTTGCTGGCGCAATATCATGACTATCAGCAGTTGCTTGCTGAGCTGGTGCTGGATAACAATTTGGATAAACCAACACAATACAATGAAGTAAGAAAATTACGACAGCGGTTATTTGCAGAAGACTACAGCAAGTTGTTTGGCCGGGAGCAGCAGTTTGCCGAACAGCAATTTGCCTTAGGCCAGTTATTGGCGCAGCGTGAGCAGTTAGATGCGGCACAGCGGCTGGATGCCCTGTTTGCTCAGCAACAACAGCTGGCACCGCAGCTGCAGCCATTGCTAAGTGCCGATCTGTTGTATCAGCAAGCGTTGGATATGCTGACAGACTTACCCGACAGCGAACGTCAGGCTTTTATACCACAGCTACAGCAACGCTATTTTGGTGCTGACGCTGAGCAAGTAGCACAGCACGAAGTCCGCCAGGCCGGGCAACAACAACAGCGTGAGCTCTACCTGCAACAGCGTGCGCTGTTGCAACAACAATATGCCAACCTGAAGCAGCAATTACTGGCCGATAACGCCAGCGCCAGCCAGCTACAGCGGTGGCAACAAGAATACGCCGCTGCGCTGGCGCAACTCAGGCAGCAACACTTCGGCTCTTAGTGCTGCGGTTCACCCGCGCTTGCCGGTTCAGTAACAAACCCCAGCTGGCTAATGCCTAATTGCTGCGCCAGCGCCATAACCGTTAGCACATGCTGATACTGCACCGCTTTATCAGCCATTAGTTGCAGCGATGCTTGCTGTGGCTGCGCAGCAACCTGCCGCAACCGTTGCTGCAGTTGCGCCGCAGTAACCACCTCGCTGCCCCACAGTACAGTGCCATCGCGCAGTACGCTAATGGCAATACTGTCAGGTTGTGTTACCGCAGGCTTGGCGCTGGTTTGCGGCAACTGTACCAAAACCGATTGCGTTAACACCGGCATGGTTATCATAAAAATGATCAACAGCACCAGCATTACATCCACCAGCGGTGTCATATTAATTTCACTGATGACGTCGTCATCGCTGCTGTCAGGCGAAAACGTCATTACGCCCGCTCCTGTTTATTCGTTAGCACACTCACATTCGCTTTAGGCGCAGCACCGGTAAGAAAATACGCATGCAACTGATGAGCAAAGCGGTTAAGCCGGGTAATCACACCTTTGTTGGCGCGCTGCAATGCGTTGTAGCCCAGTACCGCCGGTATCGCTACCGCCAGACCGACTGCGGTCATGATCAGCGCTTCGCCAACCGGGCCGGCGACTTTATCAATACCCGCCTGGCCCGATACGCCTATGCTAACCAGCGCATGATAAATACCCCACACAGTGCCAAATAAGCCGATAAAGGGCGCGGTTGAGCCCACCGATGCCAACACCGGTAACCCCCGTTGCAGTTGCTGCACATTATCGTCAATGGCATTGCGCAAGCAGGCGCTGAGCCAGTCGTTTAAGCTTAGCTGACCGTGCAAGTCGGCTTTATGCAGCCGGTGATGATCTACTGCGGCCTGGCCTTGTTCGGCCAGGACGCGATAAGGGCTGTTGCTGTTATTCGGTTGCAGCAACTGCAGGCCTTCAGCAAAGCTTTGCGCATGCCAGAAATCGCGCGACGCTTTGCTGGCCGGGCGTAAACGCCAAAGTTGCAAACTACGCCAGATAATAACGCTCCAGCTGGCTACCGACATCAGCAGCAACAACAGCGCCACGGTTTTAATCACCCAATCACTTTGCGCCCACAGTGCCGCCATGCCATAGGGGTTGTCTGTTAATGCTGTCATGGTTTCACTCCTTCAGTTAAGGAAAACTCCAGCCGCTGCCGGTAACGGTAATCTATTGCCTTGCCAGCACGCTGCGCCGGTTGATAACGCCAGTGCTTTACCGCTAACAACGCGGCTTTATCTAACCGGGCGTAACCACTGCTTTGTTGCACCCTGACATCTGCTACCTTGCCGCTGGCTAGCACCGTTAGCTCCAGCACTACCGTGCCCTGCTCGCGCAATTTGCGCGATAACTGCGGATAGTGCGGTGGCGCATTAAAGTGAGCACTGGCATTTACCAGCGGCGCAGATACCGGCACGGCGCTGGCCGCGGCATTGTCTATTGCCGCACCAGCGCTCTGAGCCACTGCTTCGGTTTTAGTTACAGCTGCAACCTGATGGCTAGCCGCTGTAGCTGATGGCACCGGCTGCGTTAATGGCTTAGTAGCAGCCTTAGCCGGCTCGTTAGCTTTAACGCTGACCGGTTTCACCTTGTGCTGTGGTGGTGATGGCTGTTGCTGCGGCGGCATCTGTTGCTTCTCCTGCTCGGGCGGTTTGGCTTGGGTTGGCGTTTGCGGTGCGGTAGCGGCAGCCTGTGACGCGGCTTGTTGTAGCAAGACCCCGGTTAACAGCGGCGGCTTAATGGCTGTGGGATTACTGTGATTTATGCTCAGATACCACAATAACGGCACTAAATGGGCGCTTAAAACTGCCGTTAGCGTCAGCAAAAAGCCTCCTGCTTTAACAGCAGGAGGAAGGCTGTGCGCCAGCGGTTGCATAGCGGCGGGAGAAAACACTAGAAAACGTAGCTAATGGCCAGTTTGGCGTAACGGCCTGGTTCGCTGTAACGCTGCAAACCTTCGCCGCCTGGCAACACGCCACCACGCACGCCGCTACCGACCCAGTTAGTAACAAAGCGCACCCGCTGCCATTGGTAATATTCTTCGTCAAACAGGTTATAAATACCGGCACTTAAGCGCCACTGCGGGCTGATATCATAGTTGGCCATTAGGTCCACCACAGTGTAACTGTCAGTCAGGTAGGGGTAAGTTGCAGCAGCAGTGCCATCGGCGTTGTAAGCGTCTTTAGCTTTTTTCGCCGCGCTGTGGCTAATGTTCGCCATCAGATCCCAGTTGGCGCCATCGTAACGCAGACCCAAAACAGCAGAGGCCGGATTAACACTACGCAGTGGCTCACCGTCCTGGGTTTCGCCGTCGTTATAAGACAGCGCCAGGCGCGAACTCACGGCAGCGCTAATGCGCCAACCGGCCTCCAGCTCGATGCCTTTAACATCGGCTTCGCCGGTATTGGCCATAGTGGTATATGGGTTGCCGAGAGATTCGGTACAAACACCGCGGAAGCAACTTTCGTATACGGTGTCCGGGTTTTGCAGCAGCACCAGGCTATCAATCATATCGCTGTATTGGTCATTAAATACCGACAGCCCCAACAGTAAGCTATCGCTTTGGTAGCGGTAACCGGCTTCCAGATTAAGACTGCGCTCGGCGTTGAGATCCGGGTTAGCGATACTGCCCAGCAAGCCTTCTACTACTAAACCCGATGCTTTTTCAGTACGGCTAACCAGTGACGTTGGTGCATACATTTCAGCCACTGTTGGCGCGCGAAAGCCCCGTCCGGCTTGCAGCCACAGCTGCTGCGTACTGTCTAGCTGATAGGTCAGATTGCTTTGCCAGGTAAAGGCGGAAAAATCGACAGCGGCAACGGTTTGCGTGTTGTCGTTAAATTGCGCATCAAATTTCGGTTGGTACTTAAGGCCGTCAAAACGGCCGCCGAGGCTTAAGGTCCAGCGTGGTGTCAGCTTAATTACGTCGCGGGCATACAGACTTAACGCCGTGACGTCAGTTTCTGGTACCTGGTCCGGATCTACTACCGGCGGGCTGGCCAGTTCGCCGGTTTCACCAATATAGCGTCGGTCTATAGCAGAAAATTCAACATTGCGCCGCTCGGCGGCAATGCCATACAGCCATTGTTGCTGCACGCTGTCACCCAGCAGCTCTTTCTCCAACGCCACGGCCAGCTTTAACTGCTGCTGTTTAAAATCCCGGTCTTCACTGCGCAGACAAGGCGATACGCCGCCGTTGGTTGCGCCGCTGCAGCCGGTGGTTAGCATAGTGGTGACGCCATTCGTGTAGTTGGTCTGATAATCCACAGTGGCATTGACACTGTCGGCAAAGCTACGCGCTGCCAGCCAATCGTATTGCAGGCCCAAGCGTTTGCGTTCAATTTCATCATCACCGCGGCGCGATAAATACACGCTGTCCAGTCGGGACTGGTTATCCAGCTCGCTGTTTTGGCTAAAGTATTCGCCAACCCAACCCAGCCGCTGGCTGTCAGTTAGCTGATATTGCAACTTGGCCAGCACATTGTTGCTGCCATAATCCAGCGGATCAGCCACGGTACGGCCGGCACCACTGATATTGGCACCGGAGCGCGCTGTTTTGGTTTCACTGCCGTCACGACGGGTAAACACCAGCAGCGACTCCAGCTTATCGCTGCGGTTGGCGACTGTGGTACTGAACAGGGTTTCATTATTTAAACCGCTAAAACCGGCTTTCAAAGCCAGATGGCTGTCATTGCCCTGAGCCGCCAGATAATCGGCCGGATCTTTAGTGACAAACAACACGGCACCGGCTAAAGCACCGCTACCCGCGGCAATGGCATCAGCGCCTTTGATAATTTCTACCTGCTTTAGCGCATCCATATCGACGCCACCGCGGGCCGAGCGGAAAAACTCATAGGCAACAAAGCTTGGCGGGTCCAGCGTTTCACCCAGTGATAAGCCGTCTACGGTAATGGCCACCCGGTCGCCGTCCAGGCCGCGGATATTAAAGCCGTTACTGCCAAAGCGGCCCATATCGGTAGTGGTAACGCCAGGTACAAAGCGCACCACATCAGCAATATTTTGTACCTGTTGCTGCTGCAAGTCAGTGGCGCTAAGCTGCTGGCTTTGCTTGCTGTTAGCCTGGCTCAGTGGTGCCTGCGCCGTTACCGATACGGTATCCAGCTCGGGGGTGGCCGTGTCTGCCAGCAGGGGTAAAGCCATGGCATGGCTGATGGCCAGCGCCAGTAAGGTGTACTGCATAGGTTTCTCCTGGCGGGCCTTAGTTACTATTGGTCGTGTTGGTAATGGTACGGGCGATTTGTTGGTCTAACCGGCCGGCAAACTCACTGACATACTCGTCGTAGCTGAGCACGCCATCACGATTGCTATCGACAGCGGCAAACTGGCTGGACCGGCCCTGCTCATATTCAACGCGGCTGATCTGGCCATCATTATTGCTGTCGTACATTGCCAGCATGCCCTGTACCGAATGGGTGGTTGGCATTTTCAGCAGTCGCTCAGGGCGTGGCGCAGTACCGGTCTGCGCTTGCTGTTGCTGCCGGGTTTGCTCGGTACGGGTATCTTCACCGCGTGGCTCAGGCTTAGGGTCGGCAGCCGATAACACGCCATCTTTATCGGTGTCCATCCGCTCAAAAGCGCGCTCACCAGAGCGGTTAAACTCGGCCCGGCTGATATAGCCATTTTCATCTTTATCCAGGGCATTAAAGCGCACATGGGTCTGGCGTAAATGGCCGGCGCGCTCGCCTGCCAGTTGTTGCTGCTGTGCCACACTCAGTGCGCTGGCAGTTGGTGCGGCTTTAGTACTGCAACCGGCCAGATAGGCGCTGCTGATGGCCAGAAACAGGCTGATTGCAAGTTTGGGTTTATTCATCATGTTCTCCTTTATTGCGTATTTATTCCGTCACTTCCAGCACAACGCTGTAGGTGTAGCTATAGGTAGGCACACTGGCGGTGTCAGGCGCCGCGGTGCGGTAGCGGCTTACCAGAAAATAGGTGCCGGCGTGCTGCGGTTGAAAGCTGATCACGCCATCGCTGTCACTGTTTAGGCTGGCTGTTACTTTTTCATCGTCAGCACCTTTAACTACCTGGTACAACTTCACTTCCTGGCTGGCCAGTGGCGCGCCGTTAAACAGCAAACGGGCGCGCACTGTGCTGTCGCTGTACAGATCGTTAGGATGTGTTAAGAATGCCAGCTCCAGCGCCTCATTCGTGGCGCTGACAGCCGCCTGATCCGGTGCGCCTTTGCTGACATAAGTTTCGGCCCGGGTTACCGCCTGAAAATGGGCGATAGATTTTGCCCCTTCTGGTAATACAAAGTTTTCATCCCGGCTGCTTTTGCGCTCGCCGTTGTGCTCATAGGTATGAAACACTGCGCCATAGCGCAGGCCGGTACTAAAGCGATAGGTGCCGTCAGCCTCAATTTTGTGTTCGGCGGTGGCACGGGTCTGGCCATAGTGCACCGCCAGCAATGGCGTAGTTTGCCCCTCTGGGGTACGCACGGTAAAACTGCTGTTATTAAATGCCGCCTCGGGGACAAAAAACCTGTCGGCAAAGGCCGCATCCAGGCTTACCCAACCGCCACGCACTGGCTCAAAACTGGCCGGGTTTAAATAAGGCACATGGGCCAGCGCAGTGAAATTGCTTGCCAGTAGTGCACTAGCAAGTACGGTCGATTTAACTGAAACAGACATTGCAGCTCCTAATGATAATAATTCTTATTAACAATCGAGCGGCACTTTAAAGTAAACCCTAACCAGATGCAAATGATAATTGATCTTATTTGTGTTGTTGGCAATAAAAAACCGGGCGTGATGCCCGGCTTTGCACAGTAAGGAGTGTTGCCTTAGCTTTTAATGCCCAGCAAATTCAGAATAAAGGCATATTCTTCAGCAATTTGCGCCTGGCGGGCAAAACGGCCTGATTTACCGCCATGGCCGGCTTCCATCGTGGTTTTAAACAGCAACGGATGGCTATCGGTTTTATGCGTACGCAGCTTGGCTACCCATTTTGCCGGTTCAAAGTACTGTACTTGCGAGTCATGCAGGCCGGTGGTAACCAACATCGCCGGATAAGCCTGCTTCGCGACCTGATCATAAGGCGAATACGACAGCATATAGTCGTAATAGGCTTTTTGCTTCGGGTTACCCCACTCGTCAAACTCGTTAGTGGTAAGCGGTATGCTTTCATCCAGCATTGTGGTGACGACATCAACAAAGGGCACATGCGCTACCAAACCACGGTACTTTTCTGGTGCCATATTCGCCACCGCGCCCATCAGCAAGCCGCCGGCACTGCCGCCCATACCAAATACCTTATCTTTGGCAACATAGTTATTGGCTACCAGATAATCAGTTACATCAATGTAATCGGTAAAGGTATTGATTTTATTCAGTAACTTACCATCTTCATACCAGTGCCGGCCCATTTCCTGGCCGCCGCGGATATGGGCTATGGCGTAAACAAAACCACGGTCGACCAGCGACAACACCGTGTCACGAAAGCGCGGATCAGACGAGCTGCCATAAGAGCCATAAGCGTACTGATACAGCGGCGCGCTGCCATCACGCTTAAAATCTTTTTTATACAGCAACGACACCGGTACCTTTACACCATCGCGTGCGGTGGCCCATACCCGATCAGTAACATAGTTGTTTTTATCAAAACCACCCGGTACTTCAGTTTGCTTTAGCAATGTTTTTTCACCGGTTTGCATATTCAGTTCAAACACGCTGGCCGGTGTGGTTAACGAGGTATAGGTGTAACGCAACAGATTGGTGTTTTGCTGCGGGTTGACCTCAAAGCCGGCGACATAGGCCGCTTCATCTGAGGCGACGTAAAACGCTTTTTCCGGCGCGTTCCACGGCATCACTTTAATGCGGCGTAAACCGTCACTACGTTCATTAATGGCCAGGTAATTTTCAAAGGCTTCAAAGCCCTGAATAAACACCTTGTCGTCATGCGTAATTAACGGCTGCCAGTTAGTACGGTCACCAATTTTGTCGGCCGCTACCGTCATAATACGGTAGTTCGGCGCCTGCCAGTCGGTTTGGATGATCCAACGGCCATTGACATGATCGGCACTGTATTTTACGTCGCGTTCGCGCGCTGCCAGGCTGGTAAATTTACTGCCAGGTTTGCTGGCATCCATCACCTGCATTTCGCTCGATACTGTGCTACTGGAGTAGATGATGACATAGTTGTCGTCGGTGCTGTTGCCTACGCCCATATAAAAACTATTGTCTTTTTCTTCATACACCAGCTTAGCTGCCGCCGGATCCTGCCCCAGTTTATGCTGCAGTACCTGAGTACTTAGCAGGGTTACCGGATCATTTTTAACGACATATAACGTTTTGCTGTCTTTGGCCCAGGCGATACTGGACGATAAACCCGTTAACACATCGGGCAAATCCTGACCGGTGCGTAAATCGCGTACTTTTAGCACATACTGCCGCCGGCCGCTGTCATCTTCCATATAGGCAATAAAGTTTTGATCCGGACTTACCTGCCAGTTCGACACGGCGTAATAGCTTTTGCCTTTTGCCAGCTCGTTAACATCCAGCATAACCTGCTCAGTACCCTCTTTTACCGCCTTACGCAGATAAATCGGATACTCTTTGCCGGTTTCATAACGACGGTAATAGCTGTAATCTCCCTTGGTGTAAGGTACTGAGCTGTCGTCCTGCTTAATCCGGCCAATGATCTCACTGGTCAGCTTTTCGGTTAACGGCTGATACGCTTTGGCATATTGCTCGACATAAGCATTTTCGCGCTGCAGATAATCCAGCACCGTTGGCGAGGTGCGGCTGTCATCACGCAACCAATAATAAGGATCCTGCCGATCGCCGTTCGGTGACGTTACGGTATAAGGTTGCTGCACAGCAACCGGAGGTTGCAGGCTAGCGGCACTCACAACATGCGCAGCGCATAAAGCGGCAAATAACACGGAATAAACAGCCGGTTTCATTAATATCTCTCCTGAGCAGACACTAAAAGCAGACAATAAAACGCAAACGTTAACACGCAATAGCCAGCAACACTATTCAACACAAATTGAAAAAGTGTAACGGTTTATGTAACAAGCTGGTTAAAGCGGGCCAACTGGCGGTACGGCTATTCACAAAATGCGCAAAATGCGCTATTACTGTTTGGCTAACTACATACAAGGAAAACGAAAATGGCGTTAATGACCGTCGATCAGGTAGCTGAATTTCTTGGCGTTCAGGCAATACGGGTAGAACGGCTGGCACGGGAAAACCTGCTGGTACCCGCCGAAAAAGACAGCGATGGTAAACCAATGTTTAATGAAGAAGACGTTAAGCGGTATAAAACCCTGGCAGAGCGGCTGGGCGGGCTATAACGGCTGTTGCAACTGTTGCAGTTGTAATTGCCACTGCGCAGCCTGGGCCTGACAGCCCGGCTGTGCCAGATACCATAACCAGCAAAAACCGGCATATAAGACTTTCGCCGCTGGCAGTTTTGCTGTCAAATGCTGCAGTAAATCCGGCTGCTGCCGCAGCTGGGCATACTGTTGTAACAGGGCACTTTGCTGCGCCGTATCCAGCTTAAAATGCAAGCATAACGCGGCCAAATCCAGGCTGCTGTCTGCGCGTTGGCTATATTCAAAATCGAGCAGCCACAACTTGTTTTCCGCCCAGAGTAAATTGCCCTGATGCAAATCCATATGGCACAGCACCTCATCAACGGGCAATGCACTTAGCCTGGCTGCAGCCTGGCGTAACAAGGCAAAAAGCGGTGTCGTTAGCTCTGCCTGCTCTGCTACAGCCTGCTGCAATTGCTGCAAATAGCTGCTGTAGTCCAGCACCGGCGTTTGTACCTGCAGTAAATGAAAGGGCACCAACAGCTGTAACAGCGGTGCTATGCCAAGCTGCGGGTAGCTATAAGCGATAGCGTCGGGGATATAGTCGCTAAGCATAATCTGATAATGGTTATTCAGGCACAGCGGCGCCGGTGCTAAACCCTGCGCCGCGGCAGCATGCTGACAACGCAGCTCTTGCTGGCGGCACACAGTGGAATGCGCCGGATAACAGCGCAGCACATAATCCCCCTGCGCAGTCTTAACATGATAACTCTGATTGCTGTCGCCATGCGACAGGGCGCGCACCGCGACAGGAGGCTGACTGACAAAAAACTCCAGCCGCTGACACAGCCGTGTTACACGCTCAATCTCACTGCCGGTTGCTGCTGATAATGACTGCGCCAAATAAAGTATCCTGCAATAGCTATAACGGTATACAGCATAAACAAGCCGGTAAGAAAATACAGATGTTTTTCGGCATACACGTAAATAGACACCGCATCTATCACCACCCAGTACAACCAGTTAGACACCAGTTTACGCGCTACCAGCCAGGTGGCGACAACGCTGAATACCGTCGTCTGGGCATCAAGATAAGCAAAATCAGCTGCGGTATAGCTGGCCATAAAATGGCCCAACAGCACGCCGGCCAGCGCGGTAACCGCAACGAGCAGCGCATGACGTTGCCAGGGCCACTCATATACCGGGCCGCGCGCATCGGCTGTACTCTGGCGTAACTGTTGCCAGCGCCACCAGCCATACAGCGCCATACCGGCATAATACAGCTGCAATAACGCATCCGACAGCAGCGCCGATTGCCACATTACATGGGTAAACAACAAGGTGCTTAGTAGCGCCGCCGGCCAGCACCACAAGCTTTGCTTAAGTGCTAACACCACATAAGCCAGCGCCAGCAAGGTCGCTATCAGCTCCAGGCTGTGCATCAGTTGCCACTGCGCTATTGCCTGGCTTAGCAGCTCGTTCATGGCCGCAAATCACCCTGAATAAACTTACAGACAAACACCACCTTGCCATAGCGCTGAAACGACCACTTGATACAGGCTTGCAACGCCTGCATCACAGTATCATAGTCGCCAAACAGCTGGGTGCTCATAGTGTTGGTCAGCACTGTAATGTCCGGATATTGGTTTAGCTGGTCAATAAAGCCTTTGATCGGCGTAATGTAATCATCGGCCAGCGGATATTTACTTATTTCTACCGAAAGCTGCATAGCTTACCTCTCAGAACTGATAACTGGCGCTAATACCGACGCGACGCGGCTCAGCAAACTGTTGATAAACATGGGACTCGTAGCCATCGCGAGGGTCGTTGCCAAAGTAAAAGCCACGTACGCCAATATCCTGGTCCAACGCATTACGCGTCCACAATGCCAACTCCCAGTTGTGCAATTGATAGTTTAAACGTGCCCCCAGCAACTCGTAGCGCTGTGATCTGGCGTTGTGGCCATCCGAAAAGTAAAACTCGTCTTTGCCCTGCAGGCTAAGGTTAAATGTCAGACTGTCGCTGATATACCAGTCTGCAGCCACACTGTACTGAAAACGTGGCGCCTGGGCCTGCTCGCGGCCGCTGAAATTGTCGCCATCGAGCGTAATGTAGCGCCCCAGTTTGGTTTTCAGCCAACTGGCAGATAAAAACAGCGCCAGCTGCGGATGCAGCTGCAGGCGGTTTTCCATTTCAATACCGTAGTTGCGGCCACTGCCAGCGTTATCAATAAAGCCGGCAAATTGCGGGCCGCTGTCCGGGTTTAACCAGCCTTTTACCTGCATATCATCACGCCACATGTAAAACGCCGCCACCCTGGCCGTCAGGCTGTTATCTATTGCACTGCCTTTCACACCAAACTCAGCGTTGTACAGGGTTTCCGGTTTAAAGCTGGCTTTGCTGCTTAGTTCAGATAAATTGCCATCGGCCGCTTTGGCCAGCGCATCACCGTTAACCCCACCGGCTTTATAGCCACGGGATGCCAGTAAGTACACCAGCGCCTGAGTGTTAACCTGATAATTCAGGCTAACATTGGCGCCCCACATCGTGTCGTGGTTTTTAATGCTGTTACCGCTACTGTCGGTGTATTCATCATCATAACGTTCCAGCCGCAGGCCAGACACCAGGCTCCAGCCATCTTGCAGTGGCGTAGTCAGCTCGCCGTATATCGCGGCATTTACCCGGTTTAAGCTGCTGGCAAAGCTGTCAGCCTGCCATAAATCCCAATTCCAGAATTGGCGGGTTAATTCAAAACCTTTGTTTGCTGCGTACAGCCCCAACACCCAATCACTGTTACCCAGTTTACCCTCTGGCGTAGAAGTAAAACGGTAATCCAGCGTCAGTTGATCACGCTCGCGCAAATAACGATCTGTCGTTGAATACTCATCCGGATGAATACCAACATAACTCCAGTCCTCGTCAAAACCGTAATCACTGTCTGCCGCCAGCCAGCTCAGCTGCGCCGACACATTAGCAAAGCCTAAGCCGCTGTAATCGGCTTGCAGAGCTACCGCTTTGCTTTGAATATCATCCTGACCCGGTTGGTCGGATAAGGTCGTGCGGTTACGATCCAGCGAGAAGGCATCATAGCCATTTTTTTGTTCAACAAAATGGCTGATCAGTTGTAGCGCCAGCTCGGCCGTCGGCTGGTATTGCAGTTTAAAACGACCGGTAAATTCGTCGATATTGTTGGTATCGTCACGGTTTAAGTAGGTATTTTTAATAAAACCGTCCGAACGTTGATGCTCCAGCGCCAGGCTGTAACCCAGCTGGTCGTTGATACCATCGCTAAACTGGCCAGCCAGCTGATAACTGTCGTAGTTGGCCAGTGAGCCACTCAGTCTGGCTTCAGGTGTATTGGTTGGGCCTTTGGTTGTCAGGTTTAACATGCCAGCCAGCGCATTGGCGCCAAAGCGGTTGGCTTGTGGGCCACGAAATACTTCAAGCTGGGCTAAATCGGCAATACCACTGATGCCCAGGCCTGAGTAGTCAATGCCATCAATTAAAATACCCACCGACGGGTTTATGGTGTCGACAAATTCGCTGCGCTCACCAATACCACGAATTTGAATATAGCGGCCGCGTGATGCACCGGCGCTGAAATTGACGCCGGCCAGTTGTTGCAACACATCGTCCAGGTGCTGCGCCGAGGTGCGTTTGGCATCCTGCTCTGCGACAATGGCAACACTGCCTGCTACCTGCTGCACCGACTGCTGGCGAAAATCGCCCTGCACGCTGATGCGCTCAACAAAAGCCTCTGCTTCGTTGGCCTGAATAGAAAAACTGCTGCACACAGCCAAAGTAAGTAACGACGGGAAAAAGCGCATTGTTGTATGAATCTCCAGTAACAACAGAGATCACACCAGCTTGAGGAGTTAGCACCATCCCTCCGCCGGTATAATCCGGATCAGGTTATAAGGGTTCGCCTTGCGGCATCTCAGCTACTGCACCCCTTGGTTGCGCGGCAAGTGTAAAGCCTTTTATTTGCGCATGCAATGTGCAAAGGACGGCTAAACTCCTATAGTTGTAACGGAGTCATGTCGTATCCGCCTAACAGGGGGCTGACAAGGACAGATTATGAAAAGCTATATAGAACGCGTTATTGCAGAAATTCCGCTGTTTTTTAACCACTTCAGCCAATGTTTATTCCGTCCCAATCGCTTTATTCAGCAGCAATTGGCGCTTGCAGAACAAGCCGATGAGGTTAGTAAAGGCGTCGAATTTTTAATCCTGTCGTTTCTTATTGCACTGTTTATCAGCCAGTTACTGCCTGAAGCGGTTAATCCTGTAACCTTACCCGCAGACGACGCCGCTTTTACCCAATTGGCCAGCAGCGCGCTGTTTGATTTATTTCTGCTGTTTTTTGCCGCTGCTATCAGCTTTGGCTGCCTGCGGTTGATGGGCGTAGCCAGTAGCTTCTCTGCCTATTTCCGCCTGTTTGCTTTTTTTTGCGGTGCTACCCTGGTGTTGCTGGTATTTGCCAACGCGCTGACCAATATTGGCATGATAGATCCTGTGGTAGCCAAAAGCTGGATCCAACTGGAGCAAAGCGCACAGGTACTGAAGTCGGGAATAGAACAGTCAATGTGTCACACCGATGCCAACGGTGAGTTGATAGCCAACCCCGTCCTGGGCGAGCAACTGCAGCAGCAACTGACGCAGGCACAAACTCTGTATCTGCAGGCAACAGAGCGGCCGTTGTTTATAACCGGTAACGTGCTGCAAGCCATAATGTACTTATTTCTGCTGCTCTGGTTGCTTGTCGCCTGGTTTGCCTATGGTAAGCAGCAGCAACTTAGCAGCGGCAAAATTGTCTGTTCTGCGCTGCTAAGCCTGGGGCTAATTTATCTTGCCAGCCTGCTATTAAGCCTGATGCAAACCGGTAGCCAGATGATGGCCGTATACCGGGCCTGTGCTGCGGCTTAAGCTGATGTCGCCGCCACGTTAAATACGCGCCAATCGTCGCTTAATTGCATGGCCAACTGGTTTAGCTGCTCACTGGCGTCGGCCGCACGGGCGGCACCATCATTAAGTTGTACCACATCATCATTTAACAGCTGAATATTCTGTGCGATGTCGGTCGCAACCCGTTGCTGCTGCTCAGTTGCAGTACAAATGCTTAAATTAGTTGCGGCTATGCTTTCTACTGCTGTGGCCAGCTCCGTAAAACGGCTGCCGGCCGTCTGCGCCAGTTGTACATTAGTGTCGGCATCTTTATGCGCTTGCTGCATCACCGTAACCGCACTGACCGCTTGTTGCTGCAACTGGCTGATCATCTTGCTAATTGACTCTGTTGCCTGCTTGGTATTGGCCGACAGCGTGCGCACCTCATCTGCTACTACTGAAAATCCGCGCCCGGCTTCGCCTGCTCTGGCCGCTTCTATTGCAGCATTTAACGCCAGCAAATTGGTTTGTTCTGAAATTTTACCGATCACATCCAGCACGCCGGAAATCTGACCGGACTCCTGCTGTAGCTGGCGCACTACCTGCGCACTGTGCTGAAGTTGTTGCGCCAGGGCGCTAATGCCTGCCGCACTGTCAGCTGCCACATCACGGCCGGCGGCACACAGGGTTTCTGCTTGCTGCGCTGCCGCTGCAGCATCTTCGGCATGTGCTGCCACGTCCTGCACACTGGCGCTCATCTGCCCGACTGCTGTTGCCAGCTGGTTAGCCTGATCCGCCTGACGTACCACACTGAGGCTGACATCGTCACTGCTTTTAAACACCGAAGCCGCCTGCTCAGTAAGCAATGCCGAACGGTTACCCAGGCTCACAACCAGCTGCTGAAAATGGCTGATCATTTGATTTAGCGCCCGCGCCGCCTCAGCAACTTCATCAGAACCGCTATCGTTGGCTCTGAGGGTTAAATCTGAGCTTTGCTGCACCTGTTTGAGCATATCGCGCAGTGCCCACAGTGGCCGGCACACCGAACGCTGCACCGCCCAGATAAGGCCACTGATTAACAGCAACAGCACCATACCGCCAACACTATAAGCGTTAACCAGTTGCGTGGTAAAACGCTCTGCCGAATCCCTTACCGTGGCGCCAGCCGCAATTTGCTGCTGAATAAAGGCTTCGGTTAAGCTGGTAAAAGCGGTAATACGCAGCTCTATTTCGTTGTTAACTGTCGACTCATTTAAGATGCGCACTAACAGCGCGTCACTACCGGCATAACTTATCCACTCTTGGTAGTGTTTTATCGCCTTGTCAAAACTTTGGTCCAGCTCAGCATAAAACTCAGCGCTGTCTTGCGCCGGCCGGCTTTGCACAAAACCTTGCCAGTGCTGCTGCGCCAGCGTCAAATGTTGCTTAACGGCTTGTTCAGTAGCCTCTGCCGAGGCCCAGCCGGTACGGTACTTACGAATGTCCTGTAATGCCGTTTGCTGCAAAATTTGTTGCACTGCCATCACATCAGATAAGATGGCCAGATGATCATCATACAGCCGGTTAAATAACTTATCTTTTTGCTGCGCCGACCAAAACGCTGCCAACAGCACCAGCAATAACATCAGTAGCGGCAACACGCCCAGCAATAACACCCGACCAGAGATTTTCAGCTTCGACAACATAACAGGCCTACACCGCGAGTTAATTTGGCGGCAGTCTAGCGCCATTTAATGACAAAATTGTGACACTACCACTGGTGCTGCCGCGCCCTCTGCAGCCGGTACAGATGACTTTAACCGGCCGCTACTCTACACTGCTACAAGCCGCCGGCAGCTTAGGAATAGCCATGTTTAATTTGCGACCACACCAGCTGCTGTTGTTATCGTTAGCGGCGGCGTTTACCACCATGGCGCTGAAAACCCTGGCCTGGTATCTAACCGGTTCGGTTGGTTTTTTATCTGATGCGATAGAGTCTGTCGTTAATGTCGCCGGCGCAGGCTTTGCGTTATGGATGATTAGCCTGGCGCATCGTCCGGCAGATGACGGCCACCCTTTTGGCCATAGCAAAGCGGAATATTTATCCGCCGCCTTTGAAGGCGGCATGGTTGTGCTGGCTGCGCTGGCAATATTTGTGGCTGCTAGCGAACGTTTAATCTATCCCCAGCCGCTGGAGGCACTAGGTATTGGCACGGTGCTAACGGTACTGGCCAGCCTGATTAACCTCGCCGTAGCGCAGTTACTGTTACGCGGCGGCCGGCGCGACAACTCCCCGGCACTGGAAGCTGACGGCAAACACTTAATGACAGACGTCTGGACCACGGTTGGCGTTGTGGCAGGTGTTGGCCTGGCCTCTTACAGTGGGCACAGCTGGTTAGACTCGGTGGTCGCCATTGCCGTTGCCCTGCATATACTGCATGAAGGCGGCAATATTCTATATCGCTCGATCAATGGTTTACTTGATAAGTCACTTTCAGACGACAAAATAAACAGCATAAGTCAGTGTCTGGCGGCCATCGCCGGGCCCGACGTAACTTTTAACCGCTTACGTACCCGCGCAGCTGCGTCGCTGCAGTTTGCTCAGGTAGATATGCTGGTGCCAGCGCATTGGAGCGTAGCACAGGCGCATAAATTAGCCGACGATGCGGAGCTGGCTGTGCAGGCACTTGGCGTTGAATTGATAGTACATATCGAGCCTAAATTTACGCCCTGACTGGAGATTTACCTGAACAGCGCTACAGTTAATACATCCCCTCTAGGACAATAAGAGCAGCAAGCAGTATGCTGATTAAGTATTCATCCGCGCCTGACAGCACTGATTATCAACAAAAGTTTTTTCACTTCCGCTTGCGCCGCCTGCTGCAGATCACCGGTTTTACATTATTTGGCCTCTTTATGGCAATGGTCGTCGCCAGTGGCACTACCAAACTGCTGATTTTTGCCGGCTGTATCGCTTTAGCCATTGCTCTGCTGTGCGCCCTAAAGCAACGATTGTTGCTATCGGCCTATATTTTGCTGTGGTCGATGGCAATAATGTTATCTGCCCTGGCTTTTAATTCCGGCGGCTTGCGCGATCTGGCTCTACTGGGCTTTCCAGGCTTACTGGTTTACGCCGCCTTACTCGGCAGTGTTGGTTTATTTTACTCTTTGCTGATTTTCGTGTTGTCGTTTTGCACTCTGCTGACCTGGCTAACGCTATCCGGCTACCTGCAGCCATTTCTCCCTACGTTAACCTGGCAACATCTGGTGTTTGTTGCTGTTATTCTGCTGGTAACCGGTTTTAGTGTTTATCTTATGGTACGTGATATGCGACTGTTGATGCAGTCGCTACAGCAGGAAAATATTAAGGTACGAGCCAGCCGTAAAGAAATAGAACGGCTGGCACATCATGATCCGCTCACCGAGCTGCCTAATCGTATTCTTGGAGAACAACTCTATACTCAAATGCTGGCTTACTGCCGGCAACATCAGCGACAATTAGCGGTGCTGTTTTTAGATCTGGATAACTTTAAGCCGGTCAATGACTCACTTGGCCATTCCGCCGGTGATTTGTTGCTGCGTGAACTGGCACAACGACTGAGCGCCCTGTTAAACGAACAGCAGCAAGTCATTCGGTTTGGTGGTGATGAGTTTTTACTGCTGGTGCCCTGTGATGCCGATCGTTCTCCGGTCAGTTCACTGGCGCAAAACATCATCACCTCAGCCACACAACCTTTTAATATTATGCAAACCAATGTCGTGGTGTCTGGCTCTATCGGCATAGCCGTAGTACCGACCGATGGCACAGAATTTAATGTACTGTGCCGCAAAGCCGATCTGGCGATGTATAAAGCCAAAGGTGATGGCCGTAATACCTTTCGTTATTACGACGACAAGCTGGATCAGGACAATATTGATAAGTTTAATTTGCTACAACGCTTACGTCAGGCCATCCGGCAACAGGAGTTTAGCCTGCACTATCAGCCCAAAGTGACGCTACACAGCGGCCATATGCACTCCGTAGAGGCGCTGCTGCGCTGGCCACAAAGCGATGGCAGTATGATAAGTCCGGCCGATTTTATTCCGCTGGCTGAACAATGCGGCCTGATTGCAGAATTAGGTAACTGGGTATTACAGGAGGCGTGCCAGGCTTGCGCCCGGCTTAGGGCTCAGGGCTTTAGCACCTTGCGTGTCGCGGTAAATTTATCTTATGTACAATTTAAAAACGACAATTTAGAACTCTTGGTGCAGCAGGCGCTACTGGCTGCCCGCCTGCCCGCGTCTGCACTGGAGCTGGAACTGACTGAATCCTTGCTGATAAGCGACACCGACTTAATCCAGCAGCAGCTAAATAGCCTGAGTAAACTCGGAGTAACCTTTGCCATTGATGACTTTGGCACCGGCTATTCTAACCTGGGTTATCTGCGCAGCTTCAACGCCACCACCCTGAAAATAGACCGCTCCTTTATCAGCTCACTTTGTCTGTCTGAGCGTGATGAACCCCTGGTGCAAGCCATTATCAATATGGCGGCCAGCCTGGGGCTGAAAACCGTAGCCGAAGGTATAGAAGATGAAGCCACACTGCAAAAACTGATCTCGCTGGGCTGTGACGATGGCCAGGGGTTTTACTGGTCACCCGCCATCCCAGAACAAGACTTGCCAGCACTTTTACATCAGCAGCAATAACACTGCACAGCAGCAATAACACTACACAGCCGCCATCGCCAGCTATACTTGATGCCAACCACTTGCCAGCCTAGCCCCAGGCTGGCAAACACACAGGAGCATCAAAGATGGCCAGAGACACGGAAATGGAACACCTGCATCCGCTATTCCGGCAAAAAGTTGAGTTGTTATTACAGGACCTGGCCAAAGCTAAACTACCGTTCAGAATGTTTGAAGGCTTCCGCTCACCACAGCGCCAGCACGACCTTTACTGTCAGGGCCGCACTAAACCCGGCGCTAAAGTAACCAATGCCGATGCCTGGAGCTCGCTACATCAATACGGCGTGGCCGCCGATTTTGTCCTCTATATTGACGGCAAATGGAGCTGGGACGATAAAGGAGAACGCAAAGCCTGGTGGAAAAAACTGCACCAGTTGGCACTGCAACATCAGTTGGAGCCGCTAAGCTGGGAACTACCCCATCTGCAGTTGCAGCAGATGCAATTGGCCCAGCTGCGCGCCGGTCAGTATCCTGCTGAAGGTGATGCCGACTGGGCAGAGAATTTACAACACGCCATTGCAACATGGCGTGGCACGCCGGGCGCCCCACCTATGCCACTGGCGGCCAGCGGCCGTCCGCCTTTACCGGCTAATGCGCCTGAACCCCAAAGCCCAGCCACCAATCCAAACAGCACGGCCAGACTCGCCAGAGTGACCGCCCGCGATGGCCTGCGTCTGCGCGCCGGCCCGGGAACCCAATTTGATATCAAAACCACGCTGCGCAGTGGCCAGCAGGTTTATGTGCTGGCCAGTAGCGGTGACTGGAGCCAAATTGATATTGAAGGAGACGGCCTGGCCGACGGTTATTGTCATAGCGGCTATCTGGCGATTAATAGCTGATAACTGGCCGCGCCGGTTAGCCGCTGCGTTTTAGCAATTGTTTCAGCCGATCCCGCAGTTGCTGACCGTCGGTGTCACCGGGTTCGGCTTTATCTATTTCTACTGAGTAATACAGCGCTTCCCGGACCTTTTTCAGCGCCTTGATATAATCCAGCGCTTGGGCAGCCGGCACATGGTCGGCTTTACTGCCATACTGGTGTGTAATCGTGATACTGGTGTCACTGGTATCGATATAGCGTTGATAAGAAAAGGCCGGATTATCAATATCCAGTTTTAACTCGCTCAGTTGCCAGTTAATTGGGCTGGCTAACTGATAATGTACCCGGTGTAGCGCCTGGGCATTTGGCTCAACATACAGCGGCATTTTGCGTCGCGTGTTCTCCGGCAGTTGCAGAAAACGCTCCAGATAATCGCCAAACAATATCAGCTCTTGCTGTGCAGCCTGCGTATCCCAAAAACTCTCAATGGTAAAGTTAGCTTCTACCTGTAAATGGTTGCTGGCTTTGTCATCGGTAATTTTCGGCTCGTCCACTAAATCGGCCCCCGGGTATTGCTGCTGATAGATCCGGGTCAGGTGAGCGGCATACTCTTTACTGCCGTGCTGAGCTAACATATTGCGAAACGACTCCGCTTCGTATTGCTGGAAGCTCAGTTGCACAGTTAAACTTACCGGCTCGCCGACAGCACCTAACTGATAACTTTCATTGCTTTCTAACCTGGCATCCACGGTGGAGGGCATCGGCACGGCTGTAAGCTGAGTCTCGCCCGGCTTCACCAGCAAGGCTTGCTGAAAATATTGCTGGCCTTTTTGCTGCAAGCTGCCGTACTGCTGGCTGCGGGTACCGTCGAACCAATAGTCTTTGCCATCAAGTGACAACCAGGTAATAACATGATCAAAGGCTATCGGCCCCGGCAAGCGATCAACAATGCTACCCCGTGACGCGTTCGATACCAAAGCAGGATAAGCCGTTATACCAGCCTCGGCCAATAGCGCTATCATCAGGGTGGTTTTGTCTTTACAGTCGCCGTATTTGCGGGCAAATACCGTGTTGGGCGGGTAAGGTTGATGGCTGTTCAACCCAATTTCGATACCAAAATAACGGATATCGTTTTGCACATAGCGCACCACCTGGGCAATATACTCTTCTTTGCTGCTGGCGTGTTGCTGCCAGGTTTGCACCAGTTGCTGCAATTCATCAACCAGCGGCTCGTCAAACGAGTATAGCGGCAGCGCCCAGGACACAACATCCTGCCAACGGCCAAACTCATTAAATTCAATAAACTCAAAGGGGTTATACCAGGGCGGATACTTATCTTCCACCTTGACCGCCGCCACCTGCTTTTGCTGCAGGCTATATTCGCTATGCCGGGCAAAGCGGCGCTGTACCGGCTTAATCTGGCTATTGTTACTGTAAAAAGCCAGGTTATGTTGCTCCGTTAACAGACGCATATTCAGCTGTTGCACCGGTACAGACCAGTTCAGCGGGAAATAAGCTGAACGCTTGCCGGCATATATGGGGTTAGCACCGTTAAGCGAGTATTGAATATCAACAATATCACCTGGTTGCATATCACTAAGCAGCACCATGGCCGTGACATAACCATTATAAATTTGCCGCTCCTGCTCTTGCTCGCGCTGCACCAGCCTGATATCGGCTATACCCAGCTGCTCTTTAGCCTGTCCGTCGCGGGTAAGCAGAATACTGTGAAAGATTAATTGCTGATATTCCGGCGCAAAACTTACCTGGTACTGTGCAACCTGCTCAACGCCGGCAATGGTATTGGCCTGCATGGCGATATGGGTATAGCCCTGGTATTCGCCATTCAGCCAGTTTACTTGTTCATCCAGCAACAAATAGCTTACCGGCTCTGACTCCGTCGTTGTCAACGGCTGATACTTTTGCTGTTCAACCCAGCCGGGTACCGGCAGCTGCTGATAACTGAATCCCGCTTGCGACGTAGCCGTAGCCGTAGCCGTAGCCGTAGCCGTAGCCGTAGCCGTAGCCAGCGTTGAAAATGAAATAAGAAGTATCAAACTTGCTAAAATTCGCATTTAATTTTTCCTGATAAACTGCTGTTGCAGATCTGTCCAATGTCTATGCCAGCCCTGCCCCAGCAACCGCTCTGCTTCAGTGTGCTCTGCCTGCAAGCGCGATGCCACTGCATAAAGCGCATCCAGCGCGGCAATATCCACAGTTTGCGAAAACCAGCGTGTCAGCAAGGCGTCAGGCGTAGCTTGCCGGCTAATCATCTCCAGCAACAGCTCCTGCCTCAGTTGCTGCTCTGACTCTGCTGCGTGTTCAAACAATACCTGGCGGGCCTCAGCAATGCTGGTGTCACTACTATCGTGCAACAGTACCATTAAACTCAGCGCCGCACTGGCTGATGGCTCACCACTTTCATGCGCCGCTATCAGCTCCGGTAATAAAGCTTCCAGGCCGGCTTTATCTTGTTGCTGTAAATACAATTCGGCCAATGCCGATGTCGCCAGATAACTTCGCTCAACCAAGGCCTGTAACAGGTTCCTGGCTTGCTTTGTTTGCTGGCTTTTTAGCAACTGCCGGGCCTGAAATAGCCGGGCAAAATCATACTGATTGCGGGCAAACATATCTAACGCCGCTGCAGTATATTGCGACGCCGTTATAGCATTGCTATTGTTGATATCGAGCACTTTTTTTATCCAGGCAAAATTATCGACATACCGATGCTCATAAGCCTGAGTTTCCGTGTCACGCAGATAGAGGCGAAATAACAGCTGCGGGTAGTGCGATATCAATTCAAACTCAACGATCTGGTAACCGGCCAGTTCAAATAAAGTAAGGGCTTCACCGAGTTCACGCAGTTGCATCGGTTGTTGTGCTGTAAAGCCGGCACCTGACGCCAGCAACATATCACTTAACGCCACTATTGCTGCCCAGTCTTGCTCTGCCTGCTCAGGCTGACTTGCAGCTGTGCACTGATAACGCAAATAGCGTACAGCGATACTGCTGGCATTTCTGGCCAGTGCTTGATTTGCCAGCGCCAGATGCTCGGCCGAGCAGCTTTGATCTTCAGACCAGTTTTCCAGCTTATGTAGCGCTATCGCATGTTGCTGCAATGTCGCGGCAGTCAGGTTGGCGGCGTAATCCTGATACGCCTGACGTAATTCAGTGGCCAGGCTGTCAGGCCGGGCTGCCGCTGCGGCACTTAGAGCAAGCAGCAGGTAACAACAACGAATCAACCGCACTTATTAACTTCCCTGAAAACTATCAAACACCGTTTACACCTGACTGAGCAGGCTAACGGCTGAGGTTGCACCAATTATTGCAACTTTAACCGGCTTAATACCTTTTGGCTACCTTGGTGTAAATATCTTGTGCTGCGATTAACGATTAACGCCCGCTGCGCGCCGTTACAAGCCCAGATACCAGGTAGCGATAGAGAAATACAGCACCACGCCGGCGACATCAGCGATCGAGGTGATAAGCGGGCCGCTGGCCGTAGCGGGGTCCAGCTTAAAACGGCTGAGTAAAAACGGCAGCGATAAACCAATCAGGCTACCGGCCATAACCACCAGCATCATAGTCACTGCCACCACCACCGCAATAGCATAACCGCCGCGCCACCAGCCTAAACCGACTACCGCAGCCGCCATGGTTAAGCCGAGTAAACCGGCGATTAAACATTCCTTGCCCAGCAAATAGCCCCAGTCCCGTAGCTTAATGTCGCCGGTAGCCAATGCCCGCACCATCAAAGTTCCCGATTGCGCACCGGCATTACCACTGCTGCCAATTAGCAAGGGTAAAAAGAATAACAAAGCGATGTGGCTAGAGATGGTGCCTTCAAAATACGCAATGCCGGCACCGGAGAAGATATTACCAAACACCAGAATCACCAACCACAGCACGCGTTTACGATAAAGTAAGCCGATGCTGGCATCTTTAACGCTGGTTTCCAGCTTGCCGATGGTGGCCGTTTTATGAAAATCCTCAGTCGCTTCGGCGGCGGCCACGTCCATCGCATCATCGTATGTCACTATGCCGACCATCTGATGCTCAGCGTTAACAATGGGCAGCGCCAGTAAGTCATATTTGGCAATAAGTGCAGCGACATCTTCCTGTGGCAGATCAACACTGGCATAGATAGGATCATGGTTTACCAGTTCGTCAATTGGCATCTGCAGCGGCGCCAGGATCAGATCACGCAACGACACCACGCCAATCAATTGTCTTGCCGCATCGACGACATAGGCTGAATAGATGGTTTCTTTATCCGGTGCTTCGCGGCGTAATGAATCCAGCGCCTGAGCTACTGTCAGCTCGGCTGCCAAAATGGCGTAGTCCGACGTCATAATAGCACCGGCGGTGCCTTCTTTGTGCGAGGTCAGCCGTAACAAATCTTCGCGCTCGGCCTGCGCCAGCGCCGGCAGCAAGGTTTCGCGCTGCTCATCATCCAGGCGGTTAAATAAATCGGCCCGTTCGTCCGACGACATCTGGCGGATTATCGGTGCCAGCTTGCGCCGGCTGATCCTAATCGATAAGTTAACTTGTTCTTCTGCCGGTAAATAGCCAAACACCTCCGCCTGCTCGGCGCGCGGCAATACGGTTAGCAGGGTCCATAAATCTTGTGGCGCAAACTCCACCAGAGCAGCGGCTAAATCGGCCGGGTGAACATCATCAATTTGCTCACGCAGCAGTTGAACGGTATCCGACTCCAGCGCAGTGCGCAGCGTGGTAATCAGCGCAGGTAGTTCCATAACAACCTCTTACTAAAAACAGGCTTAGTAAGGGCGAACAACCTTGCTAAGCGAAATAATGGTATACACCAACGAAAGGCAGGCAACACCTGCTACTGGGCACGTCCATAACGTTGC
Organism: Gammaproteobacteria bacterium; assembly: GCA_018826295.1. Classification (GTDB taxonomy): domain Bacteria; phylum Pseudomonadota; class Gammaproteobacteria; order Enterobacterales; family Alteromonadaceae; genus Alishewanella. Next base: position 115,236 of record JAHJZX010000040.1, read on the forward strand.
TAAATCTCCGGGGTTAATTAACCTGTTGCACTATAAGCAAAAGATGGCACTATTTTATAAAGCATAGCAAGATAACTCAACAGAATATCCATGCCACAAAATTACAACCGGAGGCGATATCGTTAATGTTTCCTTAAGCACAGTGAACTACACTCGATCTTGTAGAAGTAATTGGAGCAATCTATGAAACCGATTTTCAGCCTAGCTATGCTGCTCTATACCGGTCAGGTATACGCAGACTGCCAGCCCGTTGCTGAAAATCAATTTCTTACCGGCGATGATGGCATAACTATTCGCAGCATTACCTTTAGTGCCAACAATGTCTTTGATTTAACGGACAAAGCATCGTTTTGGTTACATGAGTTTGCCAACTACACCCACACGGTAACGCAAGATTCTGTACTGGCAGATGATTTACTGTTTAAAGCCGGTGAGCCACTGCGGCTTGCAGTACTGGCCGAAACAGAGCGTCTGTTGCGCAGCAGACGATATATCCGCGAAGCTGAAGTACGTATTACGCAGTATTGCGCCAATGACAACAGCGTAATCGTTAATGTCAGCACCTGGGACAACTGGTCGTTATTGCCAACACTGGATTTTTCCAGTGAGGGTGGCCGCAGTAAAAGCGCCGTCGGCTTTGAGGAAGACAACCTGCTGGGCAGCGGTAACAGACTTAACCTGGAATACAAACACGACAGTGAGCGCACCGGTATTGGCTTTGTATTTTACTCGCCAAACATATTTGGCAGCTTCTGGAACAGCACTGTTGCCTACAGTAAAAACAGCGATGGCAACAATTATCAGCTCAGCATAAACCGGCCGTTTTACCGCTTGTCGTCTCCCTGGGCATTGGGGTTTGAGCTGGACCGCACCGCAGAAGATATCTTTGAATACGACGCCGGTGACGAATACAACAGTTTTCAGCGCCAGCGCAACCATGCCAAAGCCGAGTTTGGCTACCGCTTACATCCTGACAGCCACAACATACACCGGCTTAAATTAGCGGTTGAACTTGAAAACGTTAAGTTTTACAGCACTGACAGTACCTTTTTTGGTATGCCGCCAGACCGCAATTTAGCCAGGCTGTGGCTGGAATACGAAGCCATTCAGGCAGATTACAAAAAGTTATTTAATATCAACTCGTTCAACCGTACCGAAGACTTTAATTTTGGCTGGCAGCTTAATGCCAGGCTGGGTAGATACAGCAAAGGGTTGGGTGCTGATGAAGACGCCCTATTCTGGCAATTAAGCACAGCGAAAAACTGGCAACTGGCGGCAGACTTGTACCTGTTGTCTGATATCAGTTGGCTGCAGCGCCAATTTAACCAGCCGCAATACCTGATCAGCTCGCACTGGCAACTGATAAAACAGCTGGATGAATACCAGAGTGTGATAGGCAAGCTTACGCTGGATAAAGGCCACAAGCTGTTTCGCGACGAGCCGATATACATTGGCGGGGACGATCAATTGCGTGCCTACCCCAGTTATTTCCGCAGTGGTGAAGCCAGGGCATTAGTCACTGCTGAGTACCGCCGTTATACCGACTGGTCGCTGTGGCAGCTGTTGGATGTAGCCTTTGCCGGTTATATTGATGCCGGTAAGGTGTGGCAAAATGCCGAGCAAGACGCCAATACTGATGCCGGCAGTACCTTAGTAGGCGTGGGTGCCGGGATCAGGTTACTGTCTAATCATTCCAGTCGCGGCACCATGATCCATATTGATCTGACCAAAGCCATTACAGACAACGATAACGTCAGCGGTGTCGAGCTAAGAGTCACCGCAACCAGAAGCTTCTAGTTACTGCTGACAATGGCTACAGTAGACGGTACTGCGCTGTCCCAAACGTATTTCGGTAAGCGTTTCATTGCAGCTTAAACAAGGCTGGCCGCCTCGGCCATACACCAGCAACTGCTGAGCAAAATACCCCGGCTTACCATCGGCCTGGCTAAAATCTTTTAACGTGGTACCACCTTGTTTAATTGCAGCGGCCAGGGTGTCTTTAATCACCGGCAACAGCTTGGCTAACTGGGCCGCCGTTACCGCTTTGGCCGGTTTAGACGGCAAAATGCCGGCTTTAAACAAGGCTTCGTTGGCGTATATATTGCCCACGCCCACTACTACATGGTTATCCATCAATACCAGCTTGGCCGCACTAGCACGCTTGGCAAAGGCTGCCGTTAAGTGCGCCAGATTAAAATTGTCGCTTAGTGGCTCCGGCCCCAGGCTAGCCAGCAACGGATGCAGTTCGCCCTTTTGCTGCCATAGTACAGCGCCAAAGCGACGGGTGTCGTTTAAGCGCAGCAGCATGGCGTTATTCAGCACAAAATCGATATGATCATGTTTGGTCGCCGGTGTATCAACCGGCAGCACCTTTAAATGGCCCGACATACCCAGATGCATAATAATATCGCCCTGTGGCAGTTGAATTAACAGATACTTGGCACGGCGGGTAACCGATAAAATCGGCTGGTTCAGCTGTGCCAGTACCTCATCCGGCACCCACCAGCGTAACTGACGCTGCCGGGCCACCACTTTAACTAACTGCTGGTTTTGCAAATACGGGCTGATACCCTGGCGCGACACTTCAACTTCTGGTAATTCCGGCACTGCTACTTCGTCCTCTCGATTAAAAACAACTGCGCTGCCTGTGCTGCGGTTAACTGGTAAAACTGCGGTTGTCCGGCTCGCTGCAGTAAATAGCGGCCGTTATCACCGCTGGTATCGTTATCCGGATACAACAACCAGATCAGCGGCGCATTTTGCCCTACCAGCTGTACGCTGGCCTGCGCTACCGGCACCCGGCTTTTATCGGCAGCCACGTCAACTGCGGTAAGTAAACTGTGCTGCCAGGCTAGCGCCAGTTGTGCGGCATCTACCGCCTTTGTACCTTGCGGTTGCAATTGCCACTGCGGCCCGGCTTTAATTAACCGTTGGTTGGCAAACGCCACCATCAGCAACTCACTGTCGGCCGGCACCAAACGTTGTTCGGGTTCTGACGCATTAAATTGTGCCAAACGTTGCGGAATACCATATAGCGCAAACATTAAAATCAGCACTGCAAAAATCAGTACGTTATTCCAGTTACGGCGGGACAGTTTTATCATGTAAATACCTGTCAGCTAAGGTGACACGGCATAGTAACGTAGGCGGGGCTTAAAAAGCAAAAACCCGGCGTTGGCCGGGTTTCTGTGTTCGATTACTTGATTTTCGCTTCTTTGAAAATCACGTGCTTGCGCACTTTAGGATCGAACTTTTTGATTTCCATCTTTTCTGGCATGGTGCGCTTGTTCTTCGTAGTTGTATAGAAGAAACCAGTGCCTGCAGAAGAGACTAAACGGATTTTATCGCGCATTTTTTATTTCCTTACACCTTGTGACCGTTAGCACGCACGTCGGCTAAAACCGCATCGATACCTTTCTTATCGATGATGCGCATACCACGGGTAGAAGTACGTAATGTAACAAAACGGTTTTCACTTTCAACCCAGAAACGGTGAGTTTGCAGGTTAGGCAGGAAACGGCGCTTAGTAGCATTGTTGGCGTGTGAACGACGGTTACCCACCATCGGACCTTTACCAGTTACTTGGCACACTCTAGACATGTCAATAGTTCTCCAAAATTTCATCAGCTCGAGCTGTCATCACCCTTCCGGCCAAGAAGGTTGCCCCAAAACAAGAGGGCGCAATTTATACACGAATAAGCCGCCTTATTCAAGCGAAATCTTTCGCCCGCGCGCAAAGATCCGCCGTGGATCTATGCAGATCTTCACAGCCAGCCACGCTCTGCAAAGGAGATCACGTCAGCATCGCCCACAATAAAATGGTCCAACACCTTGATATCTACCAACATTAACGCCTGAACTAAGCGTTCAGTAATCGCTTTGTCCGCCCGGCTGGGCTCGGCCACACCGGATGGATGATTGTGCGCCAGAATAACAGCGGCGGCATTATGCGCTAAAGCCTGCTGAACTACAATACGCGGATACACCGGACTGGCATCTATAGTACCGGCAAACAGCGGCTCGGCTTTAATCAAGCGGTGCTGGCTGTCTAAATACAGCAATAAAAACACTTCGCGCTGCTCGCCACTAATTGCATGTTGCAAATAGCGCTTCACGCTGCCGGGGTCGTTAAACACGGTTTCGCGTTGTATTTGCTGCTGTAAATAACGTTTACTCAGCTCCAGCACCGCCTGCAATTGCACAAATTTGGCCTCTCCCAGGCCTTTTGCCGCACAAAAATCACTTTGGCTGGCGCCTAATAAACGCCGTAACGAGCCAAACTGATTTAACAACTGCCGCGCCAGTGTCACCGCATCGGTGCCAGCAATACCGGTGCGCAAAAAAATTGCCAGTAACTCGGCATCTGACAGCGCCATTGCGCCTCTGTCGAGCAGTTTTTCCCGTGGCCGCTCTGCAGCGGGCCAGTGTCGAATACTCATGCAATCACTCCCTGAATTGATGCTGAATTTGTGTTTCCATGCTATCTTAGCGCCAGTTTTTTCCACTTCCGGTGGCTCTGTTATGCAGCAAACGCTTGCCAACAAACGTATTTTACTGGGTGTCAGCGGTGGCATTGCCGCCTATAAAAGTGCCGATTTAGTTCGCCGCCTCAAAGAGCGTGGCGCACAGGTACGGGTTATTTTAACCGACGCGGCGCAGCACTTTATTACCCCGCTAACGTTACAGGCACTGTCTGGCAACCCGGTTAGCTCCAGCTTGCTCGACCCGGCTGCCGAAGCCGCCATGGGCCATATCGAACTGGCAAAATGGGCCGACATGGTACTGATTGCTCCGGCCAGCGCCGATATTATCGCCCGCATCGCGCACGGTTTAGCTAACGATTTACTCACCACCTGCATTTTGGCCACTGCTGCCCCGGTTGCGGTAGCACCGGCAATGAACCAGCAGATGTATAAAAACATAGCCACCCAACAGAATTTAGCCAGGTTAAGTTCATATAATTTTTACATTTACGGCCCGGGCGTAGGCGATCAGGCCTGTGGTGACACCGGTTCAGGCCGCATGTTAGAGCCGCTCGAGCTGGTTAGCGCGTTAGAAAAACATTTTTTAGCTGAACAGCAACTTAATAACATTAAAATTACAATAACCGCCGGCCCAACCCGTGAGGCCATTGATCCGGTACGGTACATCTCTAACCACAGCTCAGGCAAGATGGGCTTTGCTTTAGCTGCCGCCGCCGCCGCGATGGGCGCTGAGGTTACGCTGATCAGCGGCCCGGTACAGTTAGCCACTCCTGCCGGGGTAAAACGCCTGGACGTTACCACTGCGCAGCAAATGCATGACGCCGCTCTGGCACAGGCAGTACAAAGCGATATCTTTATTGGCTGCGCAGCAGTAGCCGATTACCGCGTGGCAAACGTCGCTGATGAGAAGATGAAAAAACAAGGCGACAGTGCGCTGGAATTAAAACTGGTGCAAAACCCGGATATTATTGCCAGCGTTGCCGCGTTAAGCACTAAGCGGCCTTTTACTGTCGGTTTTGCCGCAGAAACGCAAAACGTGCTGCAGTACGCCAAAGATAAACTGGCGCGCAAAAAGCTGGATTTAATTTGTGCTAATGACGTATCCAAGGCTGAGCACGGCTTTAACAGCGACAACAATGCTGTCACCTTGCTATGGCACTCTGGCGAGCTGGCCTTACCGGCACAAGCTAAAGCCAGCCTGGCGAAAGCAATATTGCAGCATATCCACAGCCAGTACTGCGCCAACTAATTAGCGTTAAAATACTATTTGTAATTAAAATAAAGAGTTAAGCCGTAAATGAAAAAAGCTATCGATTTAAAAATTCTCGACCCGCGTATTGGCACTGACTTCCCGTTGCCGGCCTATGCCACACCGGGTTCAGCCGGTTTAGACCTGCGCGCCTGCTTAGATAGCACGCTAAACCTGGCACCGGGCGAGACGGTGTTAATTCCAACCGGTTTATCCATTTTTATTGGCGATGCTAACCTGTGCGCCACCATCCTGCCCCGCTCTGGCCTGGGCCATAAGCACGGCATAGTACTGGGTAACCTGGTCGGTTTAATTGACTCAGATTACCAGGGCCCGTTAATGGTATCGATGTGGAACCGCGGCAAAGACAGCTTTACCATTGAACCGGGTGATCGTATCGCCCAGCTGGTATTTATGCCGGTAGTGCAGGCCGACTTTAACATCGTCGAGAGCTTTGAGCAGACTGAGCGCGGCGAAGGTGGTTTTGGCCATTCCGGCAAAGCATAATTAGTATAAAGCACAGTTTTATCTAGCGCCGAAGGCCGGTGTACTTATAGGTAGGATACATTTTACCTGTCCGGCTAAAGACGCAAGCAGACAGCAATACTCTCTGCACCGGCTTCAAGGATCACATCCTTGTGCCCTCTCAGCCTGCGCGGCGTCCATGCCGCTGTTCCGAGAGCACGCTGTCTGCCAGCGCCAGATATACCGCTGCCAACGACTGTAGCAGCAAACGTACACGTTAAATTGAATACAGGACACGCAATGCCGGCACCACGCAGTACAAACCGCAAAGAAGATATTCTGCAAGCCTTAGCCGCCATGCTACAAAGCAATAACGGCCAGCGCATTACCACGGCCGCACTGGCAGAAAAAGTCGGTGTATCTGAGGCTGCGCTGTATCGTCATTTCCCCAGCAAAGCGCGGATGTTTGAAGGGCTAATCGAGTTTATTGAAAACACGCTGCTATCGCGCATTAACGTCATTCTGGACGAGCATAAAGACACCGCCAGTCGCTGCGAATTAATTCTGCAGCTGATATTAGTCTTTGCCGAACGAAACCCCGGCATTTGCCGCATTTTAACCGGTGATGCGTTGCAGGGTGAGCAGGAACGCCTGCAAGAACGCGTAGCCCAGTTATTTGAAAAGCTGGAAACCCAGTTAAAGCAATGCCTGCGTGAGCGCAAGCTGCGTGAAGGTAAAGGCTTTAATATCGACGAAGGCGAGCTGGCCAACCTGCTGCTGGCCACGGTAGAGGGTAAACTGAGCCAGTTTGTCCGCTCCGGTTTCACCCGGCTGCCAACCCAGCACTGGGCTAATCAATGGGCACAACTACAACTGGCTTTATTTTCCTGAATAAAACACCGGACTATTAGCAGAGTGGCTGGTGTGCTTTCGTAGCAGCGGCATGGATGCCGCGCAGGCTGAGAGGGCACAGGGATGTGATCCTTGAAGCCGGCGGAGAAAGCATTTCCAGCCACACTGCTTTACGCCAAATCAGCAAAGCACACCTAATCCCTTCCTCAAGCAGCCGTATTTTTTCCGAAAGAAGAAACAGCTTAAAAGAAACGTTCGTAAATCGCCGCGCCCCACACCAGCGCTACTATTACTAAGCTAACAAACACCGCCGCCGAGCCCATATCTTTGGCGCGGCCCGACAATTCATGCCGCTCCAGACCAACCCTGTCAGTCAGTGATTCAATAGCCGAATTTAACAGCTCCACCACCAATACCAGGCACCATACGCCAACCAACAGCGCAAACTGGCTAACAGAATTCGCCAGCCAGGCAGCCAGCGGTATAGAAAGAACGGCTAAGGTAGTTTCCTGGCGAAAGGCCGACTCAAACTTCCAGCTGGCAGCAAAGCCCTGCATTGAGCATTTTGCGGCTTTAATAATGCGGCCTAAACCGGTGCCATTGGGCTTTAACATCTTAGTTCACCCCATACTGCGCCCGGTACGCTTTCACGGCTTCCAGGTGCTGTGCCAGTTCCGGCTTATCAGCCAAATAGCTGATTAAATCCGGCAGGCTGATAATCGAGATGACTTTAGTATTAAAATCACGCTCCACTTCCTGAATCGCCGACAGCTCACCCTGGCCGCGCTCTTGCCGGTCCAGTGCAATCAATACACCGGTAAGCTCTGCGCCCTGCGCCTGAATTAACTGCATAGATTCGCGAATCGCCGTGCCGGCGGTAATAACATCGTCCACCAGCATAATGCGACCCTTTAGCGGCGAGCCAACTAAATTACCGCCCTCGCCATGGGTTTTCGCTTCTTTGCGGTTAAAGCAATACGGCACGTCACGGTTATAATGATCCGCCAAGGCTACCGCTGTTGTAGTAGCAATAGGAATACCCTTATACGCCGGGCCAAACAGCACATCAAACTCAAGGCCGCTGTCTTGCAACGCTGCAGCATAAAAGCGGCCCAGTTTGGCTAAATCGCCGCCGCTGTTAAACAAACCGGCATTAAAAAAGTATGGGCTGGTGCGGCCGGATTTCAGCGTAAAACTGCCAAACTTAAGCACCTGGCGCGACAGCGCAAACTCAATAAAATCAATTTGAAATTGTTTCATAGCCTGATCTTTACCTTCAAAGATTTTTACCTGTAAACTTTAAATCAGCCTTAAGCCAGTACGCGCTTTTGCTCGTCGATAATTTCACGGATGGCATGCTTGCCTAAATCCATCATCTGCTGCATTTCTTCAAAGCTAAACGGCGCTTCTTCAGCGGTGCCCTGAATTTCAATCACTTTGCCGGTTTCGGTCATCACGATATTCATATCGGTTTCAGCGTTTGAATCTTCGGCGTAGTCTAAATCAGCCACTGCCGTGCCTTTATAAATACCCACCGATACCGCGGCTACCATAAAATTCAGCGGGTTGGTTTTAATAATACCTTTAGCGCGCATATGGTTAAGCGCATCTACCAACGCCACACAAGCACCGGTAATAGACGCCGTGCGGGTGCCGCCATCGGCCTGAATGACATCACAGTCAATGGTAATGGTATTTTCACCCAGCAGTTTTAAATCTACTGCGGTACGCAGTGCGCGGCCAATCAGGCGCTGAATTTCCATGGTGCGGCCGCCTTGCTTACCCCGTGCCGCTTCGCGGTCATTACGGGTATGGGTAGCGCGTGGCAGCATGCCGTATTCGGCTGTTATCCAGCCTTTACCCTGGCCTTTCATAAAGCGCGGTACACCTTCAATTACGCTGGCGGTACAAATTACCTTGGTATTACCAAATTCAACCAATACTGAACCTTCAGCATGAGCGGTAAATTGACGGGTAAAAGTAAGGGGACGGATCTGACTGGCGGTTCTGCCACTTGGACGCATAGCTGCACTCCTGAAATTAACAATGCCCGACATTATACGCTATGAATTTCTAAATGCACGTAGGCGGCCAGGCTGCGAGCCCGATGAGCTTAGCAATACCAAGTGAATCGGCGAGTAGTTGCAGCCAACACCCGTGCAGTTTGAAAGGCGACGCGTATTAGGGCGAGCAATTCGCCAAAAAGCCTTAGCCTCGGGTATACTCTGGTTTTATTTGTCGCCAGAGAGCTATTTATGATCCACAGCATGACCGCCTTCGCCCGTCACGAAACCAAAGCCAGCTGGGGCACTGCCCAGTGGGAGATCCGCTCGGTAAACCAACGTTACCTGGAGTCCTACTTTCGCCTGCCCGAGCAGTTTCGCGGTTTAGAAAGCCTGCTGCGCGACAAACTGCGTAACAACCTGCAGCGCGGCAAAATAGAAGTAAACCTGCGCTACCATGCTAACCAGGCCGCCGGTGAACTAACGTTAAACGAAGTATTCGCCGAGCAATTACTCCAAAAAGCCCAGCAGTTACTGCAAAAAGCGCCGCAAGCGCAGTTAAACATTGCCGACATCCTGCGCTGGCCGGGCGTAATGGAAACACCAACTGAAGATTTAGACGCCCTGCAAGCTGAACTGCTGGCCGGTTTCGATGCCGCCCTGCAAGACTTCCTTGCCGGCCGTGGCCGCGAAGGCGAAGCCATTGAAGGCATGATCCAACAGCGTTTAACTGCCATCAGCGAACAAGTCGCCTTTGTGCGCAGCCACCTGCCACAAGCCATGCAATGGCAGCGCGACCGTATTGTTAACCGCTTAAATGAGATTAAAGCCGATTTAGACCAGAGCCGTCTGGAACAAGAAATGGCGTTTTTAGCCTCAAAATCCGACGTCGCCGAAGAGCTCGACCGCCTCGATGCCCACATTAAAGAAACCCGCCACACGCTGAAAAAAGGCGGCGCCTGCGGCCGACGGCTCGATTTTATGATGCAGGAATTTAACCGCGAAGCGAACACCTTGTCTTCCAAAGCCATCAGCACCGAGATCACCAATGCCGCAGTAGAGCTTAAGGTGTTAATCGAACAGATGCGCGAGCAGATCCAAAACGTGGAATAACACAAGCCATCGCCAATCAAGCAGCAGATTCAATAAGCAGTCTGCTGCATTGATATTACATACCTGGTACTTCTGCCCCCAGCAGCGGTTTTCACCAAACACCCCATTTCTACCAACTGCGCCAAATGCCGGCTAGCTGTCGCCGGGCTGACCTTAGCAACTTTGCCGTACTGGCTATTACTGATGCCTTCGCTGAAGTCGCCATAGAGCAGCCGGTTTAGTACTTTGACTTGCTCTTTGCTCAGTTGCGTTTGGTCTAGCCGTTGCCAAAATCGCGTTTTTTGCAGCGTTTGATCGATATCAGCCAGCGCCTGCTTTAGGCTAGCGGCTAGCGTGTCTAGAAACCAAACCAACCAAGCAGTGATATCGGTATCGCCTTTTTGGCTTTGCTCAAGAATGTCGTAGTAGCTGCTTCGCCTTTCCAGAATAGCAACCGACATGGCGTAAAAGCGGATCGACTGGTGTTCGGCCTGCGCCAGTGCCAGATCGGTCAGCAGCCTGGCCAAACGACCATTGCCATCTTCCAGTGAATGAATAGTGATAAACCAGAAATGGGCAATGCCAGCGCGCAACAGTGGATCTAAATTAGTGTCATCCCGCGAGCGGTTAAACCAGTCTATAAAGCAATTAAGCTCGCCTTCCAAAACTTCACGCGGTGGTGCTTCGAAATGCACTTTAGGCCGGTCTATTTTGCCTGACACAACCTGCATCGGCTCGTTACCGCGAAGGTGCCCGCCCTGCACCTTTTGCAGCAATGAACTGTCGGTCGGAAATAGCCAGGAGTGCCACTGTAATAATCGTTCCAGTGTTAATGGCTGTTGCCAATTACCGATAGCATCGGTCACCATCGCAGCAAGGCCATCAGACTGGGCTGTCGCTGCAACGCTTTGCAGTTCAGCAATACCCAGCTTACGCGCTAATGAAGAACGTACCACGCTATGGTTAAGTTGCTCTCCCTCAATGGCGCTAGAGGTAAGAATATTGGCAAGCATGGTATCCAGTGCAGCCTGCTGGTTGTTTTGCACACCCATTTTACCCAGCAGTATGCCCTGCAAAAAGTGCAGCTCACGCAACTTAGGCATCAATGCCATATGATCAAAACGAAAGACTTGTGGTGCATCATGCTGACGGCCGGGCCAATCGGGTTGTTGCCAGATCCACATAGGCAAGGCTCCTGCTGATTGAGGTGAATACATGATACAATTCACTCACATAGTGAGGTGAATAATAAAACTAATCATCTCAAGAGACTGCAATTCAGATGTTTGTAGCCGTCTTAACAATCCTGTACGGCTATTATTACTGGCGATAAATCGCTTAAAACGAGGTGCAAACTCCTCGGTTTGCATTTTCAAATGGTAAGCCTTGGCAAGTTGATGTAAATAGCGCGATGCTTGATTTCACCCACGGTCTCAATCACGCAATATCAGCCGATATGCTGCTTTGTTAGCAATTGAACAATTTTGAGGGCATCAGACCACGCGACAGGTTGAGGGTGATAAACCAAAGGCCCGATAAATCGTTTATAGCGTTCAGCATATTTGGGTTCTTCTAACCGGGCCAGGCCAAATAATAGTTCCTTGCAAGGATCAGCTTTAAACTCTGGGTGTTGTTCGCCAAATTGAGTCACGTCAGTCTCGATCACTGCATCGATTAATTGCTTAAATTCTGCTTTATTCGCTAACTCAGTTTTAATCTGATAGAGATCGTAAGCATGGCGAATTAACTGATCGTCATCCTGCCGCTCTGAATAGCGGGTTGCAACTGCCGTTCGGCGTAGCAGCGAAACCAGTTTCTCTGCAGCGGTGGAGACAAGAGAAACACAAGCAAACCGCTCAACTTCTGGCACCTTATTTGTGACATCAGCATACAACGAACTGACCGGATGGTAAGTGGCAGGCTGTAGTAGCTCAGACTCGGTCAGTTCTAATTGAATATGCGTCCGTAGTGCGTCACTGGAAGGGAATGCATTAGGATAATTTAGCAGTAATTGTAAAAACCGACGTTCATTTCGAACAACTGGATCCTGGCTCTGAGTAAAAAGCCCACTATCAAGTATTTGATTCGTGATATTGAGGTGGATGCGTTTTCTCAGTGTGCGTTGCGCAGAATTGCTTAACAGCTTTGTCGCAGCGTCAGGCACCAACTTTAAGTCTATGTCCTCAGACATCCGGTGTGTTTGTTTATACACCTTAGCCAAACAGGTACCACCAGCGAATACTAGCTGATATCCCTCTGTGTCGGTGGTGCTGAGCAGGCGGAGCAGTTGTATCAGGAAGTAATCTTTTTCGACGATAGCCGGATCGGTAATATCAAGAGCATCTGCAACCTCGGCAAACATTACTGGTTCAGGCAGCATCATGAACGCTGCTCGACCTGAAGCTGCATATTGCGTAGTGATATTTTGCGATTAAAACGGCTTTTTACAATAACTTTGGCATTCACAGGAACCTGAGTGGTTTCACCTTTGTTATAACGAACCAGTTCATCTGATGGCTGCCAGGCAACACCTAACCGCTCAAGTGCTTGTTCAGATACCGCCTTAAAGCCACCTGTAGATGCCAGCATAGGCTTCCCCGTGATGCTGCTGATCCGGGCTTTAGCATATAAACCATAACCAATTTTCAGTAGCTTGCCCTCAGCCACTAACTCTCGAAGTGCCCGCCCTACCTGATCATAGCCACCCAATTGTTCAAAATCAGCGCGCAGAAAAACATCTTGCTTGGTGCGACTAATTTGCTGCTCAACCTGTTGCTTTAAACTTATCTTTGGCACAAGACACCTCCGGTATTACGCTGCATCAGCTTAGCAAAAATACGACAAACACCCAAGCAAAAATACGACACTTTACTCGGCACTCTGTAAACGATGCCCTTTGCACATAGTCAGCACCGCAATTTATAGAATAAAATCAAGCGTCAAAACAGAAAAAGTATCAGCCAGAGCGTTAAGATGAAAGAAAACCCACTTGCAAAATATGGTGTTACCAAACCTGTTCATCGGCCAAGGATCAAGCCAGTTAAGAAGCTCGATTTGGATACACCTGAGGGGAAGCTAATCGTTCTGAGCGAAGCAAAACGAATTATGCAGATACATGAAAGCACCTTTAAACGTTTAGCATACCTGTAGTAGCAATAGATGTTTCTTTTATTTGAACGACAACTCAAGCACGCGAAAAATGGTGGGTAAAATGGCGGGTAAAAACGCAAAACAACCAACAAACAAAAACCTATATACCTGATTTAAATTAGAAATAATTTTTAAATCCACAAGCAGATCCAAAACGTGGAATAACACAAGCCATCGCCAATCAAGCAGCGGACTCAATAAGGAGTCTGCTGCATTGATATTACATACCTGGTACTTCTGCCCCCAGCAGCGGTTTTCACCAAACACCCCATTTCTACCAACTGCGCCAAATGCCGGCTGGCGTTAGCCGAGCTTACCTGGTTGAGGTGAATACGTTAGCTAATCTGCTCATTCAGTGAGGCGAATAGCAAGGCTAATCTGTACTAGCTCAGACCTCATTAAACGCACTCAGAAATTCTAAGTATCGTTCGACAGGCTTCACATCCCCATATCAAACCTGGTTTTGGGCGAACCATTACTAAGTAACTCCGTGGCCATAGCACTGACCTCGGCCTGCACATAAGCCCAATACTCTGGGTTATCCACGGTACGTTCCTTGATCTGACTTGGGATAAAACGGCTCATCTCCATATTAAAATCAGCCCTTACTTCATCATCTTGTTGCAGCTTCTTGATCTGCAGCTCGAGCGCTGTTCTAAAGTCGTCTTTGTGTTTATTTCTTGCCGCTAATTTTTTTTCTACCAGTTCTTTTGATAGCGCTACGCCACGTTGTTTGATCCAGACGATATCCCAGATATCACGCGGTTTAATTCTTCTTGCCCGATAAGCGACAGCGATAAACTTATCTGATAGCGTTTCCTGCAATGATTGCACCGGTACCAAGATCCCTTCTGTGGGTACCACGATGTTGTAATGGTTTAACAGGGGCCTTTTTTCAATGTCGAATGACGGAATGGCACAGACATCAATATGCATTTTTTGCCGGGGCAAGTCCGGACGGTTCGCTTCTTTTACGATACTGATTTTCCAGGAGACAGTATCACCCTGATTGTCTGCTGCAGGTTTGTTTACCCAAACCTCAGTTTCATATTTGTTCTGGATATAGTTTTGAATGTCAGCTTCTAAACCATCGAAATCTGTCGGCTTAAAATTATGGCCACCGTTAAAATCGAGATCCTCTGATAAGCGGGCACTGTTGTAACACATACGCAAGGAAGTCCCGCCAATAAAGGTCAGGCTTTGCATCGCACCTTGCTTAATCAATACCGCCATAATGTCGTGGTGCAGGATCTCCTTCTCAATAACAGGGGTAATAGCGGCATAGTCTGGATTCGCTTGCACAATTTGACGAAGCTGTTGTTTTAACATCCTGATCCCCTCTCTATTTATGCTCCAGCATATGCAGATTTCGCTGACAGTATTTCAGGTCGGTCAGCGCCTGTTCGGTATTGGCGCGATACATTTTAATGTCAGGGTCAAAATACAGATTATTGACAAGCTGCTCAACAGGCCTTTTGGTGTGGGTGAACTCAATCACGCCATAAGGCGTGGTAAAGGTGCCTGTTCTGCCTTTTGTCACCACGGTAACCCTGTCCATTATCACTTGCGAAATCTCACCAGTATGGCTTAGCTGGCTTTCCAGACTGATATAACTCAGTTCATCGCTACGTAATTTTTTGATGATTTTATAAATTGCTGTTTCAGGCTCTGGCGGCGTTAGTACACTTTCGTATAACCCTTGGGCCACTCTCCTGAGCTGACCTTTTTTAACCCGGTCGGCCAGAAATTTCGTAAAGGCGGGTGTGTATGGCTCACCTAACATAAAAGCCAGCTCTGCAGCGCTATGAATGCCGCCGCCAGCCTTTACCGCATTGGCAAAAACCAGCAATAATTTGTCAGATTTTGACATAAGGCACACAAATAACAACATTAATGGTTAGAAAGTGTAGACCTAAGCAGAAAAGTCTTCAACCTAACAATGTACAAAAAAGCACTAAAAAGGTAATAAAATGCGCACACGATAGTCAGTCCAACTCAGATAACGTGGGCAACAATCAACTAAATAGCCCTACTATTTGCCTGCAAGTACAGGGCTTTTCCTAATACAACTCAGCAATTAATCACCACTATCGGTTATTTATTTAAGAAACCTTTCATTAACTGCATATATTCACCGTTATTAGTGATTATATTTGAAATTTCTCAGTACCTCTCTATAATCACCAAATGTGGTGATTAATAGCTAAAGCAGAGCCAATATCATGGCAAAAAAGGTAACGGTTTCAGATATGCCTGATTCAGTATTTATCGATAACGCCGGAATACTGGGACAACTGATTAAAGCGAAGCGCACAGAACTCGGTATTAAATTGGCCGACTGTGCCGCACTGTGTGGCATTGGCATTAACACCTTGTCACGTATTGAAAACGGCAACGCCAATTGCACTTTAGCCGCAGTATTCTCTGTGTTAAACGGCTTGGGCATTAAACTGACATCGAAAGAGCTGACGTTAGCAGCGAGTACTTCCTCAGCAGGAAGGAAGTGGATTTGATGATGGCGAAAATCGACGCATACCAACTGAAAGTAACTTATGGTGATGATGTCATCGGCACCTTGGCGTTGGATAACACAACCAATTTATTAAAACTTAGCTATACACCGCAGTGGCAACAACAGGGTTTTGCCATTTCACCACATTTGCCCCTTAACAATCAGCATACATCTGAAGTTGCCTACAACTATCTTGATAACGCCCTACCAGAAGGTGAAGCGCGAAAGCTGCTGGCTGAAAACTTAGGTGTTTCGGAAAAAAACGTCTATTCGCAAGTGCGTGCTATTGGTAGTGATTTAGCGGGTGCCTTCGTATTTAGGCCCGTTGAAGAGGAGCATGTAGATGAGACGCAACCCAGCTTTAGGCTACTTGAAGAAGCTGAGTTAATTGAAAGACTCAACATTAAAGAAGAGTTTGGCTTGCTGACATGGGATGACAAGCCCCGGCTCAGTGTGGCTGGCGTGCAGGACAAACTAAATGTCTTTATGGATAACGCCGGCAACCTTGGTTTTGGCGACGGCGCACTGTGCTCTACCCATATCCTGAAATTCGAAAAGAAAAACTGCCCAAACCTGGTACTAAACGAGTTCTTCTGCATGAAACTTTCAACTGCGGTTGGCTTACCCACAGCCGAGGTGGCGTTTAGGCGGTTCGGTCCTCATCCGGCGCTTATCGTTAAGCGCTTTGATCGCAAATACATGAGGGACAATAACAGAGTATTGAGACGCCACGTAATAGATGGCTGCCAAGCGCTTAACTTATCGAGAGATCATAAATATGAGCGTAACCTTGGCGATAGCAGAGACGTGAAGCATATCCGTGATGGCGCCAGTTTAGAGAAGCTATTTGGGTTTTGTCGGAAGATGTCTTCGCCGGTAGAGAGCATACAATGGCTGATCCACTGGCAGTTGTTCAATTTAATGATCGGCAATTATGACAGTCACGGCAAAAACGTGTCGCTGTATTTCGACGACAGCACTGCCCGCTTTACCCCAGCCTATGATTTAGTTAACGTTTCGATGTTCCCACAATTCAGGCATGTGTTAGCAATGGCGATGGGCGATGAATTTGAACCTGACTCCATACACGCCTATCAGCTGGCAGATTTTGCAGAAGCTTGTAAGATCGACAAAAAGCTATTGTCGAGACTATTAGTTGGCTTAGCAGATAAAGTGCTAAACCAGCTTTCGGATGAATTACTTATCAAAAAGCTGAAAGATGAGCCCGGCATTACTGCTGACGACATTCAGTATTGTCAGCTATTAGGTGACAACATAGTAGCAAGAACAACCCACTTAAAAGCGCAAGCAGCCGAGATCCCATTTATCCGGTTATAGCTACATACTTTACAGCGGCACTGGCTAAATGCCGGCTGGCAATGGTTTTTTCCGGTGTAACATCCGCCCAACTGCGCGGACCGGCCATTATGCCACTATCGACATGAGCCAGCTCTTCGGGTATTTCAGCGGTAAACAATTCATCAGACCATTTTTGCGCTCTGGCCAACAGCCAGGCTTCAAATTCTGGTGTGCCGGGTTCTGGTTTGTTCTCAGTCATCACTGATACCGCTGCTTGCGTTCTGCAATAAATAACTCAATCTGCGCAGTTACTTCATCGTTAGATGGCATTATGCCGGCGGCTTGCTGCTCATCAAACCAATCCAGCACTTCAACATTAACCAAATAAGACAATTCATGGCAGTATTGTGGCTGACGCACCCACACTTGTGAGGCAAACGGCGAAGGGTTCTCAAGCTTGCTGCAATGCGTAAAACCGTGCGCTGCTACATAGCCAGGCAACCAAAACCCCAACACAATGCGCACCGCAAAGGCCACGGCCAATAACACCAGCGAAATTTTTACCCACAGCGCAAAATGCTGCTCTGGCAAATTACCGAAGTTTCGACGCAGCATTATATAAATCAACATCAGTAACATTGGCGAAGTAATTAATAGCGGTAATGCCACTAACGGTAATCTGAAATAAAAAGGTTTTGAGTCAAAATCGACTAGCAATGATAGAAGCTCCACAGCTTTGAACACCGCAACTGCAATCGCGCCAAGCATTATAAGAGACAAAAATACCGCCAGCCCTTTTTTGCGTTCGAAATGCTCGCCCTGCTGCATTACTTTAAGCTCCACTTTGGAATAGCAAACAACTTATGCAGAAAAGCTAACGTGTCCTCACTCCAATGTTTGTTGATCTCACTTGCTTTGTCCTCGATTGCCGACAAGCTATTCTCAATTTGCGTTTGTGTTTCAAATAGCATCTTTGCGATTCGCTGACCTAACTGCACGTGGTCATCAAGTAGTAAGAACACTGCACCTAAAACGAAACCTACAGCAACGACTACTACCAAACTGCCTATTGCCAAAGCAGTTGCTCCACCAATAACAGCAGATACAACAAAAGACGCAATCGCAAATGACGCGCCAGCATAAATCACATCTGCCGCTATACCGCCCACAAAGTCATGCCAGGTTTTCTGATCGTTTAGCAGCTGATCAATGGCATGAAAGCCCACTGACAACACTATCGACAATACAAAACCACCCTTGATGGCCTTATCAGCGCCCAATTTGCCTATACCCATTGAAATAACTTTAGGATGACTTGCCAGATAACGGCTGCCGGTCAGGTGCCGCCGCAGTGCCGCATAACCTTTAATCACAATGTACGTACGACCGTGATAATTTTTAATCTGGTATTTCGTCAAGACATTGCCGCCCCGACTCAGATCTCTTGCCAGCACAGCTAACGCTGCACTATCTAGTAAACTTGGCGCAAATGAAAGTAGACTTTTCAGCCCACCGCCTCTGCGTTGCCAAAGTGCTTTTACGCCACTATTCTCTTGGCTAAGCGTTTCAAGCCAAGACAAAATCTGCTGTTCCGTTAGGCCTTGTTGCAGTTTTATATTTACCGCCAACTCAAAAAATTCGGTTTCATTCATCACAAACATAGAGTGTGAATTAGCGGCTAATGCCTTGGCCAACGCTTCTCTTTGCTGGTTTTGCTGAGCCTGCTGGCGAATTTGACTGGTACGTTGAATATCGTAAAGAGTTTTCATTATTCGGCCTCATCCATGAAAAGCAAAAATATAACACATTTTACATTTTAAGAACAATTATCAAGCAGTAATTACTAATCTTTTAAATCAGCGGTAACAGCGGTAGTATCAAAGCGTTTATCAGGAGATATCAGCAGGAAAAATGTCATCTGCAACAATAGATTATTACAACCGGCATGCAGCGGAATACGTACAATCAACAATTAATGTAGATATGACTGCTCTGTATGCTGAGTTCCTGCCATTGATTGCCACAGGCAGCCATATTCTTGATGCTGGTTGTGGTAGCGGCCGTGACGCAGCTTATTTTAAACAACTTGGTTTTACAGTAAGCGCCTTTGATGCCAGTGGTGAGCTGGCAAAAATTGCCAGCCAGCGCCTACAGCAAACTGTCACGGTGCAGCAATTCGAGCAGTTGGACGAGTACGAACAATATGATGGTATCTGGTGCTGTGCCAGCCTGCTGCATGTTGCAACTGATAGCTTGCCGTCGGTCTTTTTCCGCTTACAACAAGCATTAAAACCCGGTGGCGTGTTGTATATGTCTTTTAAATACGGCGACGGCGAACACGACATAAATGGCCGGCGCTTTACTGATATGAACGATGCCGAATTAAAAAAAATTCTAAAAAATGTAGCTACGTTAAGTGTTATTAAAACCTGGCTGACACAAGATCAGCGGGCCAATCGTAATCATGAAGTCTGGTTTAATGCCTTAGTGACTAAGCCAGCCAGTTAACCTGACACACCCGATTCTCAATCAAAACGTTTACGCTATAAAACGCTCTTGATATAGCTTTCTGTGATATTGCAGATACTTAATATTTGGCTCACGCACGGCAAGGCGCATCTGTTGTGAAATACCCAATACTTGTGGCCGTTCCAGTTGCGTAGAAATAATAATCTGGCCATTATCCTCAAATGAGATAAAACCGCGGTCGAACGCTTTGTCTAAATTGGCCAGTAACAATAAACCATTGTTAGGATCTAACCGTTCAGAATTGCTCGATGAACGCCAGGGTTTAATGTGTGACGCCACCAACATGGCAGGCATCATATAGCCTGTTACTGCACAACCGTCCCACTGCTCAAACAACCGCTGTCTGAACTGCCCTTGCCCCACCCTTGCACTAACCAACATCGACTTCTCAGTCGTGGTTAAATCATCACTTTGCAAAATGTCATCAACATCAGTAGTAACGTCCACTTGACCAAGCTCAGCCAGAAACTCGCCGTATGACTTTAACGCGCTGCTGTACATTCTCTTTCCGCGCGTATCCTTCTCGCGAAACTCATTAAGCTCATAAAGCGGTGTGGTAACCCGTTTGTATTCATGGAAAGAGCCAATTTGCGTCAGGTCACTATCCGTGATTTGTTCTCTCTTTGCCAGATCCGATAACACCCCCTGCACAGCGCCTAAATAACTTTTTGCTGTTCTATCTGATTTGCCAAGCCCCAATACCCAGCGAACATATAATTCGGGTAAACGCGTCAGGTTTTGCGTCAGTGCTAAACGTAAGTCCGCGCGTACCAAGCTGCTTTTCATTAGTTCAAACAACTCAGTATCCAAATAGGCGTAGGCAATTTTTCGTTTACTAAAACCGGTGATGTCGCCCAACTCCACGCCAACTACCGGCTGAATGTGCCAAAAGCCCTCGGATATCAGGTGGTAAAACGGGTTGTCCGGTGTATCCTGATCATTGCCAGCACGCAGACGCTGAAAGTGAAGGGTAAAGCTTTGCTTTAACGCATCATTAAATTCGATCCGGTTTTCGCCAATTACACCCAGCTCAATCAAATCCATCACAGCTAACAACATGCACACCTTGTGTGGCTTGTTGTGCCCTTGCAGCCGCATGGTGTTTAAACCACGGAACTTGTTTAGATAAAACTGAAGCGACATGAATAACTACCAGATAGTAATAAACTTTTTATATTTTTAGTTTGCCAGGAGTTTTTGATAAAGCATAATTTTTTATCTAAATAATCGGTACGATTTTGTCAAAATCCAGCCCCCTGCTTCTGTTAGAAACAATCGCACTAAATTCAGCACTAGAATAAAAAGCCACTATTTAGACTTTCTCCCCCCCACCCCAAGTTTAATTTGTACTGGCAGTATTGAGCACGTCAACAACACAGGAGAATTGACATGACACAAACTAAAGCACCAATGACACCAGAAGCCGCTGCTCGTATTCAAAGCGCTCAAGCAAAGCAAAACGGCGGCTCAGTAGAGAAAGGAAGTTTTACCGCCAGAGCTCAGAGTAGTGCGGCAAAAAACACATCAACTACAGGAAAAAAATAATATGCCAAAGCACGATGACGACAACCGCAGCCGCCAGCTTGACCCTGAGCACGACGCTTATTGGCAAAGCCGTGGGGAAGATGAACGCCCTGATGATTGGCAAGATCGTCTTGAGGATGAGCAATAATTGGTAGCTTTATCTGGCAATTAGTGCCAAATGCGCTGCGAATAGCCGGTAATTCTGCCGGCTATTTCTTCAAATTTAATAACAAATGATGTTGATAGTAGGCGTCATAATGGCCAATCACATCTGAGAACACCTTAATTGCTGGCGCAGCGTTTTTCAGCTCCTTTGCTGCAGCAAGCTGCTGTGCCCAGTTTTTTCTCTTTTTATCTAAGCCAATAGCCATCTTGGACATCAAACTTAACTGCTCAGCGCTGCCAGGACAAATCTTCTCAGCCAAACTTGCCCAAAACTGCTCCAAAAGTTCACGACTGGGCACCTCTTTGCCTTTTCGCCATGCTTTTAAGGTGTTGTAACATCGATCAGCCTCTGTCTCTGCAGACGAATGTGATACATCATTGTTTAGGGGAATATATCTGGCCATTTCACGAACAGATAATTGAACGACGTTCTTCGATATTACATCGTGTACTTCATCCAAAAACTCGCCGAAACAGGTTGTTGTTTTTGCTTCCTCATCATTTTTTTGCGAAAACCGGGTAAGCGCCCTACACAACAACCCTTTCTTACGCGTTAAATCAGATTGATCAGCTCGATAAGTTAGTACACAACCCACTTCATAGCTGGCCATCAGCTGCAGATAGAAATCAAGATATACAAAACAATGCGCCCTAAGAAATGCAGTTATAGCCTCGTCACCAACCAAGTTGCCAGATGCATGCAAAACAAAACCCTGCTCATAGGCCTGCAATTCATCGTGAGGTACTAAAGAGTGCTTTTGCCAGTGTGGCAACATCAGTTTCACTATGGCGACAGAGTCATTTTTCGTCACTTCGCCGCTTTTGATAAGTTCGTTTATTTGACGACGCATTAAAATATCAGCATCACATCGCTGCAGTATAAAATCCATTTGAGGTTGATATTCAGATGCAAACTCAGACTGCTGATAGGCCTTACTACAACGCATGCCACCAATAAAAGACCACCAATGTCCTGCACTGGAGAGCTCGCGGGATCCGCGCTCGAGCAATTCACGGGAAAACGCATCGCATCGGGAAGAAAAGTCAGCGAATGAAGGCCGAAGCCAATCTATAAATTTTTTTGCGGTGGGATAACCCACACCACCGTTAAACATCTCAAACCTGCTGCTTCGACCAATTGGCATTGGGCGTCCAAAACCATTTTCCAGAATGTCGAACATCTGCTTGATTGGGATGCCGAGTATGTAATCTATACTTTTTTCAATTGAAGGTAAGAAAAAGCCCTCGTTACCGAAATGGTTAAGACGGAACTTCGATTTTTCTTTACGCATGCCCTCTGAACTCGATTCAAGATCAGCGAATAAGTCCATAACTCCCGATGGATCTGCAGTGATAACTGCGCAGTCGCCAGCATCGCTATTGCCCGTTAGTTCATGTGCATGCTGTAAATTAGTTTTAGATTCTTTATTCAATGCCAGCTTTCCTTGCCCGACTTTTCAAACATGAAAAATATTGATGTTAAAGCCCGACTTCACGCTCATCTACTTCCACCTTCCGCACTACCGCTTCGCGCTCCAGGATAAACAATTGGTTAATCAGCAGGAACTCGCGAATGGCATCTGCTGGGGTGGTTTCATTTTCTTTGTGGGCGCGGCTATTACGGTAAGCCATGTAAACTGCGCTAAATAGCGAGGCCCTGCCATTAGCTTCGGCTTGTGGAAGGTCAGGCCAATAAAGCGGCGCGTCTTTAGCCTGGAATGCTTGAGAAAATAACTTAGCGCCATTTTCGCCATCCAGTCCCGTTCTTTTGCGAATAGTATCTTCCAGGCGTTTGTAGCAGGTCATCAGGTTTGCATCTAAGTTGTACTTCAAATCTATCGCTTGCTCCATAATGCGGTTATCAACGATGTAGTAAGGTATTTCTTTGGCAAACAGGCTTTTTACCAACGTATCGTCGTAAAGGCGGTGGTCATCTCTTAGTAAAATAAAATCGTAGTAGCGAATTGGATGCACCGGGAACTGAGCTTTGAGCGTGTCTAAGTCTGCTTGGGTCAGGCAGGAACTATCAACTCTTTCAATAAGGCTTTTATCAACGGCATATTCTTCAATAGCGATATTGTGGCGAATTAGAATTTGCAGCGCACTGGATAGCCCGTGCGGCCCCTCACCACCATAACCAGATGCAAAGCCAGATTTTATCGCGATAGGGTCGCCAAATTCGGCGAACAACAAAAAGCAGTGGGTACCGCAGCCAGATTTGCTATCGAAATCGGAGAGTAAGTAGGCTTTTTCAAATTTATCGCCGGCCTGAATCGCCATGGTTAGCGCCCGTAAGCAGCGAGCAGTAATGCCAGCAGTGCCGTAATACTCAATACCGGCTAAGTCTTTTATTTTCAACTTTTGGTCTATAAACATATTTATCAACTCACAGAAACTGATGCTCCGACAATGCTGCGTCGTTTTAAGGTGTTAAATCTAAACGCGGCAGTAAATTAGCCATCCAAGGTTCTGCACTTTAGTACCTTGTTGCACCAGCCGTGCGTCTGTTTTTAACTGACCTAAACGCAGTAAGTCTGCAGCCGGTTCAACCGCAATAACCTGACAACCCTGCTGCGCCAGCCACAACGCATCACGGCCGCTACCAGCACCAATATCCAGCACAAGTTGTTGTTGCCCACTCTGTGGCCAATAGGCACTCCAACAGGCATGCACCTGCTCAAAGCTCAGTGCATCGTATTGGGTAGCAAATAATTCAGCGCCCTGATGGTAAATATCAACGGTTTTGCTCATGCCGTGGGCTTAGGCCTTAAAGTGGTTGGGTAGTGTTGTAGCAATAATTTATAAATCAGGCAATGCCGCGCTAATTCAGAGCGTCAAACGATGTTGATTGAATTCGCGATGATATTGCAAATTGGACTTCCCCTACAACACTAGACACTGCCTCAATTTAATAAATTGAGGCAGTCAGCAGATTATGGTGGCAAATTTGGACGACGTTAAACGGCATGCGTTTTGAGCTGCCGTTAACTCGCATTCTTGTAAGCTAACAACGCAACGCTGCCATCGTTTAACCATTCAATGTGCAACTGGCCGGCACTGAGTAGCAGGCGCCCTTCGCGGTTTGGCCGGATACGCTGGCGCTTGCGTTGTTCTACCAGGTTATCGAGCAGTTCTAACATGGCGCCTTTTACGCCTGACTGTTTTAGTATTTGGTTGTCGGCTTCGGCCAGGTGCCAGGCGGTAGCGGTTAACATGGGCGAATTGGCTTCGGCGACAAAGCTGATACTGCCGCTGATGTGTTGTAATAGGGGGTAGTTGTGACGCAGGGCTTCCAGGCACTGCTGCTCAAGCAGGATGACATCATTATCCATAGCTTTCTCCTTAGGCTCTGTTTCAGTGTAGCCAGATTAATGGCTAGCAACAGCTCTGAACAGTGAGAATATTTTTTATATGTACGTTAAGCATATGGATGGCAGATTAACTTAGCGGAAAACGTTATCCGCTTTTACTGCAGCGCCAGCTTAAACCAGTCGAGCTGGCTTTCGGTTACCTTGCTGGCCTGGCCTATCATATTTAGTACTGCTATAAGATCCTGATTTTCTTCGTTATCCAGTAGCTTTTTTACTCCCAGACTCCAGCGCGAGAAATCCCGTTGTGTTATCGGCTTGCGTAACAGCAGCCGCGCATTAGTGTGGCGTTTATCGCGGCAGATACTGGCATACAGTGCATCAACTATTGCCGCTTCGCCCTCCAGATACTGTAAAAAGTAATGCTCGGTAAACAATAAGGCACCGGTAATGTTACGCCGGTGATTATTGTGTTCAGCGCGCAGCTTTATTTTATTAATAGCCGCCTCATCAGTGTTAGCGCAGCGCTCACTAAGATACACCAACTGGATTTCGTCTTTGCTTATGGCCTGGCTTGTCACGGTGCTTTTCCTTTAGCATGTTAGCTTCTGTTATAGCGCCGGCGCTGTGACAAAGCAATGCGACAATTGACTAATACCACAACGTAGCAAAGCCGCTAAACCTGCAGGCTGGATCTGGCCCTGCTTTTTCTGCCAAACTGGCTCTTTTGGCCGCTGAGCTGCTGTGCGATTGTCAGGTTGATGTATTTACAGCCAGAGTTAGCGCAATGCCTAGATGCCTTTTTGCTGCAGTAGTGGCTTTGTTATGCCCGATAGCAGTTGCTAACACGCTTTTTGTCAGGGCGGCAGAACCCGAGTCTGCTAGCGGTCAGCGCCTGCCTGGCAATGGTGCGGTATCACGCAGTGGTCTCAGTTATAGCCAGCTTACCGGTACCGGCAGTATCAGCCTGCAAAATTACAGCCAGTACGCTTTGCCCGCTAATGCCGCCAACCCGCTGAACCAGTTTAGCGGCACCTTAACCCTGAGCATCGTCAACGGTACTTTAACCGAGCAAGGCACCGCGCTGGCCGGCAGTTACACCAACCCAAACCGCTTACCGGATTTTAGCTTTCAGTTTATCCAGCATGGCACTCACTTAATACCGTTGCAGCGCCAGCTGATTGCCACCAGCCATCCGTCGTGGGAATATTTGTTACTGCCCGGCCGGGTATGGCAGGAAAACGGCGACAATGGTTATAGCCGCGTGTCGCTGCCGTTTGCTTTACAGGAAGTAAACGCCAACTGCACCCACAATGGTGTGATGACGTTTTTATTTAAAGACGATGGCAGTGTGTCGAAACTGGCCTACCAGATAGCGCAGGAAACCTGTCAGTACTTTAAATTTAACCTGCATGGCAAAGTGAATGCCAGTTACCAAAGTGCCGTTATCAGTAACGCCGCCGCGATTAAAACCGCCTATGAGCAGGAACTTGCCGCACGGCTGCCGGTGAAACCGCTGAGTGCGCTGGCCAGCGACTACCCGCAAGCCGGTGTTGTCATTGCCAATATCGGCTCCGACCAAAGCAGCAGCCATTTATCGGCCTATGGCGTGTACTACAACGGCGTGCACTATGCCGGCAACTGTGCCACCCGCCAGGGCGACTATCCGTTTTGTCAGCAGCTGGTGTTGCCATCCTACTCTACAGCAAAATCGGTAGTTGCCGGCTTTGGCTTAATGCGGCTGGAGCAGAAGTACAGCGGTACCCAGCGCAACCTGGCGATAAGTAGCTATGTCAGTGAGTGTGCCGCCAGAGGCTGGGCCGACGTTAGTTTTGGCCAGACACTGGATATGGCTACCGGCAACTACAACTCAGCCGGTGCCTCAGTGGATGAAGGCGCCCAAAGCACCATCGACAATTTCTTTCTGGTCGGCAGCCATCAGTTAAAAATACAGCATGCCTGTGGCTATCCGCGTAAAGCTGCGCCTGGCAGTCAGTTCGCCTATCACAGCTCTGACAGCTATATCTTAAGCCGCGCCATGCAACAATATTACCGCAGCCTGGCCGGCAGCAATGCCGACTATTACACCGACCTGCTGGTAAACGACTTATGGCAACCGCTGCAACTAAGCCCGCTAACCTATAACAGCAAACGCACCTACGATGCAGTTGCACAGCCCTGGGCCGGCTATGGCCTGAGCTTTATCAGCGACGATTTAATTAAACTGGGCCGCTTCGCATACGAGCAACAGGGCAAGATTAACGGCCAGCAGCTGCTGGATGCCAGTATGCTGCAGGATGCAATGCAGCTTGGCAGTAATGGCGGCCTGAGTACTGAATCAGGAAATGGCACAGCCAGCAGCCGCTATCGCTATGGCTTCTGGGGTTATGATTTAAGTGATTTCACTCAGGTAAATTGCACCAACCCCAGCTGGGTGCCTTATATGTCGGGCTTCGGCGGCATAGGTGTGGTGATGTTGCCTAACCAGATGGTGTATTACTATGTCAGCGACAACAGCGAGTACGGCTTTACCAAAACGGTAAAAGAGCTGGCGAAAATCAGCCCGGTTTGCAGTTAAGCTGCAAATTCGGCGGCTGGCGGACGGCAGCGCAACTGGCTCTGTCCGCCGGCCAAAACTGGCTCTGTTGCCGGCAGTAAAAGCTGATAGGCTAAGGTAACAAATATAATAAAAGGCGAAGCCGCTATGACGCAGCCACACACACTTAACGCCACAGCCAGTAACCGCTTTAGTCTGTTGCCGGTAGCCGCCGACAGCCATCTGGCACGGCTGATGCTGGCCTTTCTGGCCACGGCCGGCTTATTTTACGTCAATATTATGCCGGCGCTGGTATCCGGCTTAATTGACGGCCGCGGTTTTAGCGCCCGCGACGCCGGGCTGATTGGCTCCTGCAATGTCTACGGTGCTGCCGTTGGCGCTTTTATTGCCATCTTTCTGGTGAAAAAACTGCCATGGAAAGCCGCTTGCACCGGCCTACTGTTACTGTTGATCGGCCTCGATTTAATCTCCATGCTACTGACTAACCCACTGCCGATGATGTTGCTGCGCGCTTTGCACGGCCTGACCGGCGGCCTGCTGGTTGGTATAGCTTTTGCCGTAATGGCGCGCTGCGGCCAGGTGCATAAAGCCTTTGGTATGTTACTGCTGGTGCAGTTTGGCCTGGGCGGTCTGGGGGTAATGTTGTTGCCCCCACTGGTGCCGCTGTTTGGCTCCTGGGTGTTGTTTATGGCGCTGATCGCTTTTAGCCTGAGCGCTTTGCTGATGCTGGCTTTTTTACCGGCTTATCCGCTATTGCCGCTTGCCACTCAGCACGGCGCCGCGCCAGTGCAGTACCGGCCGTTACTGGCCGCTATTTTGGCCATTTTTTTATTTCAGGCCGCCAATATGGCGCTGTATGCCTACATTATTGAGCTGGGCGAGCAGGCCGGTTTAACCTTAAACATCATTTCACCGGCGCTGGGGGTATCGGCCTGGCTGGGGCTGCTGGGCTCGGTGCTGGTGATCTGGCTGTCTACCCGCCTTGGCCGGGCGCTGCCGGTTTTTATCAGCATTATCATCACCGCGGCTGCAACTTACGCCCTGCACTACAGTGCCAGCGCTACTATTTTCTGGCTGGCGAATCTGGCGGTGGGCGTAACCTGGGCCTTTAGCATTGCTTATCTGCTGGGCATTTGTGCCGAGTTCGACCGGGCCGGACAGATGGCCGCACTGGGCGGCTTTGCCTCAAAAATGGGCCTGGCCAGTGGCCCGTTATTTGCCGCGCTGGTGATTGACGGCGGCAGCTACAGCGGGCTGATTAATATCGCAGTGGTGCTGTTAGTTGTAGCCGCGGCAGTAGCACTGTACCCGTGCCGGACGCTGGATAATGCCAACGCTTAGGTTGTTAACAACCGCTGTTGCACTCTGGCCGCAGCGCCTTTATGCTGGTTTTACCTGCAGTAAAATAATAAGACCCTAATATGCAGCATCTGTTTGTGCTTGATGCCAGCGGCAGTACCAATTTACAGCAACAATTGATGCAAAAGCTGATCAGCGCCATTGTCAGCGGTTATTTTGCCGCTGGCAGTAAAATGCCCTCGTCACGCAAACTGGCTGAGCAACTGGGCATCGCCCGCAATACCGTAGTGCATGCTTATCAGCAGCTTATCGACGAGGGGTATTTACTCAGTCGCGAGCGCAGCGGTATTTATGTTAGTGAACAACTGTTTGAACAACCCGCCGCCACCGCCGCTAACGAGCTGGCCGACACCAACCAGTATCCGTGGGACAAGCTGCTGACAGAGCAACGGCTGGAAACCAGCCCACCGCCCTACCCGCATAACTGGCAGCAATATCCGTATCCGTTTATCGATGGTCAGTTCGACCCTTCACTCTTTCCGGTAAACCAGTGGCGCGAGTGTTCTAAGCTCAGCCTGAATGTCGGCGAAATTAAAAGCTGGGCCAGCGACAGCGGCCAGCATGACGACCAGCTGTTAACCGAAGAAATCCGTACTAAGGTTCTGCCACGGCGCGGTATTTTTGCTAACCCCGACGAAATTTTAATTACCCTGGGCTCGCAACAAGGCTTATACCTGCTAAGCAAACTCCTGTTGAATAACCAAACCCTGCTGGCGATGGAAGAGCCCGGCTATCAAGGCATGCGTCAGCTGGCACAACTGGCGTATTCGCCGCTGCACTATGTCGGTATAGATGATGACGGCATTGCGGTAGACAATATTCCGCCACAAGCCGATGTGGTGTACGTTACCCCAAGCCACCAGATGCCCACTGCAGTGACTATGTCACTGCAAAAGCGCGCCGCACTGATTGAGCGCGCCGAGCGCGATAATTTTCTGATTATTGAAGATGACTATGAGTGCGAAACTAACTTTATCAGTCAGCCGCACCCGGCGGTAAAAAGCCTGGATCGCAGCGGCCGCGTGCTGTATGTCTCCAGCTTTTCTAAGGTGTTAGCGCCGGGTTTGCGCCTCGGTTTTATGGTGGCCCCGGCGCCATTGATCCGCAAGGCGCGCCAGCTACGCAGCTTAATCTCGCGCCACCCGCCGGCTAATAATCAGCGCATTATGGGGCTGTTTTTATCGCTGGGTTATTATGATCAAACCATGCGCCGGCTAAATCAGGAACTGGCGCAGCGCTGGCAGCAAATGCGTGAAGCGCTAAACCACTACTTGTCTACCGCTATTGTTACCAGCCGCACTGTGGGTGGCAGCACTTGCTGGATCCAGGGCCCCGACAGCCTGAACAGCCAGCGCTTTGCCGCTGAGGCGGCGAAAATGGGTATTCTTATTGAGCCGGTTAGCCGCTTTTACGGTGGTAAAACCAAGCCGCAGCATTATTTTCGTCTGGGGGTTAGCAGCATTCCGACACCGAAAATCCGCGAAGGTATCGGCCAACTGGCACAACTGATGCACCAATGGCAGCAGCACAGTGATGAACCGCAAGGCCAAACCGACTACGGCCAGCGCCTGCGCGGCGATGCGCTGCGCCAGTTTGCCAGCCAGTGCGAGTTTATCGGCCGCACCGTATTTGGCGATCCGTACCGCATTAAACTGGCCGCTGATGGCAGCATGCAGGGGTTCGAAGGCTACCACGATGAAAAACAGGATACCGGCAAATGGTGGTTGGACGGCGACACCTGGTACCGGCAGTGGCAGCACTGGTCCTATGCCGAAGTGCTGGGTTTTGAGCTGTATATCGCACAAAACCGGATTAACTGGCTGCGTAACGGCCAGTTAGTCGACTCAGCCTTTTTTGTGTTGCATCCGTAACTGGCTCCTGTATTCACCGCAAACTGGTTCTACCCAGAGGCTGCCGGCATGCTTAAGCTGTTAACAGAATAGCCACAAGCAGCGCGTCAGCATTCACCGTGCTGCCTGCATCGGAGTTAACCCTATGACCACCTTTAATATTGCCGGCTTGCAACTGGCCCTGAGCGCAAATCAGGACAATTTTGCCGTTATCCGCCAGCAGGTATTGGCCGCCAAACGGCGCTTTAGCGCGCTGGACATGGTGCTGCTGCCCGAACTGTGCACCTTCGGTCCGGCGCCACGCTTTGCCGAAACCTTACCCGGTGCCACCGAGCAAAAATACTGCGAGCTGGCAATAGAGGCCGGCATCTGGCTGTGCAACGGCTCGTTGTTTGAACGCGACGGCGATTATATCTACAACACCAGCTCGGTTATCGCCCCGGATGGCAAAGTACATTGCCGCTACCGAAAGGTGTATCCGTTTTTGCCCTATGAAGAGGGTGTCAGTGCCGGGGCGGAGTTCAGCGTATTCGACATACCGGGCGTTGGCCGTTTTGGCCTGTCAATTTGCTACGACATGTGGTTTCCCGAGAGCATTCGCGCCTTGGTCTGGCAAGGTGCCGAAGTGATCTTACACCCTACCCTGACCAACACTGTCGATCGCAATATCGAATTATCACTGGCGCGCGCCAATGCCTGTATGAACCAGTGTTATCTGGTCGACATTAACTCTGCCGCCACCATGGGGGTGGGCCAGTCTATTGTTGCCGGCCCCGGCGGCGAGGTGGTGTATCAGGCCGGTGATCAGCAGGAAATTATAGTGCTGCAACTGGACCTGGCTTATTTACGCCGGGTGCGTGAGCAAGGCTGGCAGCTGCTGGGCCAACCGCTGAAAAGCTTTCGCGATACGGCTGTAGTGTTTCCGCAATATCAGCAACAGCGCTCCAGCTATCTGGACGAGCTAGGCCCGCTGCAAAAACCGGCCGGTAAAAACTGGACCAATGAAAGCTTTTAAACTGGTGCTTACCCGGTGCCAGTCAGTTACCTATTCTGAACAAAAGTATAATAAATCAGCAAGGGATCAGAACAATGACAAACACAGCACGCCATACTGCTTTTAGCAAAGCCCCGCTGGCACTGGCCATCAGTTCAGCGTTATTTCTCAGCTGCCACAGCCAGGCGCAGCAAAGCGACGACGAAACCGCAAAAACCGCCAGCGTTGAGCGCATTACCGTCACCGCCAGCCGCCGGCCACAGACGGTGGAAGAAACGCCGTACAATATTTCCGTGATATCCGGTAATCAGCTGGAAGAAAAACACATTATCGACGCCGTGGATATGATGCGGGAAATGTCAGGCATCACCGTCGTCGACCGCGGTTATCGCAATTCCGGCGTGATCAACAATATTATTATCCGCGGCATGAATATCGACTCGGCCGGCAACGGTGACTTTGCCTTAAATGCCGCACCAACGGTATCAACCTACCTGAACGACACACCGCTGTTTGCCAACTTTGTGTTAAAAGACATTGATGCAGTAGAAGTACTGCGTGGCCCGCAAGGTACGCTGTATGGCTCGGGTTCACTGGCCGGCACCGTGCGCTATAAAATGAACCGGCCGGACTTAGCCGGCTTTAGCGGTAAAGTGTCTGGTGTGTTAAGCCAGAGCGAAGGCTCAGACGGCCTGAATAAAAACCTCGATCTGCTGCTGAATATGCCCGTTAGCGAGACAGTAGCGCTACGCGGCTATCTCGGCCGGATAGATAACGACGGCATCGTCGACTACGCCAATGTGTATCAGCTTGATGCCGCCGGTAAACCGGTAGCGCAGGGCAACGATGTCGCCAACGGCGGCCCGGTATTTACCGCGGTGAAAGATGCCGACACGGTTGAAATTGACTATGGCCGGCTGGCGCTGTTGTGGCAGCCATCTGACAACTTTAACGCCTTGCTGTCGTATCAGTTTCAGCAAGACAACATTGGCGCCAGGCGTCAGGTTACCCGCGGCACCAACTGGGTAAGCGGCAGCGAGCAGCGCTATAACGATTACGAAAACGGCGCGGTGCAGTTAGAACCCAGCGAGCGCGATGTTGATGCCTGGGCACTGGAAATGGAGTGGGATCTGGGTTTTGCTACCGCCACCTCCAGCACCTCCGGCTATGATCATTCGGGCAGTTCGGTAAGTGATAACAGCGGCTTTTATGCCCAAAACGGCTGGTTTTCATCCTATTACGGTGGCTCACCACGGCCGATGGCAACTGCCAGCCGGTTTTATCAGGACAAAGGCCTGAGCCAGGAGCTGCGGCTGGTGTCCAACGGCAAACAGAAGCTGGACTGGATAGTCGGGCTGTTTTATCTTGATCAGGACACCGGCTCCGGCCAGGACAGCCTGATGCCGGGCTTTACTGACTGGGCACTGGCCAGTGGCTTTGCCGATACCTTAGCCAGCTGGGGCGGCGTATTGGGCGAGCAAGACTTTTACTACCGCGATAAGCGCAGTATCAAAGACACCTCGCTGTTTGGCGAACTGACTTATCATCTTAGCGATACGCTGCGCACAACTCTGGGCTTGCGTCATTTTCGTAATGACATTAATAACGACACCGTGATCGAGCTGCCACTGTATCCCGGCGCATCGGATGTCAGCTCTAAGGTTAAAGACAACGGCAATTTATTTAAGTTGAACGTCGCCTATGACTGGTCCGCCAACACTATGTTGTATGCCACCATTTCAGAAGGCTACCGGCGTGGCGGCACCAGTGCGGTGCCCATCAGCGGTGGTTTTGCCGAAAACCCGGCTTATCTGAATTATGCCTCAGACAGCGTGCTGAATATGGAAATAGGCATAAAAGGTAACACCGGCCGACATTTTTACTCGCTATCGCTGTTTAATGCCAAATGGGACGATCCGCAGCTGAATATCCCGACACCAAACTGGGGCTTTTATGCCGCCGTTAACGGCGACTCGGCGCGCTCGCAAGGGCTGGAGCTTGAGCTGCGTGGCTACCTTAGCGAGGCACTGCAGTATAACTTTGGCTACACCTTTGTCGACGCCAAGCTGACCGCCGATTTAGTTGCCCCGGCCGGCAGTGCCGCCAACCCGCGTACCTATGTGTATGCTAAAGACGGTGAGCAACTGCCCAGCATGGCCGAACATACACTCAGTGCCGGTTTAAGCCACAGCTATGATTTGGGCAGTGGCTACTATCTGGTGAGCTCGGCCAGTGCTTACTACCAGTCGGAGTCACGCAATGCGCTGGGCAGCAACCCCAACTTTGCCATAGATCTTGACAGCTTCTGGCTGGCGAATATCGGCACCAGCCTGTATGCCGAAAACTGGACGCTGTCGCTGTTTGTGCGCAATCTGTTTAATGAAGATGGCGTTACCGGCACCTTGTCTGAGGGCTATATGGGCACCGCACCGGAGCAAAACTTTTACGGCAATGCGTCAAAAGACTATATCAGCCAGCCGCGCACCATTGGCCTGAGTGTTAGCTATCAGTTCTGAGGCAGCAGCCACACTACGAGGCCGGGGTTGTGTCAGCGACACGCTCCGGCTAAGGTATGTTTTTATCCTTAATAACAGTTAAGCAGTTATGACTGACGCGGCCCATTTACTGAATAGCTTTTATCATGCCGTTGCGCAAAACAATCCGGCGGCAGCCGCAACCAGCGTGCAACAGCTGATTACCCGGTTTTCGCAACTGGCTGACAGCTGGCTGGCGGCCAGTATGCTGGCCGAAAACAACGCCCAGCCTGGTAAAGCCCTGCAGGCGATAGAGCGGGCCCTGGCCATCAGCCCCGATTCAGCCTCTCTGCAACTGCGCCACTTACATTGCTTACAACGCTGCGGCCACACCGCAGCAGCCTTAGCGCTGGCCGATAGCCTGTGTCAGGCGCCACTGCAGCAAGTGGATTTTCTTAGCGAACTGGCGCTGCAATGCAGCCAGTTACAGCGCTTTGAGCAAGCAGCAAGCCTGTATCAGCAAGCACTGGCGCTGCAGCCAGATAACGCCGGCCTGTATTACAACTACGCCACTATGCTGCGTTTTTGCGGCCAACTAGACCAGGCAGAGCGGATGTTGGATCAGGCTATTGCCTTGCAACCGCGTGATACCGATGCCTGGCATTTACGCAGTAACCTGCGCAAGCAGCGCTTTGATAGTCATCACTGTGATGGTTTAACGGCGTTATTACAGCATGACGATCTTAGCCCGAAGCAACGGGTACAGCTGCACTATGCTCTGGCCAAAGAGCTGGAAGATTTACAGCAGTATCCACAGTCGTTTGCGCAGTTACAAGCCGGTGCCAGCCTGCGCCGCCAGCATATTAATTACAATTTGCACGACGATCTGGCCGTAATGCAGTTAATTCAGCAACAATTTAACGCCGAGTTTTTCCGCCAGGCGCGGCCAGCCGGCTACGACAATACTGAAGCAGTGTTTATTGTTAGCATGCCACGCGCCGGCTCTACGCTGGCCGAGCGCATGCTGGGCTGCGATGCCAAGGTACAACTGGCCGGTGAGCTAAATAATTTTGCCCGCGTGCTAAGCCGAATGGCGCAGCAAAGTGCCAGGGGCAAACTGGATAAAGCCGCGCTGGTGCAACAGAGCAGCCAGCTTGATTTTGCCGCCCTGGGCCAGGCTTATATCGACAGCACCCGGCCGCTTACCGGCGCTTATTCACACTTTGTCGATAAGCTGCCGCTGAATTTTCTCTATGTCGGGCTAATCCACCTGGCTTTACCGCAGGCGAAAATTATTCATGTACAGCGTAACCCTATTGATCATTGCTACGCCATCTACAAACATTTATTTGCCGATGCCTATCCGTTTTCGTATCAGTTAGACGAGCTGGCGCAATATTATCAGGCCTATCAGGCGCTGATGGCACATTGGCAACAGGTGCTGCCGGGCGTTATTCATACCGTGCAGTACGAAGACTTAATCAGCCAGCCCGAGCTGCAGAGTAAAGCGCTGTTTAAGCATTGTGGCCTGAGCTGGACCGAACGTTGCCTGCAGTTTCATCAGCATAACCGCCAGGCCAGTACCACCGGCAGCGCCAGCCAGATCCGCCAACCCTTGTATAACAGCTCGGTGGCACGCTGGCGCTGTTATCAAACCGAGCTGGCAACGCTTATCCGCGCCTTCCCTGACGCGGTCTGAACAGCGCTGAGCCGGGTTAGCGTTTACGCCGGTTAAGCAGATAACACCGAGCGTAATAATACATCCAGCTTATCCAACCCTTGTTGCAGCACGTCGGCTTCAATGGTTAGTGGCGGTAAAAACCGCAGCACATTGCCATAAAAACCACAGGACAATAAAATCAGGCCATGCTTGCTGGCGTTAGCAATAATTTGCTGGGTTAAAGCCACGTCCGGCTGCTGCACATCGCCTTGTTGCATAAACTCTACGGCGATCATCGCGCCCAGCTGACGCACTTCGGCAATCCGTTGCGGGAATGCCTGCTTTAGCGCATTTAACCGCGCGGCAAAGGCCTCGCCAATAACATTGGCCTGCTGGCACAGGTTGTCTTGTTCAATCACCTCCAGCACTGCCAGCGCAGCCGCGCAGGCTACCGGTGAGCCGCCATAAGTGCCGCCAAGCCCGCCCGGCAAGGGTGCGTCCATAATCTCGCTTTTGCCCACTACCGCCGCCAGCGGTAAGCCACCGGCAATGCCTTTGGCCATGGTGATAAGGTCGGGCTCGACGCCGCTGTGTGCCATAGCAAACATTTTGCCGGTGCGGCCAAAGCCGGTTTGAATTTCATCGGCAATCAGCACTATGCCATGCTGATCACATAGTTGCCGCAGCGCCTTAAGCAGCGCTGTCGGCGCCGGATAAAAACCGCCCTCGCCCTGCACCGGCTCAATAATAATGGCCGCGACATCATCCGGTGCTATATCAACCTTAAACAGGTTTTGCAGCGCCGCCAATGACTGCTCAGTGCTTACGCCATGCAGCGCCATCGGAAACGGCAAATGATACACATCAGCCGGAAAAGGCCCAAACAGGTTTTTGTACGGTGTCACTTTGCCGGTGAGTGCCATGGTCATATTGGTACGGCCATGAAAACCACCGTTAAAGGCAATAATGCCGCGCCGGCGGGTATGGGCACGGGCAATTTTAATGCAGTTTTCTACCGCTTCGGCACCGGTGCTGACAAAAATGGCTTTTTTGGCACTGCTGCCAGGCGCCAGCCGGGTTAGCTTTTCTGCCAGCTCTACCGCTTGCGCGTAAGGGTTGATCATCAGGCAGCTGTGGCTAAAGCGCGCCAGTTGCTGTTGTGCTGCAGCGACCACTTTAGGGTGCGCATGGCCGGTATTACACACGGCGATGCCGGTGCCAAAATCGATATAGCGGT
Source organism: Gammaproteobacteria bacterium (assembly GCA_018826295.1). Taxonomy (GTDB): domain Bacteria; phylum Pseudomonadota; class Gammaproteobacteria; order Enterobacterales; family Alteromonadaceae; genus Alishewanella. The sequence continues at coordinate 151,999 of JAHJZX010000040.1, forward strand.
TACCTTCGACATCCCACAGTTCGGCATTTTTCGCCTGCTGCACATATACCGGATACAAGTTACCCTGGCCGCGCGCAATCACGGCCTGCTTACGCTGTTGTAGCTGCTGATTAGTCATAAAACTGCCTTGTTATAAAATTGCCTTGTTAAAGCCCACCTAAACACAGGTATTTAATATCGGTGTAGTCATCCAGGCCGTATTTAGAACCTTCACGGCCATAACCGGATTGCTTTACGCCGCCAAAGGGCGCCGCGGCGTTGGAAATAATGCCTTCGTTAATACCAATCATGCCAAACTGCAGCGCCTGTGCCACACGAAACACCCGGCCGATATCGCGGCTGTAAAAGTATGCTGCCAGGCCATATTCAGTGCTGTTGGCAAGCTCAATCGCCTGTTGCTCGGTATCAAACGCCATTAGCGCCGCTACCGGGCCGAAGATTTCTTCCTTGCTAATCGCCATACCGGCGTTAACATCGCTGATTAGGGTCGGCTGAAAAAACTGTCTGCCGGCGCTGTGACTACCGCCGCCCAGCAACAATTTTGCGCCAGCATCCAGCGCGCTTTGCTGTAGCTGCGTCACCTTTGCCACGGCTTTGTTGTCGATTAAAGGCCCTATCTGGCTGCCATCGGTTAAACCATCCGCCACCTTTAATTGGGTCATCGCTATGGCCAGTTTATCGGCGAAGGCCTGATACACGCTGTGCTGCACTAAAATGCGGTTGGCACAAACGCAGGTTTGGCCAGCGTTGCGAAACTTGGCGGCCATCAGGCCCTGTACCGCGGCGTCTAAATCGGCGTCATCAAACACAATAAAGGGTGCATTACCGCCCAGCTCCATCGACACCCGTTTTACGCCGTCAGCACATTGCTTTAACAGTTGCTTACCCACGGCAGTAGAGCCGGTAAAGCTGAATTTGGCTACCCTGGCATGGCGGGTTAATACCTCGCCAATGCCTTTGGCGTCAGTGCCTGCCACCACATTAAACACGCCCGGTGGAATACCGGCCTGGTGAGCTAATTCGGCCAGTGCCAGCGCCGACAATGGCGTTTGCTGCGCCGGCTTAACCACAAAGGTACAGCCCGCCGCCAGCGCTGCCGCTGCTTTACGCGCTATCATGGCATTGGGGAAATTCCACGGTGTAATGGCCGCGACCACGCCAACTGGCTGGCGCTGCACAATAATGCGTTTATCGTTAGAGGGCGCCGGTATGGTATCGCCATACAGCCGCTTAGCCTCTTCGGCAAACCACTGTATATAGGCCGCGCCATAGCCAATTTCGCCTTTTGCCTCACTAAGCGGTTTGCCTTGCTCCAACGTCAGTAAACGGGCTAAATCATCCTGATGCTGCATAATCAGCTGATACCAGGCTTGCAGCAAAGTGGCCCGCTCTGCTGCCGGTTTGGCCGCCCAGCCGGCAAAGGCATTAGCTGCCGCCAGTACCGCTTGCTCAGCATCGGCGGCGCTGGCATCACTCACCTGTGCCAGCTGGTGCTGGTCGGCCGGGTTTTGCACGGCAAAATGCTCCGTAGCCTGACACCAGTTACCGTTGATATAAGAGCCGGTTTTAATTAATTCGCTGGCAGAAATCTGTTGCATAACATACTCCGTTTAAGTGGCACTATTGCATCATGTTAGCAGACAAGGTTAAATACCAAACATTCAACGCTTAGTTTGAAGATTTTCAACCTATGGCCAAATTGCCGAGAAACTTAAGCCAGCACGACATTAAACTGCTGCGTATTTTCCAAACCGTGGTCGACTGTGGTGGCTTTACCGCTGCCGAAACCGAGCTGAATATTGGCCGCTCCACCATCAGTATTTATATCAGCAATCTGGAGCAACGCTTAAAGCTCAGCTTGTGCCAGCGCGGCCGGCAGGGTTTTTCACTAACGCAGGAAGGCCAGGCGGTATATAACGCTATCCAGCAACTGGAACAGGCGCATCAGCAATTTAGCCAGCTGGTGGCCGGGTTAACCGATTCGTTAAGCGGCGAGCTTATTATTTTAACCGCCGATCAGCTGGATCAGTCACGGCTGAGCTTGCTAAGTAAACTCTGTGCCGCGCTGCAGCAACAGGCGCCGCAACTGCAGTTGGCATTGGATGTGCTGCCGCTGCAGCAAATTGAACTGGCGCTGCTAAAAGATCAGGCGCATTTGGCATTGATGCCGGGCTACCGCCAGATTGATGGCCTGCAGTATCAGCATGTGTTCAGCACACCGATTTTTTTGTGCTGTGCTGCGGCGCATCCGCTGTTCACTATGGCCGACAGCACTATTACCGACGAGGTGCTGGCGCAGTACCCGGCCATTCACCCCGGGGTAGACATTAACCCGGAAGGGCGTAAACAACTGCAAAAACTGCAGGCCGGCGCCCGGGCTTACCAGTTCGACACCCGGCTGGCGCTGCTGTTGTCCGGCGGTTATATCGGCTTTTTACCGCAGGAAATAGCCAAACCCTATATCGACAGCCGGCAGCTGCGCTATATCAATCCGGCGCAATACCAGTACCCGTTTAATCAATCCATTGTGACAAAACAGATACCGCGCGACAGCGCCAAGGTAAAGCTGGCACTGCATATTCTGCAATCCTTGTTAGGCTGACCGCCATAGCCACATAAAAAAACGGCGGGCTAAGGCCCGTCGTTTCAGCAAACACAACTGTTATCAGAAGCGATACGCTAAGCCCAAAGAGGCATTGCGGCCATTGATGGTGCGGGCGCGGATAATGCCGTTATCCGGTACCGAACCTTCTTCGGCTTCTGTCAGGCCAATTTCGTCAAACAGGTTGTTTATGCTTAACGATAACGTCAGATTTTCTGCCAGGGTGTAGCTGGCAAAGGCATTAACCTGGGTATAGCCGCTGAATTTTAAGTCATTGTTATCCTGCGCATAGGCAGCTGTGGTGCCAATCAGGCTAACGCCCACCTGAGCTTGCTCAAAGAAGTAGCGTGCCAGCAGGTTGTAAACAAAATCTGCCTGCCGCCTTGGTGTATTGCCTACCACGTCCGGGCTTAGCGCATCTTTGCTGATCTCGGCATCAGTCCAGGAAACCGAGCCGCGCATATCAAAATCGCCGATACGGTAGCTGCTTTCCAACTCAACACCGTGCGCCTTGTAGGTGCGGTCAAAGAAGCGCTGGCTGGTGGCTTCAAAGTTTTGCTCTTCAGTTTCGGCAAAAAACAAGGTAGCAAACAGGTTTAAGTTGCCATGCCGGCTTTTGCTGCCCAGCTCATACTGGGCCACTTCATCTACTGCATCTTCTTTAGCTACGCTGCCATCGGCATTCACTTTGCCAAACAATAACCGGTCGGCATTGGCGCGGCCGCCTTTACTGATACGGCCAAACATGGCCCAGTCTTTATTAAACTGATAATTAGCCCCAGCCGAGTAGGAATTGTAACCCCAGCTGTAATTCACAATGCTGGCATTGGCTAAATCGATACCTGATACACTTTGCTCTACCTGGCTGATGACGCCGTCGCTGTTCATATCGCGGCTGCTTTGCACCGCACCGGCATAGCTGCCCGAGGCGCTGCCGATATCGCGGCGTATACTGGCATCCAGCGATAAGTCGCCCCAGGCCCAGCTTACCCCGGCATAAGGCGCTTTGGTGCTGTAGTCGGTGTCATAGTTGCGCTGACAACAGTTGCCGAAAAACGGCACGCCGTAAGCCGTCAGGCCCTGCTCGGAAAACGCCGTACCATCAGCGGCAGTGACATTTAACAGCTCTGCATTGTTGCCTTTTAACGCCATTAAATACGAATTCCATAACCATGACATGCTGATACTTTGATCCGCCATGTAATAGCCAACATTGACATCCACAGCACCAAAACGGCGCGACAGCTTTAAGTCGTTAACGATAGAGCCAAAATCGTCGATTTCAACGTCAAAGGTGTGAATACGCATGGCGTTTTCTGCAGTATAAGCTGCACCGGCATTGGGCCCTACCGCATAGGTTAAGTTGGCACTGGCGCCGGCGATGCTGTCGGCAATACCTTGTGCATTACCCACTTCTGCCGGAAACAGCGTATTAAAGTTGCCGCTGACATCGCTGACCCGAAAGCGGTTTTCCAGCGTCCAGCCTTCGGCCAGGTCAAACACCGCTTCTACACCGACGCTGTTTACTTTCGGGTTCATACCATCGCGCACATCACCGCGGGAAATCTGGTTATCGCCGTTTAAGCGCACGGTTTGGGTTAAATACACTGACTGCAGCGTGTCTGAGCCGGCGTCATAGCCCGGCACCGAGCTGCCATCGGCAAACATTGGCATCGGCATATAGCTGGTGGCTTTGTCATTTAAATGCTTAAAGTACAGCCGCACATAGCCGGTATTAAATTCTTTGGTCAGGTTGCCCTTTAACTGAAAGCCTTGCTCGCCCTGATAACCCGGGTCACGTACCCCTTCACCCTGGCGTACAAAACCGCCCAGATGAAAGCGCATATCGCTGTTAATATCGCCGCCGTAATCAAAATCGGTGCGGAAACTGTCGTAATCCAGCCCGGTGGTAAAGGCGATACTGCCACCGTTTTCTTCGCCGGTTTTACTGACAAAATTAATAATACCGCCCGGCGAATTACTGGCCGTAGTGCTGGCCGAGCCGCCGCGGATCACATCCAGCCTGGCTAAGCTGGCATCGGCACGCAGAAAAATATCGGCGTTACCAAAGGCGATATCGCCAAACTGCAGCACCGGTAGACCGTCTTCCTGCAGGGTCAGAAACTTAGCGCCGCCGGACGCTACCGGCAAGCCGCGTACGGCAATATTGGCATTACCTTCACCGCCGCTGGCTTCACTGCGCACGCCAGGCAGCATACGAAAAATCTCAGCGGTACTGCGCGGCGTGGCCACGGCAATATCATCCAGTGTCAGGCTGCTGACCGACACGCTGGACTGCATCACCGTTTGATTGCGCGATACTGCACCGGTCACCACTATGCGTTCAAAGCCTAAACCTTCGCTGTCTGATTGTGCTGTTGCCGGCTGGTCAGTATTAGTGTCTGCCTGCTGTGCCATAACTGTGCCGCTGCTTAGCGCCAGCGTAACGGCCAAAGCAAGTGTGCCTGGTGTCAAATTGTACTGTTTCATTGTCTATCTCCCGTGTTGAAGTCGCGATCTATTCTGTGGATAGTCTGCTTATGACTTAATCGTTTAAGTTTTATTGCAATAAAAAGCTAGCCGGAAGACATCTGCTCCAGCTTAGCTTTGGCTGGCTGTTTCAGCCAGTTGTACACCATTGCCAGTGCCAGCAAGGCGGAGAACAACGTCGCCAGATAAAAGCCGGCGGTTACATCGTTAGCCCAATCACCCAGCACGGCCATTAACGCCGGTGCCACCGCAGCCGCCAGCGCAGTAAACGCCAGCAACAAGCCGGCCACAGCGCCATGCTGCTGCCTGGCAAAGCAGCTGATGCCTTTGGAATTCAGCGTGGGGTAAATCATTGACATAAACAGGCCGGACAACGGCATCAGCCATACCGCCACCTCTTTACCGCCCAGCATACTGGCGGCAAAGCAGGCAAAGATGCACAGCGTAAATACGGCCATCACGCTGCTCCAGCAAAAGCGGTTTAAAATAGCGGTAGCAAGAAAACGTCCCAGCGCGCGCAGAATAAAAAATACTGTAATGGCCTGGGCGGCCAGTAAGCTCCAGCGGCCGTCGTAGTCGGCCAGTAAGGTAGGTAACCAGACAAAAATCGCCACTTCACAGCTGACATACAGCGCTATGGCCAGCGAAAACCCCAGCGCGTAGCGATCTTTTAACAGCGCCAGCGAGCGGCGCAGCGATACCTGCTCAGCGGCGGCCTGATACGGCGGATAAGGCAAACGCGCCGACATCACCACTAACAGGGTGCACAGCAAGCCGGCCAGCAAATACAGCGATGTCCAGTGAATAGCAGCTGCAATCATCAGCGCCACTAACGCCGGGCCCACAATGGCGCCGATAGCAAAGAAACCCTCTACCGTGTTCATGGTGCGGGTATGGCTTTGGCTATCAGGGCTGATATCGCCGATTAACGCCAATGCTGCGGTTTTAAAAATACCGATAGCCAGGCCACACAGGCCCATCAATAAAATAAAAAACAGCGCACTGTTGCCGGCCATAAAGGCATAGCAGGATACCGCGTACAGGCTTAAACCAACGATAATCAGCTTTTTACGGCCCAGTTTATCGGCCAGCCGGCCGAGGAATAACCCGGCCAAACCAATCGCCAGCATAGGTACATAATGAAAGGCACTGGCCTGGAACATGGTTAACTGATATTCCGCCATGGCTTCAGGGATGATAACGCCCACCGCATCGGTGGTCATGGCAAAGACAAAAAACATCAGGTAGGTCATCCAGCGCACCTGGCGCTGCAAATCTCCGCCTGTTACCAAGTTTCCGGCTGCCCCGACAGCCTGACGCTTCGCATCAGTAGTAAGCATAGTGTTTCCCCGTTTATGTTGTTTGTTAATGCCGGTGTAAGCGCACCTTGCTTAACAAACTTATCTGAACGCTACGCTTTATCATTCAGACCGGTTTTATTATTGGCCGGGGGTTGACAAAGTCGTCCGTTGGCTTAAAGCTATATCTTAATCGTTTAAGAAGCAAATATTTTTTCAGGATTATTTTCATGACGCGTCAACAGAATGCCAACCAGATCCAGCTAATCACCTATATTGACCGGCTTAGCGGCGGTACTATCAAAGACTTACA
>JAHJZX010000041.1 GCA_018826295.1 Gammaproteobacteria bacterium
GAAAATAATAACAATTGAAGGGGATGATATTGTGAACAAGTCTCAACTTATCGACAAAATTGCTGCTGGTGCAGACATTTCTAAAGCGGCAGCTGGTCGTGCTTTAGATTCGTTCATTGACGCTGTTACCGAAGCTCTTAAAGAAGGCGACTCTGTAGCATTAGTTGGTTTTGGCACTTACAGCGTACGTGAGCGTGCTGCCCGTACAGGCCGTAACCCACAAACTGGTGCTACTATTCAAATCGCTTCTGCGAAAATTCCTTCTTTCAAGCCAGGTAAGGCGTTAAAAGACGCTTGTAACTAAGCTGTGATGGTGCCGCTTGCGGCACATACAGTTTGGGAGCGCATTAAAGATAACTTATCGGTTTCGCAAGGCCTCCCAAGGCTTCTCTAAAAAAAGCGCATCTGCTAAGATTCGTTTTTTTTTACGGCAAAGACTCAACGTCTGCTGGCCGGCTAAAGTTGAATAAAGAGATGACACTAAGATGTTAGAGAAAATCAGAGAAGGCTCACAAGGAATTATTGCCAAGTCTATTTTAGGCTTAGTGATCCTGACATTTGCCCTGGCGGGTGTTGGTAGTTATTTAAGTACTCCGGCAGAACAAAATGTTGCCGAGGTAAATGGCGAAAAAATCAGCCGCGCTGATTTTGATCAGGAATTTCAGAGCGAGCGCGCCCGCATGCAACAGCAGTTTGGCGAAATGTACGCTGCGTTAGCTGCTGATACCGCCTACATGAATAACTTTCGCAATGATGTGCTGGAACGCCTTATTAATGAAAAGCTGGAGCAGCAACTGGCAACTAAGCTGGGCTTGCGTGTAAGTGATGAGCAGGTGCGCCAAGCGGTACGAGGCATGACGGAGTTTCAGATTGACGGCAGCTTTAACAATGACCGTTATTTAGCCTTACTGCGCCAAAACGGCTTTCAGCCAGATCAGTTCCGCGAACTGATGCGCTCACAAATGACACGGAATCAGCTGTTGCAAGGTATGGTTGGCAGCGAGTTTGCTACTGCAGCTGAAATGCAACAGCTAATGAAGTTACAGCAACAGCAGCGCGATATCGCTTTTTTGCGTTTTAATGCAGCTGACTATACCGCTCAGGTGGAGTTGACTGAGCAGCTGCTGCAAGACTACTACGTCACCAATTTGCCGCAATTTGAAACTGAGCAAAAGGTGGCGGTTGAGTACATTGAGATTTCCGCTGCGTCACTGGCATCAGATGTGCCGGTAACGGCTGACGAAGTTGATGCGTATTATCAGGCGAACAAGGCGCGTTACAGCCGCGAGGAGCGTCGTCAGGTTGCACATATTATGCTGGAGTCTGAAGAAGACAATAGCGAAATCCAAGCGCAGGCTGAGGCATTGCTGGCACAACTGCAAGCAGGTGCTGATTTTGCCGCACTGGCAAAAGAAAAATCTGCCGACACATTTTCTGCCGAAAACGGTGGCGTGCTGGATTGGTTAGCGGCTGGCGATATGGACCCGCAGTTTGAACAAGCTGCCTTTGCATTGACAGCTGAAGGTGCTTTAACTGACGTGGTAAAAAGTGCTTACGGTTATCATATTATTAAGCTGGTGGCATTAGAGCCGGCGCAGGTAACCCCTTTAGCTGAAGTCGCCGACGATATTAGCCAGCGTATTAAGCAGGAGCGGGCCAGCACGGCGTTTTATGATCTACAGCAACGTCTGGCAGAGGTCAGCTTTGAAGTGCCAGATACGCTGGAAGAAGCCGCTCAGGTGACGGGACAAAAGGTCATTTCTACTCCACTGTTTAGCCGCAGTGAGGCAACGATGCCGCTGGCGACACCTGCGGTATTAAATAAAATATTCAATGCTGATTTTATAGCCGAAGGGTTAAACAGTGAGCTGATTGAGCTGGACAAAGAACATGCGATCGTGGTGCGGGTTAAAGAACAGTTAGCTGCCCGTACCCAGAGCCTGGACGAAGTGAAAGTGCAGGTAGAAGCAGCAGTAACAGCTGAGCAAAGCGCTTTACTGGCTAAACAACAAGCCGAGCAGGTGTTGCAGGCTGCTGCAGAAACCGGTTTAGCGGCCCAGGCCGAACAGTTGGGAAGAACGCTGGAGAATTCAGCGGCAACACCACGTTTTGGTGGTTCACTGGATGGTCAGATCCGTGCTAAAGCTTTCGCTATGGCAAGACCGCAGGCCGATAAGCCGGCGATTGAACTGGTAGAGCTGGCTAACGGCGATGTTGCTCTGGTAACCGTTACCGCAGTTACTGATGCGGAATTGACAACCGTTGCCGATAACGCTCAGTTAAAAGCATTGTCAGATCAACAGGCTGAGAAAGTCTACCGTGCGATGATCGAAGCGATAAAGGCCGATGCCGATATCAGCCGTAATTTACGCCTGATGCAAAGCGCTGAATAATTACCGCTAATTGGCCATTAAAAACCGTAGCTTGCTACGGTTTTTTTATGCCTGTGAACTGTTGATCAGTTTACGGGTGTAATCATGTTGCGGGTTACTAAACACCTCACTGGCTGGCGCATAATCAAGCATCTTACCCTGATACAGCACCAGAACGTCGTCGGCAATATGCCGCACCAAACGTAAGTGATTCGAAATTAACAGGTACGCCAGGCCGGATTGTTGCTGCAGTTCAAGTAATAAATTCACTATCTGCGCCCGCAAAGACGGATCAAGTGCTGTTAAGGCTTCATCGAGGATTAACAGCTTCGGGTCCAGAATTAACGCCCGGGCCAGGGCAACACGCTGCAGCTGGCCGCCAGAAAACATATGCGGGTAGTAGTCGATGTGTTCGTTCAGTAAGCCTAACTGCTTCAGAGTCAGGCGGACCTTTTGCGCCCGTTGCGTGGCGTCAAATACGGTATTTAACCGCAGAACGTCATCCAACATCTGGCCTATTTTCTGGTTCGGATTAAGAGACTTAGCCGCATCCTGAAAAATAAAGCGAATAGTATGATTATACTGGCGGTAGTGGCTGGTTGTAACCGTATTACCGGCCAGCAGAATATCGCCGGCATCCGGCTTTTCTATGCCCACCAGTAAACGGGCCAGCGTACTTTTGCCTGAGCCGGTTTCGCCAACAATCGCCAGTGTTTTACCGCTTTGCAGTGTAAAACTAATGTCGTGTAACGCCTGTACCGTGCGATAACGAAATAAACCGGTTTGCTTACGATAGCTTTTACTGAGCTGTTGCACGTCTAATAACGCTGTCATACGGTTTTACCGGTAAGAGGGAAGTGGCAGCTAAAGTAGTGGTTTTGTAGCCGCTCTATCGCCGGTGTTTTTACGCATTCTTTGCGCGCATTGGGGCAGCGCGGCCCAAGCCGGCAACCAATGGGCAAATGTTGCAATACAGGGATACTGCCGGGGAGGGCATACAAAGGTGTTTTGGGGACTAAATCCGGTTGAAACTCAGGTACGCTTTTTATCAGCGCATTCGTGTAAGGGTGAAACGGCTGTTTAAGGATAGCGGCGGTTTCACCGGCTTCAACTAATTGGCCGCAATACAATACGCTGAGGGTTTGGGTATAACGGGCAATACTTTCTAATTCATGGCTAATTAGCAACACCGAGGTGCCTTTAAGCTGATTAATGCTGCTAAGCAGACGAAACAACTGCGCCTGAGTAGTACTTTCCAGTGCAGTAGTCGGCTCGTCGGCTATTAGTAGTTTTGGGCTTTTCGCTACGGCCATCGCAATCATGATTTTCTGGCAGATGCCTTCAGATAGCTGATAAGGATAACTCTGCAATACGCTCTGATGGTCACGAATGCCGACTTTATGCAGCAGGGCAATGGCTTTATGCCGACGCAGGTAACTGCGCTTCCACCAGGGGCCATCGAGGACATGAGCAGGGATCGCTTCTTCCAGTTGCTCCAGTATTACTGCGGTTGGATCCAGGCTGCGGCTGGGCTCCTGATAAATCATCGCGATATCGCGGCCAATGATTTTGCGCTGTTGCTCGTACGGCAGGTTAAGTATGTCCTTGCCAGCCCAATTAAAACGATCTGCCGTGACGCGCCAGCGTTTGTTCAGCACACCAACTATAGCTTTGGCAATTAAGCTTTTACCTGAGCCTGATTCGCCAACCAAACCCCGGGTTTCACCTTCACGCAAACTCAGGTTTACTCTGTCGACTGCCCGGATCAGGCCGTTAGCTGTTGACAGTTCAATAGTGAGATTTTTTATATCAAGTAGCAGCATCAGCTGTCCCGCCGTTTTTTAACCGCATTTCGCAGCCCGTCGCCCACCAGATTAACCGACAATACCGCCAGAAACACTAACAAGCCTGCCATGGCAACCCCAGATGGCGCCAGATAGATCAGATCCAGAGAGTCAGCCATCATAGCCCCCCATTCTGCTGTTGGGGTTTGTGCGCCGAGACCGAGAAAACCCAGTGCTGCTATATCTAAAATGGCTGTAGACAATGCCATGGTTGCCATCAGCGTCAGTTTTTCCCAGATATTGGGCAACACAATGCGACTAAAGATTTGCCAGTTGTTGGCACCGTCCAGACGGTAGGCAATAACGTAGTCCTGATTTAGCTGTTCGGCAATGGCATTACGGATGCCGTGCACAAATTGCGGCAACAATGCCAGCATGATGGCCCAGGTGGTATTGAGTAGGCCTGGGCCGAGGATAGCGACAATAATAATCGCCAGTAACAAAGACGGAATGGTTAAGGCTAAATCCAGAATATGATTAAATACACTGGATTTTACCCCGCGGCTCATGCCCGCCAGCGTGCCTAGCAACAGCCCCATTAACAGCGCACCAACTACAGTAATTACCGCGATGCCAAAAGAATAACGGGAACCTATAAGCAGACGTGAGAAGATATCCCGGCCCAGATCATCGGTGCCCAAAGGATACTGCACCTGGCCAAGTTCAGACCAGGATGGCGCCAGTAATAATAAAGTATCGTTTTGCAGATAAGGATCATGTGGCGTGAGTAGTGGCGACAATACGGCTAACAGAAAAAACGCACTGAACAATACCAGGCCTGCTACTGCACTATGTTGAGCTGAAAAGTCGCGCCACAACTGCCTGGCTGGAGAGCGGGCAAGTAACTCTGCGGAAATTACACCAAACTGTGCCATGTTAGCGTTTCCTTGCCAGTGGATTAAACAACGTATGCAACACTTCAGTTAGCATGTTTACCGTGATAACTAAGGTTGAAATAATCAGCAAACCGGACTGAATGGCGGGAAAATTGCGCTGATAAATACTGTCTATCAGCCAGCGGCCAATACCAGGCCAGGAGAAAATGACTTCGGTAATCATTGCCAAGGTGATCAGGGTACTAAATTGCAGGCCTATTTGCCGGGTTACCGGCAGCAACGCATTGCGTAAACCATGCCGGTACAGTACCTGGCTTCTGCTCAGACCTTTGGCGCGGGCGGTCTTAATATAGCTTTGCTCCCAAACCTCCAGCATAGAATCTCGGGTAAACCTGATCATGACAGTTGTTGGAAACGTTGCCAGGACTAAGGTCGGCAGCAGCAAATGGCGCAGAGCATTGAACAGCGCTTCTTGTTGATACTGGCTCTGGGCCAACAGTATATCGATCAGCATAAAGCCGGTCTGATAAGGAATTTCGTATAACACGCCAATACGGCCAGCGGTGGGTAACCAACCAAGCCATAGCGAAAAGACCATTATAAGCAGCAGTGCCCACCAGAATATCGGCAGGGAGTAGCCGGTTAAGGCCAGTGCCGAAATCGCTTTACTCAGCACGCCGTCTGGCTTAATGGCGGCGATAATGCCCAGTGGAATACCGACAAAAAATGATATCAGCAAGGCATAGGCAGCCAGCTCAAGTGTGGCCGGTAATAGCATTTTGATTTCGACTAACAGCAGTTGTTGGCTGGCGAAGGATAGGCCCCAGTCACCACTGATAATTCGTTGCAGATAGCCTAAATACTGCTGTATATAGCCTTGGTCCATACGATATTCGGCAATTAACAGGGGTAACTGCTCGGCAGAAATAGTACGCAAACCGGTGAAGTTTTGCAGTGGGTCTCCCGGAAACAGGTATCCCAGGCTAAAAGCCAGTATACTTAGGGCAATAAATACAAACGCCAGCAAAAACACACGGCGCAGCAGATACAGAATCATTTGGCCTCCTTGCTGGCACCAGCCAGAGCGATGCCACCATAAGGATTGATCTGTACGCCGTTAATCTGACTGTTCAAGGCTTGAAAGCGCTGCGAGTGAGCGATGCTTAGCAGCGGCATTTGCTCGGACAGGTATTGCTGTGCGGCCATATAATAGCTGCGGCGCTGTTTTTGATCAGCGGTTAATAATGCCTGGCTGATAAGACGGTCAAAGTTTTCATCACACCAATTCGCTCTGTTGCTGCCCGTTTGCGCTGCGCTGCAGCTTAGCAAAGGCCGGAAAAAGTTATCCGGATCGGCATTGTCTGCTGACCAGCCAATCAGCACAGAATCGTGTTCATTGTCGCCAAGCTTACGGCGAAAGGTATTCCATTCATAGGATACGACCGAGGCTCTGATGCCAATCTGCGCCAGATCAGCTTGCATCAATTCGGCCATCTTCAACGCATTGGGGTTATATAGCCGTTGTACCGGCATGGCCCAGATATCCATACTGAAACCGTTTGGGTAGCCCGCTTCTGCCAGTAAGGCTTTGGCTTGGGCCGGGTCGTATTTTAACGGCTCCAGGTTTGCATTATACGCCCATGACGTTGGCGGCAGCACTGAGTTAGCGGCGGTAGCATGGCCAAAATATACAGCCTGTAAAATGGCGTCACGGTTAATTGCCATAGCAAGCGCCTGGCGCACTTTAACCTGGTTAAAAGGCGCTTTTGCCGTGTTAAAAGCCCAAAAACCTATGTTCATCGCCGTGCTTTCCTGCACGTCGACATCGGCACGTTTACTAATTAGCTCAAGTTCGGCTATGCGCGGAAAGGCCACTACGTCACATTCGTGGGTAAACAATTTGGCCATCCGCCTGGCGTTGTTTGGCACAATATCAAAAACCAGTTGCTCGGGTTTAGCTGGTTCACGCCAGTAGTCATTGTGCCGGTAATAGCGGATCAGTACATCCTTTTGGTATTCGCGAAACCGAAATGGCCCGGTGCCTACCGGATGGCTGTCTATGCGCTGCAACTGACCGGATTGCAGTAATTGTTTGCCATATTCAGCCGATAAAATGGCGGCAAAATCGGTGGCCAGGTTAGATAAAAAAGAGCTGTCAGGCCGGTTTAGTTCAAACCTTACCAATAATGGCTGTTCGGCGCTAACGTTAGCAACCAGGCCTGCCCAGTCCACACTTTGAAAAAATGGATAGTTACCACCGCCCTGATAATGAAATGGATGCTGCTTTTGCATTATACGGTTAAAGGTAAATACCACGTCATCCGCGTTCAGGGCACGGCTGGGGCGAAAATATTCGGTGTGATGAAACTGCACATCGCTTTGCAGGCTGAAGTGATACACCTTACCATCACTACTTACCTGCCAGTTGCTGGCCAAGCCTGGTTTTAGTTCGCCTGTTTGCGCGTCGATATCCAGTAAACGGTCGTAAAGCTGCTGGCTGATGGCATCGATGGTGGTGCCTGATGTCACCAATTGTGGATTAAATGACTCCGGCGATCCTTCAGAGCAATACACCAGGCCGCTGCGCACAGCTTCCGGTAATTGCGGCTGACAGGCGCTAAGTGTCAGCATACTGCACAACATTACCGTAGAACCGGCGGTTTTTAACCGGCACCACGCCTGGCCTGTCAGGGTTTTCATGCTTGCTGGCTATCCAGTAACTGATATTTTTTCATATAACCACGTAACTGATGATAGGTCAGGTTAAGTAAGTCAGCGGTTTTTTTCTGGTTATATTGGCTGGCAGCCAATGCTTGCTTAATCAAATTAATTTCAAAGTCTTGTGACAAAGTTTTGAAATCCTGCACCTGGTTGAAATCCAGCGCTGCTGTTGCCGGGGCTGGTGCATTGTTAACGGTACTGGCCGCCGCTGGCGCTGCACTGCTGGCTGCCACTGCCGTGGTTTTAGCCGCTTTAATGCGCTGGGTTGGCCGAAATGGGGATTCAAAGGGGTCCAGCTGAATATCATGCACCGGCACATAGCCATTATTGGTTCTGTAGACTGCGCGCTCGACAACATTTTTAAGTTCGCGCACATTACCCGGCCAATGGTAATCAAGCAGAGTACGCTTGGCTTTTTCACTAAAACCGCTAAATAGCTCCAAACCAAGTTCGCGTGCCATATTAATGGCAAAGTTTTCCGCCAGCAGCAAAATATCTTCCCGACGCTCGCGCATTGGCGGTAAGGTAATAACATCAAACGCCAGCCGATCTAACAAATCTGCGCGAAATTCGCCTTGCTCTGCCAGGCTGGGTAAATCTTCGTTGGTGGCACACACCAGCCGGACATCAGTTTTGATTGAGCGGCTACCGCCAACCCGCTCAAACTCGCCATACTCAATTACCCGCAACAGCTTTTCCTGTACCAGACCGGGTGTATTGGCCAGTTCATCTAAAAATAATGTTCCGCCATTGGCTCGTTCAAACCGTCCTTCATGGCGTTTACTGGCGCCGGTGAAAGCGCCTGATTCATGGCCAAATAATTCGCTTTCCAGCAGGTTTTCATTTAACGAGGCGCAATTCAGTGTCAGATATTGTTGATCCCAACGCTGCGATAAATAATGCAAACGGGCGGCGATAAGCTCTTTACCTGTGCCGCGTTCACCAATAATTAATACCGGTTTGTCCAACGGCGCAATTTGGGATACCTGATCCAGCACATTGAGGAAACTGTTAGACTGGCCCACCAGATTATCTTGTTGAAATTTTCTGCTCATGGCGTGCTATTAGTTAGTTAAATTGGCTAATTAGTAGTGTATTTCATAATGCCGGTTAGCAGAAGCATAAACGCAAAATAAATAAAAAACATTATAAAACATAGCTTTAAATTAATTTGTAAAGTTGGCAAGGAAACTGAATAGACAAGGTTGTACTTAACTAGTCAATCAAGAGGTAAACATTATGGGTATTTTTTCACGCTTCTCAGATATTGTGAATTCAAATATTAACGCCCTGTTAGATAAAGCCGAAGATCCGGAAAAAATGGTACGGCTGATTATTCAGGAAATGGAAGACACCTTAGTAGAAGTAAGGTCATCTTCGGCTAAAACCATTGCCGAGAAAAAAGAACTGCAGCGCGTAGTTAACCGCTTGCAGGAAGAAGCGTCTGACTGGCAGGCTAAAGCTGAGCTGGCACTGAGCAAAGAGCGTGACGACTTAGCCCGGGCAGCGCTGATTGAACGGCAAAAGGCCGCTGAACAAGCTGAAACGGTTGCTGCTGACATTGCGAATCTGGATGAACACATCAGCAAACTGCAGGATGAAGTGGCGCAATTGCAGGAAAAACTGGCCGATGCCAAAGCACGGCAGAAGTCGATGCTGATGCGTCAGAAAACAGTGGCGTCGCGTCTGGAAGTAAAAAAGACACTGGACAGCAACCGCATAAACGATGCGATGTACAAGTTCGAGCGCTATGAGCAAAAAATTGATACGCTGGAAGCTCAGGTTGAAGCCTATGATTTAGGTAAGAAAACTCTGAAAGACGAGTTTGCCGAACTGGCGGCACAGGACAAAATAGATAATGAGCTGGCTGCCTTAAAAGCTAAAGTGAATCAAAAAGATAAAGACGCCTGATCTTCAGGCGTTCAGGAGTCGACATGGAAATATCAGAGGTCATTGGCATCCCGTTTATACTGTTTATGATTTTTGTGGCACCTATCTGGGTCATAATGCATTACCGCAGTAAGAATAAAATGGGGCAGGGCTTGTCAGATCAGGAATTGACACAGTTAAACGATCTGGCTCAGCGGGCAGAGAAAATGGCAGACCGCATCAAAACGCTGGAAGCGATATTAGATGCGGAAAGTCCAAACTGGAGATCGCAGCATGACTAAGTTAAAACGCGAACTGCTGCGCGATGACGCCAATGGCAAGATTGCCGGCGTCTGCGCCGGAATAGCTGACTACTTTGGCTGGGAATTGTGGCTGGTACGCATAATCACCATATCTGCCTTTTTCCTGGGTGCTGGTGGCCTGGTGTTAGTACTGTACATTGCTGCCTGGGTAGTGTTAGAAAAAAAGTCCAAAGCCACCTTCAAAACCAGTACTACGGCTGACTTAAGCCCGCAAACAGAGAAGGTGGTAGAGGTAAAAACCCGGCTGTGGCAACGCGGTGAAGCTCCCAAAGAAGCTTTACAGCATCTGAGCAGCCAGTTTAATAGCTTGGAGTTGCGCTTACGCGATATGGAACGTCATGTAACGTCAGCTAAATTTCAGTTAAACCGCGAGTTTAACAGCCTGTAGGGTATCTTGTAACCTAATGAGTTTATTGCAGAGAATCCAACAACATCGGCACGATTTAACACATCGTGCCTTTGATCGTCATATTCGTCTTGGGGTAACCGGATTGAGTGGCTGTGGCAAAACCGCTTTTATCACGTCTTTGGTGCATCAGCTAACCCAGGGCGATTTGCCCGACCACCTGCCATTTTTTGACGTGGTGCGTGAACGCCGCTACCTGGGCGGTAAGCTGGCGTCGCAGTTACCGGATATGCCGCGTTTCCCGCTGGAGCAAAATTTGCAATACCTGCAACAACAGCCGCCACAGTGGCCGCCGTCGACCATCGGCAGTAGCCGCCTGGGGTTGAAGCTGCGTTATAAAGCTGCGGCGGGCATAAGGGCACGGTTGCAGTCACACAGTGAGCTGGCGCTGGATATTATTGATTATCCCGGTGAATGGTTGTTGGATTTACCCTTGCTGGATATGAGTTACGCCCAGTGGTGTGAGTTCAGTTGGCAGTTATTCAATCGAGAGCACCGGGCGGCGTTGGCACAGCCATTTTTACAGCAGTTGCACGGCGCAGATTTAGCCAATGATGGCGAGCTGTACGTACAGCAGCTGACAGACAGCTATAAACAATTATTGCAGCAATACCATAATTTATCCGGTGCTTATTTAAACCAGCCCGGCCGTTTATTGGTACCCGGCACTCTGGCTGGCGCTCCTATGTTGCAGTTATTTCCGCTGCTACCTGCACAGGTTGAGCAAAACACGGCTCTGGTAGCAAAGCTGACGCAGCACTACGACAGTTACTGCAAGCACGTCATTAAGCCGTTTTACCGCCAGTATTTTGCTGCGCTGGATCGTCAGGTGATCCTGGTGGATTGTTTGTCAGCTTTAAATGCCGGCTTTGCGGCAACGTTGGAATTACAGCAGGCGCTGCGGCTAATTTTACAGAGTTTTAATTATGGCCCGTCCAGCCTGCTAAACCGGTTGTTTACACCAAAGATCAGCAAAGTATTGTTCGCGGCCAGTAAAGCCGACCACGTTACGCCTGAGCAACATAAAGCGCTGACCCTGCTATTACAGCAACTATTGCAGCAGCCGCTAAAACACAGCCAGTATCAGGCCGCCACGACAGAAGCGATGGCCATAGCGGCAATCCGGGCCAGCGACAGTGGCTTTGTCCGGCTTGATGGTCTGGCTCAGCCCTGCATCAGCGGTACCGATCTGGCCCAGCAGGCTGTGACATATTTTCCGGGCGAAGTGCCATCATCCATCCCTGATCAGGCGTTGTTTAATCAACACAAGTTTGACTTTATGCCGCTGCGGCCTCTGCCGTGGCAGGACGGCCAGGCCCTGCCGCACCTGCGGATGGACCACGTGTTGCAGTTTTTGCTGGGAGACAAATTACGATGAGCGAGTTAAAACCAGCACGGCATTTTGACCGTCAGGGCGTTAAGGTTGAAACGTCAGCAGTAAAACCGACTGAATTAAAACCAGCCGGCTATTACAAAGACGACGATTTTGTTGCCGACAGTGGCTCTGCACCGGTAAAACTACGTACGCCCAGCATTTGGTGGTGGCGTCTGACCGGCGTTACGCTGCTGGCTATAGTGCTGTTATCGGTCTGGCAATGGGGATTAACGCTGCAACAAAGCTGGCAACACAGCATGCTGCAAGGCGCTCTGCTTAGCCTTATCAGCGCCTCCGTAGTACTATTGCTGGTAAGCGTGCTATGGCGCGAGTTAAAGCTATGGCGTCGATTGGCGCGTAACCGGCAGTGGCATCAGAGTGCGCAGCGTATTCGTCATAGCGTACAGTTTGGCGAAGCAGAGCCATTATGCCGGCAGATTGCCGTCAGTTTGCCGTCTACTCCGGCAATAACGGCGGCAGTGGCGCAATGGCAAAAAGCGCAGCAGGGGCAACATAGCGACGAAGAACAGCTGCAACTATTTGAACATTTTGTTTTGTCAGAGCTGGATAAGCAGGCGCAGCAGTTGGTGTACCGCGCCGCTACCGACACCAGTCTGGCGGTTGCCATTAGCCCTTTTGCCCTGGCCGATATGTTGCTGGTACTGTGGCGCGCCAGTCGTTTAATGCGTGAACTGGCGCAATTATATGGTAGTGCTATCGGTCAACTTCGCAGCTTGCTGCTGATAAAGCGTTTTCTGGCCGCATTATTGTGGGCCGGAGGATCAGAGCTGGCGTTGGATATGGCGTCGGATGTTATTGGTGGTGAGCTAACTGCGAAATTGTCAGCACGTGCTGGTCAGGGCGTGATCGCTGGTTTACTGCTGGCCAGGTTGGGTAATTTGGCACAGCAACAATTGCGTCCCTTGCCTGCCGGTAAAACAGCAAGGGTTAGCATTAAAGCACTTAGCAGCGCGTTATTACAGCGCTTTAACAGCGCAGTGCAAACTAAAGCTGACAGTTAAACCGGCTAAAACTTGCCGTTACAGACTGCAAGATGTCTGGCACGCTTCCATTACCAGTAGTTTCTGCTATTTGTTACTGCGACTTTAACTATCAGTAGCAGTAACTTTATGCATGACAATAATAAAAAAGCCGAAACCCTGTGTATTCACGCTGGGAAAGAAAAAAATCAACACGGTACTTTAGCCACACCGCTGTATCAAAGTTCTACCTTTATTTTCGATAATGCCGAGCAAGGCGCTGCCCGCTTTGCCGGTGAAGCTGAAGGCTATATCTACACCAGGCTGGGCAATCCAACGACCCGCGAGCTGGAATTGAAAATAGCCGCATTGGAAGGCATGGCTGATGCGGCAGCTACGGCCACTGGCATGGGTGCAGTTGCCGCCAGTACTATGGCCTTTTTACAGCAGGGCGATCATCTGATCGCCAGTAAAGCCATCTATGGCTGCAGCTTTGCGTTGTTTAACCATATGTTTGCCCGCTATGGTATCGACGTTAGCTTTGTTGATATGACAGACCATGCCGCAGTTGAACAGGCTGTTAAGCCCAATACCAAAATGCTGTTTGCCGAAACGCCGATTAACCCAAATATGGTGGTGCTGGACCTGACTTTTATTGGCGATTTTTGCCGCCGTCATCAACTGATTTCGGTTATTGATAACACCTTTATGACGCCGTTGCTGCAAAAGCCGGCCGAATACGGCATCGATATCGTCGTGCATAGTGCGACTAAATATCTTAATGGCCATGGTGATGTGGTAGCGGGGCTGATTGTATCGGATGCCCAAACCATTAACACGATAAAACTGACCACATTAAAAGACATGGGGGCAACCATCAGCCCACATGATGCCTGGCTGATTATCCGTGGTTTAAAAACCCTATCAGTACGGTTGGAGCGCCATTGCAGTAACGCACAGACAGTAGCGGAATTTTTACAGGCACATCCTGCGGTGCGCGATGTGTATTATCCCGGTTTGCCATCGCACCCTGGGTATAAATTTATTGGTAAGCAGATGAAAGCTGCGGGTGGCGTGCTGGCGTTTGAGTTAAATGCCGACCTGGACGACAGTCGGTACTTTATCAATCAGTGTCGTTTGCTCAGTCTGGCGGTAAGCCTGGGTGACGCAGAATCGCTGATCCAACATCCGGCCTCAATGACCCACAGCCCCTATACAGCAGAAGAGCGGCAAATGGCAGGTATCAGTGACGGCTTAATTCGTATATCGGTGGGTTTAGAGCACGTCGATGACATTATTGCTGACTTACAACAGGCATTGCAGCAGATGCAAACCAGGCAGCAAAATTCAAACTGACAGCAGTAGCATTATGGTGAACTTAGACTAGCTTTAATGAGACGCGGCTGATTGCGTCGGTATTAAAATGCGAAGGATAACTATGAAAACGATAAAAACCTGTATGGTATTGTCTGCTGCACTGTTCATGGGAGCTGCCAATGCCGAAACTGATCAGGAAATGGTATATTCAACCGAGACCTACTGCTTACTAAGCAATGAAGGTGCAGAGCCGAATTATTTAGCCGCTTATGCTAAAAAGCTTGGTATGACACCATCCAGAGCCATCTGTAATCATTTTAAACAAATTGTCGAGGAAAGCCGGCCGAAAGATTGGGATTACCCCGGCGGTCGTCCCTATCCTGGCAGCGTTATTCGACTATCGAAAAGCCAGATTGATTTATTAAAAGCCAGTAAAACAGCCAAGCAATAACGACAATGCCGACACAGTGGCAGCTTTATGTTGCCACTGTGCTCTGCCCGGCGCAGCCCTGTAATCCATTCTTTACGCCTGCACAGCTAACTAAATCTGCCTACAGATTAACAGCTGCTTCACTATCGCTTAGTATCCGCCATAACTAATTGCCTGCCGACATCATTATAACAACGCGGCAGCGGGCAAGCGGGACACTCCCGTATCACACTTTATTCAACAGGTTGTATATGAGTAAGTCGAGTAAGTACGTATCACGTCAGTCAGACGAAAATGGCTTTATTGCCTGGTCAGCTGAAGAAAATCAGATTTGGCAGGAATTGATAAATCGACAGCTAAGTGTTGTTGAAGGCAGGGCTTGTAAGGAATACATGGCTGGGTTGGAAAAACTGCAGCTGCCTACCGATCGTATTCCGCAATTAGACGAAGTCAGTAAAGTACTGCGCGCTACCACCGGTTGGGAATGCGCTGAAGTACCAGCCTTAATCAGTTTTGATAAATTTTTTGAATTGCTGGCTAATAAGCGCTTTCCGGTGGCGACTTTTATCCGTAGCCGCGAAGAATTTGATTATCTGCAAGAGCCAGATATTTTTCATGAGATTTTTGGCCATTGTGCCATGCTAACTAACCCGGCGTTTGCCGAATTTACCCACATATATGGCAAATTGGGTTTAGCAGCCAGTAAGCAGGATCGTGTTTATCTGGCGCGGCTGTATTGGTTTACCATTGAATTTGGTCTGTTGAACACACCTGAGGGTTTACGAATTTATGGTGGCGGTATTTTATCTTCACCGGGTGAAACCCATTATGCGCTGGATTCTACCGTGCCAGAACGTAAAGTCTTTGATGCGCTGGATGTGCTGCGCACTCCTTATCGCATAGACATTATGCAGCCTGTTTATTTTATGATTGACCGCATCGATCAGCTGTTTGATATAGCTCATCTCGATATGATGACG
Organism: Gammaproteobacteria bacterium; assembly: GCA_018826295.1. Classification (GTDB taxonomy): domain Bacteria; phylum Pseudomonadota; class Gammaproteobacteria; order Enterobacterales; family Alteromonadaceae; genus Alishewanella. The sequence continues at coordinate 15,454 of JAHJZX010000041.1, forward strand.
CTGGTCGAGCAGGCTAAAGCCCTGGGATTGCATGCACCGAAATTTCCACCTAAAGAAAAACAAGCAAGTTAGGAATAACCATGTCTGAATTAAAAACAATGCAATGTGAAGCGTGCAAAGCCGATGCACCTAAGGTATCTGACGCTGAGTTACCGGAGTTAATGCGTCAGATCCCTGATTGGACACCGCAGGTACGTGACGGCATTTTACAGCTGGAGCGTGAGTTTAAATTTAAAAATTTTAAACTGGCCTGGGCGTTTCACAATAAAGTGGCAGAACTGGCCGAAGCAGAAGGCCATCACCCGGCGTTGTTGCTGGAATGGGGTAAGTTAACGGTGACTTGGTGGTCACACTCGATTAAGGGGCTGCATAAGAATGATTTTATCTGTGCGGCTAAAACTGACGCACTGCTAACTGTCTAACCTGCCGCGCTAATAAAGCACAGCTGCAGCTTGTTGGCAGCTGTGCTATGTCGTTCTACTACTTTGTTTCATTCCGCTGTAACTGGTCGCATTCAACTGCGGATCACCGCATTTGTTCACATATCTTTACAAAACTGCTGGTCTGTTATTAGCATTATACCGTATTATGCAGCTCACTGTTTTCGTGCGGGACTTTTGCCTATATGCGATTAGAAATTCAATGTCAGAACCGGCTTGGGCTGGCGCAGGAAGTTTTAAATGTTCTGGTAAGTTATCAACTTGACCTGCGTGGGATTGAAGTTGATCCCGGTTTAGGTAGGATGTATGTGTCTTTTCCGACGTTAAATTTTGAGAAGTTTCAGGAGCTAATGGCAAAGATGCGCCGCATAACCGGCGTTGAAGATGTGAAAACCACAGCTTTTTTGCCGTCAGAGCGCGAGCACAACGAACTGTCTACTTTACTTAAAACCTTACCCGATGGCCTTATTGCTATTGATAGCAAAGCCAATGTCACTGTTATTAATGACGCCGCGTTAGAGGTTTTGGCTGTCGCTTATGAAGCTATCGTCGGGCAATCACTACAGGGTATGGTGAAAGGGTTTAATTTTCAGCGCTGGCTTGAAGGTGACGACGTGCTGGCGCAAACCCGACGGCTGGAAATACACGGCAAGCGTTTTGTCGCCGATATATTGCCGGTAATGGTTCCAGATGAAACCGGTCATGAAATTCTGGCTGGCGCCGTGATTAACTTAAAATCTGAAAGCCGGTTGGGCCAGCATATGGTGGCGTTTAAAAAGGGCGATCAGGAGAGCTTTAATACCTTGCAGGCGCACAGCAATTTAATGCGCAAAGTGGTGCGTGAAGCGAAAAAAATGTCGCAGTTGGATGCGCCGATCCTGATCATGGGTGAAACCGGTACCGGTAAAGAACTGTTAGCACGGGCCTGTCATGCTGCCAGTAGCCGGTCGGGCAAGCCGTTCTTGGCACTTAACTGCGCCTCCTTGCCGGATAACGTCGCTGAGTCTGAATTGTTTGGCTATGGCGCCAATGCTTTCCCTGGTAGTTCTGACAGTAAGAAAGGCATTTTTGAACAAGCCAACGGCGGCACAGTATTTTTGGATGAAGTCGGCGAAATGTCGCATTCATTGCAAACCAAATTGATCCGCTTTTTGCAGGATGGCAGTTTTCGCCGTGTTGCCGATGAAAACGAAGTCAAAGTTGATGTGCGGGTGATTTGCACCACGCAAAAAGATCTGCCGGGAATGGTGCAGGAAGGTAAATTCCGCGAGGACTTATTTTACCGTCTGAATGTACTGACACTGGCTTTGCCGGCACTGCGCGAACGCAAACAGGATGTGGTACCACTGGCTGAGTTTTTTATCGCCCGTTTTGCTGCCAGACAGGGTCGTAAAGCGCCGAAACTGACCGACAGTTGTGCCAGCTTTTTGCAAAGCTACCCTTGGCCGGGTAATGTGCGGCAGTTAGAAAATGCGCTATATCGGGCTATAACTTTGTTAGATGGCTTCGAACTGGATAAAGAACACTTACAACTACCAAGCTACAATAATGATTTTGGCTATTTAGAGCAGGACTTTGACGGCACGCTGGACGAAGCGGTAAAACGCTTTGAGGCGAATTTGCTGCGTAAGTTGTTTCCGGCCTACCCGAGCTCGCGCCAGCTGGCGAAAAAACTGGGTTTAAGCCACACGGCTGTAGCAAATAAACTGCGTGATTACGGTATAAATCGGAAGACTGTCAAAATTTAACTACACTTTGTGCAGTAAACTGTACCTTTGTAAGGCTGCCAACTTGAGTTGGCGGCCTTTTTTGTTGCTAAATTAGCCAAAGTTACCAAATTGTATTGCCAACTTTACAAAACTGCCTGTTAGCCCCAAGTTCACTGCCTTCATTGGCCCTCTTCCTTTTTTTTCTGGCGCGCGCATTATTAGCGCCATCTAAGACGTAGCAAGGACAAGACAATGACAGATAAAATTAATCCACTGGGAACTGATGGTTTCGAGTTTGTTGAATATACCGCCGCAGATGCCGACGGCATTCAGAAATTAAAAGAGCTGTTCTATTCATTAGGCTTTACTGAAGTTGCAAAGCACCGCTCGAAACAAGCCTGGCTGTATAAGCAGGGCGACATTAACTTTATCGTTAATGCTGAGCCTAACTCGCAGGCAGAAGAGTTTGCCCGCGTTCATGGCCCAAGCGTATGCGCTATGGCATTCCGGGTTAAAGATGCTGCTCAGGCATTAAAACATGCTGTTGCTAACGGTGCTAAAGAGTACAAAAACCAAATTGGTCCTATGGAGCTGAATATCCCGGCTGTGTATGGTATTGGCAGCAGCCTGCTGTATTTTGTTGACCGTTATGGTGCCAGCTCAGTGTATGACATTGACTTCAAATACTATGACAACTGGCAGATCGACATGGCCAAACACGGCGTAGGTTTGGAAGTGCTGGACCACTTAACCCACAACGTAATGCGCGGCAACATGAATGTCTGGGCTGGTTTTTATGAAAATATCGGTAACTTCCGCGAAATCCGTTATTTTGACATTGAAGGCAAATTAACTGGTCTGGTGTCAAAAGCTATGACTGCGCCTTGCGGTAAAATTCGTATTCCAATTAATGAATCGTCAGATGACAAATCACAGATTGAAGAGTTTATCCGCGAATACAAAGGTGAAGGTATCCAACATATCGCGCTGACCTCAGATAATATCTATGAAACCGTGCGTACCCTGCGCAGCCGTGGTATGGATTTTATGCCAACACCTGATACCTATTACAACAAGGTAAACGACCGGGTAGTGGGGCATGACGAAGATTTAGATCAGCTGCGCGATTTACGTATTCTGATCGACGGCGCACCGATGAAAGACGGTATTTTGCTACAAATTTTCACTAAAACGGTAATTGGTCCGGTGTTTTTTGAAATTATTCAGCGCAAAGGCAATGAAGGCTTTGGCGAGGGCAACTTTAAAGCACTGTTCGAATCGATTGAAGAAGATCAAATTCAGCGCGGAGTGTTAAGCAATGCGTAAATGGGCA
>JAHJZX010000042.1 GCA_018826295.1 Gammaproteobacteria bacterium
CATCACACCCGACTTTTTATCTCGTTTCACCGCGTTTATCACCACCGTGAAGCGAGGGCGCCATTTTAGTGATTTAAACTTTCGTGTCAAGCGTCTTTTTAAAAGATTTTTGCAACTCAGCTTTTATCACCCGAAGCCTGCGAACCGCAGCACCCCGTGGCATGGCGCGCATTATAGGGCGTTTTTAAACAGGCGCAAGCGGTTATTTAAGAAAACTTGTGTTTTTAAGATCGTTCGCTGATAAATTGCACAAAGCGCTATAAAAGCGAGCAAAACATGCTAATTTTCAGCCGCTCGAATAGCTACGGCAGCTTTAAGGCGGTTTTTGCCATAGCTAAAAGCTTTGATAAACACACTATGCTCTACCGGAATATACTGTCGTTCAGTTGCAGACAACCAGGGGATATCGTCGGTATCGGGATCATTAATATAGACAAAGTGCTCATCCACCGCACAAACCACCACCCAATGTGGCGCTTTGCTTTTATCAAACTGCCAGGTGCTGATTAGCGCAAGCAATAAAGCGCCATCCTGCAGTATCTGTTTAATCTTACTAATGCCAGGTTCTGCGCGATGCAGTACTATGCCACTTTGCTCCACTTTATAGCGGTACGAATCGTGTACCCGCTGCAAAATGGCCTTTTTTACCTCACTGCGTACTGAGTCAGTAAACAGCGGTCCCTCTTTATTAAGATAGATTTCAACCGCAAAACCCCTGCTATGTGCAGCCAGTGCTAAGCCTCTTGGGCCACAGCCGCCATGGCCAGAAGTCATAAAGATAGTAGTGGCCTCGCGCCAAATATCGATTTCCAGTGATACCGGGTCATATTTTCCTGGCTCAAAATAATTAAACGCCATTAACAGGCAAGCGGGTCCACAGGTAAAAGGTGTAGTTTGTGCTATATAGGGTACTTGCCGCTGTACTGAGTCAGTATCAAACTGGATAATCTGTTTCTGCATACAGATGGCATCAGAATGATCTTCGTAGAAATCGTGTTTAACGGCAAATTCATGATAATTAAGTTTCTGATATAAACGGATAGCTGCGGCATTATCGTAACGCACTTCCAGGCGCAGCAAAACACAACGTCGCTTAGCCGCGACTTGTTCAGCATGTAGCAGCATAAATTCTGCTATACCTTGTTTACGACAATCCGGATCTACCGCCAAAGAATACAAACGAGCTAAACTTGTGCCTCGTCTATATATAAGCAAAAAATATCCCACTACCTGCTCTGCCCGCTGCACCAACAGCAAGTCACTGCGTTTTTCGGCGATAAAGCGCTTAAAGCTGCGCATGCTAATGCGGTCCGCAGTAAAACATTTCTGCTCTAAGGCCACTAAGTTCGCCGTATCAAACAAACTGGCGTTTCGGATCGATAACATAGCGGGGGCTGCGGTTAATGCCATAACTACACTCTTTATTGCCTTTAGCTGATTTTTAACTAAGTTTAGGATAACAACAGCTAAACAAATGAAAAGCCAACAAGAAATTTAACTGTTGTAGTGCAGATTTCTTCGCTGTCTTTTTTTGTCACACCACGACATGCTTTAATAAAACTATAGGAGTGGCAATGGCCAAACTTATTATCGTCGTCGACAAAGCTCAGGACTGGGCACCTTTTCATCAGTATGATGGCGTAATGACATTACCGGCCTATTTAAAATGGTCGGCCAAAAACAAACAACGCACCCGCGTGATCAACTTATGTCGTCAGGCGCAATATCTCGGCAGTGGCTATTACTGCTCTTTGCTGGCAGAAGCGCGTGGCCACCATGTAGTGCCGTCAGTCAGAGCCTTTAATAAATTTAACCGCCATGAAATCGCTGATATAGCGGAAGAAATTCCCGGTACCATCTTAAACCAACTCAACAAAGCGTTAGTCGATGAAACCAGCACACAGCTTGTTTTTAATATTTACTTTGGTGAAACCGAACATAAAGCACTGAAAAAAGTCGCCAGCTACCTGTTTGATGCCTTTTCGGTACCTATACTACGCGTCGAACTGCAAAAAAAAGCTACATGGCAGGTAAAAACATTAAAAATTGGCAGCGTGCATAAACTGAATGAACAAGAGCAGAGCCTGTTTGGCAATACATTGGAGCGCTACAGCCACAAAATCTGGCGGGTTGAGCCAACAAATCGTAAATACAAATATGATTTGGCAGTATTGGTTGATCCGAAAGAGAAATTCCCGCCTTGTACACCTAAATCACTTGAGCTGTTTAGTAAAGCCGCTAAAAAAGCCGCCATGGACACCGAGCAGATTGGCGCCAAAGACATTCACCGGTTGGCAGAATTTGATGGTTTGTTTATCCGCGAAACGACCGGAGTGAACCATCATACTTTTCATATGGCATTAAAGGCCGAGCGCGAAGGCCTGGCCGTAATTGACGACCCTAACTCGATATTGCGCTGCGGTAATAAGGTGTATCTGCAAACCTTATTTGAACAACATAAAGTACCGATGCCGGACGGCATTATGCTGTTTAAGCAAGATGAAGATAACTTAGAGCGCGCTGCCGACACCCTGGGATTGCCCTTAGTGTTGAAAATTCCTGATGGCAGCTTTTCCCGCGGCGTAGTGAAAGTGAAAACCCTGACCGAGCTGCGCTCACAACTGAGTGCTCTGTTTGAGCAAAGCGCGATTATTCTGGCGCAGCGCTATACCTTTACTGAATATGATTGGCGTATAGGTGTGCTAAACGGTATGGCTATTTTTGCCTGCAAGTATTTTATGGCACGCAATCACTGGCAAATTTATAAACATGGCAAGGCCAAAACGGAAAGTGGGGGTTTTAGCACCTGTGCCATTGCAGAAGTGCCGGCGCACGTACTGGATGCCGCTATCCGCGCCTGCGCCCCTATAGGTGACAGCTTGTATGGTGTAGACATTAAACAAGACGGCGAAAAGGTTTACGTTATCGAAGTTAATGACAACCCGAATATTGATGATGGCGTAGAGGATTTATATCTGGGTAATAAATTGTATGACATGCTGGTAGAAGACTTTATCCGTCGTATCGAACTAAAAAGATAGAATCTAAAGCTGGCCTGCGCAGCAGGTTTTTGCCAAGGATGATAAAAACACAAAAGCGCCGGGAGCGCTTTTGGACAGCCGGAGGCTGGTCCCGCTGGGATGCCTGCACTCCTTGCCGGCACATAAAACTGACAGGATCAGTTTTAGACAGCTTCGCTGGCCTGCGTAGCAGGTTTTTATCAGGGATGATAAAAACAAAAAAACCGGCCTGGGCCGGTTGATTTGGTGCAGATGGAGAGACTCGAACTCTCACGCCTTGTGGGCACAAACACCTGAAGCTTGCGTGTCTACCAATTCCACCACATCTGCGTTATGTCTTCGCTACCGCGTTAACATGGCGTGCAGTATAGCGACTTTAAAAAAGCAGTCAACTAGCAAACTGCACATTTTCATCCGTTTTGCATCGTTCGGGCAAATACTAAGCAAGATGCTTAGTATTTCGCCTTTTTCAGCAAACCAATCTCTTCTAAACGCTGCATTAAGTAGTCGTTAGAGTTAATCGGCTCTGGGTAACGATTGGGTCTGTCAGCGCTAATACAAGTTTCCAGCGTCTTTATCACGTAATCCGGGTTCGGGTGCATAAAGAACGGAATGGAATAGCGAGGCTCACCCGCTGCAGCACCAGCCGGATTAACCACCCGGTGCGTCGTCGATGGCAATACATGATTAGTTAGCCGTTGTAACATATCACCGATATTCACCACTATAGTACCCTCAATAGTTGTGACCGGCAGCCAGCTGCCATCGCGGCGCAAAATCTCCAGGCCTGCTTCATTCGAGCCCACCAGCAGAGTAATAAGGTTAATATCTTCATGCTGGCCAGCGCGGATAGACTGCGTGCTGGTATCTTTAATTGGTGGGTAATGAATTGGCCGTAATATAGAGTTACCGTAATTTACTTTGTCGGCAAAGTAACTTTGCTCCTGTCCTAAGAACAAAGCCAGAGCTTCCAACACTGTATTACCCAGCTTCTCCAGTTCGCTATACAGCGCATAGGTTGCCTGCTTAAACCCCTCTACCTCAGTTGGCCACACATTAGGGTATAAACTCGGGTGCGGTGCAGGGCCAGTAAGTTCACGACCAACATGCCAGAACTCTTTTAAATCCGGGTGATTAGAGTCTTTAGCTTTTTCTACGCCAACAGCGGTATAACCGCGCGCGCCGCCCTGCCCTGGTTTGTGGTACTTGGCTTTAACCTCGTTGGGTAAAGCGAAAAACTGTTTAATTGCTGTGTAAGTATTTGCTACCACTTCATCCGGAATACCGTGGCCGCTAATGCCGCAGAATCCAAACTCGGTGTAGGCCTTGCCAATTTCGGCAACAAAGTTATCTTTGTCGGTGGCAAACCGTCTTATATCTAACGTTGGAACTTGCTGTGTCATATAAAAGACCTGTTTTTTAGCCTAAAGAAAAAAAGAACCCTGCAATAGCAGCGCTCATCAAGTTAGCCAGTGTTGCCGCAAGCAAGGCTTTTAAACCCAGCTCAGCAATATCAGCCCGGCGACTTGGCGCCATACCACCCAAGCCACCTAATAAAATAGCAATGGAAGAGAAGTTAGCAAAACCACACAGCGCGATAGTCACTATCACCTGAGTATGAGCGCTTAACTGCTCTTTCACCTGCACAAAGTCGAGGTATGCGACAAATTCGTTAATAACCAGCTTCTGACCAATAAAACTGCCTGCCAGACGTGCTTCGTCCCAGGACACGCCCAAAATAAAGGCCAGTGGCTGGAACACATAACCGAAAATGACCTGTAGTGTTAAGCCTTCAACGCCAAACCAGCCGGCAATACCGCCAATAGCCCCGTTAACCAACGCTATTAAACCAACAAAGGCCAACAGCATGGCACCAACATTTAATGCCAGTTGCATACCACTTGAAGCACCGGCTGCAGCGGCATCTATTAAGTTAGTATGCTGAGTATCGGCCTTGATCTCGTTTAATTCATTTTTTGGCTGTTCTGTTTCCGGCAATATCAGTTTAGCCATCAAAAAGCCGCCGGGGGCGGCCATAAAACTGGCGGCAATCAGGTATTTCAACTCAATACCTAAGCCAGCATAGCCTGCCAGTACTGAACCTGCTACTGATGCCAGCCCGCCCACCATCACAGCAAATAATTCAGAGCGGGTCATCGTTGGAATAAAGGGCCGCACTATTAGCGGCGCTTCGGTCTGGCCAACAAAGATATTAGCTGCCGCCGACATAGATTCAGGCCGGCTGGTGCCGAGTAATTTTTGCAAGCCGCCGCCAATAATGCGGATGATCCAGGTCATCACGCCTATGTGGTACAGCACGGCAATTAATGACGAGAAGAAAATAATAATCGTCAGTACATGAATGGCAAAAATAAAGCCCTGCGATTTACGGCCAATATCACCAAACAGGAACTCAATACCGGAGGTGGCATAACTGATAATGTCAGCGACAAAGGTAGAAATGCTGTACAACACTTCCTGGCCAACTGGCACATAAAGTACAAAAGCGCCGATCGCTAATTGAATGGCAAAAGCGCCACCTACGGTACGCCAATTTATCCGGCTGCGATTGGCTGAAGCAACATAAGCCACCAGTAACAGGGCAAAAATGCCCACTAATCCCATCATACTTAATTCCCTGATTGTTATTATTCTGCCAGTAGCTGGCGAATTTTTGCTTTTATTATATCGATAGCAATCTGATTTTTACCGCCACGGGTAACCACCAAATCAGCATATTGTTTAGAGGGCGCAATAAACTCGAAAAACGCCGGTCTAACCGAGTTTTCGTACTGCTCAGTCACCGAGCTTAAACTGCGGCCCCGGTCTTCCAAATCTCTTTTTATACGCCGTAGTAAACATACATCAAGCGGCGTATCCATAAATACTGTAATATCAAATTGCTCGCGTAACTGTTCATCCGTCAGCAATAAAATACCTTCGACCAAGATCACTTTGGCCGGTTGCACCCTGATCGTTTCGTCAGTACGGGTATGGTTTTTATAGCTGTACTGCGGCATTTGAATGGCTTTGCCACTACGCAGTGCGCGCAAATGTGCGGCCAATAGTTCATGCTCAAACGCAGCAGGATGGTCGTAGTTTGTTAAAGTACGCTGCTCAAACGATAAATGGCTCTGATCACGGTAATACGCATCTTCGGATAAAATAGCAATACGTTCACCGCCCAACTCAGCTACCAGCTCCTGGTATACCGTTGAGGCGAAAAGGCTTTTACCTGATGCCGAAGCACCAGCAATAGCGATAATAGTGTTTTTTCCCACGGAGTAATTCACTTTGGCAAAATTAGCCGGTAATTATCGCTAAAAACCGGGTATTAAGAAATAAAAAAATGCCCGCATTAAGCGGGCATTTTAATTACGTTTTAACTAAAAACATTAGAAGCGGTATTCAACACCAATTTTCATGCTCCAGTAAGACGGGTTAGCAACACGCGCCTGCGGATTAGAACTGGTGAATTCATTAAACTCATACTGACCATTTGCGTTAACAGTTGCATCAACTACCGATACAGTTTGCGGGAAACCGGCTTCGTACATTACGCCCCAGTCATCGTTCAGTAAGTTGGTTAAGTTATCAATTACAAAGAATGCTTTAGCTTTGTGTCCTTGTACGAAGCCAGGCAAATCCTGAGTGATACGTAAGTCAAACTTAGTCCACCAGTCAGAATAATCTGCGTTACGTTCAACAATTTGACCACGCGGTAGACCTTCAGCATCAACAAATGTAAAGAATGCATCTTGATTAAACGGTACACCGTCGTCATTTGCACCCCAAACTACGTTTGGATCATCAGCACCAGTTGGTACATACAGTAACTGGCGATCAGAAGAGGTATCACCTGCAATATTACCGCCAAAGGTGTAGCTATAAGGGCGGCCTTTGTTGTGCGAACCTAGCAAAGCAATGGTCGTTTCATAACCATCTACAAACTCGTGCTTATAAGTAGCACGGAAGGTGAAACGGTGCGGCGTTTCGTAGTTAGAAGTTGCAGGACGCGGATCATTTAAATCAGACCGGGCATAGTTACCAAAGTTAGACCCTGCTACCGAACTACCCATAGGGTTTGAGTCTTCTGCGTCAATGTAAGCGTAGGCCAACTGCATTTTCAGGCCATTATCGAAATCCTTCGATACCGAAGTACTGAAAGATAACGTTTTAGCATCTTCAGACGCATTAGTTAATAAGTATTCCCCGCTGCGACCACCTACACGCTCATATACCGGGCGACCATCAAATAATGTATCAACTTGCTCTAAGGCCAAGTCTTTTACAATAGACTGGTTCTGCCCAACTGAGTACATCAAATCGGCCATCACAATATAGCCAGATTCAAAGGAGTAAGTACCACCAAAGGCGTATTTCCACTCACTTGGCAGTTTGAAAGATGGGTCTACCGCATTTACAGCACTATCACCTGTCGCGTTGGCAACCTGGTCGAAATACTTCTGTGGAATATCATACAGCGGACGACCAGCACCGCTTAACGGTGTATTCAACACGTTAGCAGGTGAACGGTCTTCAATCTGAATTTGTGTAATGCCATCATTTTGGTAGCCGTTTGCTAACCATACGTTAGGATTACCACCAGAATACAAGCCAATACCGCCGCGCAGCTCTAACTCATCGTTTACGTTCCAGTTAATACCTAAACGAGGTTGAATTAAGCCCTCACCATCAAAGGTTGCATCATTGGCAAAGCCGTAACGATTTACAAAGTTTTGGTTAACGCGTGGTTTATCACTGCTGCTATACCAGTCATAACGCAAACCAAAAGTCACGGTCATATCCAAATCGTAGATATAGTACTCATCCTGAGCATAAAGCGTGTGGTTTTCATAACCGAAGCTCGCGGCTGCGTTAGTAGGGTCATTAGTCCCTGCACCGCTACCGTAGTATATACGTGCTGGTTGACCAGCTTCAAAAGCATTAATGTTGTTGAAACGATACTCACCGATGGAATGTTGTACGAACATATTGAATACATTGTATTCTTCAAATTCATAACCAGCATAAATTAGGTGATCACCAACGGAATAGGTACCAGCAAGTTTTAAAAAGGTTGTGTCATAGCTAAGTTTATTTGACTGACGTGAGTCATCCACACCTAAGAATACTGTGGCGGCATTAACACGTATTTGCACTTCACCTAAACCACCAGGGCCAATGTTTTGCTGACGATTGTCTAACTCCGAATAACCAGCACGGACTTCTGTTGAGAAATTATCGGTCCAGTCAGAGAAAAACTGGGCAACATAAGAAGTGAACTCAGCGCCCCGGTCGTAATAATGGTCAGAGAATTCATAGGCACCAGTGAAGGTATCTGACTCCCGCACCGAACCACCATCGTTATAATTGTATGTCAGTGCAGCACGGTGCATATCATTGATATACCAATCCAGCTTAACCAGTAGCTTTTCATCTTCGACTGGTGATGAAGTTATTGGTGACCCTACTTCGTAGCCATAAACATCACGGGCAATTTGTGCGATACGGTCGATATCTGCTTGGTTCAAACCTGAAACTGGAGTACCTGCGTTGCCATCCTGCGGACCGCGACTGAAGTTATCAGCACCTTCGTATTTTTCGTAGGCTGCAAACCAGAATAATTTGTCTTTAACCAGCGCACCACCAACGTTTAAGCCGTAGTTCTTTTTATTAAAATCATCACGGTCAATTTTCATACCTTCTAACTCATCACCAATCATATCCTGGTTGGTGTAGTCAAAAAATACCGTGCCTTTAAACTCATTAGTACCTGACTTGGTTACGGCATTGATGTTACAGGCAGTAAAACCACCGTATTTAACATCAAAGGGTGCAAACTCTACAGAGACCTGCTCCAGTGCATCGTAAGAGAACGGCATACGCTCAGTCGGATAACCATTGCTGTTTAAACCGAAGTTATCATTCATTTTAACGCCGTCAACAGTCAGGCTGTTAAAACGTGGGTTAGCACCGTTACACTGAATACCACGGGCAAAACCGGCATCGATGTAGATACGCGGATCAGCAGCTACCACATCAGAGATATCTCTGTTAACGGACGGGATAGTTTGAAGGTCAGATAAATTAAAGTTAGCTACCGGGCTCTTACTGCCATAAGCAGAGTTGCTGATTGAAGATCCTGTTACAGCAATGCGCTCGACATCAGGCTGCTGAATAACAACGTTCAGGTTTTGAGTATCACCTAAGGTCAGAAAAACGTTGTCAATAGTTTCAGTGCGGCCTTCCGGACCAACAACAGTCAATAAATATGGGCCACCTACTTGTAAACCGCGCGCAGAAAAGGTACCTGTTTCATTAGTCGTTAATGTTCTGGTAGTACCGTTACGTTTATCTGTAATTCTAACTGTCGCATTTGTAACTGTAGTACCGGCTTCAGTGGTAACGACACCACGCACAGCTGATGAGGTTTCTTGTGCCAAAGCGATATTGCTTACGCCTAGGGCGAGCGTTACCGCAAGAGCTATACTTTTAATTTTCATATCGTTTTTCACCTGGTAGTTGTAGGTTGTTATCTAAATCCATTTGAATACTTATGTGTGTTCAATTTGGGAGATAAGGTTAACTATTTTATATTACATTTTTCTTACGCCAATCCAAGTAACGGGAACTTTTTATTCCTCTTGTTGTCGTAGTCGGTTGCCACATAAGTGTAACATAGCTGGTCGGAGATGCGCACTATGTAGCTGAATTTTGCTCATAAAATGACAATTTATGAATTTTCAGCTGCAAGCTGGCTTTTCACACGGCTTAGCCTTTATGCTAAGTGCCGGTCTAACTTGAACCCGCAAATTGAATGAAAAAAATATTTACCATTTCAGTATTCAGCGCCGCTTTAAGCCTTGGAGGTTCGCCAGATATGCATGCTACCGAGCTTACCTTTGCCACCTTTAATGTCAGTATGGAAGCGCAAAACTATTTGCCACACGGTGAAGCCGGCGATGACACCGTACTGGCAGAGTTACTTAAAACCGACAGCCAACCGCAAATTAAAAATATTGCCCATATTATTCAGCTGGTGCGCCCTGATGTGCTGCTGTTAAATGAATTTGACTATATCGCCAACCCGGAACAGGGTATTAAAGCTTTTGTCCGCAACTATCTGAACAAAGCTCAGGGCAATGCGTTGGCAATTGACTACCCATATTTTTACTACAATACAGTAAATACCGGCCAGCCCAGTGGCTTTGATCTGGACAACGACGGCAAAGCAAGCGGCGTAGGCGCTGATGCCTGGGGTTACGGCTTTTACCCTGGCCAATACGGTATGGTGCTACTGTCAAAATATCCGATAGACACAGCTAAAGTACGTAGCTTTCAGCAATTTAAATGGAAAGATATGCCAGGCTTTATGGCAACGAAAAAGGCTGATGGCAGCCCCTGGTATAGTGATGCGGCCTGGGCGCAGTTCCCGCTATCATCAAAAAGCCACTGGGATATTCCGTTGCTGGTAAACGGCAATACCATACATGTGCTAGCCAGCCACCCAACGCCACCGGTGTTTGATGGCCCGGAAAACCGCAACGGTATTCGTAACCATGATGAAATACGCTTTTGGGTAGACTATTTAACACCAGACAATGCAGGTTATATCTACGACGACAAGGGCAGTAAAGGTGGTCTGGCTGCAGACAGCCCTTTTGTACTGCTGGGGGATCAGAATGCTTCTGCCGATGGTGAAGGTGATGCGCTAAATACTGCTATCCGAGCGCTTTATCATCATCCGCGCATCAACAATAGCAACCCGCCGGCCAGTGCGGGAGGAGCAGAGAATGCAGCGGATAATCCTAAAGCCCCCTTCCACACCGCTGGCTGGAGAATGCGCGCAGATTACGTCTTGCCATCAAAATCTGGCTTTAGTATTAAAGATAGTGGTGTGTTTTGGCCGGCAAAAGCCGACCCGCTCTACCCTCTGGTAGGCTCGCGCGGTGCCAGCTCTGATCATCGTTTGGTGTGGGTAAAGCTTGAACTCAGCGCTGAGTGATCAGCACTGAGTTTGTCGGGTAGATATTAGAATTTTAATACCAGGTTTTGCACATGTACTGTTACTTCTTCGCGGTCGTGGTACAGGTGCTTAACCTGCAGCCGGAATTTAATACCGGCATCGGCCAGGCGCTGCTCCAGCTGGGCTAATATGTCGGTTACGGTTTCATAGCGTTTTTTCATCGGCAGCTTTAAATTAAACATTGCCTCCTGACACCAGCCATTAATCAGCCAATCGCCCATCCGTTCTGCAACCCGCTGCGGCTGCTCAATCATGTCGCATACCACCCAGTAGACATTTTTCTTTTGCGGTTCAAACTTAAAACCATCTACCATTAAATGCTTAACCTGACCGGTTTCCATTAACGATTCAGCCATAGGGCCGTTATCTATTGCAGTAACCATCATACTGCGTTTCACCAGCTGATAGGTCCAACCGCCCGGACAGGCGCCTAAATCAACGGCATTTAAGCCACCGCCCAGGCGTTTATCCCACTCTTGTTTCGGAATAAACTGAATAAAAGCCTCTTCGAGCTTTAAGGTACTGCGGCTTGGCGCTTCGTTGGGAAATTTTAACCGCATTATGCCGTTTTCCAACGGGCTGTTATTTTCCGGATAGGACAAACCAACATAGCCCTGCTGCCCACTTAACAAAAACAAATGCAGCACCGGCGCACGTTTTTGCTCTTTTGCCAGTAATACGCCAGCCTGACGCAACGACTGGCGCAGTGGCACTGTTAATTTACGTGCCAATGTTGAAAGCGTCTTACCCTCATTGGTTTCCGGGTATTCCACTCTTAGCTCACCACAACCCGTTAGCTCTGCGGCAACTAATGCTTCTATTACCGGCGCTATACGATCATCAGCGGGTAGCTGCAGCAACTCCGCCTGTAACAGGCTCCACTGGCGGATAAAAATAAACTGCTCAAACGGATAGTCGCGATAAAACCGTGCCAGACTGTCGGCGTCGTAAGCTTCAAAGATCACAAAGGCGCTGTTGGCACTGAGCTTACAAAAACCAAACACGTCATACTGGCCGGCTTTGTGCTGAATTTCAGCCGCGCATTCTTTCTCAAAACCGGCGCGGCAGTACAGTAATAGTTGTTTCATGTTAACTCCGCCGCCAGGCGCTGATCGCAAGCAACAGCCAGGCAGCTATAAGGAGCTGGCCACCAATGGGCGCCAACTGTGAATAATAAAACGGCAAGGTAAATCCCCCCGCCAGTATAGTCCAGACAAAACACCAGAGCCCCAGATGCCAAACAACAGCAACCAGCTTTGTCAGTTTTGCCTCGCTGTGTTGCCGGCCCAACGCCAGAAGCGCCAGACAGTGAAAAGCCAGCATGCCCAAAGCGCTTAATACACGGGCTAAAGCCTCAGTACTTAACTGTCCTTGCCACACATGCATTACTACCGCGCTTAAACCCACTACGGCAGCGCCATACAAAGCAGTTAGGCTGTTACTGCTGTGCCAAAAGTACTTCATCAATTTTCCTGCTACAAAATTGTGCCGCCTGCGCTATCAACTGTTGTTGTGTCAGGCCGCTTTTAACTCGTGGCTTAAAATCATGATCGCCATCTGTCAGCCAGTGCAATGCTACTTTGGGCCATTGCATGACTGCCAGTTCAGTTTTAGTGCCAAAAGCATCCCGCTCACCCTGGGCAATAAACAACGGGCAGGCTAAAGCAGCAAAATGCTCAGTGCGCCAACTGTGCTTTTTCGGCGGGTGAAACGGATAACCAAAAGCAAATACCGCTTCTACACCAGGGTGGCTGCTTAACAAGCTGGCGACCCTACCGCCCATAGATTTACCGCCGGCAAATAAGGCTAAATCAGCCGGGCACTTGTCGAGCTGTTGCATAAATTCTTGCTGCAATAGCGGCATTTTCGCCGGCAAGCTGCGTTTGCCGCTATCAATAAAGCGCTGCATATAAGCAAAGTTAAAGCGCCATACTTCTATATTATGCGCAGCCAACTGCTGCGCCAATTGCTGCATAAAGTCACTTTGCGCACCGGCGCCGGCGCCATGTGCCAGCAGCAAGCGGGCTTTAGGCTCACTGGCGTTATTAATAATGACGTTAGTCAAGTGCCACCGCATTGGTAAACTGCTGCTCGGCAAAGGCGGCTTGCTCGGCTTCCACCATGGCTACCATCCACTGACGGAAGGCGGTTATCTTACCCAGTTCAGTCTGGCTTTCACGGCAAACCAAATAATAGGCATCTTTGGATATCAGTACATGATTAAACGGTACTATTAAGCGGCCGGAATTAATATCCGGCCTGGCCAGCACGTTATGCGCCAACGCCACGCCCTGGCCATGAATAGCGGCTTGCAACACCATTGATGAGTGGCTGAAGATCGGCCCCTGATTGACATTAAAATGCTTAAAATTTTGAGTAGTAAACCAGGCCTTCCAGGCCCGGCGTGAGCCATCATGCAATAAATTATGGTATTGCAGATCGGTAGGTTCCTGCAGCGGCTTAGAGCTGTTTAACAGCAGCGGCGAACATACCGGCAGTAAGTACTCAGTATGCAGTTTATCGGCATGTAAGTTTCGCCAACTGCCGCGGCCATAGTAAATAGCCACATCAACATCATCCGTTAACGAACCTTCATCCAAATCTACAGCTTTAATACGCACATCAATATCTGGGTGCTGTTCGCTAAACTGGTTTAACCTCGGCACCAGCCACTGAATTGCGAAGCTGGGCTGCAGGCTTACCGTTAAAGAGCCTTTGGCACCGCGCGCCAGTAGTTTCTCTGTCGATTCATGCAACTGCAAAAATATTTCTTTAATATCAAGAAAATAACTCTGCCCCTCTTCGGTAAGCAACAAAGAGCGGTTTTTTCGCATAAAGAGTTTAAGGCCAAGATGATCTTCCAGCGCTTTGATCTGATGGCTGATAGCGGCTTGGGTAACGTACATCTCTTCTGCTGCCTTGGTAAAACTTAAATGCCGGGCGGCAGTTTCAAAGGCTTTTAATGCATTTAGCGGAGGCAGACGGCGCGCCATAATATCTCTTAGATGAATAAATCAGTGATTAAATTTTCTAATCCGAATTATAGCGCTGCCACTTCGACTTAGCCAGCACAGAGATTAGCTAAGCTTACTTCTCTACCGGCTTATAGCCTTCAATCTCAACGTCTTCGCCTTTAAATAAGAAGGCTTCCATTTGCGCTTCCAAAAACTGCCGATGCTCTGCGTTCATCATATTCAGCTTTTTTTCATTAATCAGCATAATCTGTTTAGCCTGCCATAAGGCAAAGGCTTCTTTACTAATGCTGTTAAAAATCTTTTTACCTAAATCACCCGGATACAGCTGAAAATCCAACCCTGGGGCTTCTTTTTTAAGGTATTCACAAAATACGTTACGGCTCATATAGCTTTATCCTTGTTGCCCGTGCTTGCAGCTAATAACTGCTGAAACAGTTGTTTTGCCGGCGCCGACAAACCAACCGGTGGAATGCGCTCTATTGTAAACCAAGTTGCAGCTGATTGCTCCTGCACGTTGTCAGGCTTATGCCTCAGCTGCACCAGCTGCGGCTGGATCCACAAATGAAAATGACTAAAAGTATGCCGAACGCCAGCCAGCTCGTTACGGCTTTTAACATCCAGGGCATTCAATGCCAGGTAGTGTTCACGCTCGTCAGAAGAGGCAAATTCAATAAAACCATAAAGCCCCCCCCACAAGCCCGCTGCCGGGCGCTGTGACAGCAACACTTTATCGTCATGTTGTAACAACAACCAGAAGCTTTGTTTTTCAGGTAGCGCTTTTTTCGCTTTTTTGCCTGGATACAACGCCTGCTCGCCAGTCAATGCGGCCCGGCATTTTAGTTTCAGCGGGCACTCTACGCAGCGCGGTTTACTGCGGCTGCAAAGTGTTGCGCCAAGGTCCATCATCGCCTGGTTAAATTCTGCAACGGTTTTTTCCGGCGTAACTTGCTCAGCCAGCTGCCATAGCTGCTGCTCGACTTTCTTATCGCCAGGCCAGCCGGATACCGCGGCAAAGCGCGCCAGTACTCTTTTGCAGTTACCATCTAAAATCGGATAATGCTGGCCCAGTGCTAAAGACAACACCGCTCCAGCGGTAGAGCGGCCTATGCCGGGCAAAGCCAGCACCTGGTCAAATTGGCACGGAAACTCACCGCGGTAATCTGCCGCCATAACCTGCGCCGCTTTATGTAAGTTGCGCGCCCGGGCATAGTAGCCAAGCCCGGTCCATAAATGCAGTACTTCATCCAGCGGAGCCTGTGCCAAAGCATTTATATCAGCAAAACGGCTCGTAAAGCGCTCAAAATAAGGAATTACCGTGGCTACCTGAGTTTGCTGCAGCATAACTTCACTAAGCCAGGTTTTATACGGGCTTTTATTCAATTGCCATGGCAGTGTTTTACGGCCGTGCTGCTGATACCAGCTAACCAACTGATTTGAAAACCAAACTGCATCTTGTTGCTGCAACATAGCTGCCTCTGCTTTAACGATTGCGCGCAGTATAAGCAGCACTGTTTGGCTTGCCAACCATAATCACGGTTGAGCAAAGCGGCTAATACAAGGATAATACGCGCCGTTAACGATTATGCGGAGCAACAAATGACAGACAGTACCGGCCAACAGCAGGATCAACAGGCTGACACCACTACCTATATGCGCAGAATTCGCTCTTTTGTACTGCGCGAAGGCCGGCTGACCAAGGGCCAGCAACACGCACTGGATACTTACTGGGTTGACTACGGTTTAACCTATCAAACCGAGCCACTGCCGCTAGCCGAAATATTTGGCCGCGATAACCACAAAGTGCTGGAAATCGGCTTTGGTATGGGTAAATCCTTAGTGCAGATGGCAAAAGCCGCACCAGAAAAGGATTTTATCGGCATTGAAGTACACCGGCCCGGCGTTGGTGCCTGCTTATCTGAAGCGGTAGCTCAGCAGGTAAAAAACCTGAAAGTGTTTGAACATGACGCAGTAGAAGTGCTGGAGCACAGTATTGCCGACAACAGTCTGGACACCGTGCAGCTGTTTTTCCCTGATCCCTGGCATAAAAAGCGCCACCACAAACGCCGCATAGTGCAGAGCGAATTTGTGCAGTTGCTGCGACGCAAATTAAAGCCGGGCGGCGTGTTTCATATGGCCACCGACTGGGAAAACTATGCCGAACATATGCTGGACGTTATGTTGGCAGCAGAAGGCTTTACTAATTTATCTGCCGACAATACCTATGTTGAACGGCCGGAGCAGCGGCCACTGACTAAATTCGAACAACGTGGCCAGCGCTTGGGCCATGGCGTTTGGGATCTGATGTTTAAAAAGGAAAGCTAAATGCTAGCAACAGCCAGTCAACTGGTTTTACGTAACATCGACGATCTGCGTGGCAAAGTATTAATCGTAGAACCTATGGCCGACAATCTGGCTGCAGAGCTACTGCACCTGGCACCTGAGCTTGAACTAAGCTGTTACAGCACAGATGCCGGCGCTGCTCAAAGCTGGAGCCATCCAGCGGTGCAGCTGTATGCTGACGTCAGCCCGCAATTTAGCCACAGCTTTGACACTGTGGTGCTGTTTTATCCCAAAAGCAAAGAGCAGCTCGCCTTTACATTAGCCCAGTTAAAACCGGCGCTAAGTGCAAGTACCGCCGTGTTTGTAACCGGTGACAACAAAGGCGGCATTAAAAGCCTTAGCAGCCACGCGCAAAAGCTTGGTTTACTCGCCAACAAGCTCGACAACGCCAAACACTGTTTATGGTTTGCCCTACATGGCGACTTTCAGCAATTAGCCGCAGCCAAAGCAACAAGCTTTAGCATAACAGCCGGCGGTGAAACCTTAACCCTGCATTCATTGCCGGGCGTGTTTAACCACGGCAAGTTGGATGTGGGTACAGCATTATTGCTGGACAACTTACCGCAGATAAACCAGGGCAAGGTGCTGGATTTTGCCTGCGGCTGTGGCGTTGTCGGTGCTATGTTAAAGCTTAAGCATCCGGCAATTGAACTATTTAGCTCAGATATCAGCAGTTTAGCAGTAAAAGCGACCGAGCTTACGCTGGCAGCTAACCAGCTTAGCGGCCGCGTAATAGCAGCAGATGGCTTACCTGCCACGCCGAAGCAATTTGACTGCATCGTTAGCAATCCGCCGTTTCACACTGGTATAAAAACCGACTACAGTATTGTTGAGACCTTTATCCGCGACAGTGCCAGCCGTCTTAGCAATAATGGCAGTTTAACTATTGTTGCCAATAGCCACCTGGCTTATCAGGAACTACTACAACAAGTGTTTAAAAAAGTGAGTATTGTCGCCAAAGCCAACGGCTTTACCGTGTATAAAGCGAGCTAGTTTATTAAGGAAACACCATGGCCAAACTGTCTGTTGCATTACTACTTCTGTGGGTAGCCCCGGTTGCAGCAGACAGTTCAGGCTGTATCCAGGCACCGAAACGGCAAAAAGCCTGCCCCAACCTGATATACCGGGTTGCACAATTACCTGCCATGCCGGCACCTGCTATGGTGTGTATTTGTGCCAGCGATTTTGCGCCTTTGCTGGTTACCCCGGCTTCTGACAGTGAAAAAGTGCAACAAAATATGCTCAGGCGTCAGATGGAGGTAGTACACGGTGAAAAACTACAAAGCGTATTGGATATACTGCAACGCCGCCTTTAGTCATTCAGTAGCACTAAACGCGGGCTAAAGGCGCCCAGGCTTTCTTCCGGCTGCTGCAGCAACACCGGCACTAAAAACAATTCGCCGCGCTCCACCCAATAAATAGCATTTTGTTCAAACTGCAGTGCCAGCTCAATAGCCTGCTGCTTGTCACACAGCACTATCCAGCTCTTTTCCTGATAGGTTAAATCCGGTGCGCTACCGATCACCGAGCGGTATGGCAACCGTTGTTGATTAAGGCAGGCTTGTAATTCTTTATCGCGGCGTAAATTAAGATAAGGATGTTCGGTGTGCCCGGCGGGATTTTGTGCGCTAATAATAGCAAAGTCGACATCACATTTAAGTGCCTGATGACACAGAAAGATACTCGTTTTATAACTTTCCCACAGGCTCATAACCACACCTAAAAGTAACAAGTGCTCTTACTATAAACGGCTTTATTAATTTTGCCACTGTAGTTTGCTAAAAACATCTAATGTGCATAACATCAATACAGCAGCATAACTTTGCGCCGCATACCGCAGGACTAAGATAAGCAGATGATTGCAATAGATAAAACAACATCGATAAAAAGCGCTTTAATTTGGGTCATTATGCTGACATGCAGCCTGACGTTGTGTCTGGCTATGATGGTATCGACCTTACAGGACGTGAAGTTGCAGCGCAGTAAGCTGATTGCTCAGTTGCAGGGCTATGCCAGTATTATTGCCTTCAATGCCCGCGACAGCTTGCTAAAAGACGATGCCGATATTGAAGATAACCGACTGAAGTCGTTTAAAGCGGTAACTATGCTGCACAATGTGCACATTTATAAGCTGATGCCGGGTACCACTGAGCTGAGCTTTTTCGCCAGCTACAATCGTGATGGCATAGGGCCTTTTCCGGTGCAGTTTGCCCGTATTGAGCAGTTTTCCAAACCCTATGTCAGTGATAATCATATAGAGCTTATCCTGCCAATAATGCTGGACGAACAAATAATTGGCTACGTCTATGTCCGTGCTAATCAGGACGAACTCAGCAGTTATATTCAGACCAGGGTGTTGCTCGACATCTTTATCGCGCTGATTGCATTGGGCAGTGCCTATTTTATCAGTTCCAAGTTGCAGCAACGCTTTACCACACCGATAGAAACCTTGCTGAACCTGGTGCAAAAAGTTGCCAAGGAAAAAGACTACCGCATTCGAGCTCCGGTTGCGCCAATCAAAGAATACAACATGCTTAGCCGCGCTTTTAACACTATGCTGGACAGAATTGAGCAGCAAATCAGTAAACTGCAACAGGCTGAGCAGGAAAATCGCCAGCTAACCTTAAGTCTGGAACAAAAAATTGAGCAACGCACCGATGCACTAAAAACGTCAAATCAGGAGCTGTTAAATACTCTGGCTACGCTGCATCAATATCAGAATCAGATAGTAGAAACCGAAAAAATGGCCAGCCTGGGCCAGATGGTTGCCGGTGTGGCACACGAAGTTAATACGCCGATAGGCCTGGGGGTGACCGCCTCAACCTTAATGCAAGATAAGCTTACCGATATTCAAAAAGCCTTTGATGAGAAAAAGCTGACTTCGTCACAGCTGGCTAAATTTCTGGCTGAAAGCAAAGAGAACCTGGGAATTATTTATCGCAATATGGAACGCGCGGCCAGTCTGATCTCCAGCTTTAAACGTGTGGCAGTTGATCAGTCCAATGACAACCGCCGGCAATTTAATATGCTGCAGCTTATCAATGAAGTTGTGCTGTCTTTGCGGCCCAATTTAAAGAAAACCCAGCATCAACTGGTAGTCAACTGTCCATCAGAGCTCGAACTGGACAGTAAACCCGGGCCTATTAATCAGATCCTGATTAACTTAATAATGAACAGCCTGATCCATGCTTTTGAGCATACCGAGCAAGGCACTATGACCATTAGCGTGCAGGTAAACAACAATAATTGCACCTTGTCTTATACCGACAACGGCACCGGAGTGCCGGAAAACATTAAAAAGCGCATTTTCGATCCCTTTGTCACCACCAAACGCGGTGAAGGTGGCAGTGGTCTGGGCCTGCATCTGGTATATAACCTGGTAACCCAGGCCCTAAACGGTAAAATTTTGCTGGAAAGCACGCTGGGGCAAGGCGTCAGCATTAAGATTGATTTTCCGGTTATCGTGATCCGTCATGCCGCTTAACCGGCGCTGTTAGTTCGTATTTGGATAAAAGCGCCAGGTGGCAGTCCAATTGTTAACAAAAAACTTGTTAACAATTGGACTGCTGGTTATAATCACGTATTATTTGACAAGTGCAAGTCATCTATAAAACGCTAATTCGCCATAAAACTAACAATATTTACATAAGGTTTAAATCCTATGCAAACACCTGTGATTCTTATCGTTGAAGACGAAGAAGTAACCCGGTTAAATCTGGTCAGTCTGTTCCAGGGTGAAGGTTATGACGTTATTGAAGCCATAAACGGCGAAGAAATGAATCAGAAGCTTACTGATAATAAAGTAAATCTGGTGGTAATGGATATTAATCTACCTGGCAAAAACGGCTTGATCCTGGCCCGCGAATTGCGTCAGAAAGAGAATATCGGCCTTATTTTCCTTACTGGCCGCGACAGTGAAGTAGACCGTATTCTGGGTCTGGAAATTGGCGCCGATGATTATTTAACCAAGCCATTTAATCCACGTGAACTAACTATCCGTGCGCGCAACCTGTTAAGCCGCACTGTTGCTCAGCCAGTAGTGGAAGAGCACAAAAGTATAGTTAAGTTTAATGGCTGGACGCTGGATGAAAACAGCCGCAATCTGACATCTCCAAAGGGTGTGGCGCGCCGTTTACCAAAAGGCGAATACCGTGCCTTGCGTTTGATGCTGGATACACCGGGTAAAATTTTCACCCGTGAGCAGTTAATTCGCCATATGACTGGCCGTGACTTACGTCCAAATGACCGTACTGTAGACGTTACCATTCGTCGTATCCGTAAGCATTTTGAGTCAGATATCGATAGCCCTGAGTTAATCAGCACCATCCATGGTGAAGGCTACCGCTTCGTTGGCAAGTTAGAAAAGTAAGCGTTTAAGCCTTTTCAATATAGTCAGACAGAGCAGTCAGATGCTGCTCTGTCTTAAAATGAAACTCCACCAGTTGCCGCTCCATTCCCTGCCAGTTTATTTCTTCCTGCTCTAAGCGTTTTGCCTGTTGTTGCACCCAAAGCAAGCCAACAGATGCCGCTGCACCTTTAAGTTTGTGCGCCGCTTCCTGAAACTCTTTTAACTGCCGTTGTACCGCTGTTTCCATCAATCGGTTCATGTAACCAGGCAGCAACTGCGCAAATAATTGTGCGCTGCGTTTCACCGTATCTTTGCCTAATGACTGCAAGTAATCATTTAAAATATTGATGTCCAGTGCGGCGGACTCGGTCGTTTTCTGTTCCAGCAGCGGCTTTTGCAACTTAACGGCACTGGGCGAAAACAACTGCGCCAGCACTGCGTCAAGTTTGCCGGTATTAATCGGTTTGGCTAACGCATTGTCTATGTGCAAGCCTTGCAGTTGTTGCTCAGCTTTGCGCACGTTGGCGCTTAACACCACTATTGGTAAGGCGGCTAACCGTGGCTCCTGGCGGATAAACTGGGCTATTTGCTCACCACTCATATCCGGCAACTGCATATCCAGCAACACCAGATCGATATCATCTTCGGTTTCCAGCAGTGCCATGGCGTCTTCACCGGTTTCGGCGTGGATCACCGTATGACCGCGCTGCTCCAGCAAGCCGGTTGCTATTTCAGCATTTAGCGGAACATCTTCAATCAGTAAGATGGTAAGCTCCGGACAGCTTATCTGAGTTGCCGCTTCCTGCTCGGAACACTCCGCTGGCAGCCTGACTTCAAAACAACTGCCACGGCCCAGCTCGCTCTGCAACACTATAGTGCCTTTCATGGCCTCCACTAATGCCCGCGATACCGATAAACCAATACCAGAGCCGATTATACTCAGACGCCGGCCATCACTGGACTTGTAATACATATCAAAAATCCGTTGTTGCTCCTTGGCTGCGATACCAATACCGGTATCACTAACCTGAAACATCAGTTCAGATTTTTCGGTATCTACTTTGCATGTCAGCGCTACCTGGCCGGCCGCAGTAAACTTCACCGCATTGTTCAGCAGGTTCCACAATACCTGACGCAATCTGGTCGGATCCAGACGCAAATACAGCTCTACATTGCCTTCGCAATGTAATTCAAATGCCAGGCCTTTTTGGTGGCACAGTAATTCGGCAAAGTTGGCAATGTCGTTGATAAACTGCCGCAACGACAAGCTCTGATACACTATGTCCAGATCTTGCCGGTCAATTTTGTCCAGATCGATAATATCATTGAAAATATTACCCAGGGTTTCCGCACTGCTGAAGATGGTATTAGCCCAGCCATGTTGCTGCTTGGTAAGTTTGCTTTCCAGCAAGCGCCGGCTCAGGCCGACAATACCATTAAGCGGGGTACGTAATTCATGGCTTAAAGTGGCAATAAATTTGCCTTTATCCTGATAAGCTTTTTCCAGCGCCTGCTCTGCCAGCTTACGCGAGGTGATATCGCGGCCAAAACCTAATAAACCTATATAACGACCGTGGCGGTCATAAAACGGCACCTTACGCATTTCCAGCCACAATCTCTGGCCGTCTTCTTTTACATACTCCACATCCAGCGTAAGTTCCGACGGCTGCATCGCCACTTCGTATTCCGTCAAAATAGCCGCCTGGGCGCTTTTGGCACTGTATATTTCTGCCGGATAGTGGCCGATAAGCTCAGTAGCAGATTTCCCCATCAGCTGTTCGAACATCTTATTACAGCTGGCAAAGCGGCCGGTTTCATCGCGGTAGTAAAACAAATCGGGCGAACTATCGACAATAGAGCGGATAAGTAAACTTTGCTCTTCCAGCTCTATCTGGGCTTTTTTCCGTTCAGCTATTTCTTTACGTAGTTCGTCAATGGCGCGGCGTTTGGCCTGAAAGGCTTTTTTCCGCTCTTCTATCTCATAGTTCAGCTGGCGGATATTTTCCTGCATCCCTTCATTGAGCAATCTCTCCTGATGGGCAGAGTCTTCCAGGTAGGACAGAGCAGCATCTAAATGCAGTACCAGATAAAACAAAAAGGCAATAGCAACCGGACCCAAAGCAGCGGCCGCCAGCATAGCTCCTCTCACCAGCTCCCAGTCGACCTGGTTATTCAGCACCACTGATGTCACAGCCGACACTATAGCCAAACCAAGCGACAACAGCAGCTGACACAATAATGCCAGCTTCAGCTTGCCCCAGTGGCGTATCCATCTGGCGAAGGTTCTAACCTGAGGATGAACAGGTCCTTGCATCAGGCACTACCTCGCATTTTCCGCTTAGTTAGCCGGAGTAATATCCAACAGCAAATTACTGTAAGAACAATACTGCACTTCGGTATCTTGCATGCGTTGCACACCTTGCCGGCTATTAGATACTGCGCCCTTATACAGCCGGATATTATGGCCCTGGCCTACCCTTACCGCACGGCCATCAGCCTGGCGGCTTTGGGTGCTGCATAGTAAATGCGCTAATTGCTTATAGTTATCGCGCTCAAATAAGTCGCCCGAGCTTAGCATTGGCGTCAGGCTGTTATTAGCAGCAAACTTCCAGTCGGCAAAGCGGGCCCGCATGATGCCATCTTTAATCTCCAGCTGATCTTCGCGGGTAAGGTAATGCGTACTCACTTTGGTTATGCTGGTTGCCGCCCCCTCGCCAGAGCGCTCAGTGCCAAGCGTGTCGACCACATAAACACCATTAGCGCCGATAACCTGCATTGTTACTTCCGGGCCATTTTCATTGTTATTAAAGCCAACCAGCAATGCAGTCGCTTCATCAACGCCAAAACCAAAGCGGCTTTGCGTGTCATTCAGTAACCTGATCAGGCGGCCCTGGCGGCCGCGCTCAGAAAAATGCGTGTCCAACACACCAAAATTGAACAAGCCTAAACCGCCGGTGGCAGTGTAGGTAAGGTGATCTTCTGCCAGACCATTGCTACAGCTTTGATCTTTATCACAACCCGGCATAGGTGCCGGTAAATCGAAGGCGCCATATTGCATAGCACTGTAGCTGTCGCCATTAGTAATCATCGGTATTTTGCTGCCGGCAAAACTGCCTCCGCTCATCACGGCGGTGCCTGCACTGGTGCCAGCCACTATCATGTCGCCATTTTTCAGCATAGTTTCAATCTGCTGTAACTCAGGGCTCGGGCTGCCATCAGCAAAACGCAATGCCTTAAGCGTCAGACTCTGATCGCCACCGTTAAAGAAAATCGCATCTGAACGCTTTATCAGCTCGACGGCAGCTTCACTGCCCTGCTGACAAAAACTGCTGAGTTGTTCCATTAAATCAGGGTAGACACGCTGACGCTGATAACTACCATGGTACTGCTCCAGATACTGCGGTAACTTGTCACAAGACGCCTTATCGGCCGTTTTGTTTGCTTGTGCAGCCTGGTAGGCAGCGTTAATTGGCAGCCAGGTTACGTCAGCACCGGCTTCTTTAAATAAATTGGTATAAAAATCCACCGCGGCAAAAGGATCACGGCCTGAGGCGGTAACAACCAACAGCCGGGGCTTTCGCTGTGGTCCGGCCACCTGCTGCGCCAGACTAATTATTTTCTGGTAAATTTCGATGCTAAAAGGGTCTGCCGTTTTGGCCAGGTCAGCAAATTCTCTTTGCCGTACTGCCGGTGAGCGCCGGCCAGAGTTAGGGGCTATTGCCATCACCTGCAACTGATCCAGCACAAAATTTAGCTCACGTCCGGTCAGTGAGCTGTAATTTGTCCGGCCAGAAACCCAGATCCCGTCCATTTCGGTTTCAGCCGAACGCCACAAACGCATTAACTCACGTTCTGAAATGCGATCAGTTCCGGTGCGCGAGCGAACAAAATCGAGCACCGCCAGCGTTTGCTGCTGTTCGATGACACGTTCTTCGCCCCAGAACAACTTATCGCCAACGTTAGCAATATTTTCTGCCGACAACTGAAACACATCAGCAGCCTTAGCAGCGTCAGAAAAAACGCCCTCAGTGCTACAGTGGCGCACGCTTGCCGAACTGCAGGTTTTTAACCCGCCTCCGACCAGCACCATAGAGTAGTCAGGAAATTTTTTATTGTTAGCTTGTACAGCGGATACAGTGCAGGCCAATATGGCTGCGGATATATAAAAGCTCAGTGGTCTCATTAATCTAGTTCTTATCATTGAGTACAGAAGTGTTCAACTACCAATACTGCAGATAGCGGCCAAAATTCAAAGGCTATAGATTAGCCTGTATTGACTTGGTTGCCAATTAGCAGTATTTGTATTAGCCATGTTTTATTGAACTCAATTCAATTTTGGTAGCGATATGTTGAAAAAAGCCTTCGTGCTCAGTTCATATCACTACTCGTCTTACTACCTGTCAGAGTGGTTTAACGAGTAGATACGTGTCAGGCATTAAACCGTGCCTGGCAGGTAACTATTCCTGCAGCCTAATAACTCTACTAAATACTTATAAGCTCAGCATTGCGCACTCTATCGCGCGCCGGGCCATGTTAAGACAGGTGTATCTATGCAAAAGTTATCTTCTTTAGCGCTGGCGGTTGCCGGCAGCTTTATCGTCAGTCCTATGGTGTTCTCTGCCGATGAAGTGGCAACAGAGCAGCAGAAAATTGAAAAGATTGAAATTACCGGCTCACGCATTAAAGGTGTCGATCTGGAAGGCACTCAGCCACTAGTGGTTATTTCAGCCGATGAGATTAAAAACTCCGGCGCCAGCACTGTGTACGACTTATTAAAAGACGTTGGTCAGCTGCGCGGCGGTTCAGGTACCTTTTCTACCTCTGAAAGCGGTACTGCTTCTAACGATACGCCTGCCGGCCAGGCCGCAGCCTCACTGCGAGGCTTAGGTCCCTCTTCCACGCTAACACTGATAAATGGCCGCCGTGTTGCTGCTTCATCTTTTGCCGCCGGCACTGAGAACTTTGTCGATATTAACTCAATACCGGTGTCGGCCATCGAGCGGATAGAAATTCTCGCCACCGGCGCATCAGCCATTTACGGCGCGGATGCCGTCGCAGGTGTGATTAACTATGTACTGAAAAAAGATTTTGACGGCGTAGAAATGGATCTGAGCTATGGCAACTCGACCGCCAGTTCAGACGAAGGTAAAGCCGGCATCAATCTGATTTGGGGCAAGAGTTTTGCTAACAGCAACCTTACTGTATTTGCTGACTACTTTGACCGTAAAGATTTTGCTTACCGCGATCGTGAACTGACCGACGAGACCTGGTCATTATCTACCCGAGGCCAGTTTGCCAGCGTACGTTACACCACCTCTGACTATTTAGATCCGGTAAGTGATGAGTATGTCGGTTTCCCCGATCCGGCCTGCCCCAGCGAGCTGATCGTAGTAACAGACCCCTCCTATGGCGACAGAGCCTGTGGTTATAACCCAAATAAAGACATGCTGATCCGCCCGGCGCTGGAATCAGCATCTGGCGGCTTTATGTTCACCACTGAACTGGACAGCCTGCGCTGGTCGAACGAATTCTTTATCAGCCGCACTAAATCCACAGCCCAGAGTACACCAGCCAACTTTACCAATTTACAGGATCAGAGCAGCTGGATTTTTGCCGCCTTTGATAACCCCTTTATCCAGAATAATGATGAACTGGTATCACTAATTTATCCCGGCTTTGAGACTAGCCCTAATGGCAACGATGTCGATGTGGTAGAACTGCGCGGCCGCTTTTTAGCGCCACGGCAAATTGCAAACGAAACCACAGCGCTGCGTTTTGTCACTGCCCTGCAAGGCGAAGTGGCTGAGTTTGAATGGGAAGGCGCGCTAATGTATTCACGCAGTGAGTCCGATCAGCAGGCCTTAGCGGGCATTTATAACCGCTATAAATTTAATGCTGCCCTATTTGGCGAGCTGTGCGCCGACGGTTCAACCGACTGCTCAGCAGAAAATGGTGGCCTATGGTTTAACCCCTTTGGTGGCCAGACTGGCAATGACGAGGTGCTGAGCATTATCGAAGAGCGGCCAAAGCGCAAAGGTAAATCGGAAGTGTTAAGCGCAGATTTACGCTTTAATGGCGATCTGTGGGAGATGCCAGCTGGCATGGTAGCGTCGGCTTTTGGTGTCGAATACCGCCAGGAAAAACTCAGCGACCAGCCGGATTTAATCGCCCAATCACGCTTTGACCGCGACTATTTAGTAGACGTAATTGGCTTTGGTTCCAGCAAATCCTCGGCCGAGCGTAAACAATGGGCCGCCTTTGCCGAGTTGTTTGTGCCACTCACTGGCAGCATCGATTTACAGTTAGCCGCCCGCTATGACCACTACGACGACTTTGGTAGCAGTGTAAACCCGAAAGTCGGTTTAACCTGGCGGCCAACCGACAGCCTGGTGCTGCGTTCTTCCTGGGCCACCTCGTTCCGCGCACCCTCTTTAACCCAGGCCGGTGTCGAGCTACGCACTACCAGCAGCACAGCGCGTTGTCTGCCTGAATTTGCTGAGCTGTTCTGTGGCGGTGAAGTCGGTGGTGAAATCACGCCGAATACGCTGGAATTTGGTAACCCCAATCTGAAAGCCGAAGAAGCCGAATCGATTAGTGCAGGTTTCGCTTACAGCCCAAACCAGGATATTACCTTTACCGCAGACTACTGGCAGTTTGATCACAAAAAAATTATCGGCACCGATTTAGAATCTATGCTGGTGCGCACCTTATCCGACCCAGGCTTACGTTTTTGTGGCCTGGTACCGAGCGACAAAATTGGTATTGCGTTCGACCCTGAGCTGTGCGACGAGCTGGGCCTGATGTCGGGTTTTGACAACGACTTAAGCCAGGTACTGGCCGACTGGCAGGACATTGACAGCCGCGCCACCAGCCTGCCACTGTTTCGCGACCACATACTGCTGCTGGAAAACACCGGTAACCAGCAAACCAAAGGTATCGACTTTACCTACAGCCGGCGTTTTGCTGCCGACTGGGCAACGATTCGTCTTAGCGCAGATGTCACCAAACTGATGAGCTTTACCCGCGATCGCACCGCGTTCTCGGGTACCGAGCAGCTGGCCGGCAGTTTCCGCTATCCTAAGTTATTGGCCAGCATGAAGCTGCGTATAAGTGGCGACAACTGGTTTGGCGGTGTAAGTATTAACTACACCAGCGACTACCAGGACGAAATTGCCCTGCTTGAACCTGCCGACATTGCCCTGTTGGCAGAGCAAGGTATTGGCACAGACCGGCGCGTGCCGTCCTGGACAAAAGTTAACGCCAACTTTGGCTATGATGTCAGCAACAACCTGACGCTAAGCCTGAATATTGATAATGTGTTCGACCGCGAGCCGCCATTTATTTATGGCCGTTATAAAGATGTCGATTTTATCAATCATGATGTGTTAGGCCGTAACTATCGCTTACTGGCGACCTACCGCTTCTGACATCAGCCAGGGGGAGTGATTATACTCCCCCTGATTAGCCATTTTTTTTCAGGATCACTTTATGTCTGCCGTAACAAACAAACCGGTATCGATGCCTGACGCCTTTATCATCCTGTTTTTTGTCATGATACTGGCCGCTGTAGCATCCCATCTGGTGCCAGCCGGCTCTTTTACTATGTTAGAGCCAGCGCCTGCAGTAGAAGGCGCTGCCAAGCTGAAAAGCAAAATCGACCCAAACAGCTTTACACTGCACCATGACGCTGCACAGGGCGCGCCGCTATTTGCTGAAGGTGGCGGTATCGGCTTTTTTAACTACGCCTTTGAAGGCCTGGTATCGGGCGATAAATGGGGCTCCGCCGTCGGCGTTATCGCCTTCATTCTGCTAACTGGTGGTGCCTTTGGCATCATTATGAAAACCGGTGCCATCCACAATGGCATCCTGGCGCTTATCGCCAAAACCCAGCGCATGGATTTTTTGTTTATTCCGCTGATGTTCAGCCTGTTCTCGTTAGGCGGCGCCATCTTTGGTATGGGCGAAGAAGCCATAGCGTTTTGTATCGTATTACTGCCACTGATGCTGGCACTGGGCTACGATGCGATTACCACAGTACTGGTAACCTATGTTGCCACTCAGATCGGCTTTGCTACCTCCTGGATGAACCCGTTTAATGTCTCTATCGCCCAGGGTATTGCTGAAATCCCGCTGATGTCCGGTAAAGAGCTGCGTATCGTCATGTGGTCGGTGTTTACGCTGTTTGGCATTATTTTCACCATGAAATACGCAGCCAAAATTAAAGCTAAGCCAGAATTGTCGCTTAGTTTTGCCAGCGATCAAAAGCTGCGCTCGGCGCAAAATGAAAGTGCGAAAAGCCAATACAACACGCTCGACTCACTGATTTTGCTAGCGTTTTTTGCCGGCCTGGTATGGATTATCTGGGGCGTCACCACGCGTCAATACTATATACCGGAAATTGCCAGCCAGTTTTTTACCCTGGGTGTGGTGATAGCGGTTATCGCGGTAATAGGTAAGCGTTTTAGTATGAATGACGCCGCCGACGGCTTTAAACAGGGTGCCGCTGAGCTGTTACCGGCGGCGTTAATTGTCGGTATGGCCAAAGGCATAGTACTGCTGCTGGGGGGCGACAATGCCGAGTCACCGTCGGTGCTTAATACGCTGCTGTACTACAGCGGCCAGGCGCTGGATGGCTTGCCGGCGTACTTATCGGCCTGGCTGATGCTGGTGATCCAGTCAGTGATTAATTTCTTTGTCGCCTCCGGCTCCGGTCAGGCGGCGCTGACTATGCCACTTATTGCGCCGCTGGCCGATTTGGTCGGACTTTCCCGCCAGATTGCGGTTTTAGCCTTTCAGCTCGGTGATGGTTTAACTAACTGCATAATTCCAACCTCGGCGGCGTTAATCGGCTGTTTGGGCGTAGTGCGGCTAGATTGGACAGTCTGGCTACGCTTTGTCTGGAAATTACAGCTGTGTCTGTTTGCGCTGGCCAGCGCCTTTATGTTTATCGCCGTTGCTATGGCATATCAATAACAGCATCTGAGCTGTTTGAGGTTACTATTTTGAACTCTACAATTGTGAACAACATTATTTTAATAAAAAATGCCGAACTGCTAGCCCCGCACAGTCTCGGTAAAAAAGACGTAGTACTGGCCGGCAATACTATTGCCGCCATTGGTGAAGATTTTAATCTGGCAGGCACTAACCTGCCGGTAACGGTAATAGACGGCAAGGACTATTACCTTACGCCTGGCTTTGTCGACTCGCTGGTGCATTTTATCGGCGGTGGTGGCGAAGGCGGTTTTGCCACCCGCACGCCGGAAATGCAACTGACCGATGCCACCTTAGGCGGTGTTACCACAGCTGTTGGCGTATTGGGCACCGACGCCACCACCCGCACCTTAACAAACCTGTTAGCCAAAGCCCATGCGTTGGAGATAGAAGGCATTAGCACCTATTGCCATACCGGCTCGTACGAAATTCCCTGTCGTACCCTGA
Organism: Gammaproteobacteria bacterium; assembly: GCA_018826295.1. Taxonomy (GTDB): domain Bacteria; phylum Pseudomonadota; class Gammaproteobacteria; order Enterobacterales; family Alteromonadaceae; genus Alishewanella. The sequence continues at coordinate 30,151 of JAHJZX010000042.1, forward strand.
CCGGCAATATCACCGATGATTTGATCCTGATTGATAAGTTTATCGGTGTCGGTGAAATTGCCATCAGCGATCACCGCTCGTCACAACCCACCACAGATGAAATCCGCAAAGTAGCGGCAGCGGCGCGGGTTGGCGCCATGTTAGCCGGCAAAAGCGGTGTAGTCAGTGTGCACATGGGCGCCGGCGAGCGAATTTTGCAGCCTATTTACCAGGCGGTAGCCGGTACTGAATTAAAACTGAAGCAGTTCTACCCTACCCATATGAACCGCAACCGCCGGGTGTTTGAAGCAGGCCTCGAGTTTGCTACTAAAGGCGGCGTAATTGACTTTACCACCAGCACCACCGACTTTGATTTAAAACATGGCGAAGTGGCGGCAGCAGCAGCACTGGCTGAAGCCTTAGCCTTTGGCATTAAGCCGATGCAGCTGACACTAAGCTCAGATGGCAATGCCAGCCTGCCAATTTATAACGACGACGGCGACTTGCTGGGCTTACAGGTTGGTAGTGTGCAAAGCCTGTATCAATCAGCGCGTGAGGCAGTGTTAACGCACAAGGTCGTGCTGTCAGATGCCATTTGCAGTATTACCGCCGCGCCGGCGGCCATACTGGGCTTAAAGCAAAAAGGCCGGCTGGCTGCACAACTGGATGCCGATCTGGTGTTGCTGCGCCGCGATGATTTAGCTATTGATAGCGTCATAGCCAAAGGCAAGTTGCTGGTACAGCAAGGTAAAGCACTGGTTAAAGGTACTTTTGAGCGCCAGGGCTAAATACCCCCTTCCAGACAACCTATTCCAAATAGCAATAATTCGCATAAATATGGCGAACCCAGCCATAAGATTATCGATAAAAAAGCTGCTGTGGCAGCTTTTTTTATTGTGCCAACTGCTATTGATGGCAAAAATATCGCCAATTCATGTAATTAATTTTCAATTTCAAAACTATGCTTTCTGCGTTATACCGCCTACTTTACAGCATAAAGTCAGCTTGCTTTTTTCTACAAAGCGCGGTATACCTGTACACTCTTGAACGTTTAGATGGCTAAACATTTTAAGAGTAAATACTCTACAACGCATTGACCTCTGAAAGAGGAACCGTTATTTTCTTTCAGCAGCAGCAAAAACCAACAAAAAGAATAATAATTCAAAAATAATAAATATTTATTAAATATCAGGACAAGTGTGGAGGTTAGTCATGGCGTTGTACCAGCACAGTCAGGCAAGAGAAAACTGTGGCTTCGGTCTGATCGCACATCTGGAAGGCGCAGCCAGCCACCGGATCGTCAGAACCGCTATTAATGGCCTTGACCGTATGCAGCACCGCGGTGGTATTTCTGCCGACGGTAAAACCGGTGATGGTTGTGGCTTATTAATGCAAAAGCCAGACAGTTTTTTCCGCGCTATAGCCGAGGAAAACGGCTGGAATCTGGCAAAAAAATACGGCGTCGGCATGATTTTTTTCAGCCAGGACCCGGTAAAAGCCGCCTTAGCAAAAAAGATTATCGCGCAGGAAATTGGCCGTGAAACCCTGACCCTGGTGGCCTGGCGCACAGTGCCGGTAGATGCCGGCGTGTTGGGCCCGTTAGCACTTAAATCGATGCCTGGTATTGAGCAGGTAATTGTCAATGCACCGCACGGCTGGGGCGATCATGATTTAGAACGCCGGCTGTATATGGTACGCCGCCGCATTGAAAAACAACTTAGCGACGATGCTGATTTTTATATCCCCAGCTTTTCATCGCTGGTTACCGTATTTAAAGGCCTGATGATGCCGGCCGACTTGCCGCGCTATTATCTCGACTTAGCCGATATCCGCATGGAAACCGCCATTTGCGTATTCCATCAGCGCTTTTCTACCAATACCATGCCGCGCTGGCAGCTGGCACAGCCGTTTCGCTTTTTAGCCCACAACGGTGAAATTAATACCATTACCGGCAACCGCCAATGGGCGCGTGCCCGGCAGTATAAATTCTCCTCACCGCTGTTAAGTGACTTACAAGACGCGGCGCCCTTTGTCAGCCAAAGCGGCTCAGACTCCAGCTCATTAGATAACATGCTGGAGCTGCTGTTAGCCGGCGGCATGGATTTATTCCGAGCCATGCGTTTGTTAGTGCCGCCAGCCTGGCAGGGCAACCGCGTAATGGACGACAACTTAAAGGCATTTTACGAATTTAACTCCATGCATATGGAGCCGTGGGACGGCCCGGCCGGTATCGTGATGACTAACGGTCAGCATGTTGCCTGTAACCTCGACCGTAATGGCCTGCGCCCTGCCCGCTTTGTGATTACCCGCGATAAACTGATCACACTGGCATCCGAAGTTGGTATTTGGGATTACACGCCGGATGAAGTGGTGGAAAAAGGCCGCGTGGGCCCGGGCGAAATGCTGGCGGTAGACACTACTACCGGCAAAATCTGGCGCTCGGATGAAATAGACAACGACTTAATGGCGCGCCACACCTACCGCGACTGGCTAAATAGCAACGTGCAGCGGCTGGTACCGTACGAGAAATACGAAACCGACTTAATCGGCAAACGGGTATTCTCTGATGATGACATGCTGGTGTACCACAAACTGTTTAACTACAGTTACGAAGAAATTGATCAGGTCATGACAGTGCTGGCCAAAGACGGCCAGGAAGCGGTCGGCTCTATGGGCGATGACACGCCAATGGCGGTATTATCGCGCAAGCCGCGCACCTTGTACGATTACTTCCGCCAGCAATTCGCTCAGGTGACTAACCCGCCGATAGATCCACTGCGTGAAGCACATGTAATGTCACTGGCCACCAGTATTGGTCGCGAGCACAACGTATTTAAAGAAACCGCCGGTTACGCGCGGCGTATTCAGTTTGAATCGCCGGTGATGATGTACTCCGACTTAAAGCAGCTAAAACAGGCCGACGAAAAATACTACAAGCATCAGATCTTCTCGCTGAACTTTGACCCGGCAGCCTTAAGCCTTGAGCAAGCGGTTGAGCATTTGTGTGCCGATGTTATTACTGCCGTGCGCGACAATAACGTAGTGCTGGTAATATTAACTGACCGCCGCATAGAACAAGGCAAGTTACCCATTCCGGCCGCAATGGCGGTAGGCGCGGTGCAACATGCGTTGGTTAATGCTCAGCTGCGCTGCGACTCCAACATTATTGTTGAAACCGCCTCAGCGCGCGACTCGCATCATTTTGCGGTATTAATTGGTTTAGGTGCCACCGGCATTTACCCCTTTATGGCCTACGAAACGGTAGAGCAACTGGTGGAAAAAGGTGTTATTACCTTAACCGCACGCCAGGCGGTGCTGAATTACCGTAAAGGCATTAATAAAGGCCTGTACAAAATCATGTCGAAAATGGGCATTTCAACAGTGGCCAGCTATCGCTGCTCTAACCTGTTTGAAGCCGTCGGTATTGATAAAGCCGTGATGCAGCTGTGTTTTGCCGATATCCCCTCGCGTTTGGGTGGTGCCGGCTTCAGCGATTTTGAACAGGACGTACAGCAACTGGCCAACGTCGCCTGGCTCAAGCGTAAACCGCTTAACCATGGTGGCTTGTTAAAATACGTGCATGACGGCGAATACCACGCCTATAACCCTGATGTGGTGCAAACGCTGCAAAAAGCCGTGCGCTCGGGCAAGTACGAAGATTACCAGCAGTACAGCAGTATTGTGAACCAGCGCCCGGTGGCGCATTTACGCGATTTATTTAAACTAAACAGCGCTACACCGGTGGCGCTGGATCAAGTAGAGAGCGAGCAAGCGCTGTACCCACGCTTTGACAGCGCAGCCATGTCTATCGGCGCCTTAAGCCCGGAAGCCCATGAAGCGCTGGCCATTGCGATGAACCGCCTTGGGGGGCGGTCTAACTCGGGTGAAGGCGGCGAAGATCCACGCCGCTTTGGCACCGAGAAAAACTCCAAAATTAAGCAAGTGGCATCGGGTCGCTTTGGCGTAACACCGCATTATTTGGTTAACGCTGAAGTTATTCAGATCAAAGTCGCCCAGGGAGCTAAGCCCGGCGAAGGTGGCCAGCTGCCGGGTGAAAAAGTCACTGCCGAAATTGCCCGCCTGCGCTATTCAGTGCCTGGTGTAACCTTGATATCGCCACCGCCGCACCACGATATTTACTCAATTGAAGATTTAGCCCAGCTGATTTTCGACTTAAAGCAGGTTAACCCGCAGGCGCTTATTTCGGTGAAATTAGTGTCAGAGCCCGGCATCGGCACCATCGCCGCTGGCGTGGCCAAAGCCTATGCCGATTTAATCACCGTATCCGGTTATGACGGCGGCACCGGTGCCAGCCCGCTTACCTCGGTGAAATACGCCGGTAGCCCGTGGGAACTGGGTTTAGCAGAAGTACATCAGGCGCTGGTCGAAAACGGCCTGCGCGACCGCGTGCGGCTGCAGGTAGATGGCGGCCTAAAAACCGGGTTGGATGTCATTAAAGCGGCTATTTTGGGCGCCGAAAGCTTTGGTTTTGGTACCGGCCCTATGGTGGCGCTGGGCTGTAAATTCCTGCGTATTTGCCATTTAAATAACTGCGCCACCGGCGTAGCCACGCAAGATGCCACCTTACGCCGCGATCACTTCACCGGCCTGCCAGAAATGGTAATGAACTACTTTAAGTTCCTGGCCTTTGAAGTACGCGAGCTGATGGCGCAATTGGGCGTAACCGAGCTTACCCAGCTGATTGGCCGCACTGATTTACTCAGCATTAAAGACAGCGAAACACAAAAGCAAGCCAGGCTGGACTTAACGCCGATACTGCAGGCCAGTGGCGTAAAATCGGACAAGGCGCTGTTTTGCGTGCAAAACAATACGCCGTTTGACGAAGGCGCCCTTAACCAGCAACTGCTGAAAAGCTGCGAGCAAATGGTTATAAACAAAAGCGGCGGCCGGCTTAACCTGAGTATCCGCAATACCGACCGCTCAGTCGGCGCGGCGTTGTCGGGCTTTATCGCCCGTCAGCACGGTAATCAGGGCATGGCAACCGATCCTATCCGCATCCGCTTTACCGGCACCGCCGGCCAGAGCTTTGGTGTATGGAACGCCGGTGGCCTGCATATGTCACTGCAGGGCGATGCCAACGATTACGTCGGTAAAGGCATGACCGGCGGCCAGCTGGCGATATTCCCCGCCAAGGGCGCCAGCTTTGCCAAAAACGGCTTTACCATTGCCGGTAATACCTGTTTATACGGCGCCACCGGCGGCCGGCTGTATGCAGCAGGCCAGGTGGGCGAGCGTTTTGCCGTGCGAAACTCCGGTGCCTTAGCCGTGGTAGAAGGCACCGGCGATAACTGCTGTGAATATATGACCGGCGGCGTCGTGGTAGTACTGGGCTGCACCGGGGTGAATTTTGGTGCCGGTATGACAGGCGGCTTTGCTTATTTACTCGATGAGCAAAACGATTTAGAGCTGCGGTTAAACCCCGAGCTGGTCGAGGCGCTGGAAGTCAGTACGCCGATACTACAGGAGCACCTGCGTAGCTTATTGCACCAGCACGTTGAAGAAACCGGTAGTGAAAAAGCACAGAAAATCTTAAACGACTTTAACCGTTATTTAAGTCAATTTAAGCTGGTTAAACCAAAAACCAGCGATGTAAACACCTTGTTGGGACACCGCGCACGCTCGTCAGCCGAGCTGCGGGTTCAGGCGATGTAGGGAGGCGTTATGGCACAGAATGTATACCAGTTTATCGACGTAAAACGGATTGATCCGCCAAAACGCTCACACAGCGAACGCACTATCGAGTTCGTGGAAATTTATCAGCCAATGACCCACACCCAGGTAGAAGGTCAGGCCGATCGCTGCCTCGATTGCGGCAACCCATACTGCGAATGGAAGTGCCCGGTGCACAACTATATTCCGCAGTGGTTAAAGCTGGCTAACGAAGGCAAAATTATTGAAGCGGCTGAGCTTGCGCACAAAACCAACAGCCTGCCGGAAGTATGCGGCCGCGTTTGCCCGCAAGACCGCTTATGCGAGGGCGCCTGTACGCTTAACGAAGGCTTTGGCGCCGTGACCATCGGCAGTATTGAAAAGTACATTACCGATAAGGCCTTTGAAATGGGCTGGCGGCCGGATTTATCAGCCGTGGTAAAAACCGAACGTCGCGTCGCGGTGATCGGTGCCGGCCCGGCCGGTTTAGCCTGCGCTGACGTACTGGTACGTAACGGTGTAACACCGGTGGTGTTCGACCGCTATCCGGAAATCGGCGGCCTGCTAACCTTTGGTATACCGCCGTTTAAGCTGGAAAAAAGCGTACTCAGCCTGCGCCGGGAAATCTTTACCGATATGGGCATCGAGTTTCGCTTAAACACCAACGTTGGCGTCGATGTCAGCTTTGACAGCTTACTCAGCGAATACGACGCAGTGTTTTTGGCGCTGGGTACCTACACGCCGATGAAAGGCGGTTTAGCCAATGAAGATGCACCGGGCGTGTACGAAGCGCTGCCGTTTTTAATCGGTAATATCAATAACTTAATGGGCTGGCAGACTGAACACCCGTACGTTAGCTTAAAAGATAAAACCGTAGTGGTATTAGGCGGTGGCGACACGGCAATGGACTGCGTACGCACTTCCATTCGTCAGGGCGCCACCAAGGTAAGCTGCGCCTACCGGCGCGACGAAGCCAATATGCCGGGCTCACGTAAAGAAGTACAAAACGCGCGCGAAGAAGGCGTCGAGTTTTTGTTTAACCTGCAGCCGCTGGGCATAGAGGTTAACGCCGAAGGTAAAGTGATTGGCGTTAAAGTAGTCACCACGCAAATGGGCGCTCCCGATGCCAAAGGCCGCAGAAGCCCGCAGCCGGTCGCCGGCTCCGAGCAGGTACTGCCGGCAGATGCCGTGGTAATCGCCTTTGGTTTTCAGCCCAGCCCACCGCAGTGGTTAGTCGATATGGGTGTGGAGCTCGATAGCAAAGGCCGCGTTATCGCCAGTGAAAAGAGCACTTATGCTATGCAAACCAACCAGCATAAAATCTTTGCCGGTGGCGATATGGTATTAGGCTCAGACTTAGTAGTTACCGCTATCGCCCAGGGCCGTAAAGCCGCCGAGGGCATACTGGATTACTTAGAAGTATAAAGCTTGGAAGTATAAACAGCAGGTGTCACGTCCGCTTCTGCTTGATGCTTTTACCATCTGCAGCAGCGGACTGTTAAAGCGAGATTAAACTGCCGGTTTAAGCGAAATGCTCGAACCGGCTTACCCACGCCGACACGCCGTAAACCCATCCCTGGGGGCTCGTATGTAAACTTCATCCGTGAAGTTTCCCCTTCGGGCCAGCGCAGCTGTCCAAATTCGTTCCCGACGAATTTGTCAGCCCGTCCGGGGCTTAAACGGTCAGCTTAGGGTAAGCCTAATCTCGCTTTATCGTTTCCGGTTGCAGGTTCCAACAACAAGGAGTTCGTTATGCCGCCATTCACCCTCCCCGATCTCTGCGACGCCCATGCGGCTTATATTCGCGTAACTGAACCGATCTTCACCAACTACGGTGGCAAAACCGCCTTTGGCGGGCAAATTGTTACGGTAAAATGCTTTGAAGATAACTCCAAGGTAAAACAGCTGGTAGCCACACCGGGCCAGGGCAAGGTGTTGGTAGTCGACGGTGGCGGCTCTAAACGCCATGCGCTACTCGGCGATATGCTGGCAGAGCAAGCGGCGGCCAAAGGTTGGGAAGGTATTATTATCAACGGCTGTATTCGCGACATCGACGAAATACGCCAAACCCCGCTGGGCGTGCAGGCGCTGGGTATTCACCCGATGAAAACCGACAAGCGCGATTTAGGTGATATCAACCTGACGGTGACCTTCGCCGGAGTAGATTTTATCCCCGGCCAGTATGTTTATGCCGACAACAATGGCGTGTTGGTAGCAACTAAAGCCCTGCTGTAACCAGCTGTTTTATCTTCAGCGCTTTTTCAAAATGATCCAGCCGGTGGGCTTGGATCCACCAGGTTGCCGCTTCCATTAATAGCGCCGGGTCGTCGTTTTTGTTGGCGAAAAAGGCGTAAAACGACACGCCCACAGTCTCGCCTTTGGCGAGGATTTTCTTGTCACAAACGGCAATAATTTTTTGCCTTAATGCATCGCGCATAGGGCGATAACTCCTGTAATGATTTATTGCGGCAGTCAGTTCAGGCTTAGCCGGCCGCGGAAAACTGCATAGTCCAGTTAGTTTCCCAGGATGCGCCGTTATCGGCTGAAAATGCCTGCTCCCAGCGTGGCTGCTGCGGATCAGATGCTATCCATGTAAACCTGACAAGAATAGGCACACCATTGAGCGTATCTTTGGCGAAGAACAGCCCTACACCATCGTGAAATTCCCCCACAACAGGCACATCCAGAGCATCAGGAAAGCGGCCGTCCAGCCACCAGATAGACCACTTTTTAGTCTGCTGGTTGTATGATCGCAGCGCAACGGCGCGAAATGCCCCTTCCGGGAAGTGCAGCAGGTTGTCTTCCAGATTGCCAAAACCACCCAGCGTTCTGCGCGTAGACGACTCGCCATCAAACTCTATCCACTCGTTGCAGCCTTGCAGCCGCGCCTTTAAGCGGCGGTGTTTTACCGTCCAATCACCTATAACAAAGTCAAAGTCTTTCGGCGCATCAGGTGCTATTGCCAATACCATTATCTTTTCTCTATCAACGCATATATGATTCGCCGTAAGCTACACGATATAGCTGTACAAATAAACAGTTATATTACATCTATGCAAAATGGCCGGACAATATTGCGCAGTGTTAACTGCACAGGTTCAGAATGGCTCGCATGCAGTGCCTTGATGAAAAATCATCTGCCATTTTTCACCGTCCAAACGGTAAATTGAACTGCGCACCGAGTAGCTTAGGCTGTCGTTTTCTGCGCGCTGTATCGTTGCACGGTAAGTCAGCTGCGCCAGGCCATCGGCGAACACCCGGCAGTTAAAATCTTGCTGGGTAATCTCAGGTGGCGTTTCAGTGGGTAAACGCTCCAGCACATCAGCTTTACCAAAACAGCGGCCGGTTGCGCCGATTTCATAAAAATCATCGGCTATATAGCGGTTAAGTAGTTCGGCTGACAAGCGGGTGGCGGGCTGTACCAGCAGTTGTTCCAGCGCTATTAATTGCTGTTTAATGGTGTCGCTATGCATTTTTAACTATCTCTGCTAGGTTATCCATACTCTGGAATATGCCACACAGCAGACATATAAAACAGCTAGTTTGAGTTATCCAACCGCTGTTGCTATGCTCCAGTCAGGTTATTTAATACGGCCAGTTTTATGATTACCACAGAACAAATTAAACAGCTTTCCACCGCCGAAAAACTGCAGGTGATGGAAACCTTGTGGCAAGAACTCACTACCGAAGGTGCCGATAAACTAGCCTCCCCTGCCTGGCATCAGCAAGCCTTACAGCACACAGAAAATGCGGTTAGAGAAGGTGAAGAAGTAACGCACGACTGGGAGCTGTCTAAGCAGAGTTTGCGCAACAAATTCAGATGAAAATACGGATTTATTTACGTAGTTTTAACCTTTGCCATTTTATTAGCTAAGCCGCCATTTCCCGAAAAAATTTCAATCACATTTACAGCTTTATTTTGCTTGAAGCAAGGAAGGATACTCCTACATCTTCGCACAACACCAGTATCATTTTCATCGCAACTAAATCATCTAAATTCGGCGAATTGCTTAGCAAAGTTGTTGTAATCTGAGAAAGCGATATTGCTGTAGAGTGCGCTGGATCAGCCATTCCGGCATCACTCGGCCCTACTTGTAGCAAATCTCCGGACACCTCTGATAAGCCAAGGGACGTCTTTATTGTTTTTGCATTAGCATGAATATTTTGACTAGCCCATTTGTAGTAAGGACGCCAATGATCAAGAGATACGGCTTCTTCAAGATCAGAAAATTTAGCCATATTTTTACCTAAAGCGTTTTCTGCCCAGCCATATGGATTTTTGAAATTTTTGCCAAACCGACTAACAACTAGTTTGTACTGATTCTCTAATTCAATGAACTTGTCTTCACTTAAGGGAGCGGCCTGAAGCCTCCCTGAAAACGCCTTATGCTGCAACGCTCCTTTGTATCCCTCAATGAACTCATGGTAGTAATATCGCTCTGCAGTGTCATAGCCATTCTTTGACAGAAATAATGCTGTAACGGCTAGCTCATGTAATGCTCGCCTTCGAGCGTGCGCACCGTCAGCAAAGCCATTCTTCAATAGACATAAGATCTCTCTAGCGACAAGACACGCCTTAGCATGCAAACGAACAAGCACATCAAAAACAATGTCTTGACTTGCAACTGCGGCCGGCCGTAGCCTTGCATTAATAGCGTCTCCAGACTCAGTACAAATCTCAATCAGAAGCTCCAAAACATCAAAGCCACTTTCCCACCGAGAACTGTTTCGTTCTACAAATTCACTATGACATCTGCGACGCTCAGCAAGCCCACCATCTGATGCTATTCGCTTTATCTTTTCCAACATAGATGATGGAAGTTCATCAATTAGCTTTTCAAGCTTAACTGGCGTTAACTCTAATAGTTTTTCAAGCTCTTCCGCTGATTCAGAGCTATCCACAAGTTCTTGAATTAACTCGTCAAAGGCTTTCTGCAAAGTATCCATCTTACGATATTACCTCCAAATTGCTTCGACTAAGCTAAGAAGTTGAATCAATGACTCTGACTCTTAAAAACCTCAGAAAAACCTCAGAAAAAACCTCAGGGTCAGGTCTTGCCTTTTGCCTGCCAACACCTTATCCAAAAAAAACCTCAGGGTCAGGTCTTGCCTTTTGCCTGCCAACACCTTATCCAAAATACGACCTAGGGAAAAGAGTCGTTGATACTACTTCACTTACGCGATTCCACTTAACCTCAATGACTCAGGCCCTTTAGCTGTTATTCATTTACAATTTCAAATTCTATTGTTTTAACGGCTTCACCAGCCACCAACACAACAAAAATGTATGTCCCGGTTTGATATGTTTTATCGCTTTCCCACAAAAATGCCTCATAGTCGGGATTGTTTGGTGGTGCTATTTTCCAGTATCCCCCGCGATCGACCAGAGTTTGCTGGTTCGACGCTTTATCAAGCCTGGATATGTAAAATGCCAAATCGTATGGGTTTCTGGCGAGATTTTCGATTCTGACGCCGAACTTGCCTTCGGATTGGCCGGTCGAAATCTGAAATTCATTCGCTTGTTTTTCAATTTGATAGTACCCACCTACCTCGATTATTTTTCCGAAATCGATTTTAAAATCATTCTCAGCTGGCTTCTTAGGTACGCCAGCACATCCGGACAAAACAGCCAACAATATTGCGATGAGAACCTTCTTCATACTTGCTCCGTTATAACAATAGCGTCTGGGTCAGGTTTACCCTTCGCCACTGGAAACTCTGATATGTATATCAACCAACCACCACTTTTACCTTAAACCTAAACACCGTCAAGTATTTAAATCAGCTGTTCCATTGAATGACGCAGCATCCAACGTTAACCCAAATCATCCTGTCATTGTGGTTTTGGATAAAACCAACGAACTGATGATTTAATACTGATATTGATAGAAGTGAGGAATAGCTAAACTGACTAGCCTATGAGCCATCAGCAATATTTGCTTAGTATCAGGTTGGCGGCTTTTAATATTGCAGCGGCACTGCCTTTGGGGTTCGCCTGTAAAATAAAGTGTGGGCCGTCAATTTCTGCAAAAACTATGCTGGTATAGGCCTGTACAAACTCTTGCTTCTTCATTGCCGGCACCAGCCTATCATGTGTTGCGGCTAAATATACAACCGGAACGTCTGATTTAAACCCATCATAACCAGACTGTGCAATTACCATTAGCCTTAACTTAAGTGCACTGCCGGTAACGGCATCTAATGCAGATTTAAATAATTCAATTTCTTTGGTTCCCGCTTCCTTACCCAAAAATAGAAAACGATGGACGACACCAGAGAACGGCAGCTGTGCTAACTGGCGTGTCGGTAAAAACGACGCTAAATAAGCCAGGGCTGTTTTCGGGGCAGTCAAAAAAGACGCAACAAATATTATGCCCTTTAAGTGTGGCACGGATTGCTGCGAAAGATGTGCGGCAATGCCGCCTGAGAATGATTCAGCAACAAGAATAAAATCATCTTTTGGAAGCCGTTCTACTACATAGGCCGCTAAAGTGTTGTAGTCTTGTGCACCGTTATTTGGCAAAGGCAAAACCAATACTTCTATATTGTGAATGTGCGGCAAAAGCGGCTCGAACAAAAGCCCGGTTCCATCCATTCCCGGTAATAGCACTAGCTTCAATTTCACTTGCCTTAACAAAAATTAACAGGGCGCCAGGTTTCGGGATAAGGTCTTACTTTATATCTCATAACACCCTGCTTTGCATTTCAATCCTAAAACCACCACCACTTTTACCTTAAACCTAAACACCGTCAAGTATTTATATCAGCTAAACATTTTGAATGACGCAGCATCCAACGTTAACCCAAATCATCCTGTCATCAGAAATCTCGGGGGTCAGCAGAAACCTCGGGGGGCCGGTCTTGCTTTTTGCCGCCCAGAACTTGCAACAGCCTCTGGAAAAAAGTGGTCTGAACTAACAATAACCATGCTTTTGTAAAATTGTGAAAAACATAAGATGAGCCTGGCAGAGTTTTAATTTTTATCGCCCTATTTTATCTCAAAGCGTTTCTCCATTTTAGAACCATGACTTAAACAACTTTTTATCTGCTTCTGTTGATTGTGCACCCGCGATGTTTTCAGTGTTAACTGCATCTAAAGTTGATAAATACCATTCTGTTTGCTTTAACACCTCTTCGTACTCTTTAAACGCTCTTTGAACTTCAGGATTGTCTAATGATGCTGCCTCGCCGGACGTAATAACGCTTTCCAAGGTTTCGAGCCTAAGTGCGAGGTTTTCATTTAACACTTTCTGGTAAACTTTCTGCGCATCAAAAGCTTGGTAATCTGAATGTTCGTTAAAACGAGCATTACTCATTTGAATTGCTGAAGCTGACTCATGCAGTGCTTGCTGAATTTCGAGATTGTTTAGTGATGCCGAATTGCTAGATGAAATAACACTTTTTAAAACTTCAACCCTGTCTGCTAGGTTTTCATTTAAAACCCTTTGGTAAGCCACTTGCCTGGCATATTCTTGGTTAAATGGCTGTGCAATCAAACTTAGTTCGTTAGGACGATTCACTGGAGCTGACAAAGACACAATACCTTGATTACCGCCAACCGCCATAGAGAATAGAATTAATGAATTAACTATATAATAAATAACGCGCTCGATAAGTTTCATCTGCTCTGCCAGAAATACAACTAACCCTATGAGAAAGCTTAATACCAGAGCTGTAACCGATGCTTTTAGCTCAAAATGCAAATTTAGCGTGTTGGCAACAAGCAATATTGCGGTAGACGCAATACCAGGTGTCATCATAGACTTTGGATTAATAAATTCTGCTGCACCCACAGTTCTCTCCTTCGAATGTTGCTATTTTTTAGAGCAAGAGCCGCTTCATTTGCTTTTCGGAAGCTCCGGGTCACAGGAAACTTAGGGTCAGATCTTACCTTTTACCACCTAACACCTTGTTCTTTATATCAGCCCCACAACACCACCACCTTTACCTTAAACACCGTCAAGCATTTAAATCGGCTAAGTCCTTAAACAGCTTGGATGTACTTTGCCACGACCAATGTCAGCAAACGCTATGCTGCCATTTTGGCGCCGGAGAAAACCAACCAACTGCTGATTTATTGCTGATATTGATAGCCGTTAGCTAAAAAAGCTAACCAGCTTGGGTGGGATTCACTGTTTGCACAGTAATTTGCAGCCCAAGTGCTTTGGCTACTTTAGCGACGGTGGCAAAGGTTGGGTTACCGTCTGGTGAAAAGGCTTTATACAGCCCTTCGCGGCTGATGCCGGTATCGCGCGCCAGTTGGCTCATGTTTTTTGCTTTGGCAATGACACCTAAAGCATGGATGATAAACGCCGGATCATCGCCCGCTTCTTCGATACAGGCTTCAAGATATAGCTGAATATCTTCGTCAGTTTTTAAATGCTCTGCGCTGTCCCAACGCGTGGTTTTAATAGCCATAACCTACACCTCTGCCCATATCGTTTGACTACAGCAGCTTACGCCACTGATTTGGCAATATTCTGCGCCACAACATAGGCTTTGTACTGGGCGTCAATTTTAAAAAACACCTCTACCGGCGCGTTATAAACCCGCTTAATCTTGGTAGCCAGGTCAATGCTTAACTCACTTTCGCCGTTGATAAAACGGGTAATGGTAGATTTAGCCACATTCAGATCACGGGCCGCATCGGCTGCTGTCAGGTTTTTACGCTGCAGATAGCGTTTAAAATGCGCACCGGCGGCTTTTGGCGGGCCAATCAGGCCCATCTCCCGCAGGTTTTCACTGCTTAGCAATTCAGTATTGTTTGTCATTTCATCTATTACCTTAACATTGAACCACGCGTTGAAATTATCCCGCGAACCTTATGTCAGTTCAGCTTAGTCCTTGAGCTGAACGTTGAAAAGCTTTGACTTCAGCAGCCTCGCCAGAGACTAAACTTCTGGCGTTAAACAGCGCCATTTGCTTTAACCCCGCAATCCGCTAAGCTGCTTTACACCCTTTTACCTACTGCCGGATAAACCATGCGTATGCTGCTTACTATTGCAGGCTATGTGCTGGCGGGCTACTGCCTGCTTTGCTTATTACTGTACTTGCTGCAGCGGCAGTTAATTTATTACCCGGTAGCAGCGCAGTTGCCGCCAACTGAACCGCTGGTGCTGCAACAAACCGATGCCACTGTGCTGGTTAGCCAACAACCGCGCGATAGCAGCCAGGCGCTGCTGTATTTTGGCGGCAACGCTGAGGATGTCAGTGTGTATTTGCCGGAATTTGCGGCGGCTTTTCCAAACCATGCCATTTACCTTATGCACTATCGCGGTTATGGCGGTAGTTCCGGCAAGCCATCAGAGCAGGCACTTATCGCCGATGCGTTAGCGCTGTTTGATCAGCTGCACAGCAAACACAGTGCTATTACGGTAATTGGCCGCAGCCTGGGCTCTGGCGTTGCGGTACAACTGGCGGCGCAGCGTGAGGTAGCTCAACTGGTGCTGATAGCGCCGTTTGACAGCCTGAGCGCACTGGCACAGAGGCAGTTCCCGCTGTTTCCGGTTAAGTGGCTGCTAAAAGATACTTATAGATCCGCTGACTATGCGCCAGCCATTAGCAGCCGCACGCTGCTGTTAGTGGCAGAGCAGGATGAAATTATCGGCCGGGCCCGCAGCGAGGCGCTGTATCAGGCCTTTACGCCAGGCGTTGCTACGCTTAAAAGCTACAGCGGCAGCCACAATAGCGACCTGGCTGCCAGCCAAATTGCCGCCTGGCTGGCTACTGCGCCATAACATATTGATATAGCCAGCTTTGAGCCAGTTGCCGACTCAGTACTGATATCTAACTGCCACGAAAGGTATTTTTATACTGCATTGGCGATATCGCCAGGTATTTTCTGAAGTTATGCCTAAGCGTTACCGCATTGTCAAAGCCGGAGCGGGCGGCGATTTCGTCGATGGATAGTTCGCTTATCTCAAGCAGCGATTTGGCCACTTCCAGCTTACGCTCGTTTAGCCATTGCAGTGCTGTCATGTTGTAGTTTTTAGTAAACTGCCGGTCGAAGGTGCGCCTGGTCATACTGGCTTTTTTTGCGATGTCATCAATACTGAGTGCGCCAGACAGGTTGTTGGTTGCCCAGTCCAGTGCTTGCGACATACCGGTTTTGCTAAGTGTCACCGGCTTTTCGACAAACTGCGCCTGGCCACCACTGCGATGGGCCGGCAGTACCAGCCGCCTGGCGACGCTGTTGGCACAGTGATAACCAAAGTCACGGCGAATCACCTCTATGCCTAAATCAATGCCTGCGGCGCTGCCGGCCGAGCAGCCTATCAGGCCGTCATATTCATACAAAATATTGTCTTTATAACGGATATGCGGAAAGCGCTGTTTAAATTGCGTGGCATAGCGCCAGTGCGTGGTGGCAATGCGGTTATCTAATAAACCGGCCGCCGCCAGTAAAAATGAGCCGGAGCAAAAGCTGATGATGCGACCGCCACGTTGATAGTGTTCCAGCAAGGCGCTAATCAACTTTGCCTCCGGTTGCAGTGTTGCTACCGCAAAGCTGGGTATCACCAGCAAGTCTGACGGCGGTAAGCTATCTACCCTCTCGCACAACAGTGCGCTACCGGCCAGGCCACTATAGTGCTGGCATGATAGCGAAACGATTTGTGTACTGTACCAATTGGTAAATTCCGGTCGCGGCATGGCAAATAACTCTACCGCACAGCCCAGCTCAAATAATGACAATTGTTCGGTTAATAGAATGGTTACCCGCATGCTGTAGTTATCTCAGATACATTTTGTCTTGATATTATCGTAGACTGTCTATTTAGACAATTTCGCAAAATCGGCGCACCACTGATAATGCAGACTCCAAACCACAAGATCGGAGACAAAACATGCATTCAACAGTTGTAAGACCTAAACCTGCAACCAGTGCCGAAGCACTGGCCCATTTTCAACGTTTAATGACATTTGAAACAGACTGCTGGGATGTGCACTATGCGCTTAACAATAACCTGCAGGACTTTGTGCTGCTTGACGTGCGCGCCTTAGATACGGCCAAAAAAGGCTATATTGCCGGGGCAACATTACTGCCTTATCCAACCATTAATGCAACCACGCTTAGCAGTTACCCCGAGGACACAGTGTTTGTGGTGTACTGCGCCGGGCCGCACTGCAACGCGACCGAGAAAGCCGCAATTAAGTTAGCCCGCTTAGGTCGCCCGGTGAAAAAAATGCTAGGCGGGGTAACAGGCTGGATTGATGAAGGCTTTGAGCTTGTAAATGATGCCTGATGCTGTAAAAAGGCCCAAGAGTCAGGTCTTGCTTTTAAGCTGGACGGCAAAAGACAAGACCTGCCCCTGACGGCCCCTACCTCGTATATCAACCGCAAAAAAGCTTCGACCTTTGTCTAATGCGCTTTTATAGACGATCGGTCTATTATTATTGCCATGACAACATTAAATATCACACCTCGCCGAGGCAGGCCGCCAAAGTTAGCGGCACAACAGCGGGATATCCGCGCCGAGCTGATTAGAAGCGGGCTTGAGCATTTAACCGAAATCGGTTTTACCGCCTCTGGCCTGGATAAAATACTAAAAAGCGTCGGGGTGCCTAAAGGCTCGTTTTATTTTTACTTTAAAAGTAAAGAAGCCTTCGGCCACGCCGTGCTTGAAAGCTACGCCAGCTACTTTGCCAGTAAGTTAGATAGTTGCTTGCTTGATCAGCGCTTTTCGCCGCTTAGGCGGATCGGCAATTTTGTCGATGATGCCAAACAGGGCATGGCCCGGCATCGGTTTAAGCGCGGCTGCCTGGTGGGCAATTTAGGCCAGGAAGTAGATGTATTACCCGAAAGCTTTCGAGCGGTGCTGATTGCCATCTTTCACAGCTGGCAGCAGCGTATTGCCGCCTGCCTGCGCGAGGCACAACTGGCCGGTGAGTTAGCACCAACGGCTGATTGCACTGCACTGGCCGAGTTTTTCTGGATTGGCTGGGAGGGTGCGGTCAGCCGCTCGCGGCTGGAGCAAAGTACAAAACCGTTAGAGCGCTATCTGGCGCTGTTTATTCAGGGGTTAGACAAGTCAATTTTTGTTAATAAATAGGCGTTATGTCTATTGGGGAGACACTATGTTTAAAGGCGTATTAATTGAAAAAGACGAGAACGGTTATCGTGCCGCGCTTAAAGATTTAGACGACTCCGTGCTAATGGACGGCGATACGCGGCTTAGTGTGACTTACAGCACGCTTAATTATAAAGATGCACTGGCCATAAGCGGTAAAGCCCCGGTGGTGCGTAAATTCCCTATGATCCCCGGCATTGATTTAGCCGGCACAGTAATAAGCTGCAGCTCGGGTAAGTTTAAAGCCGGTGACGAGGTGCTGCTAAATGGCTTTGGCGTTGGCGAAGCGCACTGCGGCGGCCTGGCGCAACAAGCGCGGCTTAACAGCGATTGGTTAATTGCCCTGCCCAAGGGCTTATCAGCCAAACAAGCGATGGCGATTGGCACTGCAGGTTACACCGCTATGCTGTGTGTGATGGCGCTGCAAAAGCATGGCGTAACGCCGGAAAACGGCGAAATACTGGTTACCGGCGCCAATGGTGGCGTGGGCAGCTATGCCATAGCGATACTGGCAAAACTGGGTTACAGCGTTGTCGCCGCGACCGGCAGAATGGCAGAAGCCGACTACTTAACAGCACTTGGCGCCAGCGGCATTATTGACCGGCATACGCTGTCTGAACCCGGTAAGCCGCTGGCCAAAGAGCGCTGGGCTGGCGTGGTAGATTCTGTTGGCAGCCATACACTGGTTAATGCCTGTGCCAGCACTAAGTACGGCGGTGTTGTTGCCGCCTGTGGCCTGGCGCAGGGCATGGATTTACCGGGCACGGTAGCGCCTTTTATTCTGCGCGGTGTGACCTTAGCCGGTATCGACAGCGTGATGCGCCCGCTTCAAGATCGCATCGAGGCCTGGGAAAAATTGGCAAAGCTGTTAGACGCCGGCACGCTGGGAAATATCGCCACCGAAATCGGTTTATCGCAGGTGTGTGATACCGCACAGCAATTGCTTGAGGGCAAGGTGCGGGGGCGTATCGTAGTGAATGTGAATCAGCTTTAGGTTAAGCCATCAGCGGTAATACCCAGCTACTGTTTAGCTACGCTATGATTACCGCTGCAATGGCACACTAGCGTTAGCCTGTCTTGCCGTTATTGATCTTTGCCCGCTATTGCCCCAACAGTGCCATTGCTGGCGATAACCTGATACTGGCCCGGCGAAACCACTATAGGTGCGGGAAAGCCACGTCCCAGCACCCGCATGCCATCGTTGTTTTCACCGTCGGCGTTGGCAAAACCGTTGTTGACCACTGCAGCAAAATGCTCGTACGACGCCCACACCACGATATTGACATACTGAATGCTGCCATCGTCCTGTCGGTTAATGGATTTATAAAAGGTTGAACTGACAAAGCCTGCTTGTTTACTAAAGTAGTTTACATATTCCTGCCGCACGTGCTCGGCTTGCGGCTCCATACCGGCAGGTACGGAAATGGTATTAATAACACTTAACTGCGGCATAAAAACCTTACCTGTTATGTCAGATCTTTGCTGCGGATGCTAAAAAAATAGCAGGCAGCACTGGTTACTGTCACGACCATAAAATACTTAAAATAATTAATCCCATCACAGCTGACATAAACAGCACATAATATACCGAGCTGGTTAGCCAGAATTTCAGCAGCGTTTTACCCCAGCCTTGCTGATATAGCTTTTTTTTCCTGGCCGCAGCAGTGGCAAAAATCCCCATGTAAGATGGCATAGCAGTTATCACACTGCTGCGCTGATACATCCATTTTTTACACTCTGTTGATTTTTCCTGCAATGATTCTACGTTAAGTAATTGTTTTGGCAACCGTTGCCCAAAAAACGCTTGCGGCTAATTAATTGACTAACGCATATTCGTTTTCAGCTCCCCTCAGTTTGCGACGACTCCCGGCTCTGCTTTAGTTTTTTCATCAACCATAATTGATATCGTTGTTTCGCTGCATCTGTGACAAGCAACTCGGCCTGCTCTGTTACTGAATAATGCCGGCTCAGCGGTGATATTTGTATCTCTTCACCTTTGTTATTACGACACTTTCCGCAATAAAAAGCCGGCATTTTACGGACCCAGTGCTCACCTTGATAAATATAAGACAGACCACTTTTAGATGCCGTTACCACATCAATATACCCGGCTTCTGCTGCCGGTTTTTTAATATAGGCAAGCAGATCTCTGTCTACTGTTTTAACTTTCTGCTTCGCCCGGCGTTTAGCGGGTTCAGTGGCCGCATTGCCATGTAGCGATCGCATTATTAACCGCGCATATTGCGTGTAACCTTGCTCATTAAAGGCGCTAGATGACGGATTCATAAAGCCATGCTCAAAATGGGTAGGCTGTGCGCTTACACCCGATTTGGCTTGCAGCTGCGCACAGACAGCAGCCACATCGAAATGCGGCTCGCTGCAGCCAAAGATAACCTTAGTGGCGAGTTGCGGTTGAAGCACTACATGCTGGTGAATTTGGCCAGGGTAAAACAGTATCGCCTGCTTTACCTGAGCGCTGTCGCATGTTGCCAGCGCACGCCATAGCGCCGTCGCGCCAGCACTAAAACCCAGGGCAACATCGTAAGCCTGCCCGCTGCTTTGCAGCGCCTGTGCCGCGATAACAGCATAATTATCGTGCCCGCACTGGGCGATATAAGCATCATAGGCCTGGGCTTCACCGGCAAACTGCTGCGCCTTACCCTGATAAGGGTCAACCAAGTGCAGCGTGGCGCCGCTTTGGCGTAAATCGACCAGCAGACGCTCCAGGCCTGAACAGGCGCCAAAGATATCGCTCAGCACTAATACCCGTGTTGTCACCTTTACTCCTTAAAATCAAGTCAACTAACACGCCAAATTACAGGTTTAGTTATCTTGCCGCAAATATACAATTTAGCGGCCTAAGCTGCTGCTAAGCTCACTGCAGTTAATAACGGAGGCATACAATGCGATTACATAGCGTGAAATCCGGCTTGCTGCTAAGTGCAGCCTTGCTGTTGCTGGTAGTGACGGCTAAGGCACTGGCTGTAAATGATGACTATCGGCAGCTGAGGTTAAACACCTTTCCTGAACTTAACGCCACCAGCCTGCAAACGCTGGATAACAGCAAACCTCTGTACGTCAAACTGTGGGCCAGTTGGTGTAAGCCATGCCTGGAGCAAATGCCGCACTTTCAGAAGTTGTATCAGCAGTACGGTGACAAGGTGAACTTTGTTGCAGTAAATATCGATATCAATGAAAAAAGCGCAGAAATCGCCGCAGTCATTGCCCGCTTTGACCTCAGTATGCCGGTATGGCTGGATGTAGAAAGCAGACTGGCAGTAGCGCTGGGGTTGGTAGGTACGCCCTACTCCGTACTGATTAACAGTAACGGTGAACAAGTGTATAGCAGCCATGAATCGGACGCACTATTAGATGGCTTTTTGCAGCGTTTAGCGAAAGGCCAGCAGTTACCCGCAGCTAATACCGCAACGTTAACCGCAGCGGCACAACAACAACTGCTGCAACCTTATTTAACCGGCGAACACAGTCTGTTTTTTACCGCGACCTGGTGCGACTGGTATCTGGCCGATTCGCGCCCTCTGATGTCTGAAGCGTGCAGCACTGCCCAGAAACGTTTACCGCAACTGGCAGCAAAACTGCCCGGACCGCCACTTAAGGTTATTGTGAATCACTTATGGACCGACGATAACGCCGTAACCGAATTTAAACAGAAGTACCAGCTTAAGCTGCCGGTAACTATTGATGAACATGGTGTACTGTTTCGCCAGTTTAATGTGCGCACGCTTCCAGTTTTAATCCAAATTAAAGACGGTAAAGTGCTTACAACCACTACCGATTTCAATTAAGCCGTGGCTCTGCCCGCAGCTGCGCCGGAGACGACGAAAAAAAGGCGCTACCAAAGTATCGGTATAATCAGTATCTGGAAAAGCGGATTTTTACCCTCACAGCAGAGTAAGTTCTGCTGTGAGCTGCTGCCGTAACAAACGGATAGGACGCGCAGCCAACAGACATGGTGCATTTTTACGTCACGCCGATGACAGGTTCAAACTGCGTTGCGGTAACTTGCTGATGTAAATACTAAGTCGAACCTGTACTACCGGCTCAGGGCACAAAAGCCGGTAACACTTTTTCGGCGATCATTTGTAAATATGCCTGCCGTGCATGGCCGGTTACCACCACCAGCAGATCCAGCTCCGCCACCAGCAAAATAGTGATACCACCGCCGCCCTGGGCGGAAATGCTGCGGTACTGCTTGTCAGCAACCTGCATTGCCGTTTGCCAGAAAAAATAACCATAGGCCGAATTTGATAAGCTGGCACCGGCATAAAAATTCTGTACCTGCTCGTCGCTCAGTTCAACATGACCTGCCGTGGCCTGGCTGATAAAGGCGGCCGGGATCAACTGCTCGCCCTGCCAGTTGCCGTTATTTAACACCAAGCTGCCCAGTTTCAGCATATCGCGCGAAGTCAGGCTGGCAAATGCCCCCGCTGTTGGCACGCCATCCTGCTCAGTACGCCAGTCATAGTTAACGATACCCAACTTGCCAAATAACTGCTGTTTAATAAAATCCTGCGCTGAGCCCGGCACTACTGCGTCCAGTACCTGCATCACGATATCCGGGTTTGGCCCCTGGTAATTAAAGGTTTGCGATTGCTTAGTCACAGCTTCGCTATCTTCGAAAAAAGCCTGTAGGCGCTTAATACCGAAATAACGCCCGGGCTGGCTACCATATTGTCTGATTTTGTCAGCGCTGAACGTAAGGCCGGAGCGCATTGTCATGGCCTGATGCAGCGTGATGTTGTCTATACCGGCGACAAATTTTGTCTGATCTAAGCCTTGCAAAAAACTCAGTACCGGTTTGTCTAAATCGGCCAGCGATAAATAACCCAGCTGTATAGCACGGCCAATAGCCAGACTGGTGTAGGTTTTAGTAGCAGACGATTGCGGATGCGGCAAATCGATACGCCCGCGCAAATAGTAAGACTCAAACAGCAACTTACCGTTATGGCTGATCAGTAAGCTGTCAACTTCGCCATGCTGTTTGTCTGCTATTTCGCTGGCCAGTCTGCTGATCAGCGTCTTGTCGCCGCCATCTTGTCCCAGCACGCCTGTTGCTATACCGTCTTGCAGCTGTGCCGGTGCAGAGGTAGTAAAGGGCTGTTCCAGCGGGGCAATATCCCAGAATTTCATATTTTCGCCTTTTGTTTTAATGTTATTTAGCTTGGCTATCACAAAACCATCGCGCTAAAGCTGTTGTTCAGGCATCAGGTTATTGCGCTGCTCTGAGCTGCCCGATGATCCGGGCGTCAACCCACATGATTTCAAAATCTGGCGGAGCACAGCGGCGACAAAAGAACAGATATTTGCCGTCTGGTGTCACGTATCCGCCACCGTCCTCCCCTTCGGTATTTATCGTATCGCCGAAGTTAATTGCCGCTCCCCAGGAGCCATCGGCTTGACGAAAGCTGATATACATATCGCTGTCGCCATAGCCTCCCTCTCTTTCGCTATCCCAAATAATGTAAGACTCATCCGCTGCGATAAAGGGGTGGGCAGTCCATTTTCCGGTGTTGATTTCGGCGCCAAACGCAACGGGTGCTTCGCGTTGGCCATTTACCAGCCGTGAATAGCGCAGCACACCATTACCATCCCGGGTTGCCTCGTCAAAAACATAGGTGCCTGCTGCCGAGGCCGTTAAACGCATGATGCGAAAGTTTTCAAAAACGCTGCCAAGACTCTTTAACTCTGACCAGCCATCCACTGTGCGGTCTCTGTACTGATTACGAACAAACATCGTATTACCGTCCGGTGAGATAGCCCCACCTAACTGAGCGTCCAACTCAATGAGCTGCCATTTGTTATTTACTGATTTATAAACAAATTTAGAAGACGTCCCTGTTTTATTGTTTCTTCTTGTAAAATAATACTCTGTCATGTCAGGTGTGAAGCTGCCGCCCCAATCACGATATGGTTGCGAAACCCCAGCCGGCGCGAACACCTCTGGCGTCAGGCCCGGCGGTGTTTGCCCCAGATATGGCCCCGTGAGCGTAGCGGCGTCATTTAGGCTGTAACTACTGCCACTAAATAGCCCCGCCAACAAAACAAGCAGTAACTTGGGTGTCATGGTTTTTCCTTGCTGTAGTCAATAACTGTTTTCGTAGTAGACAGGCAGTTAAGTTACTGCCGGAGCATCAGAAAGCTGGAATTTCCACTGACTTTTGGCTGACTTTTCGCTGATTCTCCAAAAAACGTTAGTTATCAGCTGGTTGATTAATTGCATTAGCGGTGGTGCCGATTTACTCTAGCCTGATGTGTTTCGCTTTGGCTTCTGTAGTCTGGCATCTATTGGTTAGCAGGTCGCTATGTCACAGCAATATTGGATTGGTGGTTTTTATATTGATTTGTCGCGCAATCAAATCACCCACCTTAATGAAACAACAACCCTGGCGCCTAAAGCCTTAGCTGTACTGACATATCTGGCGCAGCATCAGGCTAAGGTGGTAAGCCAGGATGAATTACTGACGCAAGTGTGGCAAGGCACTATAGTGTCACCCAATACGCTGCAACGCAGCATTACCCAGCTAAGAAAAGCACTCGGTGACGATGGCAAAGTTCAGGGCTATATCAAAACCCATGCTAAAAAAGGTTATAGCCTGGAAGCTGATGTGCGCTGGCAACCTGAAGCCGCCCCCCAGCCCGACGCAGCAGCAGCGCCAATGGCGGCCGCGATGCCAGCCAAGCGTCGTTATGCCGGCTTAACTCAGTTTAACCTTGGCCTGCTGCTGTTTGCGGTGTTGCTGGGTGCAGGGTTGCTAAGTGCAGGATTACTAAATACAGCTTTGCTGTGGCAAGGTTTTTTGCCGCAGACAGCAAGCCAATTTAAAATCAGTGAATTTCGTCCGCTTACCGCTAATGACAATAAAGAAGTGGCGGGTATTTATTCGCCCGACGGCCAATATATTGTTTTTCATCGTTATTCCACTGAGTTTTGTCGTAACAATATCTGGGCAAAACACATTAAAACGCAGCAAGAATTTCAGCTGAGTAAAAATTTAGATTCTAATGGCGCGCACAGTTTCTCTACAGACGGTAAAAGCTTAATATTTGTCCAGTCCAGAGATTGCACCGAGCCGCTAACGCAGAAAACCTGTTATCACTTAATGAGCCTGGACTTTGACGCGGCGTTGCTATCCCCCCAGGCGCCGAAACGACTGTTAGAGTGCAAACATTCCGCCATTAAAAATCCGCAATGGCTGGATGATAACCACATAGCGCTATTACAACAAAAATCGGGGCGCTGGAGCTTAATCCGTTATGCTGTCGCAGCAGACAACAGCGACACCCTCTATGAGGTTAGCGATGGCAACGTGCTAAGTTATGACTACTCAGCCAAAGATAAGCTGATAGCCGTAGTCAGCCAGAGCAATGACGGCAGCTATTATTTAACTATGCTAAGGCCAGACGGCGAGCAATTATCCGGCCATGCTATCCGCTATCCGCCACAAATCGCCCGCTTCAAATCAATTTACCCTAACTTTTCGCCGTTTGAAAACCAGCTTATTTTTAGTACCGGCCGCCAGTTATTTACCCTGTCATATGATGGCCAGATAAACCCGGTTGAATTACCTATTGATGACGCTATGGGCACGCCGGTATTTCACCCCGACGGTAACCGCATGCTGGTGACCAAAGGACAATACGACAGCGATATAGTGGCGCTACCCTTAGCCGGCACTTTAGCAAACAATGAACAAAAGCCGGTACAGTCTGCGCTAAGCGGCACGGTAATAGCGCGCTCGGTTAAAGCTGAAAACAATGCGCTGTTTCAACCTGGCGGCAATCTTATTGCCTTTCAGTCGGCACGCTCTGGTCAGCTGCAGGTATGGCTGAGCGACGGCCATGCAACCTGGCAACTTAGCCATTTTCCCACCGATACTTACCTGTATGACATGCACTGGGCTAAAGATGGCAACAGCCTGTTAGTCAACACCGATTATGCCTTAAGCCAGCTGTTTTTAGACGGTAGCCAGCACAGTTTGCCGTTTGAATACCCGATACATAGCGTGTTTCACTACGACAGTCACACCAACACCGCGCTGGTAAAGCTGCAAATAAACGGCGTGCTCAAGTTTGCCGAAGTAAACTTAGCCAGCGCAACCAGGGAGGTTATCAATAATGTCGGGGTTACCCAGGCCGTTAAAACCGCACAAGGCCGGCTGATCTTTACCGATCAGCTGGATAGATTCTGGCTGCAAGGCCCGGTTGAAGATCAGCTGATTGAGCCACTAAACAACCAGTTCAGCAACAAAGGTTTTGTGGTTTATGGCGACACCCTGTATGGCATTAACAAGGATTTTCAGCTCTGGCGCTACGCTGGCGACACAGCACACTTTGCTGTCATCGCTGAGGTGCCAAAAACTATTGACGCCATAACCGCGGCTAATGCCACGCAAATACTGCTGACACAGCGGATAAACGGCAGAAAAGAAGTGGTAGAGCTGGTGCTGGCCGAGTAAATCTGGCATTGCGGCCGGCATTTGGCCGTGCAGAGTATTGCTGGCGCTGTGATAGCTAATGGCAGGTCAATTGCTGCTGCGACTGCGCCGCCCTGGCCTCGATTTCATTGATCATGGCATCAGCATATTCGCCCTGATACAAGCGCCTGAACTCGCCTTGCAGCACCAGTTTATTCAGCGCACACTGCCAGTTGTTAATAACGGTATCGTTAACCGCTAAGGAAAAAGCCAGGTAAATTTCAATAGGTTGTAGCGGATATACCGGCTGTAAGTCCAGGCCGGCGTCAAGCAGTTCGGCCTGGCGTTTAGGCGTTACATCGCTGTGCATGGCAATTAAATCGGCGCGTCCAAGTTTTAGCATGTTATAACAATCACCGGATTGCCGGCTTAAGATCAGGTTTTTGTCTATCTCAAAGCCCAGCGACAGCAGCTCGTTAACGATACTGGTGTTGCGCGTTTCACAAACCACATGGTTTTGCAGTAAATTAGCCAGGCTGGTATTGTCTTTTATTGCTCCTTTTCTGGCGTGTAAATCTACCGAGTAGATTTTAATGGGGCCCACCCATTTAAATTTATCTTCGCGCTCGGCAGTGCGGATAGTGTCATATAACACGACATTGTCGCTACTAACGGCGATGGCGTAAGCCCGTGCCCAGGGTAAAATTTCTATTGTTGCCGTATTGCCCAACTGCTGCTGAACAGCCTTAACCAACTCGGTAGACATACCATACACCTGGCCATGTCGATCTTTTAACCTGCCACGGCCACTGGGCTCGGTAATGATACGCAGCGCGGCGTCCGCAGAAGATCCACTGTCAACCGCGAACACCGCTACCGGCATAAATGCCAATAATGCCAGAGCTGTAATAAGCAGCCCGGGTAGCACTCTGCAATAGTTCTTATTATTCACCTAAAACGTCCAAGATAAGACCAGCCTGTATTAACGACAATGCCACTATTGTAAAACAAATGCACTACTCAAGCTAAATTGCGACATCACATTAGACATAACTGCATTTGCCGGTGACTAATTAAAACGGCAGGTTAGGTCGTGCATTTTGCCGCCGTCAGAATAGATGGCGGCCTGCACAGCGAAGACGCACTCATTAGCGCTGCGATGTGGTTAAAAAAGCAATAATTTCGCTCTGATATTGCCGGGCCAGCCCGCTATGGCCGCCGCCGGCTATTTTTAAATGCTGATATTGGTACGGATATTGATGTTGCTGCAATCGCTGGATTATCCGGTCGGACATTTCGCTGGATGGCCACAACTCATCAGCCGTGCCTGAAACAAGTAACACGTCGGCCTGCATCTGCTGCACCGGGATCAACGCTTGTTGATAAGCCTGCTGATTTTGTAAGGCGATTTCATAACCTTGCCGGATATTGCCTTGCATTAACGCCAATGCTGAGTGCAAGTTAAAAGGCACAAAGGCAATGGCCTGGCCCTGCCAGCTCCAGGATGAACTGGTGCTATACCACTCCGGGCTACCAAACACCACATCACTTGCCACTACCGCCACCACAGTGCTTATTTGCGTTGACCGGCTGGCCAGCAATAACGCTAGCTCCGCCCCTTTTGACACGCCCAGTACTGACAGTTTTTCGGCATTGACGGCAGGGTTGCTACGGTTGAGTGCAATAGCTTCAAGCACGCCATTAAGTTCAATCCGATCCAAACCTGATGGAATACCCGGCAAACCAAAATAACCGACGACCAATAGCGCAAAACCCGCATCCAGATAAGCTTGCCGCTCTGCTGCGTTACGATCATTAGTCAGGTTCATGCCACCTTCAGAACCGCCTAAAAAAACCAGTAACGGCGCAGGGTTGTCGGCACTTGCCGTTGCCGGTAAATACAATTGACTGTGCACCTTGCCCTGATTAGACAGCGGCACAAACCAGGTAATTAAATGCGGCAACTGGCTGCATAGCAACAGCAGCGTCAGGAGCAAAAGCGCTATCGTTTTGAGTTTGTTAAACTTTGCGGTATTGGATAATTTAAAAAACATAAGCCATAGCCTGATCAATTAAAACTTATAACCATTGTTTATTAACCGCCGTAGTGAAGCTAGCCCTTGTTGTCATCAAAGTTGGCTGACAAATGTCAGATGTATGGCTGGAACAAGTACTGGCTATTGAGCTGCTGATAACAACTGGCGGTTTTGAAAAACAGCCTGGCAGCGCCTATAGTGAAGCGGTCAATAAACTGAAGTAGGTTAAGCCGTGTCAAACTATTGTCTGGTTATTTATACCGTGCTGGCAATAGCCTGTCCCAGTGTTTTTGCTATCAATACCGTTGCAACGTTAGATGAGGCAGAAGCTTATCTGACAGTCAACCCAGCCCGCAGTATAGCTTTGCTGGATCAGATAGCAGACATAGACAAACTCCCGCCTGAGCTGGCCATTCGGCGCTATGTGCTGTTACTGCGTGCAGCTGTGCCGACCAACGATATGCCACGCTTGATACAGGTGCTGGATATATTGTTTAACTATCAGCACCATGCTTATTTCCGGCAACACGTTACCGCTATTACCAGTGCCCTTGGTATCTGGTTACGGCGTAATAACTACCTGCATGATGCCCAATCCAGTTTTGCCTGCTCTTATACCCACAGTACGACGGAGCGACAGCGGCTTACACTCACTAACAGCCTGGCACTTGTGGCCAGACAACTGAACGAAACCGACAAAGCCCGCACATTGTTTATCGCTGCACGTCAAATGGCGCAGCAATCAGGCCAGCTGAACATAGTGGCGATGGCAGAAAATAATCTTGGTATGCTGGCTCTGGACGAGGGCAATATAGCTGCTGCCGAACCACACTTTCGCGCCGCGCTGGCACAGTATCAGGCCATAAGCCAGCGGGCCGGACAAATTTCGGCCGGCATAAACCTGTTGTTTTATTTTGTACTGCAACAAGATGTACTGAGTTTTCAGCGGCTTTACACGCCAACGGCCAACCTTACAAGCAACTTTCCGAACGAAGCCAAACAGGCCTTACTGTTTTGGTTACACAGTCGTTTTATGCAATTACAAGGACAGCCGGCCACAGCTCAAATGCAACAACAACTGCGCGAGGCTTTTCTGCTACTGGAAGATAACCAGGTTAAAACACTGATTCAGCGCAATTTGGCAACCCCCTTGGCTGTAGATGTTAAGGCCGCACCGGCCCTTAGCCGGCAAAATTTTAACCGGCCCTGGTTTAGCAGCGTGGTCGCCTGCAACTGGCCAATCAGCAGTGTAACAGAGCAAACCCACCGGCAAGAGTCAGAGAAAAGCCAGGCTAAGCAAACACAGCGCTCACAACCTGGCTTAGCGTTGTAGACAAACTGCTTAGTTCAGGCCGGCGGGTTTCCTTCCTGACATAAGCATGTTGCCTTAGGGATTACAAAGATCAACTACCACGGTTTGCGGCTGGTCCGGCGTAAAAGCCAGACTAAACTGGCGCTGCGCGTTAACACTGGCCTGGTTGCTGCGCAGCAGAAACGTTGCCGGCGCTGGCAGTAACGTTTCCATCACCGGCGATGCTTCACTAAACGACAACACCGCTGTCGCCGCAATATCTAGCTGAGTATGCTCAGTACGCTGACCAACGATCATAAACCTGATAGCAGACTCCGCCAGGTTGGCGCAATAACGTGCTTCAAAACGAACCTTCTGCAGATCTGCCAGCGTCGTCTGGCCCAAATCCAGTTCATTAGCGTCGGTTAAAATAAGATCCTGTAACTGATAGCCATAACGCAAGTTGTAGCCTACTTTGATACCGGGCTGCCAGCTGTCGGGCTGCGGCCGCTCAAAGCTGAGGCTAAACTGACCTGCTGTGTCGGTATAGGCTTCATAAACACCGATATAGCCGGGGCGAAACCTTATATGGTTAGTTGTCACCTTTATGCCGGCGACAGGTTGGCCCAGCACGTTAACGTAACTGCCGCTTAGTTGCAGCTGTTGTGGCAGCTCGTCGGCGATAACAAGCAATACATTGCTTTCTGTTTGCTTTAAACCGTCGCTTACCTGCAGTTTAACCCGGTAGTTAGCGGCAAATTGCGGCTCAACGGTAAAGAGTGCACCACCGCTCTGGCTGGCTAGCAGGGTTGCGCTGTTTTCATCAAACAGCTGCCAGCTATAACTTATCGCCTCGCCTTGCGGATCAAAGCTTATGCCCGCATCAAAGGTCTGCTTAATACCCACCAGACCGTAACGGCGGGTTTGCCCGGCAATTCTGGCAACCGGCGGTAAATTACTATCGGCAGACAGCAGCACCGTAGCCACCTGCGGCACTAAGGCCGGCCCGCTTACGGCAACCTGCAGCAAATAATCACCACTGAGGTCGGCTTTAAACATCGTATCAGCCTGGTTGCCTGCCTGGAATTCGCCGTTGGCACCTTGCGGCTGGCTTAATACCGACCAGTTAAATTGCGCAGCATCGTGATTCGCCGTAAGCTCAGCCTGCAGTCTGCTCCAGTGCCCGACAGTGATCAGCCGTTCGGCGTTGATACTTAGCTGCGGCTGCGCCGTGGCCTGTAATTGCAACGGCAATACAAAGGGCGCTGACTGTTGCCAGGCGTCTGACACCTGCAGCTGGATCTGGTAATCACCGGCTTTATCTGCCTGAAATAACGGCTGTTGCTCATCGGATAGATCCAGTGTGGCATCACTCCCCTCGGGTGCGCTAACAATACGCCAGCTGAAGCTGAGCCTATCGCCATCCGGATCGCTGGCCTGGCTGATAAGTTTAATCGGCGTATTGGGTGCCAACGTTGTGCTGTCCACACTAAACAGGGCAACCGGTTGACGGTTGCTATCTGTGACTTCTATCCCGGTGCAGTCTTGATCCTGATGTTTGCCATCATTTACCTGCAGGCAAATAGTATAAGTGGCCAATGCTGTCGGCTGGAACAAAAACTCAGCCTGATGCTGTGGCTGCGGCACATAAGCACCACCTTGTATGGTCCAGTGGTAGCTAAGTACATCGCCGTCACTATCACTGCTCAGGCTGCTAAGCTGCAACTGCTCGTTTACCCACAACTGACGGCTGTGACTGGGATCAATTTTTGCCTGTGGCGGAACATCACCAGTCTGATACACAGTGATGCTATGTGTAACCGTTTGCCTGATGAAATTGCCCAGTTGCAGGCTAAGTTCTAGTTGGTATTCGCCTGGCTGATCAGCCACAAAGCCGGCACGGCTGTGCGCGGCATTTTCCAGCTGCGCGGCACTCGCTGCAGGTTTGCCAACCAGCTGCCACTGATAGTTAGCTGTCACCTTGTCGCTTATCATATGGCTGAAGATGGCTTGCAGCTCAAGGTAATCGCCTTGCTTGGCCGTATCCGGCGCGTCAATTTTCAGGCTGTGCTGGCCACTAGCGGCCACGCTAAGCGGCTGTTCTGTACTGTGGCTGGCGCCCTGGCTATCGGTTACCGTTAATAGCACCGTATAATTGCCGGCGCGCTGCGGGTAATAATGAAACAGCTGAGCGGTATTGTCTGCAGGTGTTACCAGTTCATTGGCAGTATCTTTGATTTGCCAGTAGTAACGCAATTGTAACCGCTCTGGATCATGGCTGCTGCTGGCATCAAAACTGACCCGTTCACCAACAGCAACCTGAGGCTGGCTTAACGAAAATTGGGCAACGGGTGGCTGATTTGGTTGCACAACAACTTGTGGCGCACCACTGCTGCCGCCGCAAGCCGATAGTAAAACGGACAGCGAGGCTGCGAAAATCGTTAACTTAGTCTTCAATGGAAATTCCTTATTAGTTTGCGTGCGTGCCGGCGACGCACAACACAACAGACGGCCGAAACATCAGCGCCAAAACAGCAATATTGCTGCTGTTAATAAGGAAACGTTTATCTGCGGTAAAACAGCTAAACTTTTTTAAAATTGCTGCTCAAAGGTCAGCGAAAAATGTCGTGGGGCGCCATATGCAGCCCAGCCACGGTTCATATCTACGCCATCAAAATACGCTTTATCCAGCAGGTTTTTGATACTAAGCGTAAAAACGCGGCCATGGCCTGCCGCAACCCGGTAGTAACTGTTCAGGCGCCAGCTGGCCGGCTGACTTACTGCAACCGGCTGGCGGCGGCTAAACGCCGGCAGCTGATAATGCTGACGGGTTTCACCTTCCACCGCTATGCCTAAAGTGCTGCCGGCTATTAACGTGTCTAACGGGGTAGACAGCATCAGACGATACAGGCTGTCGGGGAACTGAAATTGCCGCTGTGCCACGGTATCCGGCGACGCAGCGCTGAAACTGCGGCTGTAGCTGGCATCAAGCTGCAGCCAGTGGCTCTGATAAGCCAAAGCGACCTCCCAGCCAGATTGAGCCGGAAAAGACTCAGCCACCAGCTGGACGTAGTTACGCTGTTCACTGCGATAAGCACTGACAGTGAACTGACCGCGCTGTTGCCAGAAATCAGCTTTTATACCGGTTTCCCAGGAGGCAAACCGGACCGGACTAACGACCAGGTCCAGCATTGACAGATAGCCCTGGCGAAAGTCTACTGTGTTGGCATAACTGACATACCATTGCGCTGTGCCAATGGCCTGACTGAGGCCAAAATAGAGATTAGTGTATTGGGTGCGCTCTGTATCTGTAGCAAAACTGCCTTTATTGTTGTAGCGGCTGTGGTTACGGCGCAGCGATGCCGACAGCAGGGTTGAATCTGTCAGTGCTATTTTGCCGGC
The DNA here is from genome assembly GCA_018826295.1 of Gammaproteobacteria bacterium. Taxonomy (GTDB): domain Bacteria; phylum Pseudomonadota; class Gammaproteobacteria; order Enterobacterales; family Alteromonadaceae; genus Alishewanella. The sequence goes on from JAHJZX010000042.1 coordinate 63,032, forward strand.
CAGTTTCAGGCCGCTGATTTGGTAATGTGAGTCGTTTACAAAGCTGTCTGCGACAGCTGTTGGCCTGGCCTGGTTGCGGTTAAGCGCGGTAAAACTGTGCGGCTGCAGCACGGTAGTGGCCTGATAATCCATTAGCTGCAACAGCTGATAGTTTTGATGCCAGGCACGGCTTGCGGTGATACTGACATCAAGCGGCAAGTCCGCCAGCAGCATAGCGCCATCCAGAGTCAGCGCAACTTTGTCGGCAGCAAACTCAAAGCTATTATCCAGGGCACCAAATGACAGCGACAGTGTCTGCCGATCAGGGTAGCCGAAGACATCAGGCACCAGCGCAGTTTGTTGTTGGCTGGCACGGCTAATATGCAAACTACTTTGCCATTGGCTGGCCAGTTGTTGGCGGGCGATCAGGCGCGAGAATGACATATTTTGCTGTGCGCCTGCCCAGACCGGCCAGAAGTTAGTGGATAGCGGGCCATCATAGTGCGTTAAATCTGCATACAATAATGGCCGGATTTTCGAGCGTTGCTGTTGCCGGTCAGCTTGCGCAATATGATATAGCTCTATCTGACTAGCAGCACCCGGCTGCCAACTCAATCGGGCCAAAGCGCCGTAGCGTGAATTGTCAGAGTAGTCGGCCGCATCCTGTTGTCGTTGTGCTACCACTACAGCCCTGCCGCTCAGGTCTTGCCGGTTTAATACCGCGCCGGTTATGTCGGCACTGATACGGTATTTTAATTGATCGCCAAGGCTCAGGCTGCCCTGTCTTGCCACCGTATTGCCGGCTTCTTTCGGCCTTAAATTAACCGATGCCGAATTAATACCATTGTCCTGCACAATGCCATTGCTGCCGCGATTGATCTCCAGCAAATCAAAATAAACAATATCTAAATCTGATACGGCAAAGTTGGCATCGGCAAACGGCTGATTGTCTATCATAAAGGGATTTAATAGCTGACCGCGGGCTCTGAATTCACGGTTACCGGTAAAGGAATTAGCTGTGCTGTATATCCCGGCGCTGGATCGCAGCACTTCACCCAAGTCGGTTTGATTAAATGGCTGAAAAGCAGCGGTATTTAGCATTGAAATAGTTTGCGGTGTTTGTTTTACCGTCTGACGGATGCCCGATGACTGACTGGTTGTTTGTTGCCAGTCTGGCTTTGCGGCTAAGGCTGTTGCCTGCCGTTCGGGTAATGAAAAGCTGACGACGATCTCTGTCGGACTTTTCGCTGCGGCACTGAGCACAGCCAGCGGCTTTATCACAAAGTGCCGCTCACCAATCTGTTGATAGTGCAAGCCACTGTCAGCTAACACCCGCGACAAAGCCTGCTCAGTGGTTAACAGCTCTGACAGCTGCTGACAGTATTTGCCGGCTGTCAGGCTGCTGTCTGCTGCAACAAAAACACTGCCGGTGCGGGCCACCTCATTTATACATCCAGCCATCTCACCGGCAGCAATAGTGTATTGCTGCTGTACCGCATGCTGCGGTGGGCTGGCATAAGCGGCTGTTAACACTACATTGAGCAGCAAAACTGCATGGCTAATACCGCAGATACATTCAGACGTCATGGCTATTCAATTAATTATGCGTTTCGCGCCAGCGACACTTGCACCCACCAGGGGCCAAAGTGGTTAATTTTTACCGGTAAGCTATTCGCCAACATATCAAGCGCTGTATCGGGTGCGAATGCTGGAAAGACACCGTCAATAAGCAGGTTTTGTGCATCCTCTGCCACACTGATAATGCCGCGGCGGTAGCGGTTTAGTTCGGCGCAAAACTGCGTTAACCTCATACCAGTGGCAACCAATTTACCTTCGCGCCAATCAGGCAAAGACGCTACGGGCTTAGTGTTACCAAAGCCATTACTGGTCAGGGTTATTTCCTCTGCGCCAGACAATAACAGGCTTTGCTGAGCAAAGCTGATCAGCGCTTCGCCTTCATACAGTGACAAGCGGCAGCCTTGTCCATAGTTATATACATTCAGCTGACAGCCGCGACTGGCAATCTGTATGCTTTGCTGCTCAAAGGTGCTGGTTAGCAGCAAATCTGCTTGCCCACTGCCGGATTGCAGATGCAAAAAAATCTCGCCTTGCAGCAGCTCTAGCCGGGTCTGAGAACCAGACAAGTTGCTATCTATCGCAGAGTTGGTATTCAACCAGAGCTGTAAATACTCGCTCAGATGTACAGTTTGCGTTTGTCCGATGGCTGCCGCATGATCAGCGGTAACAGCGTACCACTGCGATTTACTCCAGGGCGTGCGGGCCAGCATATAGCTAAAAAATGATGTACCGAATACTGCAAAACATTTAAGTGCAGTGCGTCTGGATAGTGCCGGTTGCTGCAGTAGCTTGTCCAGCTCAGGATGTTGTTGTTGATGTTGCTGCAGCTGTGCAAAGGTTTGATGCATCTGCAGCACTTTTTCCCATGCCGCCCGATTTTGTGGCTGTTGCAGCCATTGTTCAAAGCGTTCGCGGGTTTGCAAACTGACAGGATGCTCCTGCAATTCGACAAACCAGTAGGCTGCACTTTTTAGGCTAATGGCGTCGGCGTTAGTCAAGATCGAAGGCTTCCCTGAACATCGTCATCCGCAATATAGCCTGAGCTAAATAGTTTTTTACGCTGGCCACCGAAATATTGTCACGCTCAGCTACCTGGTTATAGGTTAGCCCTTCTATCTGCACGGCAATAAAAGTGCGCTTTATTTTGCCGGGTAAGCGGCACAGCATACGATCGGCTTTAACAATAATGTCGATAACGATCTGGTGCTGCGTCAAATCGGCAGAATAAGGTTCAGATAAGTGCTGCAAACTCTCCAGATAGGCTTGTTCAATTTTCCGTCTGCGCCAAAAATCAATGCATAATGCGTGAGCGATGCGGCTCAGATAGTGCCGGCCACCAGACAAACTATCGAAACGGAGATCTTTTTTCAGCAGGCGCTCGAACGCATCTTGCGCCAAATCAGCGGCATCATCGACAGATTGCAGCTTGCCGGTTAACAAGCTTTTCATCCAGTGATGATGGGCACAATAGAGCTTTTGAACGTCCTGTTGATCCATTACTAGCATCGTTGTCAAATCAGGTGCAGGATTTCAGCATCTCGTTTTTATATTGTCAACAAACAGTTTCATTACGCCTGCTGCTACCTACCGGGTCAGCTTACAGCAACCCGGTGTTTGCGCTTTAGAATTGCCGGCGTTAGAGTAGCGACAATCAGCACAGAGAGCCGCCGCATGAACACAACAGAACCGACCCCGATAAAACACAGTATTCACTTAACTGAAATAGCACCTGATACTTTTATCGATGCCAACGGCCGCCAGCTAAGCGCAAAAGAAGTACGTAATATCGTTACCCCGCATGATTTTAACGTTGCTTCAAGCTTATTTGGTTGCGCGCTGGCAAGGCCGTGGCGGCGGGGTTTAGCGATGGCTATAGACGCTTTACTGATCACCCTGCTGGCCGGTGGTGGCCTGATGTTTGTGACACCGCTATACGCCTATCTGGTTTGGCGCTGTCATCGTCTGGGTAACCCAAAACGACGCAATATTTTACTGCTGTTGTTACCTCTGGTGCTGGTATTTGCTGATAACCAGTCTGCAGATAAAGACAGCACAGAGAACAGCACAGTAAATGTGATTGACGCTATTAGCATTAGCGCTGCTGCAGTTAAAATACAAAGTAATAATTGTGATGCCGTTTGTGCCGAAGCTCAAAGCGATTTATTAATTAAATCACTGTTAAATAATAACTTTACTGATGAACACGCTACAGCCAGTTTACGCGATTTGCTTGCAGAATCTGCCCTAAGCGAACAACAGCAGCAACAAAAGCTGGACAGCCTGAAGCAACAGCGCGCTGAACTGGCAGCCGCCCAGCAATTGCTGGCAACACAGCAACAGGCCGAACCGGCGCCACTAGCTGAACCCGGCTGGTGGCAAAAACTACAACAGTCTGATCATAGTGTTATTAAATGGATTGAGGGCATTATGGCTGATCTGGGTATCAGCTTTGGTTGGGCTGTGGCCTATTTAACGCTGTTTATCAGCTGGAATAATGGCCAGACACCGGGCAAACGCTTGTTAGGGATCAGGGTAGTACAGCTGGATAACAAACCATTGTCGCTGTGGGGCGCTTTTGGCCGCCAGGGCGGTTACAGCGCCGGTTTTGCTACCGGCTTACTCGGCTTTTTGCAAATTTACTGGGATCCAAACCGGCAGGCGATTCAGGATAAACTCGCAGACACCCTGGTATTGCGCCTTAAATAGCAGCAAAAATATCACTGCAAAAAGTGGTAAAACCAGTAATTAAAATTAGCCACAAAGCGCAAAAGCAGAATTTTATACTAAAAAAATCAAAATAAGCCATTAAAACTATGGTTTTACCAGCAAAATAAACCAGCCAATTTTGCGGCATTTTCTTTAGTATGCGCACTGAAGAATAATGCTAACCCGGCGCTGTGGTTATCACTCCCCTGCGCCCTCGCTATAGGCTGAATTATGTTATTTGATGCTGATTTAACTACCCGCTGCCCGCTCAGACAAAAGATCCGTAATTACTACCGTATCGACGAAAACACAGCGATTGATTATTTACTGCCACTGGCCGAGGTTGGCGTTAAAGCACGCAGCCGGGCCTGGGAGCGGGCGCGGCAAATTGTGCATACTATTCGTAAAGATCAGGACGGCCAGGGTGGCATTGATGCGCTGTTAAATGAGTTTTCTTTATCCAGTGACGAAGGTGTAGTGTTAATGTGCCTGGCTGAAGCCCTGCTTAGGGTGCCGGATAAACGCACTCAGGAAGCGCTGATCCGCGACAAGCTGGCTAAAGGCGACTGGAGCTCGCATTTGGGCAGCAGCGACTCCTTATTTGTTAATGCTTCGTCCTGGGGCTTGTTGGTTACCGGCAAAATGGTGAGCTACAACGATAAAGCCAAGGCGCAGCAGTTTGGCATGCTGAAAAAAACCCTCGGCCGTTTAGGTGAACCGGTGATCCGCAAGTCGGTTAACTTTGCCATGAAAATTATGGGCAAACAGTTTGTCATGGGCACCAACATTGACGATGCGATAGAGCGGGCGCTGGATACCGAGCAAAAAGGCTATGTGTATTCTTACGATATGCTGGGCGAAGGTGCCCGCACTATGGCCGACGCCGAGCGCTATTACCAAAGCTATTTAACGGCGATCCATGCAATTGGTAAAGCGGCTAATGGTAAAGGGCCAGTGAAAAGCCCCGGTATTTCCGTTAAGTTATCGGCTATTCATCCACGCTACGAATTCAGCCACCGCGAACGGGTAATGAACGAGCTGCTTCCTAAGCTGAAAGCACTGGTGCTGGTAGCCAAAAGTTATGATATCGGCTTTACCGTGGATGCCGAAGAAGCCGATCGCTTAGATATTTCACTGGATATTATCGAAGCCATCTTCAGCGATGACGAGCTGGGCGATTGGGCCGGCTTTGGCCTGGCGGTGCAAGCGTATCAAAAACGCGCTATTTTCGTTATTGAATGGCTAACCCAGCTGGCGCGCAAGGTTAACCGCAAGCTAATGGTAAGGCTGGTAAAAGGGGCTTACTGGGACAGTGAAATTAAAACCAGCCAGCAAAAGGGCCTGGAGCATTACCCGGTATTTACCCGCAAAGCCTCGACTGATGTATCCTACAAAGCCTGCGCCATTAAACTGCTGGAAGCGCGCGATGTACTGTACCCACAGTTTGCTACCCACAATGCTTATACCGCCGCCACCATTTTAGAAGTGGCCAAGGGCAATAACAGCGGCTTTGAATTTCAGCGCTTGCATGGCATGGGCGAGTCGCTATTTGACCAGATTGTCAGCAGCGAAAAAATTCAGTGCCGTGTCTATGCGCCGGTCGGCGAGCATGAAAACCTGCTGGCCTATTTAGTACGGCGCTTGCTGGAAAACGGTGCTAACTCATCTTTTGTTAATGCTATTGTCGATACCAGCCAGCCGGTCGAGGCCCTGTTGCCAGATCCGGTTGAAACGCTGCAAAGCCTGCGCAATAAATACAACACGCAAATAAAGATGCCTGTCGATTTATACGGCAACGAGCGCGCCAATTCTAAAGGCCTGGATTTAACCGACGTGGACAGCGTAACGGCATTTAAAGCCAATCTGGATAACTGGTTTAGCACGCATTTACTGCAAGCCGATCAGGTACCGCCAGGTGACATAGCGGTAAAAAACCCGGCCAATCATACCGAGATTATCGGTCATTTGCGCCTGCACAACAGCGAACAGATGCAACAACTGCTGGCCAACGCTGATAGCGCCTTTGCTGGCTGGTCACAAACACCGGTAAACGAGCGCGCCAATTTACTGCGCCGCATCGGCGATATTATCGAGCGTCATCACGATGAATTGGTGGCTATTTGTATTAAAGAAGCCGGCAAGGTCGCGCAAGACGGCATCGACGAAGTACGCGAAGCCGTCGACTTTTGCCGGTATTATGCCGCCCGCGCAGAAGAGCTGGCTAAAGACCAACGTTTTGAGCCACGCGGTGTAGTGCTGTGTATCAGCCCGTGGAATTTCCCGTTGGCGATATTTTTAGGCCAGGTTGCTGCGGCTATTGTTACCGGCAATACCGTTATTGCCAAGCCGGCCGAGCAAACCAGCCTGATTGCACTACGCGCCATTGCACTGATGCAGGCTGTTGGCTTACCCGAGCATGTGGTGCAGGCGGTAATTGCCCGTGGCAGTGAAGTGGGTAAACACATAGTGCCGGATGGCCGTATTCAGGCCGTGATGTTTACCGGTTCAACCGAAACCGGCAGCCTGATTTCGCGCACTCTGGCGCAGCGTAACGATATTCAGGTACCACTGATTGCCGAAACCGGCGGCCAAAACTGTATGATAGTCGACTCTACCGCCCTGCCGGAGCAAGTGGTTGATGATGTTATCAGCTCGGGCTTTCAAAGCGCTGGCCAGCGCTGCTCGGCGCTTCGGGTATTGTTTATTCAGCAGGATGTCGCCGACGGCATTATTGCTATGCTCAAAGGCGCATTACAAGAGTTGCATGTGGGCGACCCGGCCTGGCTTAGCACTGACATAGGCCCGGTAATTGATGACAAAGCGCTGAACAACCTGCAACAACATGTTGAGTACCTCAAAGATAAAGCCATGTTGCATTATCAGAGCGATATTCCGGATAACGCTGAACAGGGTGCCTATTTCTTTGCCCCTCGTTTGTACGAAATCAGTGACTTGTCACTGCTAAAACGCGAAGTGTTTGGCCCCTGTGTGCATGTGATCCGCTTTAAGGCCAGCGAGCTGGACCAGGTTATCGATCAGATAAACGCTACCGGCTACGGCCTGACCATGGGGATCCACTCGCGCATTGAAGACCGCTGCAACTATCTGGCTAAAATGTCGCGCGCCGGTAATGTATATATAAATCGCAATATGATAGGTGCCATCGTTGGCGCCCAACCTTTTGGCGGCAGAGGCTTATCCGGCACCGGGCCCAAAGCCGGCGGACCAAACTACTTACTGCGGCTGGTAAAAGAAAAAGCTTCACCGGATAACGTGCAGATGACTAACTTAAGCCCGGACCAGCTTAGCTTGCACCATAACGCCGATGCCGATGCTCAGGTACAACAGCTGATGGCCAATTCACTGCGGGATGAAAAAATCTGGCGTGCTACACCACTGAACGATCGCGTTTCAGCAGTACGGCAGTTACTGGCAAAAATTGCCACGGTAGATATTATCGACGAACTGGCTGACGATTTAGCACTAACGCTGGCCGACGCCCGCGCCCAGCTAAACCGGCTGGAAAAACATATGCGCAAATGCACCACCCTGCCCGGCCCGACCGGCGAGTCAAATACGCTGCATATTGAGCCGCGCGGCTGCGTGGTGTGTTACGCCGATAAAAGCACCTCGTTTAACTTCTGGGCCATTTCAATTATTACCGCACTGGCGGCCGGCAATACCGTCATTACCGTAGCGTCAGAGCTATTTTATGCCGAAGCGCTGGCCTTTAAAGATAAGTTTATTGCCACTGGCGTTGCGGCCGGGGTGTTCCAGGTGGCAAAACCGGATCAGCTGCAAGCCATTTTGGCGCACCCACATCTGGCCGGTGCGGTAGTGGCAGCGCGTTCGTCCCGCTTAGGCTATTTTAGCCAGCAGCTGGCGCAGCGCGATGGCGCTATTTTGCCGGTGATCAGCGCCGAGTATTACGATACGCTAATTAAACGTCTGGTAACCGAGAAAACTATCAGCATTGATACCACCGCATCGGGCGGTAATACCTCACTGATGACCATGGTAGAAGACGACGACTAACACTCATGCCACGCCTGGTCTGACTAAAAACAGCGCTTTGGCACTAACACCGGACCTGCTGCCAGCAGATCAGAGCAGTAACGTCCGGTTTGTGCTGTTGCGGTGCTTAATGTAGACTCGCTGACTTTTGAGCAGAATAACGTTGCGTAAAGCACACTTTTTTGTAGCCAAAGTGATATTTATGGGATACGTAAAGCATGACCAAATTTAAGGTACCTCATACCCTTACCCTGCTGTTTAGCATGATGGTATTGGCGATGATCGCCACCTGGATAGTGCCGCAAGGCTTTTTTGACACCCAAACCCTGGCCAATGGCCGCACTGCTGTTATTCCCGGTACCTTTACGCTGGTAGAGGAACGGCAGTACTTAACGCCCTGGCAATTGCTAACAGCCATACCACGCGCCTTTGCCAGTGCGCAGGATGTGATTTTCTTTGTCATGATTTTAGGTGGTGTGCTGTCTATCGCCCGCGCCACCGGTACCGTAGATGCGCTGATTGGCCGTCTGCTGGAGCGTTACGGCAATAAGCCACAAATGCTGATCTTCATGGTGGTATTTTGCTTTGCCATGGCCTCAAGCTTTATCGGCACTGCCGGCGAATATATTCCCTTTGTATTAATACTGGTTGCCTTGTGTAAAGCTATGCGGCTGGATGCGATGACCGCCGTCGGTATGACCGTTGCCGGCTACGGTATTGGCTATGGCGTATCGGCGTTTAACCCTTTTACCGTAATTATTGCCCAGCAAATAGCCGATTTACCGCCGATGTCTGGTAACTGGTTGCGCTTTGCCATCTTTGTGCCCTTTGTATTGATTGGTTTTCACCATGTCTGGAGCTATTCGAAAAAGGTCCTGGCCAACCCCGAAAACTCGATGGTAAAAGACTTACCCTGCCCGTTAATTGGTACAGAAACCGCGGCTTATCCGCCGCTAACCTGGGCCCACCGCTTGATTTTAGCCAGCTTTGTGCTGACGATTGGCATAGTGGCATACAATATCCGCGCAAACGGCTGGTACCTGTACGAGCTGGGGGCCGCCTTTATTGCCTGGGGCTTGTTTATTACTGTTATTGGTAAGGTATCGGCCGATGTTGCAGCAAATAAATTTATCGCCGGCGCGATGGAGCTTACCACCACCGCTATGCTGATTGGTGTCGCCCGCGGTATTTCTTTGATTATGGAAGATGGCCAGATTTTACACAGCCTGGTGCACGGTATGTCTACGCCGCTGTCCTATGTTGGTGCTGAAGCCGCAGCGGTAGGCATGCTGGTTATCCAAACGCTGTTAAACTTTTTTATCCCATCCGGCAGTGGCCAGGCTTATGTCACCATGCCTTTAATGGTACCGGTTGCCGATCTGCTTGAAATCCCGCGTCAGGTTGCGGTACTGGCTTATCAGTTTGGTGATGGTTTCTCCAATATGATCATTCCCACCAATGCGGTGTTAATGGGCATTATCGGTATTGCCGGTATTCCTTATGGCCATTGGTTCCGCTTTTGTTTACCGCTGATGTTAAAGCTAATGCTGGCCTCTTCGTTAGTGCTGGTACTGGCAATAATATTTGGCTACGGCTTAGACTTGCAGCCGGCTGTGGCGTAAAAACAGACAGGCCGGCATTGCCGGCCTGTTTTTTATCACTCCAGCGTCAGTAACACCTTAACCTGATCTGACACCGCGCCAGCACTGACATAACCAATAATATTCGGGTTATTTGCCACCAGTGTTAGCACCTCAGCATCTGACGCCACTTCTTTTGGCGGTGTGCCTTTACCGGTAAACACCAGCTTAGACCAGAAGGCCTTGACCTGGCTGGATGATCGCCCCAGCGCTTTTTGATCAAACTCCGAGCGCAGTGGAGCCGAATCTGCCAGATTAACCGGTACCGCTGAAGAGCCGTCAGTAAAAGCACTTAGTTTGCCGGTATACAACCTGGCTAAGTCTTCCTGCGTCAGGCTGGTCTGGTTAGACGGATGCACCACTACCGCTATTGCAGCATCAACCGCTACAGGCAGCAATAAACTGCCAATAACAAATATTGTTTTCATACCGCCTCCTAAAATACCAGATCAACACCAAAGGTCAGTGATTTACTGTCACCCGCCACCATTAAACCGTCATAGCCTTTATCTTCCACATCGTCGTATTGCAGTTTAAAGGCTGCTGAGTTATGGAAGTCGTAGCGAAAGCCAATACTGGTGGTGTTGTGCACTTCGCCTTCGCTGTCAAAGTCGGCGTAAGAGATATAGGGTGTAATGGTATTAAAGCGGTAGCCCAGTGATACCATATAGGTGTCAAACTTACCGCCATCGAGGTCGAGTTGGTTCAGCTCTGACAGCAATACCAGATTGTTGTAATCGATATTGACAGAAATACCGGCAAATTTACCGCGCCGCTCCAGCTCACCGCCCCAGTCTACCCGCTCTGTTACACCATTTACGGTACGGTAGCGCTCGTTAATGTACGTCATGTAAGTCAGGCGGATATCCAGCCAGTCACGGTTAAAACTGACGACACCGCCGACAATATCCTTCCAGATCTCCCGTACCGGGTTAGTGCCAAAAAATTGCGATAACAGTTTGTTTTCTTTATCGTCCTCACGGCCGGTGTAAATATTGCCACTAATATCCCAGCTACCCAGCTGGGTATTAAACAGGGCATTAATGCCGGTGTAGTTAAAAATTTGCCAGGTATAGTTATCTGCCGGCGGCCGCAACCAGAGGTAAGCAAAGCCGACATCAAAAAAGTCAGAGTAGTAATACAGTGGCAGGCGCTTTTTACCCGCCTGTATGGTCCAGGTATCGTTTAACTGATAAGAGATATAAGCCCATTCAAAGCTGGCATCAAAATCATCCGCGCCGCGGGCGACAATTTGCCCGGTAACAGACAAGCCTTCGGTTAAGTCTGCCGACAGCTGCAAGCCAATGCGGCTATCCGGTTTAAACGACCATTCTTCTTCGTAAACGCCTACCTGAGGATAGTTGGCTAAAAAGGTTGGTGGTAAGCCAAACTCCTCCACCCCGCTACCGCTTAGTACCTTGCCACCTGCTACTGTGGCAAAACCGGAGATATTGATCTCGGCCGCCGCAGTCAGAGGTAACAACAACATCATGCTATTTATACTGCGTAACATTGTTTTTCTCATACAAGCTCCTAGTTTTAACGCAAAAGGTGCTGAAACCTTTTGCTAAACATAGTTCAGTAAATTCTGAATTGCAGAAAAAGTAGCAAAAATCCGCCATTTGTACCCACTGCTGACACAAACAACGGAAAACCTACTTTTGTCGCTGTCACTCTGCTGTTAGCATAGGGTTATATCGCACACTTCAGCAGATCCTATGCAGCACGCCCGTCAAATCGCTGACATTCTTCTAAAAGGCTTTCGCCGCCATTTTAGTTTGTTTCAGGCTATTACCGCCAAAGCCAAGCAACGCTTTGAATTGGCCGACTGGCGTGCCTTTCAGCAAGATAGCTCAGAGCGGATTTCTTATTATGATCTGCGGGTAAACGAAACCATTGCTCAGTTACAGCAACAATTGCCCGGCCAATGCCTGAATGAATCGTTGTGGCAGCAGGTGAAGTTGCAGTATCTGGAATTTCTGGCCTTTCATCCGCAGGCTGAACTGGCCGAAACATTTTACAACTCGGTGTTTTGCCGACTGTTTGAGCGTAAGTACTTTCATAATCAGAATATTTTTGTCGAGTCCACGCTCAGCAAACAGCATTTACCGGCACCGGTTGCCTCGGTATACGACAGCTATTTTCCGGCGCAGGATGGCTTAAAACAATGTATTCGCGCCATTGTCGCCAGTTTTGCTTTTGTTACACCTTTTATCGATATAGAACGTGATATCCGGCTGATTGTTAAAAGCTTTATGCAGCACAGCAGCCATGGCCGCCACCCGGTATATCAAATTCGTTTTGATATCTTAAAGCCGGCGTTTTTCCGCAATAAAGCCGCTTACATTGTTGGCCGGGTGGTAACGCCGGACGGCCAGCAACCCTTTATTATTCCGCTGTTGCACCGCGAGGGCGCAGGCCTCTATATCGATACACTGGTGACTGACGCTAAACAAATGACGATAATTTTTGGCTTCTCGCGTGCTTATTTTATGGTGGCAAGCCAGGTACCCTCGGCACTGGTGCATTTTTTGCGCGAGCTGCTACCGCATAAAACGCTGGCCGAGTTGTACGCCAGCATTGGTTTGCATAAACAGGGTAAAACCGAATTTTACCGCGAGCTGCTCAGCCATCTTGGCAGCAGCAAGGATCAGTTTGTTGCTGCGCCGGGTATTAGAGGCATGGTAATGATGGTGTTTACCCTGCCGTCTTTTCCTTATGTGTTTAAAGTGATCCGCGATAAATTTGCGCCGAGTAAAGAATTTGGCCGCGATACGGTAAAAGCGCGCTATCAGCTGGTAAAACAACATGACCGCGTAGGCCGCATGGCCGACACACTGGAGTATTCAGACGTCGCGTTGCCGGTTGCACGCTTTACACCCGAGCTGTTGCAGGAGCTGCAACAAACTATTGCCGGTTCTATGCAGATTGAAGATGATTTGGTCATTATCCGCCATTTATACATAGAGCGGCGCATGATCCCGTTAAACATCTATCTGGAGCAGGCCAACGATAACGAGAAAGCCAGCATCATGGACGATTACGGCCAGGCCATTAAGCAAATGATTGCCGCCAACATTTTTCCCGGCGATATGCTGCTGAAAAACTTTGGTGTAACCCGCCACAACAGAGTGGTGTTTTATGATTACGACGAAGTGCAGTATTTGCTGGATGTCAATTTCAGAAGCTTCCCGAAAACCGACAACTATGAAGATGCACTGTTTGCAGAAGGCACAGTGTGTGCCGCACCAGGTGACGTATTTCCCGAACAAATGGCCACCTTTGTTACGCCACAGCCGCAAATTCGTCAGCTGCTATTTAGTAAACATCCGCAACTACTGGACGCAGCCTATTGGCGGCAGAAGCAACACAATATCCGTCATGGCATTATCGAAGATATCTATCCCTATCCTGACGCTATTCGTTTTTATCATCAGTACCATAACGAGACTACTACGCAATGAAAATATACGTCGACGCCGACGCCTGTCCGGTAGTGATTAAAGATATTATTTTTCGCGCCGCCGAGCGTAAGCAAATCACCACTTTATTGGTTGCCAATCAACTGATCCGGGTACCTCCATCCAAATTTATCTCAGCGATAACCGTATCAAGCGGCTTTGATGAAGCCGATAATGAAATCGTGCGCCGCTGTGAAGCCGGTGATTTAGTTATCACTGCCGATATTCCGTTGGCGGCCGACGTATTGGCTAAAGGGGGTTTTGCGTTAAATCCGCGCGGCGAGCTGTACAGTAACGACACCATTAAACAAAAGCTTACCATGCGCGACTTTATGGACACCCTGCGTGGCAGTGGCGTACATACCGGCGGCCCGCCACCACTTAACCAAAGCGATCGTCAGGCTTTTGCCAATCAGCTGGATAAGTTACTGCAACGTTTTACTGCCCGCTAGCGCTACACCTTAAACCGTCCCACTTGCACACTAACCAGCTGCACCAGCTTACGTACGCGCACCCCGTCATTGCCAGTGTCACGGGCCAAGTCGGATAACTCAGTGGCATTTTGGCTAATACCATTAACTGTCTGGTTTACATGCTCGGCCACCGTCGACTGCTGCTCTGTTGCTGCGGCTATTTGGGTGGCCATATCATTAATGTTGGCAATGCCTGAGACAATATTGTCCAGGTAGCTGCTGGCCGATGAGGCATGTTGCTCGGTTTCTGTCACCTGACTTTTGGCATTATCCATCGCCGACACAGCCTTACTCACGCCGTGCTGCAAACGGTTAATCATGTCATGAATATCTTTGGTCGATTGCTGTGTACGTGATGCCAGTGTCCGTACTTCATCGGCGACCACGGCAAAGCCCCTGCCGGCATCACCGGCCCGCGCGGCCTCTATTGCTGCGTTTAGGGCCAGCAAGTTAGTTTGCTCGGCAATGCCACCTATTACCTCCAGCACCGAGACTATATTGCGGCTTTCAATTTCCAGATCGCTGATGGCTTTAACCACTTGCGATATGTCTTTTGCCAACACATTGATCTGCTGCATAGATTGGCGGATCACTTTACCTGAACTATCTGCTGCTTTGTTGGCATCCTCAGTAGCACCATTGGTTAACGAAGCATTACTGGCAATTTCCTGCACTGCATGCTGCATCTGATGTATCGCGGTTAACACCTGTTCTATATGCGAAGTTTGCTCGCCGGCTTTATTACTGGTGAGTTCAGTTTTCGATGCGATATTGGCCGACGCCTGCTCAAGTTCTGTCAGTTGCTGTTGCACTTCACCAATCATTGCTTGCAAGGTACTGATAAATTCGTTGGTTTTAAGCGCAACATCGCCAATTTCATTGCTGCCGCTAACCGGCAACCGGCGGGTGAGATCGCCACCAACACTGGCCAGCTCACTGACCATAGTTTTTAACTGCGTTAGTGGTTTTACAATTAAACCGGGGCTAAATACTATGGTAACCACAGCAATAGCCACAGCGATTAACATTAATAAAATAGTCAGATTTTTTTGCTGACTTACATAGGCAGACAACTGCTGGCCCAGCTCGATAGCCCGCGTATCAATGCGCTCACCTAAGCCGTTATATTCTTCGCGCAGCGTTGAAAAAGCTGCCGTCTCGCTGGTTTCAATTAACGTGCGGGCCTGCTGGGTATTGCCCTGCTGAGCGTATTGCATCACCTGTTTGGCCAGATTGCGCCAATTATCAAACACTTGAATAAAGTCACTATCAGCCATAGTGCTGACATCATGCTGGCGCACCAGTGCTGCTGCTGTTGTCATCCGCTCCAGGGCCTGCTGCACATTGTCATCAAAGTCTTGTTTTGCATCGGCAACCGGGCGACCTTCTGCACTTAACTGGACATATTCGCGCATTGCCAGCTCAGCCTGATACAGATCTCTGTCAGCATTTAACACCGCCGTGGTAGCGGGCGTAAGATTGTTAATGGCAATATCCGTTTGTGCGATAACCCCGTTTACCGTAATCAGGCTTTTAGTACCGACAGCGGCAATCAGCACTGACAGTAAAACAATAGGCAGGGCAATTTGTAATTTAACAGATAAATTTTTCAGACTGGTCATAATCACTCTCTTTGAAAAAGAACTGCGGTTTAACCTGCAACTGCTGGACTTGCGGTGTAATTAGCATAGTTGAGTTTTTTCAGCTGTAATGGCTGTTTTTATTAAATTTATCCGGATGAACGAAATACACATCAACTAAAATTCCTTGACTAAACTTGATACAAGTCTCCGTAAGAATGACGGCAATGAACAAACTTTTGCTACTTTGTCTGCTGGTTTTCTCTGCTCAGGCAGAAACGTTAAAAACAGTGATTACAGTAGATCGTGACGTATTTGAAGACTCTCGCCGCTTTCTTAATGGCCGTGATGCGCTGGAGATCACCGACTTTAGTACAGAATACGCCCGGCGCGATATTGTTGACTTTGTGCTAATTCAGCAGGCCGTGGCGCTGGGCGGCATTAAATTAGTGGTCAAACTTGAGCCGGGTAACTACGATGCCCGCAATTTGCGCTCTATCAGTAATGGTTTGCTGTTAATTGGCCTCGATACCTTTTGGTTATCCGAGCTGGAGAAACTGCAACAGCAGATCTTTATCAGCGACCCGCTAATCCGGCGCGGCGAGTTTATTGCCGGCGTTTACACATCACCGCACAATAGTCAGGCGTTAGCGGTAAAAAGCCTTACGCAATTAAAAAAACTCAGTGCGATATCCAGCTCTCACTGGCATGCCGACTGGACAACCTGGCAACGTATCACGCCAGAAAAACTGATTGACGACCCATCCTGGCCGTCTCAGGCAAAACTGGTAAGCCGCGGTTGGGTAGACGTTATGTTGGCACCTTTTCTACCCACTTTGCCCTTTACCATGCGAGGCCCTGATTATGAGCTAATCGCTATCCCGGGCGTTAAAGTTGGGCTGTACGACAGCCGCCATGTCGCAGTGTCGCGCCTTCATCCGGACGGCGAGCGGGTATATGCCGCCCTGCAAAGCGGTTTAGCCCAGCTTAGAAAAGAAGGTCGTATTGTCAAAGCGTACACCGAAGCCGGCTTTTTTCATCCCGCCGTGGCCGACTGGACCTTGCTTAACCCTATTTCTAGCCAAACCAGGCACTAAGTTTAAGTCCGCTGACAAAACTGTGCTGCCGGCCGGTAGCAGGGTCGGTAAAACTCAGGCTTTTTGCCAGTAATTGCAAAGGTCTATCAAACTGCGGTGACTGCTTTGGCTTAAGCTGCGGGTAATAGTTATCGTGCAATATCGGCATCGCCAAACTTAGCATATGCAGGCGTAACTGGTGGGTTTTACCTGTATGCGGTGTTAACTGAAACAACCCCAGTCCGGCCTGTTTCGCCAACAGGCAGATATCCGAACGTGCATTTACCTCGCCCGGTACTATGGCATTAACAAAACGCGGCGTGCTTTTTTCTATGCGGTTTTCAATCTGCCAGTGCTGCGGTAAGGCCGCTGCTGCAACAGCCCCGGTTAACTGCGCCACAGCCTGATACTGCTTAGTAATAGCGCCGCGGCTAAACAGCTGATAATACGCTGGCCGGCTTTGCGCATTAACAGAAAATAGCACCAGGCCGGCGGTATCGCGATCCAGCCGGTGCACTGGCACCATATCACTAATAGCGGTCTCCCGTTGTAAACGCGCCAGCAGGCACTCGTTTACATAGTCACCGCCCGGTGTTACCGGCAAAAAATGCGGTTTGTCGGCAACAATAATATGTTGATCCTGGTACAGGATCTGATGGGCAAACGGTATTGCCGGCTCTGCGGCAACTTCACGGTAATAACACAACCGCTTGCTTGGTTGAAAAGGCGTCTGTTCAGAAATCGGCTCACCATTAAACCAGTGTACTTTGCCATCCTGTATGCGTGCTTGCCAAACCTCCGGTGCTATGCGGTGAAAATTGGCACACAAATAAGCAAACACTGTCGGCCAGCCCTGATTGTTTGCCGGCAGGGTAATTTCGGATGCCTTAACTGCGATTGACATAATTTCTCCAGAATTGCAGCCTGCAGTGTAGCAGAATCCCCTGTTAGCCCAAAAAGGCTTCCGCCTGCACCATCGGCTAAACCTATGGCGGTGGTCATGTTGTACTGCTGGCGTAGTACCCCTGCTTATTAAGGCAATAGTAAGATGAAAGCAATAATAACACTGCTGTTTACCACCAGTTTAGTGCAGGCCAGCCAGACACCGGCGTGCAACACTGAGCAGCATCGTGCTTTTGATTTCTGGCTGGGTAACTGGCAGGTTTTTAAAGCCGACGGTAGCCTGGCCGGCAGTAACCGCATCAGCCTGGCACAAAATGGCTGTGTTTTAACCGAGCAGTACCGCACGCCCGGCGGCTTTAACGGCCAAAGCCTGAACATGTTTGACAGCAATCGCGGGCTTTGGCATCAAACCTGGGTAGACAATAGCGGTAGCTTATTGCTGCTTGAGGGCAACATCGTCGACAACGATATGCTGCTATCCGGCGCTATTACAACCGCAGAGGGTGAGGTTCAGCAGCAGCGGATCCGCTGGACACCAAACCAGGACGGCAGCATCAGACAACACTGGCAGGCACAAATGGCAGACGGTAACTGGGTAACCCTGTTTGATGGCCTGTACAAAAAAGTAGCTGACCACAATAAAGAAGGAAACTAATCATGCGTCTGCTTAGCCTGGTAGCAATAATGCTGTTTAGCCATATGTCACTCTGCGCCTGCGAACTTGAGCTTAATGGCACCGATCGCAGCCAGGCCGATAAAAGCCGCGACCTTACCAGCCTGCCTTGTCAGATGAGCGCCCTGCTACCGGTGCAACCGGGCAATGTTGTATTGGATTTACTCGGTGGCGCTGGCTATTTTAGCGAGCTGTTATCGCAGCAGGTAGGCGCTAACGGCAAGGTGTATCTGCACAACAACCAGGCCTATTTACCTTACGTAGAGAAACAACTGGTGCAACGGCTTGAGCAAAACCGTTTGCCTAACGTGGTCCGGTTTGATGCTGAACTGGACAAACTGGCGCTTGCGCCAGACAGTCTGGATGCCGTGTACTTTATTATGGGTTATCACGACATGTATCATGTTAGTGAAGGTTGGAAAATAGACCCTAAGCAGCTGATGACACAGATTTACACGGCACTTAAGCCCGGCGCTAAGATGCTTGTGGTAGATCATAATGCCAGTGCGGGCAGCGGCACGGCAGCGGCTCAGGAACTACACCGGATTGAAGTAAGCTATGTACAACAGGAATTGCAGCAATTTGGTTTTAAGCTGATAACCAGCAGCGACGTACTGGCTAATAGCCAGGATGATTACACTAAATCAGTATTTGATAAAACCGTACGTGGCAAAACCGATCGCTTTGTACTGCTGCTGCAAAAACCCGTCAACTTATAATAACCGGCAGATTGCGGTCTGCTAAAAACCGGCTAAAATGGCGGCCCGACTCTTTACCCTGGGCTGCCTGTGCCGCATAACAATTCCGTCCTTACACTGCGTCAGCGCGAACTGGCCAACGCCACCCGGGTGTTTAACGCCCGTGGCAGCAAGGTAAAACGCTGTGACAGCTGTTTATTGCCTAAAGCCGATTGCATTTGCGCCGGCAAACCACAGGTGGTAAGCAACAGCGCGTTCTGTTTTATTATGTACACCGGCGAGTGCTACAAACCGAGTAATACCGGCCGTATTATTGCCGATGTTATTTCCGACAATCATGCCTTTGTCTGGGACAGAACCCGGCCTGATGCCACTATGCTGGCATTATTAAATAACCCGGCCTACGCACCTATCATCGTGTTTCCGCAGCAGTACGCCGAGACAGAGCGTTGCATCGACAGTCCTTTTGATGTCGCTGCGGTGCAAACGGGCAAAATACCATTGTTTATTATGCTGGATGGCACCTGGCGCGAAGCGAAAAAAATGTTTAAAAGCCCTTACCTGGCGAATTTTCCTGTACTGGGTATTCAGCCACAGCAGGCCTCCTGTTATCAGCTGCGCGAAGCGGCGCATATTCACCAGTTATGCACGGCTGAAGTGGCCATTGCAGTGCTGAAACTGGCCAATGACAGCGCTGCAGCCCAAGCCCTGGCAAGTTATTTTAATTTGTTTCGCCGCGCCTATATCGCCGGCAAACCCCATTTAAACTTTACTGAACTGGCAGAATAAACTGCAAAGGATCTGACATGCGCGACGTAGTACTGAGCAAACCTGCAGTGGAACTGTATAAAATTCTTAAGTTTGAAGGCCTGTTTGGCAGTGGCGGTGAAGCCAAAGCCGCAATAGATGCCGGCCTGGTAAAAGTAAATGGCGAAGTGGAAACACGTAAACGCCGGCAAATAAACGCTGGGGATATGATTGAGCTTGGCGGCGAACAGCTGCAAATACGCCTGGCATAATCACCGGCTAACACTGGCGGATAAAAGCCGCCAGCTGAGTGCACAGCCAGTCGGCATCATCCAGCGCCAGATCATGTCCGGCCCACGGATGTTGCCGGTGCGCCACCTGCCAGTGTTGCGCCAATGCCACCGAACACTGCGGGCTAACCAGCTTGTCGCCCAGACTACTAAGTAATAACGTCGGGCACTGCGGTGCAGGCGGCACCACAAAGCGACTGGCAGCATAAAGCTGTCGCAGCGCATTGCCAATACTAAGCGGCCTTTGCTGCTGCCACAGCTGCCAATTGGCTAATACGCCGGCATGTTGTGATGCCGCAGCGCTGGTTAGTTGTAAAATAATACGCTCACGCCGGTTGGCATCGGCGAATAGCGTGCGCAACAACAACGGATAATTTTGCCAGCGTAAGCGCTGATAAAACGGTGACAACGGCCGGGCACTGCTGTTGATTAACGTGATGGAAGCCACCTCGGCCGGAAACTGCGCCGCCCAGTCGGCTGCCAACATGGCGCCCAGCGATATCGCCACTAAATGCACCCTGCCGTTAAACTCAGCGGCTTGTTGCAATTGAGCGCGTACCGATTGGCGCAAAGCACTGATACTGCAAGGTGAGCGCAGATGGTGTAACTCGCCGCAACCGGCAAAATCATAGCTTAATACCGGATGAGTTAACCTCGATGCCAGTAAGGGCCGGAATTCGCCCCAATGCCGCTGTTCACGGCTAAGACCACGGATTAACAGCAGCGGCACAGCCTTAGCTAGTACCATAATTGCACCGCCTCTGCCTGTAATTGTGGCTTATCGGGCAACGGCAGCCAATGCCGATAAGACAGGCTGGCGTTAATTAAAAAATTAATTAAAATCAAATGACTGCGCAATACCCGCCTTACCCGGTGCGGCTTAACCGGGTGAAACATGCCGAGGCTGGATAACAGCTGAAACGGATTCTTGCGCACCCAGTTCCACGAGCCCATTTCCAGCGTTAGCGGCAACAGCGTAGTGTTATGTGCTGCGGCCTGATCATACAGATAGTCCCATAAATCGCCATGACACAAATAATGCTGTGCTTGCGGCTCAAAAATATAGTTTTGATGTGGGTAGGTTTGAAACAGCAATTGACGTAAGCGGTACATCTCGGCCAGATGAGCTATCGGCTGACGCCGGCTTTTAGCATAGGGAAACCACAACCGGTCGATGCTGCCAAAACCGGAATGACAATCCAGCACCAGCGAAAATGGCCGTTGAAACAGTTCTGCCGAGACAAAATTGACCAGCGCCTGGCTTTCAATTTCCATTTTGTCGCTGCGGCCACGGTGCCAGGGGATCATACGACTGATGCGTTGCCCGCCAACCAGCCAGGCCGCCCCTTCAACACAGTCTACCGGCGCATTGCGCATCAGATCGACGCTGTTGCCATTGGCGCGCCAACCATTAGCCATACCCGCCGGATTTAATAGCGGAATAAAATATATACAGCAATGCTCCAGCGTGTGTTGTAAACATTTATCCCACGCCAAGCGCTGCAATAGCGTTTGTAAATAGGCCAGCACCACCTGAGTGCCAATACGTTCCAGCCCGTGCACACCGCCTACCAGCAATACCGCCGGCTTATTTACGCCAGTGTTACCCAGCGACAACGCATACAGCGGCAGCAGTTGCGTCATATGCGGTACTTTTGCCAACACCTGCACGCGCAATTCGGCGGGAGCGCTGGCAATTAAGTGTTCAAGCTGCGCCAGCTCCGGCAATAAATCCTGCTGCAATGGTATACCACCACTAGGCTAATGACACTGGTATGACAGCATACCTTGCCCCAAGATGAAAAAAATGGCAGTTTTATGAAGATTTACCCCGGATTTACCTCCGGTTGCCCTGCTGTTGCGACAATAAAACGCGGTTCACTTATACTCAGTCTTAATCTAGCCGGAGGCGAAATATGCAGTTTGTCAGTTTAGCTAAATTGCTGCGTTTTAATGGCTACTACTGGGCAGCCATATTTTTGTTGGGTTTATTAAGCTCGTTACAGGCAGTGGCCTTACGTGAAAAGCCCTTTGAATGGCATTACTTTCCGATGATGCTGGCCAGCGACCTGGTGGCAATGTTGCTGACAGCCGGTTTAGTGATCTGGAGCTATCATCGTTTGCGTCAGCAAACCTTCAGCAATACCCAGCTGCTGTTGGGCGTAGCATTGGTCGCCTTAGTCTATATTCCGGCTGAAAACGCGTTCTGGCTGTTATTATGGGACAACAAAATTACTGATATCCGGCTATTGGCCGGTAATCTGGATACGGCTGTACTGGCGTTTTTTGTCTGGACCGCTTGCTATCTGACAGTGTTGATTTATCAAAAGCAGCTGCAGCGCCTGGCGCAAACCAATGAACTGAGCCAGAAAGTGCAGCAGTTAGAATTACAGGCGCTAAGCCATCAGCTTAACCCGCATTTTACCTTTAATGCGCTTAATTCAGTTTGTGCCTTGCTCGAAGCTGAGCGGTATGACGATGCCGAAACCATGTCTGAGCAACTGGCAACCTTTTTACGTTATTCGCTGAGCAAATCACCCGATAGCCTGGTACAGCTGGCCGATGAGTTGTCAGCAATCAATGCCTATCTGCAACTGCAAAAAACCCGCTTTGGCGATAAGCTCAAAGTTAATTGCCAGATTGATGACACCTTAAAGCGCCAGCGTATACCGGCGTTATTGTTGCAACCTCTGGTAGAAAATGCCATTAAATACGCCGTCGCCACACGTAAGCAAGGTGCAACCATTACCATCAGCGGTGCCCGCATGCAAGATAGCCTGCATTTGTGTATCAGTGACGATGGCCCAGGCTCGCAATTACAGGCCAACAGTGGCGGCGCCGGTGTCGGGCTGGATAATATCCGCAACCGCCTGCTACAGCATTTTGGCAATAACGCTACACTGGCCATTGGTGCCAGCCCGCAAGGCTTTAAAGTGGATATCTGTTTACCATGGCAAACAGCATGATGACAGCCCCTCTGGCACCACAGCGGTTAAGCAATTTTTGGTACTGGCACTTGCTGTACTGGTTAAGTTATCTGCTGATCAAGTTTACCCATCTGGCGGTGTTAGTACCGTTGCAAAACGAATCCAGCTGGCCGTATTTATGGATCTACAGCCTGGTGACACTGATCAATGTGCTGTGTACCGGCTTGCTCGGCCAGCATGAGCTGTTGCAACAGCGGCCGTTTTGGCTGCAGCTGAAACGGTTGTTGCTGATTTTACTGCCATTGTGGCTGGCGATGGTGGTACTGCGCCAGACGCTGGTAATGCAATACGCCACCACTATGTTGCAAGAGGTTGATTCAGTATTAAAGTACTTTGTCGCCTTTTCGCTGGTACTGTTACCCTTGGCCGGCTGGCTGGCAGTATTTATGCTGATTAAAGCTAATCAATTGCACTATGCCAGTGTGTTGCAGCAACAACAGCTGGCTAAAAAAGCCCGTCAGGCCAGATTAAAAGTGCTGCGCTACCAGTTAAACCCACACTTTATGTTTAATACATTAAATGCGCTTAACGCACTAATAGTGCAGCGTAACGGCCTGGCGGCTGAACAGTTGATCCAGCACTTATCAACTTACCTGCGGCATTCTTTAAAGAATCAGCAGGATGAGTTTATTCCGCTGCAACAGGAACTGGATGCATTAACCGCATATATGGCCATTCAACAGGTGCGCTTTGGTGAGCGGTTACAACTAAGCTGGCAACTGCCGGAACAACCGCCCAAGGTGTGTTTTCCGCCATTGCTGCTGCAACCATTGGCGGAAAACGCCATTCAATTCAGCGTAGCTGAGGTGGCTGGTGATATTTGTTTGCAGATCACGGTGCAGCAAACCGGGCCACAGTTACACATCAGGCTGGCGCAACAAGGCGCCAGTGCTACTGCCGGCTGGCCCAATGCCAGCCAGCCACTAAACTTAGTTAATCTTGCTGAGCGGCTGCAGCTGTTATTTGGCAGTGCCGCCAGTTTAACCCTTAGCCACAGTAACAGCGGCTTTTACAGCCAGCTTAGCATAGCAACGGAGGCGCTGAATGACTGCCGCACTTAAGGTGATTATTGCTGATGACGAACCTTTAGCAATCAGTAACTTAAAAGCCAAACTGGCCGTATATCCGAATATGGAGATTGTCGACTGTTTCGACAATGGCGATGACACCCTGCAATTTTTGCAAACTGCTACCGATATCGATCTGGTGTTTTTGGATATTCAGATGCCCGGTATCAAAGGTATTGAAATTTTACAGCAAGCCGCTAAAGGCTCTGCGATGACCCGGCCGCTGTATATATTGGTGACAGCATACGAGCAGTTTGCCTTTTCGGCGTTTGAACATTTTGCTTTTGATTATCTGCTAAAACCGGTGTCACGCCAACGTCTGGCACAAACCCTGCTGGATGCCCGCACCGCGCTGGATAAGCCATCAGAGCAGGCTATGGCGGTGGCGGCAAATAAGCTGACCTTCAAAACCGGCGCCTCAACCTTACTGCTGGACGATATTGAAATTCTGCAAATTGAAGCGGCCGGTAACTATATGTGTATTCATACACTGAACGACACCCTGGTTATCCGTGAAACCATGAAGGAGCTGTTGCAACGCTTGCCACAGCAGTTTGTGCAGGTGCACCGTTCGGTGTTACTTAACCTGCACCATGCACACAAGGTGCAACCGCATAACAACGACTATGAGTTTACGCTAAGTAACGGTAAAAAGGTTGTTGCTTCAAGACGTTACAAAATGAACTGGGCCGACCAACTCAGCAGCCTGCCACAGCATTAACGTCACCGCTTAACCCCAGCCGGCGTCGGCTTGTCACTTAGTAACAACGGCGCCACCTCTTACCCCATCACAGCAGCCTGCGCCGGTTTTGCTTGCCACAATAACACTATGGCACTTGCCATACCTTAAACAACAGAGGGCAGCACAATGAAAACCGCACTTTTATTAGCAGTATCTCTGGCAGGTGCCAGCATGGCAGTACAGGCAGATCGTCATGAACGTAAAGAATACGGCTACATGTATGATGGTCTGGTGAAAATTTGTATTAATACGCAAAAAGACAATGCTTTAGGTCTGTTCAGAACGTTAAAGGACTATCGTGTCAGCCGCCAGGACGCAGTTAACGGCGTGGTATGTAACGGCCAACAACTGATGGATTTTGCCCGCGCCAATCAAGCAGTAAAAATTACCCGCGCGCTGCAGCGGTATGAAGATCCCAACAAAGGCAGAACCATCATCAGAGATATTACTGCCACGGCAGCAAATTAATCAGGCAGTTGGCTGGCAGCGAGGGGCACTAAATCAGCACCGCCCCTCGCCGCAGCTTAAGTTAGTTTGCTGCTGTATCAAGTGGCGCGAAACTCTTTACCAAATCATCTACCGCTTTCATTTGTTCAAGATAAGCTTGCAGTTTGGCCAGCGGTAAGGCACAAGGGCCATCGCATTTAGCCTGATCCGGATCCGGATGGGCTTCAATAAACAACCCCGCCAGGCCTAACGCCATACCAGAGCGTGCCAGCTGCGCCGCCTGCGCCCGCCGACCGTCGGCCGAACTTTCACGACCACCGGGTTTTTGTAGCGCATGGGTAGCATCAAATATGACCGGGCCATATTGTTTCATTTCATCCATGCCCAGCATGTCTACCACCAGATTGTTATAGCCAAAGCAGCTGCCGCGCTCGCATAGCAGTACCTGCTCGTTACCGGCTTCTTTAAACTTGCTGATGATATGCCGCATTTCGTGTGCGGCTAAAAACTGTGGCTTTTTCACATTGATCACAGCCCCGGTTTTCGCCATGGCCACCACTAAATCGGTTTGCCGCGCTAAAAATGCCGGCAATTGGATCACATCAACCACTTCAGCAACCGGCGCTGCCTGGTATGGCTCATGTACATCGGTAATCAGTGGCACTTTAAAGGTGCGTTTAATTTCTTCAAAAATTTTTAAGCCGGCATCCAGACCAGGGCCGCGGTAAGAATGCACCGATGAACGGTTGGCTTTGTCAAACGACGCTTTAAACACATAAGGAATACCCAGTTTGCAGGTAACTTCAACATAGTGCTCGGCAATACGCATCGCCAGATCGCGCGATTCCAGCACATTCATGCCACCAAACAGCACAAAGGGTAAATGGTTGGCTACCGGTATGCCGGCAACCGCAATAGTATGAGTGTTCATGTCAAATCCAGAAAAAACAGCTGTTATCAGAATGCCGGTAAAAATACCGGTTGTTTAGTTATGGCTACCCGCACTGCTAACCCCAGCCAGCCCAGTGCGCCAAGGAAACACAAACCGCGGATAAAAGCGGTGCGGCCGCGAAATGCCATTACCGCCAGCGCAATGTAAGCCAATACTGCAAATAGTTTTTCAGTCAGCCAGGCGTGTACAAACGGATATTGCTGTATTGTCAGCATTAACATTATGGCGCTTAGCAGTAACAGGGTATCGATAACGTGCGGCGCAATTTTAAAAAATTTGTGTTGTAGCATGGCTGCCGGTTTTAAACTCATGGCATAGCGTAGCAACAGAAAACTGACACTGAGCACTGCCATCAGCAGGTGAAAATGCTTGTAAGCCATATACATAGAGTTGATCCTTCGTCGTTAAAAAAACAGCCAGCTTAAGCTGGCTGTGGTTATTCTTCGCTGTCCGGGTATTTTTGCAGTATTGCCTCTAATTTGTCGACCCGCTGGGTAAATATTTCTACTAATTTGGGGTCAAACTGTTTACCGGATTCAGCGTTAATATGCGTCATAACCTGTTCTAAGCTCCAGGCCGACTTATAGCAGCGGCGGTGACGCAGCGCATCATACACATCAGCCAACGCCGCAATGCGGCCGTAAATATGAATATCTTCGCCCTTTTTGCCGGCCGGGTAGCCGCTGCCATCCCATTTTTCATGGTGATCTTGTGCTATTACCGCACCGGCCTGAATAATGGCCCGTTTCGAATTCTTTAAAATGTCATACCCGATACTGGCATGGGTTTTCATTACTTCCCATTCCTGGCCCTGCAATTTCGCCGGTTTATTCAGGATCCCATCCGGTATGCCCACCTTACCAACGTCATGCAGCGGTGCGGCAAACATCAGGCGCTCGGCTTCTTCATCCGGCATACCATAGGCTTTGGCCAGATCGTAGCAAATAAAGGCTACCCGCTTGACATGATTACCGGTTTCTATTGAGCGGTGCTCAACAGCCTCGCTTAAGCGATAGACGATTTCGCGCTGGGTATCTTCAATTTCATGCTGCAGTTGTACATTTTCATAGGCTATCTGCACGTTTTGCGAGAATAGCTCAATCAGCTTTTTCTCATTTTCATTAATCACGCCGGGTAAACCGGAAATGTACAGCAAAGAACCATGAGTAAACTTACTGGTGCAATAGGCCACCAGATAATTGTCACGGTACACTATGCCTTTGGAATGTAAGGCGGTTTCAAACGCTTCGAGTAATTCTGGTGCCAGCACTTCCTGCACTGGCTTGCCTTCCTGACGCTCAAACTCGCCCTGACCGGCAAACACCACCAGCTTATGCGGATCAGACACGTCTCCGCTGATATTACCGGCCACCATGGATGAGCTGACCAACAGGGCGTTTTCGTTACAACCGAGAATAGACGTCAGCTGCTGCAACACGCCGTCGATAAATTGCTCCATCGAGTGCGAAGAGAATAAGTCAGCGGATGCATTGATGATCTTTTCTAAGCCTTGCCGGCTTTGCTCCAGCGACATGATATCGCGGTACGAGCGCAGGCTGGACATAATAACGGTAAACAGTTTTTGCGCTGTCAGCTCGGTCTTGGATTTATAATCGTTGATATCATAATTAATAATAACCTGCCGCTCGGGCGCCTGGCCGGGCTGACCGGTGCGTAAAATGATCCGCACATGTTCATTATGCAGGGTTTCGCGGATATAGCTGGCGACCAGCAAGCCAGCGTCATCGGTTTCCATTACCACGTCAAGTAACATCACCGCAGTGTCCGGATGCTGCTCAATTAATTTTTTTGCCTCAGCACCGGAATAAGCACTGATAAAGGTCAGGTTTTTACCCTGAAAGGTAAAATCACTCAGTGCCAGCTTAGTCACTGCGTGCACTTCAGGCTCGTCATCAACTATCAGGATCTTCCAGCTACCGTTTAACGTTGGTTCTGTTTGTTCCGGCTCTTCGGCAAATAAAAATTCATCACTCATCCGCTTATCCTTGGCGCATTTTAGCTGTGCAGCATACTGCTTTAGTTATATGCGCTAACTTAGATACGGTCAAAGAAAACCTGATGTAATTCAACTTAACACGGATAACAGCCGCCGCTAATGCGCCAGTTACCGCCGTAATCACGTAACGACTGTACCTGTGAAAAACCGGCGTCATGCAATAACTGCTGCACGGCGTCAGCCTGATCATAACCATGCTCCAGATACAGCCAGCCATTTGGCTGCAAATACTCTGGTGCCTGCTGCACTATGTGACGGATATCTGCCAGCCCATGCTGCTCTGCCGTCAGGGCTGTTATCGGTTCATAACGTAACGCCGCCAGATGGCTGTCATCCGGATCAATATAGGGAGGGTTGGTTACGATAAGATCAAAGCGCTGTCCGGTCAGCGCCACAAACCAATTGCTCTGTAACACTGTGCAGTTACTGATATTTAACCGCGCACGGTTGCGCTCTGCCAGCTGCACCGCAGCGCTGATGTAATCTACTGCGGTTAACTGCCACTGTGGTTTGTTGTGCGCCAGTGCCAGCGCTATAGCGCCGGTGCCAGTGCCTAAGTCCAGCACTGTGGCATTTGCCGGCAACGGCAGGCTAAGCGCCTGCTCGACCAGCAGTTCGGTATCAGGCCGTGGTATTAACGTGCTGGGGCTAACCTCGAGCTGCAAATCAAAAAAGTGCCAATAGCCAAACAGATAGGCCAGTGGCTGGCCCTGTAAGCGTGCGCTTAGCAGCGAGCTAAGCTGTGTCTGCTCGCTTGCTGTTAATTGGCGCTCCGGGTAGCTGTATAAATAGCTGCTGCTGACATTAAGCACATGGCACAAACACAATCGGGCTTCAATATCTGCGGTTTGGCTAACCGCCGCCAGCTGCAACTGTGCTTGCTTTTGCCACTGCGTCAGTGTCAGTGCTGTTGACACTTAGCGGTTCTCGTCGGCCAGTGCCGCTAACAAGTCGGCCTGGTGTTCATGCTTTAACGGCTCAAGTACCTGATCTAAATCGCCTTCCATTACCTCATTTAAGCGGTAAATGGTTAAATTAATACGGTGATCGGTTAAGCGCCCCTGCGGGAAGTTGTAAGTGCGGATGCGCTCGGAACGATCGCCGCTACCCACCAGCGAGCGACGGGTAGACTCTTCTGCCAGACGGCGTTTTTCATCTTCAGCTGCCTGGATCCGCGACGCCAGCACGCTCATAGCGCGGGCACGGTTTTTATGCTGCGAACGTTCGTCCTGACATTCCACCACTATGCCAGTAGGCAAGTGGGTAATCCGAATGGCCGAGTCGGTACGGTTAACGTGCTGGCCACCGGCGCCGGAAGCGCGATAGGTATCCACTTTTAAATCGGCCGGGTTAATTTCTATCGCTTCGCTTTCCGGAATCTCCGGCATAATGGCCACAGTACAGGCGGAGGTATGCACCCGGCCTTGTGATTCAGTAGCCGGTACCCGCTGCACCCGATGCCCGCCCGATTCAAACTTCAGTGTGCCGTATGCGCCTTCACCCTGCACACTGGCAATAATTTCTTTGTAGCCGCCGTGCTCACCGTCACTGGCGCTCACCACTTCCAGCTTCCAGCGGCGCTTTTCGGCAAAGCGGCTGTACATACGAAACACATCGCCGGCAAAAATAGCCGCTTCATCGCCACCGGCGCCGGCACGGATTTCCAAAAAGCAGCTGTTGTTATCGTTCGGATCTTTTGGCAGCAGTAAAATTTGCAATTCCTGATCCAGCTGCTCAATGCGTTCTTTGGCGGCTTTGTACTCCTCCTGCGCCATTTCACGCATATCCGGATCGCTGTCTTTTTGCATTTCTTCAGCTGAGACTAAATCCTGCTGCGCCTGCTGATAGTCAGCAAAAGCTTTGCTGATATCTTCCAGTTGGCTGTACTCTTTTGACAGCTCGCGAAATTTAGTCTGATCGCTGATCACTGACGCATCGCTTAACAGCGCCTGCACTTCTTCGTAGCGCTCAGCCAGCCCTTCCAGCTTACGGTATACCGATTCTTTCATGATGTTGTATTTGCCTGATTACAGATCTAACAAGGTGTTGATCATATTTTGTTTATTAAGCTCATCGTCCTGTACCAACTGGCGAATGGCTTTAGTGGGGCTGTGCATCAGCCGGTTAGTCAGTTTAACCGAGAATTCAGCCAGTACTTTTTCGGCGTCCTGGCCGGCAGATAATTGATTTACCGCCTTGGCCAGCAATTCATTACGTACCGCATCGCAGCGCTGCCGGTAATCGCGCACCCAGTCTGCATTACCCTGCAGAGTTTGCCACTGGGCAAATTCAGCAACGCCAACGGCAATCATCTGTTTGGCCTGTTCGGCAGCCTGTTGCCGGTTGGTTAAATTTTGCGCCACTATAGACTGCAAGTCATCTACGGTGTACAGATAAGCATCTTCCAGATCGGCCACTTGCTGCTCTATATCGCGCGGTACGGCCAGATCGACCAGAAACATTGGCTTGTGCTTACGCTGCTTTAGCGCTTGCTCCACCATGCCTTTACCGACTATTGGCAAGGTGCTGGCCGTAGAGCTGATGACAATATCAGCCTCGGCCAGTTGTTGTGGCACTTGCGATAGTGTTATTGCCGAGGCGGCAAATTGTTCTGCCAGCAACACGGCCCGCTCGTAAGTACGGTTGGCTACACTAAGCTGGCCTGCGCCCTGCTCTTGTAAATGCCGCGCCACCAACTCTATGGTTTCGCCTGCGCCAATCAGTAATACCCGCACCTTTGCCAGGTTGCCAAAAATTTGTTTCGCTAAACTAACAGCCGCAAACGCTACCGACACCGCATTGGCGCCAATATCAGTGTCGGTTCTAACCTGTTTGGCCACCGCAAAGGTTTTTTGAAACAAGCGTTCAAACTGTGGGTTAATGGTTCCGGCATTACGCGCCTGATTATAGGCTTGTTTTACCTGGCCAAGAATTTGCGGCTCGCCCAGCACTAACGAATCCAGCCCGGAAGCTACCTGCATCAGGTGCTCAGCGGCGGCACTGTCCTGATGTAAATACAGGTGCGGCTGCAGATCAGTGCTATTAAGTGCATGAAATTGCGCCAACCAGCCAATTACCTGTTCCGCCTGGCTTTGGCTGCCGTTAAAATACAGTTCGGTACGATTACAGGTAGACAGGATCACCGCATCGGTTATGCTGGTCAGCGTGGTCAGCTCGCGCAAGGCCTGCGACACTTGCTCTGGCGCAAAAGCGACTTGCTCGCGCAGGGCAACCGGTGCCGTTTTATGATTAATGCCGAGTGCGAAAATGGCCATCACCTGTGTGTTAAAAGTTATCAGGGGCGAATTGTACGAAAAAGCCCATATTAAGAAAAGCTAAGAAAGCCAAGTGAAGGACTTTAGTGTGCGTTATCCGTTTTATCAGCCCGCTCTGATGCTATTATTTTGTCTGTTGCTCAGTGGTTGTAGCCTGTGGCAGCGCCCGGCTATGCCCGAGCAACCGCTGGCCGCCAACGAACGCGAACAGCGTATTATGGCGCTGCAACAGTTTAAATTACAGGCCACATTGGGCATAAAAGCACCTAATGACAGCATCAGCGGTAATTTGAACTGGCAACAACTTAATGCTGCCGACTATCAGGCACAGCTGCGCAATGCTATCGGGATCAGCCTGTTTGAACTGAACCACAGCAGCAATGGCAGTGCGATAAAGATCCGCGGCGACACTTACACCGCGGTAGATACCAGTTCCTTATTGCTGCAACTGGCGGGCTGGTCGGTACCGCTGCATGATATGCCACTGTGGCTGCGTGGCTTACCGGGCAACAGAGGGCGCAACATAGTGCGCGATGAATTTGGCCGTGTTACCCGCTTTAGCCTGACTGACAGCACCGGTATTGTCTGGCAACTGCAGTATCAGAGCTTTTTCCCCGACGCCCTGGCCCTGCCTAAACTTCTGCTGCTAAGTAGCAGCGACACTGAAATAAAACTGGTAATACGAAATTGGCAATGACGACTCTTACGCTGCCCGCCGTGGCAAAACTGAATTTATTTTTACATATTACCGGCCGCCGCGAAGACGGCTATCACAACCTTGAGACGTTGTTTCAGTTGTTAGATGTCGGCGATGAACTGAGGTTTAGCTTACGCCAGGATGGCGCCATCGAGCTTGATTGCAACAACAGCGAGCTGATAAACGAGCAGAATTTAGTGCTGCGCGCGGCCCGCCTGCTGCAGCAATACAGTGGTTGCAAACTTGGCTGTGATATTTATCTGGAAAAACACCTGCCAATGGGCGGAGGCCTCGGCGGCGGTTCATCTGATGCGGCCACCACCTTACTGGGCTTAAATAAGCTGTGGCAACTGCAGTTATCTATCGACGTGTTGGCCGACCTCGGCTTATCGCTTGGTGCCGATGTGCCACTGTTTGTCCGCGGCTTTACCGCCTTTGCCCAGGGCGTAGGTGAAAAATTACAACCCGTGCAACTGGACGAAAAACTGTACTTAGTCGTCACACCAAATTGCCATGTCAGCACCGCAGAAATATTTCAGCACCCTGATTTAACTCGTAATTCTAAGCCAATACCGCTTGGCGAAGTGCTGAGCGCAAACTGGCGCAATGACTGCCAGCCATTGGTAGAACGGCTCTACCCTATTGTTGCAATAACCTTACAGTGGTTGGTAGAATACGCGCCGTGTCAAATGACGGGTACTGGCGCCAGTGTGTTCGCCGCATTCCCGGACCAGACCAGTGCTCAGCATGCCCTTGCGCAATTACCGGCTAACTGCCATGGTTTTATTGCCAGAGGGGTCAACCAGTCGCCAGTTTGGGCTGCGTTGGCAGATACCGAATAAGTAACTGCAGCAGCTATAGGTTGCTGTTTATTGATAAACCGGACTCACCACTGCCCTGAGGATCCTACCGTGCCTGACATGAAGGTTTTCGCTGGTAACGCCATACCAGAACTCGCAAGTAAAATCGCCAGCCGCCTGTATATTAAACTGGGAGATGCCGAAGTCGGCCGCTTCAGTGATGGCGAAGTCAGCGTTCAAATCAATGAAAACGTGCGTGGTTCTGATGTGTTTATCATCCAGTCTACCTGTGCGCCAACTAACGATAATCTGATGGAGCTGATTGTAATGGTCGACGCCTTGCGTCGTGCCTCAGCCGGTCGTATTACTGCAGTAATGCCCTACTTTGGTTATGCCCGTCAGGACCGTCGCGTACGTTCTGCCCGGGTGCCTATTACCGCAAAAGTGGTAGCAGACTTTTTATCCAGCGTCGGTGTTGACCGGGTATTAACGGTAGATTTGCACGCTGAACAAATTCAGGGCTTCTTCGATGTACCAGTAGATAACGTCTTTGCCAGTCCGGTACTTTTAGAAGACATGCGTAAGAAAGATCTGCAATCACCGGTAGTGGTATCGCCTGATATCGGCGGTGTAGTACGTGCCCGTGCTATCGCCAAACTGCTGAACGACGCCGACTTAGCCATTATCGACAAACGCCGGCCAAAAGCCAACGTATCGCAGGTTATGCATATTATCGGTGACGTTAAAGATCGTGACTGTATTATCGTTGACGACATGATCGATACCGGTGGTACTTTATGTAAAGCCGCTGAAGCGCTAAAAGAGCAAGGCGCCAAGCGCGTATTTGCTTATGCTACGCACCCGGTATTCTCTGGCAGCGCACCACAAAACATTGCCAATTCCGTGATCGACGAGCTGATTATCACTGACACTATTCCGCTGACGCCTGAGATGAAAGCGGTAAGTAAAGTACGTCAGCTAACGTTAAGCGAAATGCTGGCCGAGTGTATCCGCCGTATCAGCAACGAAGAGTCAATTTCGTCAATGTTTGACTAAACAGAGTCTGGTTTGCAAAAGGCGCCTTGTGGCGCCTTTTTTAATGGCTCAATTTTGCCTGGCAGCCAGGTAACGCCGGATTGCCAGATAATCGGCTTGCAGTACGTCTACATCAAACTCCGGCACCGTTACACCGGGTCGCGTGGTTGGCAAAAACACCGCCTGTAATCTGGCATCCGGGTTAAGTAAATACAGCATAATGCCATGTGCCACCAGATAGTCGGAGCTGTCGGGCGCAACGCCATCATTTTGTACATTAAAACGCAGTGACAGGGCTTGCTCAAACGGCTTTGCTAATGCTGCCGCTTGCGGATCCGGCCGCAAACCACGAATATCTGCCGCGAAGTACCGCAGATACTGCGCCAGTTCAACTGCGCTATCGCGCTTGGGATCTATGCTGTAAAACAGCAAATCCGGCTGAGAGAATTCAGTTTCGCTGGCCAACTGTTGCTGCAAACTGGCCAGTTTGGCCAGCGTCAGCGGGCATACATCCGGGCAGTAGGTGTAACCATAGCTCAGCAGATGCCAGCGCCCTTGCAGCGTTGCAGGTTGCACCGGCAAGCCCTGGTGATCCTGCAGCTGAAACGCGCCCAGGCTAACAGGCCTGGCTAACAGTACGGCTTGTTGCAACTGCGGTGCCGTGCGCTGTGGCCGCTGCTGCCATAACAGCAGTGCCAGCAACAACAAGGCCAGTAGCGCCAGTGGCACACCAAACCGCGCCGGCAACGCTTGCGCCGTTACAGCCGCCACAGATGATCAACCAACAGTGCACAAAACAACGCCAATAAATAATATATCGACACCTGAAAAGTTCGCATCGCACTGTGCCTATCCGGGTACCAGCGCAACATCAAGGCTGAATGTAAAAACCAGCCGCCCAGTAACAAGGCCGACAACAGATAAAAGCCGCCGCTCATACCTACACATACCGGCAACACACTAACGGGTAATAACAATAAGGTATAACTGACGATGGCATCACGGGTATAAGGCACGCCATGGGTTACCGGCAGCATGGGTACTTTGGCCCGGCGGTAGTCGTCAAGCCGGTCTATCGCCAATGGCCAGAAATGCGCAGGTGTCCAGACAAAGATAATCAGCACCAGTAAAAACGGCTCAATACTGAGTTGATTGGTAACACTGGTCCAACCCAACAAAGGTGGAAGTGCACCGGATAAGCCACCTAACACAATATTTTGTGAGCTGTGGTACTTTAAAAAGCGAGTGTAAATAACAGCATAACCTATCAGGCCAACACAGGTGAGCACAGCCGTAAGCGGGTTTACCAGCCACCACAACAGATTGAGCGAGATAACAGATAACAGCACGGCAAACCAGAGTGCCTGGCTGGCTGTCAGGCTGCCGCGCACTAACGGGCGATAACGGGTACGCTGCATTAAGCGGTCAATTTTGCTATCGGCCAGATGATTAAATACCGCCGCTGCCGCCGAAGCGCCCGCTATACCCAGCGTGGCAGCAAACAGCTTATACCAGTCCTGCCAGGCAGGAGCAGCCAGCAGCATGCCGACCACGGCGGTAATAACCAGTAGCAGCACCACTTTAGGTTTGCACAGTTGTAAATAATACCGACAGTTGCCGGTGAAGGAATAGCCCAGCGTTTCAGTTAGCATAATAAGCACCTGTTACTGTTCAGTACTGATGAAAATACAAAAGCCGCAGTGCATGGGTGTAATCGCCTTCGATTGCCATGAGCGCAATAAACACTACTATGGCAAACAGTGGCACAAACAACAGCAGTTTTAATGCCAGGCGCTCCCATTTTACATGCATAAAAACACTGAGGATTAGCCCGGCTTTAAGCAACATAAAGATCAGAACCAGCGTCCAGCGCAGTGGCCCCTGCAGATGCAGATAATCGACCATGTAAGAGAAAAAACTCAGGAGAAACAACAAGCCCCAAACTTTAAAATACAGGCTGATTGGGTGCTGCTGGGCATGATCGGCAGACATGACTCACCTCACCATAAGTAAAAAAAGGCAAAAATAAACACCCAGACCAAATCAACAAAATGCCAGTACAGGCCGCTGATTTCGACAATTTCATAGCCGCGCTGATCATAATCCCCGCGCGCCAGCTTACGCGCCACCACTAACAGATAGATCACGCCGGCGCTAACGTGCAGGCCGTGAAAGCCGGTGATCATAAAAAAAGCGGCGCCAAATTGGCCGGCTCCCATCGGATTGGTCCAGGGGCGCACGCCATCGGCAATTAATTTGCTCCATTCAAATGCCTGCATGCCAACAAAACTGGCCCCTAGCACCGCAGTTGCCAACATCAGATACACGGCCAGTTTTTTTTGTTTGCGATAGGCACAACTGACGGCCATTGCCATGGTGCCGCTGCTGGTGATCAGAATAAACGTCATGATAGCGATCAGAAACAGCGGTACAGTATGGCCAAATACCACCAGCTCAAATACCTGGCTGGCATTGGGCCAGTCAGCCGTAGCCGACAAACGCACTGTCATATAGCCGATCAGAAAAATGCTGAAGATAAAGGTATCACCCAGCAGAAAAATCCACATCATCAGCTTGCCCCAGGACACCCTGAAAGCACGTTGATCTGCGGTCCAATCGGTAACGACGCCCTGCCAGCCGCCAGGTTCTGCCGCTTTATCGGATTGCCCGGTCATAAATTAGCCTCGCCAAAGCCACACAGAGCGGCCAAAGTGTTAAGGGTCTGCGCCGGGCTGGTTAGTAACCAGAACAATAGCAACCACAACAACAGCAGGTAGTGCCAGTAAGCGCAGCACAGCGTCAGTGTTTTTTCCAGTGTTGCGGCCCTGGCCTTAGCCAGTTGCAAAAACACCGGTGACACAGCGATGACGCCGCCCAGCAAATGCACAGCATGTAATGCCGTTAACAGATAGAAATAGTTGCTTGCAGCCGTGTCGGTAAAACCAAAACCAGCATCAGCTAACTGCAACCAGACCCGATACTGGGCAAATAAAAACAGCAAGATTAACGCTACCGCAGCTGTCAATGCCCCCAGCACCGCGCTAAGCCGCTGGCGGGCGGCACACCACTGCGCCAGCTGCATTGCCAGACTGCTGCCCAGCAATAAGCTGGTGCTAAGCCACAAACCGCTGCGATCGGATAAGGGTAACCAGGGCTCGCCGGCCAACACCTGAAAGTCCGGCAACTGCGAGCGCCCCAGCAGAGTAACAATAAACAACGAGAACAAGACACTGACGGTAGCGAGGAAAAACTTTAACGCGGTGCGCTGTGGCCAGATATCTTCCGCCAGATAGTGTAATGCCGGATCTTGCCCCTCAGGTTGCGCCAGCCAGGGCTTTTCGGTCAGCTTGCTGAAGATACTCATTGGCCCGCCTTGGCATAAGCCTGGGCATCATCCAGCACGACAGCACTGTCAGGCAGGTTCTGCGGAATAAAGTCATCACGGGCACCGGGGACACTGTAGTCATACGCCCAGCGGTATACGGTTGGCAATTGCGCACCAAAGTTGCCGTGTGCCGGCGGGGTTTGTGGTGTTTGCCATTCCAGTGTAGTGGCTTGCCAGGGGTTGGCACTGGCGGTTTTGCCCCGGCGCAGGCTGATAATCAGGTTGGCAATAAACAGCAGTTGCATCACTGCCACAACCAGTGCGGCAACGGTGATACTGCTATTCAGATGTTGCGCCGACTCTGGAATAAAATCGGTACCGGCAATGGCATAGTAACGCCGTGGCACCCCCAAAAAGCCCAGATAATGCATCGGCAGAAACACCAGATAAGTGCCAATAAAGGTGCCCCAGAAATGCAGCTTTCCCAAACCGTCATGCAACATCTTGCCGGTTACTTTAGGAAACCAGTGATAAATAGCGGCAAATAGCACCAGTACTGGCGATACGCCCATCACCATATGAAAATGCCCGACCACAAAGTACGTGTCGGACAAGGGTAAGTCTACTACCACATTGCCGAGGAACAATCCGGTCAAACCGCCATGCACAAAGGTAAAAATAAACCCAATGGCAAATAGCATCGGCACAGTAAGATGAATATTGCCCTGCCACAACGTCAGCACCCAGTTGTATACTTTCAGCGCGGTCGGCACCG
Source organism: Gammaproteobacteria bacterium (assembly GCA_018826295.1). GTDB lineage: Bacteria > Pseudomonadota > Gammaproteobacteria > Enterobacterales > Alteromonadaceae > Alishewanella. The sequence continues at coordinate 100,969 of JAHJZX010000042.1, forward strand.
CAATAATCAGCGTTGTCGTTGCAAAGAAAAAACCAAAATAAGGGTTCATGCCGCTGACATACATATGATGTGCCCAGACAACAAAACTCAGGCCACCAATGGCGACGATGGCCCACACCATCATCCGGTAGCCAAAAATGTTTTTCCGCGCATGTGTCGCCAGTATGTCGGACACTATACCAAAGGCAGGCAGCGCCACTATGTACACTTCAGGATGGCCAAAAAACCAGAACAGGTGCTGAAACAAAATCGGGCTGCCGCCGCTGTAATCCAGCTGCTCACCCAGCGACACTATCACCGGCATAAAAAAGCTGGTGCCGACCGTTTTATCTAAAAACATCATTACCGCACTGACCAGCAGGGCAGGAAAAGCCAGCAACCCAAGGATAGTCGCAACAAAAATACCCCATACAGTTAGCGGCATCCGCATCAGCGTCATGCCGCGGGTACGGGCCTGCAGCACAGTACAGACATAATTTAATCCGCCCATGGTAAAGGCGACGATAAAGATGGCCAGTGATATCAGCATTAGCAAAATACCGGGCCCGGAGCCTGGCGTGCCCGGTAAAATAGCCTGGGGAGGGTATAGCGTCCAACCCGCTCCGGTCGGGCCACCGGTGACGAAAAAGCTGGACAGTAGTACTATCACCGACAGTAAGTATGTCCAGTAGCTAAGCATGTTAAGAAACGGAAACACCATGTCACGGGCGCCTACCATTAGCGGGATCAGGTAATTGCCAAAGCCGCCTAATAGCAATGCCGTTAACAGATACACCACCATAATCATGCCGTGCATAGTAACGAACTGCAGATAATGCGTAGAATCTATGAATGAAAATTGGCCAGGAAACCCCAACTGCAACCGCATCAGTGCCGATAACACTAAGGCCACCAGCCCGACGAAGATTGCCGTCAGGCTGTACTGTATAGCAATAACTTTGTGATCCTGACTCCAGACATAACGGGTCCAGAAACTTCCCGGTTCATCATGCTGATGTGCAGTGCCATAACTGGCAGATATTGTCATGCTTTGCTCCTTAATATCGCGGCAAACTCAGGGCTGCAGGCTGCTGATATAGGCTACGACATCTGCTATATCCTGCTCCGACTGCAATGACTGTGCGATCAGGCTCATTTGCGCACCATAAAAATCATCCGGATGACTGCCCCGCACCCGCTGTTTAAAGTAACCGAGTTGCCGCTGCAGATACCAAGCGTCTACACCGGCCAATTTGGGGGCATTCATGGCATAACTGCCACCAGCAGCCGCACCATGACAGGAGGCGCAGCTGCGGTACAATTTTTGTCCGCGTTGCACATCGCCATCTGTCGTTTTAGTTGTTGCTGGCGGCAGGCTTGCGATATAAGCCAGCAGATGATTCAGCATGGCAGGATCGGCCACGGTATTGGCCATAGCCGCCATCTGGGCGCCAAACTGGTCACCTTCGGCGCTACCGCGAATACCTTGCTGATAGTGCAGTAACTGCCGGCGCAGATACCAGCGCGACTGCCCGGCCAGTGCCGGTGCATGCATTTGTTCATTGCCCTCACCAGCCGCACCATGGCAGGCAGCACAGAGTTGATACTGCGCCTGGCCCAGCCGGATATCAGCCTCTGCTACCGTCTGGCTTTGGCCAAAGGTTTGTTGCTGCGCTAACCACTGCTGATATTCGCTACCGGGTTTCACCACAACTTTACTGCGCATTGCAAAATGGCCGCTGCCGCATAGCTCTTCACACAGCACATCAAACTGGCCGGTCTGCGTCGGGGTAAACCAGAGCGTGCTTACCATACCCGGCACCAAATCCATTTTTACTCTGAACTGCGGCACGGTGAAATTGTGTAGCACATCGGCAGATCGCAGCAGCATTTTCACCGGCTGATCCAGTTCCAGTACCAGCTCTTTACTTAAAATGATGACATCGTCTGTGCCAGCAGGGTCGGATGGCACTATGCCTAATGGGTTTTGTTCAGATATTAGCGCCGTATCAACTTTGCCTAACTGGCCATCGGCGCCGGGAAAACGAAAGCGCCAGTGCCATTGCTGGCCAAAAGCTTCAACTTCGGTGGCGTGTTCCGGTGGCTGGACAAATTGGGCCCAGACATATAAACCCGGTGCCAGCATGGCGGCAATACCAACACTGGTCAGGGCAACCAGCCAGCCTTCCAGCTTTTTGTTTTCGGGTTCATAGTGTGCTTTATGGCCTGGCCTGCTGCGAAAGCGAAATATCGCAAAAGCCAAAAACAGATTAACCAGCACAAATACCACTCCGGTTATCCACACCGTAATATCGACAGTAAAATCAATGGATGACCAGTTAGACGCCAGTGGTGTAAACCACCAGACACTAAAGTAATGCAGTAACAGAGAGCCGATTACCAGCAATACAATAACGAGGGTAATTGCCATAACGCTGTTATTCCTTAACGTTAAAAGTGAAAGTACCAGGTATCGACTTCAACAAATTAACCAGACAACAGTACGTACAACTATTAGCCCAACAACTTGCGGATTGAGCTTTATTTGATTTTGACTATAGGCGATAAATGAGCAGCTTGCCTAAAAAACCGGCGTACAACTGCACGCCGGTTTGACTAAAGTACTGCAACTATCAGGGCATGGCTTTCATAAAACGGCGAAAATAAATTTGTGTACGTACCACCCAACCGGGGGCGCCTTCACCACTGCCGGCTAACTGTAATTTAGGGTGGCGCCGCACGGTACGGTTTAACACGGCTTCGTCTTGCGGATCTATATCAACAAACAGCACATGTTTGCCTTGCTGCAACACATCCTGAAACTTTTTAAAGTGCACGTTCGGTTCCTGTATGCCGATAAAGCCACCTTCCCAGGTACAAAAACCCAGCACCACTATGGCTAAAAATATAAATGGCACCCAACCAGCGGCGCTGTCAGTCCAGCCCATACTGTAAGCCACCAGTAACACCACTGCCGCAGCTATAACACCAACTACAGCACCAAGTTCAGTTGCATGCACAACATCGCTTTTTAGTACCGCAGACACTTCCGGTAAATGATGTAATTCGACGTTGGCATCCTGTTCACTTAATACATGAATTTGCGGGGTATTAATCCCCTGTTGTTCGAGCTCGCGCTCAACAGCTTCAAGATCATCAAGATCTTCACTGATAAAATACCGTCTTAACATAATATTCTCCGCTAAAAGCTTGCGATATGTCGCCGTAGTCGCTTTGCAAACCAAGGGCGGTTAGCCATCGGCCCAACAGCAAAGCTGCTCACTTTTTAACCAGCACTTCTCAGTATAGCCGTTATTTAGCTGCCGCGTATAAATGCCGCTAATTTACAATTGCAGCTAGCCAGTGCCGGTGGTAATATGTCGCGCCCCAGAAAATGGGGTCCAGCCTGAGACTGGTCGCAAGTCTTGGGATACTTAAATATTTGGAGTACATCATGTCTGATGCAATCTTTACATTAAACGCAGAAGTCCGTACTGATTCAGGGAAAGGTGCGAGCCGCCGCCTGCGTCACGAAGACAAAGTGCCAGCTATCATTTACGGTGGTAGCAAACCAGCGCAATCAATCACTTTAGAGCATTCTAAACTGATTAAAGCACAAAGTTTCGAAGCCTTTTACTCACACATCCTGACAATTAACGTTGCCGGTGAAGAAGTAAAAGCCATCGTTAAAGCTATGCAGCGTCACCCGTTCAAGCCAAAAGTTATGCACGTTGACTTCCAACGCGTAGAAGCTGGCCACGAACTGCACACCGTTGTTCCTGTTCACTTCGTTAGCGAAGAAGCAGCAGTTAAAAAAGGTGGCGTAGTAGTACACGCTGCTAACGAAATCGAAATCTCTTGTCTGCCTGCAGACTTACCAGAGTTTATCGAAGTTGACATGAGCAATGTTGAAGTAGGTACTCACCTGCATTTATCTGATCTGAAAGCGCCTAAAGGTGTTACTTTCGTTCAGTTAGCTAAAGGTCACGACTTAGCCGTTGTTTCTGTAAACAAACCAGCTGGTAAAGCAGCTGATGCAGAAGAAACTGAAACTGCTGAGTAATGTCTGACACTACTCAATCAGCCATACAGTTGATTGTGGGCCTGGGTAATCCGGGCCCGGAATACAGCCAGACCCGGCACAATGCCGGTGTCTGGTTTGTTCAACAACTGGCCCACGCCTTTAATGCCAGTTTTAAAAACGAACCGAAATTTTTCGGTCATACCGGCAAGTTTGTCTGTGCCGGCCAAGAATTCAAACTGCTTATTCCCTCTACTTACATGAATTTAAGTGGTAAAGCCGTGCTGGCGATGGCACAGTTTTACAAGCTGGCTCCCGAGCAAATACTGGTGGCGCATGACGAAATGGCGCTCGACCCCGGAGTAGCAAAATTTAAACTCGGTGGCGGCCATGCCGGCCACAATGGTTTGCGTGATATTATTTCCCGCCTGGGCAATAATCAGAATTTCTATCGTTTGCGTCTGGGTGTTGGCCACCCGGGACACAAAGATCAGGTCACCGGCTATGTGCTTGGTAAAGCGCCAGCCAGCGAACAACAACTTATCGAACAAAGTATTGATGAAGCAACGCGTTGCTTTGACATTCTGGCCCGTGATGGCCTGGTAAAAGCGCAAAGCCGCCTGCACAGTTTTAAAGCCAGCTGATATAGCCGGTACAACTTTTTACAGCACGTAAAGGATACTAATTATGGGTTTCAAATGTGGCATCGTTGGCTTACCAAACGTAGGCAAATCCACCCTGTTTAATGCATTAACTAAAGCAGGCATTGAAGCAGCAAACTTTCCGTTCTGTACTATTGAGCCCAATACCGGCGTAGTACCGGTACCGGACCTGCGGCTGGATAAACTGGCCGCTATCGTTAACCCGCAGCGGGTACTGCCTACCACGATGGAATTTGTGGATATCGCCGGTTTAGTTAAAGGCGCCTCTAAAGGTGAAGGCCTGGGTAACAAATTTTTGGCTAATATCCGTGAAACCGACGCTATCGGCCATGTAGTACGCTGTTTTGACGATGAAAACATTATTCACGTAGCAGGCAAAATTGACCCGGCCGACGATATCGACACCATTAATATGGAGCTGGTACTGTCAGATATGGACAGCGCCGAGCGTGCTATTTTACGCGTTAGCAAAAAAGCTAAAGGTGGCGACAAAGACGCCAAAGCCGAAATAGTAGTGCTGGAAAAAGTGAAAGCGCATTTAGAGCAAGGCTTAACGCTGCGTCAGCTGGAGCTGGATAAAGACGAGAAAGCCCTGATTGCCTACATGAACTTCTTGACCATCAAGCCGACGATGTATATCGCTAACGTGACCGATGACGGCTTTGAAAATAACCCATACCTGGATATCGTTAAAGCCATTGCCGATAAAGAAAATGCCATCGTGGTACCGGTATGTGCCGCCATTGAATCAGAAATTGCCGAGCTGGATGATGATGAGAAAGCTGAGTTTATGGCCGATATGGGCTTAGAAGAGCCAGGCTTAAACCGCGTTATCCGTGGTGGTTACTCTCTGCTTAACCTGCATACCTACTTTACCGCTGGCGTAAAAGAAGTACGCGCCTGGACTGTGGCTATTGGTGCCACCGCACCACAGGCAGCCGGCGTGATCCACACCGACTTTGAAAAAGGCTTTATCCGCGCTGAAGTGGTCGGTTATAACGACTTTGTGCAATACAACGGCGAAGCCGGCGCGAAAGAAGCCGGGAAATGGCGTTTAGAAGGTAAAGACTACATCGTAAAAGATGGCGATGTGATGCACTTCCGTTTTAACGTTTAACCACATTTTCGCGCCAAAAAAGCCGTTGTTTACTGACAACGGCTTTTTATTATTAGTGAAACCTAAACCGATTTAGCTAGCGCAAAGTGGCACAAGAGCGCTATTTCGTTAACCTGTTGGCAAATTGCGACACGGCTGCCACCACTTTTTGTGCAGCCTCTTGTATGTCATCAATTCGGGCCCTGGCCTGAGTCACCAAACCGGTCACATCTTTAGCCTGTTGTTGGCCGCGCTCAATAATACTAACCGCACCATCTGACAGTTGTTGATTCCGGCTTACCACATCAACAATTTCCACTGTTGCTGCACTGGTGCGTGAAGCTAGTTGGCGTACTTCATCAGCCACCACCGCGAAACCCCGACCTTGATCACCGGCGCGCGCGGCTTCTATTGCCGCGTTTAACGCCAGTAGGTTGGTTTGATCAGCTATGCTACTTATACTTTGGATAATAGAACCAATAAGCTGCGATTGTTTAGCAAGATCGTTAATGTTCTCGACCGCTGTAGCCATTTGCAGCTCTAATTGCTCCATCACAACGGCCATATCACCCATTACTTTCATACCTTGTACCGCACTTTGGTCTGTTGCTTGCGACGTTTGGTAAGCAACCTGTGCCGCAGATGAAATCTCTTGTTGCTGTTGTACCTGCTCTGTTACCACAGTGGCAAATTTAACCACTTTAACAAACCGACCGGTAGTGTCAGCTATCGGGTTGTATGATGCTTCCAGCCACACTTCTCGGCCACTACTATCTACCCGTTTGAACTGGTCAACAATAAACTGCCCTTTGCCTAACTTTTGCCAAAACAGTTCATAATCCTTGCTGTTCGCAATATCTGGCGGGCAAAATATGCGGTGGTGTTTGCCCTGAATATCGGCGAGTTTATAGCCTGTTGCAGCAAGAAATAACGCGTTGGCGGTAAGTACATGTCCTGCCATATCAAATTCAATTACCGCAGTAGAACGCTGCATTGCTTTAATCAGGCTTTCATATTGCTGTGATGTTTCAATAGTTCTGGTAAGGTTGGTAGCAAAAACTTCAAAGTGGTCCAGATTATTTGTCCGATCCCGGATTGGACAAAGTGCTGCCCGAATCCAAAATTGTTGCCCTTGGCGGTTTGCAATTTGCCAGGCTCCAATCCAGAAGTCACCGGCTCCAAGCGCCTTTTGCATTTTGCTGAAATGCTCTGTAGTACGCAATTCAGCGGGTACCAACTCTTTGATATTCCGATTTATAGCATCCGGCTCACTCATCCGTGTTTCTTTGATAAAATTATCATTCACCGATTGAATGCTACCACCTGCATCAAGTCTCAGATACATCATCTGCTTACTGACGCTGGCATTGGTTTGTTTCAACATGCTTATTTGATCTTTTAGCCGCTCATTCTCTGCGCGTAGTGCTTTTTTTCCGAAACCGCCAAACATTACCCTCTCCTTAGAAATTCGCTGTCAAAACTTATACAACTTAGCTTACCGAACATGAATACACGAATTAAAGTACGTAAATCGTTAAACACAACAGCAGTACAAAGCTACGCAATATTTACTTCTAATAGGTGTCAACCTTGTTCACCGACTATATATTTGTTTGAAACTACAGCGACATGGGCAAAAAAACAGCAAACAAACAGCAGTTTGCATTAAGCTGAGAAAAAACGGTTGACGCTATAGGGGCAGTTCTGGATAATACGCGCCACTTGCTTAGGTCAAGTTAGCGTGGCTACATAGCTCAGCTGGTTAGAGCACAGCACTCATAATGCTGGGGTCGCAGGTTCGATTCCCGCTGTAGCCACCACTTTAACTTTACCTGTGCATGCGGGGATGGCGGAATTGGTAGACGCACTGGATTTAGGTTCCAGCGCCGCGAGGTGTGAGAGTTCGAGTCTCTCTCTCCGCACCACTTTTAAAGTGGATGCACACAAGTTTTTGCAGGGGCGTAGCCAAGCGGTAAGGCAGCGGGTTTTGATCCCGCCATGCGTTGGTTCGAATCCA